>NZ_JAOTBE010000100.1 GCF_026162645.1 Paracoccus rhizosphaerae
CCCGCCGGCCGGTGGGGCCGCCCCGAGGACATCGCCCAGACCGCCGTCTTCCTCGCCGCCCCCGCATCCGACTATGTCAACGGCGCAATCATCAACGTCGATGGAGGCTGGCTTGCAAGATGAGGTCGCTTATATGCGCCGCGGGTGACCGAAAGACCAGCGGACGCAGTCTGCGTCGTTGGTGGGAAAATCTGGCTGTTGCGCTTGGGCACGTTCAGGAGCGAAGTTTCAAGCAGTACCGAAAGCGCGGGGACATGGGCACTCCGCCGAGCGCGTCGAACAGCGACCTTGCCTCCGCTTCATGCTCCTCGATCGGCGTGCTACAGAGGCAGTTGGCTGCATCTCTTGTTTCTGCCAGGGTGAGGTTCCAATGTTCAGACGGTGGCGACTCCGCTGATCGCGTTGACAGGTGCCACATGTCCGGCATGACAGAAGGAGAATTTAACCATGAATGAGGAACGCACGCAAAGGGTTCGAGACCGGGCGCACGCGCTGTGGGAGCAGGCGGGCCGTCCCGAGGGTCAGGATGCCCAGCACTGGTCGCAGGCCGAGCAGGAAATTGCTGCAGAGGAAGAGGCACAATCCTCCGCCCCGGCGGGAAAAGCCGCCGTCCGCCGGGGGCGCAAGCCAAAGGACGTCGCGGAAGAGGCAGCGGAGGCTCCAAAGGCGAGGCGGGGCCGCCCGCCAAAAGCCGCAGCCGATGCGGCAGCCGAGGGATCAGATGATGCCCCACGGACAACAAGGGGCGCAAGTCCAAAGCCGTAGCCGAAGAGGGCACGGAAGCGCCGAAGGCCCCGCGAGCTCGCAAGGCGCCGGCTGCTGCCGGTGGAGTGGAGGGCGCCCCAAAGGTGAAGAGGGGCCGCAAGCCGAAGGTTGTCGCCGAAGGCTCCGACACTGCTGAATAAACGGCCCGCTAATTGCGCCGTTCATGACCCTGTAGGCCGCTTATAGTTCGACTGAAGTGCTTGCCGGACCGGTCGAGCGGACTGCGTCTCACAACGCCGAGGACGGCTTCTGCTTCCTGCGGTTAAAACCGGCGGGCATCGAGACCTTGTGGCGGTCGTCCGCCATGCTGTGATGATCTCGGCCGGAGAATGGATTGCGGCCTCCGGTCTCTGGCCAGCGACCAGGCCCACGGCCCGCCGTTCACGGCGCAGTTTCTGAAGACGCACGCGCCGCCCTCCCGCCAAGGCATCGAGAAGCACCTCGGGTCCGGCATCATTGAGGGAGTGAGGTGGGACAATACCCACGAACCCAACATAAGCAGGGGGGAGGGCCTAGTAAATGAGGGGCGGAGCCTTTATTTTTACCCATCTTTCGTCGTCTCCTCCGCCGCCAATTGCTGCAACGAATTGCGCCCGTCCCTCATTTTTCAGTAGCTCAAGACCCCTCTGGGAAGGCAAGGAAAAGGGGCATGAATGGCAAAGAGCAAGAGGGTCAAGTCGGGGCCCGGAGAGCCCTGACCTGCCCGGGAACTCCGCCGTCATCGGTGTAGGCGATGCTGTCCGCACCAGGAAGACGGACATGATTCGAATGCAACTGCACCCCCGAAGACCGACACTGACAGGTTCAGAAACGGTTCCCTGCCTTTCGGTCAAGGCTGCCCGACTGGTTGATCTGGAGCTGATCGACCGTGAATGGCGGATGGTCGAACAGCGTTGTTGCACTTATCGATGAGGTGGATCCACGTTGTGAAGCCTGAATGTTAGCTTCGGGACATGCTTGAGGCTTCTTCTCCCCGCGACCGCACGACGAACTGGCCTGACTATAACGCCGCCCTGCACCGCCGCGGTTCGCTGTCGATCTGGTTCGACCCGACGATGGCTTGGCATGCCACGAAGACCGGCAAGCGTGGTCATCCGAAGACCTTCTCCAAGAGCGCGATCCACACCTGCCTGACGCTGAAGGTGCTGTTCAGCCTGCCGCTGCGGCAAACGGTCGGCTGGTCGCCAGCCTGATCGAGGTGGCGGGATTGGTCTTGCCGGTTCCGGACTATTCCATGCTCTGCCGACTTCAGGCACGGCTTGCGGTGCAGATCACCTGCCGCCGCCCGGACGGTCCCGTGACCCTGCTGATCGACATCGAGCCATGGGAACGCCACTGGCCGAGTGACCATGGCGAGGCGATATCAAGTTCCGTGGCGATGGCGAGTGGCAGGCGCGCAAGCATGGTGCGTCTCGACGCAGGGCACGCCTGGTTGCGCCACTGGTTCGAGCGACCATGGCGCGCGGCGCAAAGTCCATATCGGCATGGATGCTCAGACTGGCGACGTCCGGGCCGTCGAATTCACGTCGAGCCGACAAGGCGACAGCCCGCTGCTGCCAGACCTGCTTGCGCAGGTCCCCGAGGATGAAGAAATCGGCTCGGTCACGGCCGACGGCACCTATGACACCAGACGATGCCATGGTGCGATCGTTGATCGAGGGGCCAAAGCGCGCATCCCCATCCGCCGGAACGGTCGCCCTTGGAAAGAGGATTGCCCGGCCGCACGCGTCCGCAACGACATCCTGCACCAGACACGACACCTGGGACGAGCCAACTGGAAGCGTTCGGTCGGCTACCACGTCCGAAGTCGGGTCGAGGCGCGGATGAATTGCCTCAAGGCCTTCGGCGAACGCATCGCCTCACGCGACCTGGATCGACAGACTGCAGACATCCAGATCCGCATCGCCATCATGAACGGATACAACGCACTCGGCATGGCCAAGATCACAGCCGTTGGCTGAACCCAAAGCGCGTGAGAATCGTCTCAGGCCACAGCAAATTAGCACAGCAATGTCCAGCGGATGCAGGCGCATGCAGCTGCTGGCGACGCGGGAGTGAGCGTACGCTGCAGCTTGCCCAAGCTGGCGCATATGGAAAAGCATGCCGGGAGTTGGCTGAACAGATGCACGCCGAGATCCCTGCATTTCGAGTTCGCGTGGGCGAGGACGTTCCCACCATAGCGATCGCAGCTTGGCTCCCGACGCCGGACGACCCCGGGCGCTGGATCATGCACCCGGAGCTGCGGGAAGCGGTTTCCCGGCTGCTATAGCACAAAGCGTGCATCTGGCGCACCGGCACATACAGCCATCGGGTGTCTGTCTCCTGTAAGCTTCTCGGCAGTTCCGACAAGCTTTGCGGGCAGCCGTTCGGGTCGGGCATGCCCCTGAACAGGCTCTCCATCGCAGGGATACCGCGGGCCGAGGCACCGATATCGGCGACGGGAAACGTGCTGCTGCAGTCGGCATGGACACTCCTGTCTTCAGGCACGCCACCAGGGGTCTGCTGGTCCTGATCCTGGCCGGATTAGAGGCCCGTTGTCAGAACCGGACAGCCGCTCAGGACAAGGCCTTCGCCGGTCTTGGCGTCAGCGGGACGGGAAACCTGTAGAGCCACCGGAACCCCGCCTTCTCGAGCAGAAGCTTGAGGCCCAGTGACAGCAGGATCGCGGCGACCGCCACCAGCGGGACGCCCAGCTGCGTCACCATCGTCCGAGGCCCAGCCGCGGCCGCGCCTGCGGCGAGCGTCGCCACGATCGGCGAATGTGCGACATAGATGCCAAGCGTATTGCGGCCCAGAAAGACCGGTATGGCGCAGATCGTGCCGAATCCGCATAGGAAGATGGCGGTCGACAGGCCGACCACCACGCCCAGCATCGCCAGAAGGAAGCCGGACGCGCTTTCCAGCAGCACCGGAAAGCTGCCCTTGTAGAGGAGGGCGAACCCAACCGCGAACACCGCCAGGGACAGCGGAAACGCCAGCGGGTGGCGCAGCAGAGGGGAATTGACCAGGGGTTCAGAATACCACGTCCCGAAAAGGAAGAATGGCAGGTATGTCAGCACATTCGCATGGGCATAGTTGTCGAAGCTGAACACGCCCAGATAGGTGCAAAGCGACAGGAACAGGGCCGCGGAGAAGATCGCCTTCCGTGGCAGGACCCGGCCGGCGCGGGCGACGCAGAAATAGATGGCCAGCGCCCAGATGAACCACAGCACGCTGCTGGGGCTGACAAGGAACATGATCCACCGATCCGGCGCGGGGGCGGACGCCAGCGGCGACAGCGTCCTCCAGGTCAGGTGCAGGATCGACCACAGCGCGAACAAATAGGCGACGTTCACGACCTTGCGCAGGAAGGCGTCGGGGTTCGGATCCTTCGCCGTACGCCGCAGCAGGAAGCCCGAGATGAAGAAGAACACCGGCATCCTGATGGGTGACATGAAGTTGTTCAGCAGCCAGTAATGCGCATCCGCAAGGTCATGCTTCTGCAGCGCCATTGTCGCATGAAAGATCACGACCAGCGTGATCGAGATGCCTTTGGCGCAATCGAGGAAGTCGAGGCGGTTCGACATGATCAACTCTCACAATCGGTACAAGGTGTCACGCGCCGGGTGGAGACCGACAAATGGTTAATAGATGCGCAACGTGCATTTTTCCAGCGCGAGGAATCGCGCAAGCGGTCAATCGCCGCTGGACGATGGGTGGCCGATCCCGGAAATGAGGGCAGGGGGTTACGGCAGCGCCGGCCGCGAAACCGGCCGAGGCGCCCAATCAGGTTGGCGGTGTCAGGCTGACGGCTCCTTAATGATGCGCTTCAGCGCCTGCTGGAGGAGACTGGCGTCGTCTTGCAGGTCTTGCAGCAGCTGGGCTTGGGAAGCGTCGGCGATGCGGCGGAGCCTCTGCATCAGGGCGCGGCTCTTATCGGTGAGGTAAAGGACCACCGCGCGGCGGTCGGTCTCGTGGTCAGAGATGCTGACGATGCCTCCTTGCTCCAGCCGGGTTGCAGCGCGGCTGACTATGCCCTTGTCCAGGTGGACCCGCGCCGTGATGTCGCACACGCTGGCCGGCCCCGAATGGTCCAGATGCGTCAGGCCCCGCCATTCAGGGATCGTAAGTCCGGCCTCGGCCCGGTAGAGCGCTGCAAACCTGCGGCTGATCTTCGTGGCGGCCACTCCGAGCTGATAGGGCAGAAATTCGGAAAAATGCAATGGTATGCGGTGCTCCTTTCGGGTGCAGGCACGGCCCTGCCTTACCAGCAATGCCCGGCTTGACAGCATCGCGGCGGCAGTACGTTTACTGCAAACGCAACGAATGAGAGAGGCGCTCGAACCGCCTGGCAGCTTGCCGAAGGCATGATCCGCGCCAGCGGAGCCATCGGCACGCACGACGGCTACATGCCCGGCTTCGGCAACGACTTCGACACCGAGGCGCTGCCGGGCGCGCTGCCGCAGGGCCAGAACAGCCCGCAGAAGTGCAACTATGGCCTCTACGCCGAACAGCTGTCGGGCACCGCACCGCGCGGCCAGAACGAACGAACCTGGTGCTATCGCATCCGCCCCTCGGTTCACCACACCGGCCGCTTCACCCCGATTGATGTGCCGCACTGGAAGACGGCGCCGAACGTGGTGCCGACCGTGACCAGCCTGGGGCAGTACCGGTGGGTCCCGATCCCCGTCCCAGAAGGTGATCTGACCTGGATCACCGGCATGCGGACCATGACCACGGCGGAGGTGTGCCGGCGCCATGCTGTTGCTGGACCGCAAGGGCGCGCTGATGAACCCGGCGAGACTGTGTCGGTTTTACCGCGAAGATGGAGGAGGATCGGAGAACAGTCCGGGGACTGTTCTCCCGACGACACTGTCGTAGAGGCAGGCGCGGTCGCGAACGTGCCCGAGGCAGCAGAACACCGGTGTCCCTCGCACTGATGCCGAACCAGCGTGGGTCGCTGGACTTTGTGGCGACACGTCCCAGTCGTCGCGTAGGTTCGCTCGCCATGGTGCTTGAACCAAGAAGCCTGAAGATAGTGCCGCGCTTCCTCTGCAATCGCTGCCCATCCAGCGCCTCGACACAAATGGCGAGGCGTTTCGCATCTGTCCGAGAAGCCCACGCCATGCCTTCAAGCGGATGTTGATAGGCGCGTGGCGCAGGACATCGGGCGTGTGGGGGAAGGTTGAGTCGTCACCGGCCAGTCTTGGGAGCGTCACGTACTCAACCCGGAGGAGATCAAGGCTCCCACAGTGAGAACTGGTGAAGCGCCAGCCACGGCGATGATCCGATACCGCGGCCGACGCCACGACATTCAGCTTGCGCGCTTCGAGTTGACTCATAGAGGCCGCACTTTCCGCCTCGTTGAAAGGTGCTTCCTGCCGAGCCAACATTCGGGCCATCGCTTTGATGCACGTATTTGCAGCTCAGCGCTTTGGTTCGCCACTCATCCACAGGCGTCTGCTGGGTGGGCCGCGCGTGGACCGCCCCGGTCAGGTCTGGTGCGCCGACATCACCAACCTGCCGATGCGGCGCAGCTTCCGGTCTTTGTCGGCATCATGGACTGGTTCACCCGCAAGGCGCTTCCGTGGCGCATCTCAAAGACGATGGAGGCCGGCTTTTGTGTTGATGCACTGAACGAGGCCATTTACCGCTCCGGCGCGCCCGGGAGTATGAATACGGACAGTCATACGATGATTGGCAGTTCGTTGGCCCGTCTGACCCAAACACCGATCGACCGTCTGTTATGCTGGCGCCGCAGGTTGGCTCGGTGCGGCTTGACCCGCATTCCGATCGTGACTTGTCTTTCTCTAGACCTATCGGCCGCTTGGAAGCGCCTTTCGGTGAGGCTTTGGCTCGCCGGTTTTGCGTGTGACCCGAAACGGGCGTGATCCTGCTTTTCGCGGGATCTCATGATTGTCCTGTCCCGCAACGAGCTGGGCGTCGTTCAATGCAGCGATCGCAGGAGAACTGGATTATAATGAATACCAAGTCATCGAAGACCAGCACCGTCGCTGGCGGGGTCGACACCCGTAAGGACGTCCACGTTGCGGCCGTGGTCGATGATCATAACCACGTCTTGGTGAAAGCATCTTTCCCCACGACACGACGGGGCTACGGAAAGATGCTTTCTGGATGTGATCTCACGGCGACTTGCGCCGGAGTGTTGCCGTGGCCCAGGATGATGACGTCACCAGCAACAAGGTCATGCGGCAGTTGGAAGGTCGCATCCGCGAACTTGAATGGCATCTCGGCCGCAAGGCGCTGGAAGCTGAGATCCTGCGCGCCAAAGTTCCCAGAGAACGCTCTCGCGTCCCGCTGGTATGGATCCCATCTGTGCCCACCGAGCATGCATCAAAGGACAACAGCTCCCCGCTTGCCTGCCTGGTGCCGCCGCGCGGAGGTGGCCCTTCTCGGGAAAGGAGAAAGCGATGGCACGGCAGGACATTCGGGAGATGGACCGATCCGGGTGTCGATGGCAGGCGACCACGCGCGTCGCGATTCCGATCATCGAGCTGGCCAGTGACCTCACAGGCGCGACTGACGATCAGGTTCTTGGCGAATTGCGCAACGGAGTCTTTGACGGCGTTCCCGGGATATTCACTGACCGGCATGCTCTCAGGGCAGCCGGCATTCCCGTGGTTGATGACGAGCATGGCGATCTGGTCAAATTTGACAGCGTTGGAAGGGACAGCGCTGGGCGCCCTGTCGTTTACGCGCATATCACCTCCATGGCGGCATCTAGGTGCGATTTCGTGGAAGGTCTCAAGTTCGGCGTGAACTACACCGCCCTCACCAAGCGTACGAAATCAGTTCTCAACAACGAGTCCGTCCGCATGACGACGATGCTGTGCATCACGCATGTGCAGCACCCCGATGATCCAAGCTTCCCTGG
>NZ_JAOTBE010000101.1 GCF_026162645.1 Paracoccus rhizosphaerae
TCAACGGCTTCTACAACCCGCGGCGCCGACACTCTGCATCGGGCTGGAAATCACCCGTGGCCTTCGAAAACAAGGCCGCCTAACATGAGCACGAGACCGGAACGGAACCGGGACAGGTCCAGGCCTTGCCGAGGCACGCGCCGAGCGGAAGCGACGCGAAGAACAGTCCGCCACGGAAACCCGAGCGAGCGAGATGAACGACGCGATCATCTTCAGGCCAAAAATCGTCAGCAAGGCAAGACCGTCATGTTGGTCCCAAGCACGACGTTCATCGCCCCATGACCCGAAGAAAGGACCTGCGGCGAGATCAGTGCAAGAATTCCCACCGCGAGGTCGCCGATCATGGGTTGCATCCAGCCGGGGATCGCGCTCTGGCCGAAGAGTTGCTCCATCAACGTGACCGAGCGCATGATGGCAATGCCGACGGCGGCGAGTACCGCCAGCAGGGCGACGGGAAGATAACCCTCCATCGGGATATGGCCCGCGAAGTAGAGGCTTGGCCCATGGCCGTCGCTGATCAGTCGGGCAACCGCGATGGCCGCCATCGAGGCCGCCAGCACCGGCAGAAGCGATGCCACGGTATAGGTCGCCAACGCCAGTTCGAAGGCATAGAACGCGCCCGCCAACTGCGCATCGACTGTCACGGCGATCGCGCCACCGGCTCCGGGGGCGACCAGCTGGCGCAGATCCTCGCGGCGCAGTCGCTGCCCAAGCCAGGACGCCCCACTCGATGCGGCCTGCGTATAAGCGGCCTCTATCCCGACCGAGCCGCCGAAGCCGCTGAAGAGGATCGTCTGCGCCGTGATGTAGAGGCTGCCTAGCCCGGCGATCCTGCCGCCGCCCACGGCATTCGCCTCGATCGGGTCGGCCAGCCGGCGGAACCAGCGCCGTCCGACCAGATAGCTCAGCCCCGCCAGGACGCCGCCGGAAAGCGGCCCCCGAATGCGCGCAGCGGGTTGATCTGGTCCGCGCCGCTGACCTCGGTCGTCGTTCCGAAGATCCAGAAGCCCATCAGGTGGATGAGTTCCTGCATCGCGACCACCGCCAGCCCCGAAAGGACACCGACAATGGTCGCAAGCGCGGTATACGCGATTTCGTTGCGTCGGATCAGCGTTCCCAAACGGAAGGGCGAAAAAGCCGGCGCAGAGCCGATCGCCTGCGAAGCGGGCGAAAGCGCGCGGCCATTGGTCAGGCCTGGATGTAGGCTTGGTAGAGGTCGTTCATCCTGGCGGTCTGAGGTCCGGGCCTGCCCGAGCCGATGGGCCGGCCGTCGATCATCGCAACCGGAGTGATCCCGCCAAGCGTCCCGGTCACGAAGGCCTCGTCGGCCGAGTAGACCTCAGACAGGGTGAAGGGGGCTTCCCGCACGGTAAGTCCTGCTTCCGTCCAGACCTTGATGGCTTTCTTGCGCGTGATGCCATTGAAGCAGGTCAGGCCGTCCGAGGTCCAGAGTTCCTCACCGCGGATGATGAAGAAGTTCGTCGAATTGCACGAGGCGACGAACCCGCGGTCGTCGAGCATCAGCGCCTCGTCCGCGCCCATGTTGATCGCCTGGATCAGTGCCTGGATGAAGTTCAGGCGGCTGTGCGAATTCAGACGCAGGTCGAAGACGTCGGGTGTCGAGCAGCGGATGGTCGAGGTCATCAGCTTGAGGCCACGTGTCTTCAAGTCGGGATTCGGCTGCTTCCATTCGGCCACGATGACTATGGTGGCACCGCCGATGATGAAGCGCGGGTCCTGGTTCGGCGTGGACTTGCGCCCGCGAGAGATCATCATGCGGATGTGGACGCCGTCCTCCATCTTGTTGTGGCGCAAGACCTTCCAGATCTCCTCGATCAGTCCGGCCTTGTCATGGCCGATGTCCAACTGAATGGATCGCGCGCCTTCGAAGAGCCGGTCGATATGTTCGTCGATGGCCAGAAGCTTGCCGTTGATCAGGCGGATGCCTTCCCAGACCCCGTCGCCAAGCACGAAGCCCGCGTCGAAGATCGAGACCTTGGCCTCGTCCCGGCTGAAGAATTCGCCGTTCACATAGATTTCCACGCCGTCGTTGCGCGGATCTTTCACATAGCTCTGCGATGATGAGCTGCTGAGGGGTGTCATGGTCTTACCTTGATGTCAGGATTGTTCAGAATGCGAATTCGCCGAAGCGGCGCAGGAAGTCCTGCGTTCGCGCCTGCCTGGGGTTCTTCAGAACCTCGTCGGGCGTGCCGACCTCGTGGAAGACGCCATGGGCCAGGAAGATCACCTTCGTGGCGAAGTGATAGGCGAAGCCCAGCTCGTGGGTCACAAGAAGCATCGTGCGTCCCTCTTCGGCCAGCTGCTTGATGACGCGCAGCACCTCGCCCACCAGTTCGGGATCGAGCGAGGATGTCGGTTCGTCGAACAGCAGGATCTCGGGCTGCATCGACAGCGCCCGGGCGATGGCGACGCGCTGCTGCTGACCGCCGGACAGGCGCCCGGGCCAGGCGTCGTGCTTTTCCGAAAGGCCGACCTTGGCCAGTTCCGCCTCGGCCACGCGGCGTGCCTCGGGCCGGGACATGCGCTTCACCGTCACCAGCCCTTCCATCACGTTGTCGAGGACGCTCATGTGCGGAAAGAGGTTGAATTGCTGGAACACCATGCCAAGCCGCTCGCGCACTTGGCAAAGCTGCTTTTCGGGATAGGTGACGGTGCCCTTCCTCTCGACGCCGATGCGGGTGCCATCAAGCCAGACTTCGCCCTCGCTCAGCGTCTCCATGAAGTTCAGACAGCGCAGGAAGGTCGACTTGCCCGAGCCCGAGCCGCCGATGATCGCCACACGCTCGCCGGGCTCGACGGTGAAGTCGATGCCCCTGAGGACGTGGTGATCGCCGAACCGCTTGTGCAGGGCCTTCGTTTCCAGAATGGGTTTCCCAGCCATTTAGGTTCCTTTCCGCGTCAGTTGGACCGCGCCAGGTGCTTTTCAAGACGCCCGGCAAGGAAGGTGCCGGGGTAGATGAGGACGAAGTAGATGAAGGCGACGGCCGTCAGGATCTCGAAGGGCCGGTAGTAGGTCGAAGAGAGCAGGCGGCCCTGATACATCAGTTCGTGCACCGAGATGACCGAGGCCAGCGACGACATCTTCGCCACCTCGATCGTCCGGTTGGTGAAGGCCGGCAGCATGCGCTTGACCACCTGCGGCAGGATCACCCGGCGCATGGCCTGCGCCCGCGTCATGCCGATCGCCAGGGCCCCCTCCATCTGACCGCGATGGATAGACCTGATGCCGCCGCGGAAGATCTCCGAGGCGTAGGCGGACGTATTCAGCGTCAACCCTAGCAGCGCCGCCGCATAGGGGCTGAGCTGTACGCCGATGAGGATGGGAAAGGCGTAGAAGAACCAGATCAGCTGGATCAGGACCGGCGTGTCGCGAAACAGCTCGACATAGACAAGACTGGTGCCACGGATCACCTTGCTGCGGGCAAGCCGCGCCTGCGCCAGCAGGAAGCCACCCGCCAGCCCGATGACGATCGACGGGATCCAGATCTGGATGGTGACCCAAAGCCCGCGCATCAGGACGATCCAGTTATCGGTGACGATGCTGAAGTCGGGGACGTAGTTCATCGCGTCGCCTTCACTGATAGGCCGTCAGCCGGTTTTCGGCCAGGCGGGCAAGCTGGCTGGCGGTGACCAGCAGCACGAGGTACATCAACGCGATGGTCGTATAGACCTCAAGCGGGCGGAAGGTTTCGGCGTTCACCATCATCGCCTGATAAAGCAGGTCCGCGTAGGCGAGCGTCGAGGCCAGGGCGGTGGTCTTCAGCAGCTCGAAGCTGCGCTCGATGAATGGCGGCACCATGCGGGCGATGGCCTGGGGGATGATGATCCGGCGCATCAGCGCGGAATGGGTCATGCCAAGCGCCCGGCCGCCTTCCCACTGGCCACGCTCGATCGAGACGATGCCGCCGCGGAACACCTCGGCGTAGAAGGCGCCGGACTGCGTCGACAGCGCCAGCACGGCCGCGACATAAGGGTTCAGGCTGATGGCCAGCATCACCGGCAGGGCGTAGAAGAACCAGAAGAAGTGAACGATGGGCGGCGTGTTGCGATAGAACTCGATGAAGACAAGCGCGGGGACGTTCAGCCACCTGCGCGACGACAGGCGCATCATCGCGAGGACAAGCCCCACGAGAACGCCCAGCACGATCGAGACGGCGGCGATCTTGACAGTGTTGAGCAGCCCCAGTGCGAGCATGTCGAAACGCCCCAGCACCGGGCCGAAGTCCCAGGCATAGTCCATGTGGCGGCTCTCGTTAGTTCGAAATGGGCGCGGACCTGCCGGCCGGGGGCCGGTCCGCGCAAGGCCTTACCAGTCTTCCTTGATCAGGCCGGGGATACCGGTCGCATCGATACCCTTGCTCGCCAGGTATTCGTCGAACAGTTCGTCCGGTATGCCGGCGGCATAGAGATCGGCAAAGGTGGCGTTCACCCAATTGAGGAATTCGGTGCTGTCCTCCTGGCGCATGCCAGCCGAGGTGGCGACCGGGTTCACCGGCTCGGGCAGCAGCACCTCGCCCATCTTCAGTCGCGCGTACTGCACGACCAGCGCCGGGTGGAACTGCACGACCGCATCGACGCGGCCAGCGGCGAAGGCGGCGATGGCCTCGTCATTGGTCGAGAACCGGTTGATCTGCGCCTCGTCCATCATCTCGGTGATGTTGCGGTCGAGCGAGGTGCCAAGCGTGACGCCGACGCGCGTCTCGGGCGTGTCGAGATCGTCCCAGTTCGTCGCCTCCGAGCCCTCTTTCACCAGCGCGCCCATCGCATAATAGAACAGCGGGTTTCCCGGAAATGCCAGGGCGTTTTTGCGCTCTTCGGTGGGATCCAGCACGAACATGATGTCGAACTGGTTGGCCTGCAGCCCGGCCACGGCATTGGCCCAGGATGTCTCGACAGGGACCATTTCGACACCCAGCTCGTCAGCCATGCGCTTGCCCATGGCCACCCCGACGCCGGTCCATTCCTCGGACATCGGGTCCTTGTAGAACCACGGCTCGGCAGAAGCCACGCCGATGCGCAGCTCGCCGGATTCCTTGACCTGCGCCATGGTGCCGCCGGATTGCGCATGAGCCATCGGCGCAGTCGCAAGTGCCGCCACGGTGGCGAGAATGAGAGAACGTCTTTTCATGTCTTGCTCCTGTTGGACGTGGCCTTCTCCGCCTCGATTAGGGCGACGAAGGCCATGGTTTTATCAAGCCCGCGACGCATGTGGTCGTGGATCTCGCCTTTCATCCGCGCGCAGCAGTCCCCAAGCGCGAGGCGGACATAGGCGTCGTGGCTTTCCCGTTTCGGTCCCGCGATCCCATGGGCGCGGTGATGCGCGGCCCAATAGAGCTGGAGGCGGGCGCGGATGCCGCTCCAGGTCGACAGCAGGATGCCGTTGCCGCAGGTCTCGTAGGCAAGGCCGTGCAGATCAAGCTCGGCGTCGATCGACCGGATGTCGTCGCCGGCGTCGATCGCCTCGAGCAGCGCCTGATGCCGTGCCGTCAGCGCCTGACGAAAGGTATCGTCCCGCCGATCCCAGATCTGCTCGAAGGCGAAAATCTCAAGGCAGATCCGCATGGAGTAGATGTCTTCGATATCCGCGGAGGTCAGCTGCAGCACCCGCGTGCCGGTGTAGGGGACGGTCACAAGCAGGCCCTCGTCCATCAAGTGCCGCATCGCTTCACGCATCGGGCCGCGGCTGACGCCGAAACGGACGGCCAGCGCCGTTTCGGTTACAGCCATTCCCGGCACAAACTCACCAGACAGGATCGCACGGCGCAGCAGGCTGCCCAACTGAGCGCCCATCGTCTCCCGTCTGATCGTACTGGACATCGGAAACCCCCCAAGCCGTCCATGATGTAGATTGTCTACAATATGATGTAGAGTGTGAGAAGCTTTTAGTCGCGGCTGGGCACAAAACTGCTCGAAGACCGGTTTTTGCATTAGGCCGTTGGTGAACGGCAAGCGCACAGGCAGGGCAGGCAAAGGTCTTCTGGGCTGCCTCCCGCGGCCCCGCTCGGCATCATTGGCTCGGACACGAAGGAACGCGCTGGCAGGGACATCGGTTGGGCGAAGGTCCCCGACGGGCTCAAGCCATCATCGCCGCTGCTTCCCGCCTGACTCGGCCGGCAAAGATGGCGGATGTCTCCGCTCGCCGGGTCAAGTCGCGCCCGCACCCGTTCGCATCTCTGGTCGCATCCACAAGATCACGACGGGCGTTTTGAATGGAATTTATAGACCATGCGATTGGGAAGTTTGGATGAAGGTGCATCCCGCCGCCGCGACCGCCTCGGAGGCTACAGTGGCGGCGCCTTGGAATGCAGTTGCCTATTGGGCAAGCGGATCCTCAGTACTTGCCCGACCGCATGACTCCGGACTCGCAGATCGGAACGACATGGGACGAGACATGACGCCTGCCAGCTCCGTCAACCCACCGCCATATCCAGGAACTAACCGGAAGGGGTGCGACGTGCTTTTCAAAACACGCCGCGCTGCACCCTTCTACCGGTCAGAAGCGATCAACAGTGGGGGCGAGCCTCTGGCGGAGGCCCTGCCGGATGGGGCCCTCGTGGGGAACGGACTCTGCCGCTTTAGCGTTCGACATGGCAACATTCGCCCGAGGTCATGATGATCCGCCCAGCCTGCACCCTGTTCGTCCCGGCACTGCTGCTGGTCCTCGCCGGGCCCGTTTCGGCACAGCAGAGCGACACCAGCGCCGCGCCGGAATGCCCCGAACCGGCGACGACGGCGCAACCCGCCGACGCTCCGAAACCCTCGGACGATTCGACTGCGCCCGAAAATACCGGCACCACCGGCTGGAGTGGCGGCACC
The DNA here is from genome assembly GCF_026162645.1 of Paracoccus rhizosphaerae. Lineage (GTDB taxonomy): Bacteria > Pseudomonadota > Alphaproteobacteria > Rhodobacterales > Rhodobacteraceae > Paracoccus > Paracoccus rhizosphaerae. Next base: position 6,838 of record NZ_JAOTBE010000101.1, read on the forward strand.
GGCGGCTCGCAGCTTGGCACAAATACGCAGGGCGCGGTTCCAGTATCGCCGACCTGGCAGCCTCCCACGGCGCGCGGCCTTGATTTGGCAGGGCAGCCCGAGCCGCTGAATGAGTGCTGACGGATTGGCGGAAGGGAATGGGAGTCGAACCCACCCGGGACAGGCTCGCTGCCCCAACCGGATTTGAAGTCCGGCCAAACCACCGGGTTTGATGCCCTTCCCGACGCGCTTTGACCCAAACGCTACCCGATGAACTGCGCCTTCGCAATCCGTGCCGCGTCTGACCAGGTACCTGATCACTTCGCACGCGGATACAATCCTTATACAAACAGGGTTGCAGGACACCAACGTCAGCAAACCGTGAGCCAGCCCCGGCTTTTCGGGAATCACTCTGCTTACAGCAGGCACATCCTCTGCCGCCGCTGCCCGGTGCAACTGGACAGATTGGCAAAATCGTCTGAACAACCCCTCGCGCTCTCCCTTCTCAGCACGTGACATGGCGCCGGTCTAGCCACGCCGACCGTCCTGCCAGCAGGCTCCGCAAAAACGGTGCAACCTTATTGGCTTGGGTACCCACAGCTCTCCTGGGCTCGGCGATTAATCTGCCTGCAGACGACAGCCGGGGGTCTGTTAGGGTCAGGATGCATTGATTTTCGATGTGCTGCGTGATTCACGGCTCGGAAAACGGAGCGGTGACATGAGCGACCTTTTCTGGCTGACCGACGCGCAGATGGCCAAGCTTTCCCCTTTC
>NZ_JAOTBE010000102.1 GCF_026162645.1 Paracoccus rhizosphaerae
GAAAATCCTCGCGCCCTCCCTGCTGCCGCAGAAAGGGAAAGGGTGGACGACTTTTACGCCGCCCGCAGCAGCTCCATGCCGCCGCTTCCGTGGCCTAGTTTCTCACCGCCGTTCTCAGATGATCCCCGCACCCATGTTCGCGATCTTGAACAAGGTCTCCAGACCTTGAGGGCCGACATGCTTCTTGATGACATCAACGTCATGGCCGATACCTGCCATGACTTGGCCGCCGTTCCGACCGGTGCCGCCATAGCCAAGGTGACGCGCCTCAAGCACCACGATGTTTGTGATACCCGCCTCGGCAAGTTCCAGCCCGGTATTGATGCCCGAGAAGCCGCCTCCGATCACGACCACGTCGCAGTCGATGTCGTCCGTCAGACGCGGGGGCGCCGCGTGCGCAGATAGACCGCGTAGGTGGCACCGATCACGCTCACGACCAGAACCAGCCACGGGAAGCTCCAGGTAGTTGGGCTGTCCGTGCCAGCCAGGAGCGGAAGGTTCAGGATGACCAGCGCCAGCGCAGTGCCGAGACCCAGGATCGACAGGGCGGGGGCGATGACGCGGGTCCATGTCCCCTGCCCTGCCGGACTGCGGCGAAACCAGGCGATGATGGCAACGCTGACCAGAACCTGTACGGAAAGGGTCACAATCACCGCGATGGCTGAGGTCCATGAGAAGACAACTGCACGCGGTTTAGGGTCCATCCAGCCCTGTGACGTTCGTAGCCGACATCCCTAGAAAAACCAGCAGCGCCACGAAGCCGTTCGCCAGCCGGGTCAGTTCGAACTGCAAGATGTGCAGCGGCTCAATGTCAGAAAGCATAGCCTTCGAACCTGTCCGTCATGCCAACAAACAGTGCCTTTTCCGGAGAAGTTCCTTGCAATCACTGGGGAGGGCTGTTTTGAGACCTTCTGCCATACCGACGAGAAGGGTCGACAGGTCGTGGACGTTCTCGGCACCCGGAGCCAGCCGGATCAAGGCTTCTTAATCCGCAGAAGGCGGCCGTCTTCCTGATCGGTGATCACGAGGAGCGAGCCGTCGTCGTCGACTTCCACATCGCGCGTGCGCTTCAGGTCTGGCAAGACCCGCTCCTCGGCCTCGACCAGGCCATCCTCTCCGAGGGACAGGCGCACGAGACCGCCGGCGACAAGGGCCGAGATCAGGAAGTCCCCCTGCCATTCCGGGAACATGTCACCGTCATAGACCACGAAGTCATTGGGCGCGATCACCGGGTCCCAGAAGTAGAGCGGCTGAACGGTGCCCTCCATCTGCGCCATTCCCGTCCCGATGGGAGCACCGCCGAAGCGGTCGTAGCGACGGCCGTAGGATACCAGCGGCCAGCCGTAGTTCAGCCCGGGCTCGATCAGGTTCAGCTCGTCGCCCCCCTGAGGGCCCATTTCAAGCACGACAAGCTGACCGTCGACGACCTGCGCACCTTCGATGTTGCGATGCCCATAGGACCAGATCGCATCCTCGGCCTCGGGATCGCCGACGAACGGGTTGTCCTCGGGGATTGAGCCATCGGGATGGATCCGGATGGTCTTGCCCCAGGTCGCGCCAAGCTGCTGCGCGCGCGGCCGGTTCTCGAAGGTGAAGCGCTCTCCCGTGGTAATGTAGACATGGTTCTGGTCATCGAAGGCGATACGACTGCCGTAATGCACGGGTTCGGGGGCGGAAGGATCCTGCACCCAGATGTCCTCGAACCCCTCTAGCATCGAGAAATCCTCAGAAAGACGCCCGCGGCCGACGGCGGTCGCCGACATCGCTTTGCCCTCGGCATTGGTGCCGGTGGGTTTCGCATAGGAGAGATAGATCATCCGGTCTTCGGCGAAGTTCGGCCCCGTCTCCACGTCAAGCAAGCCGCCCTGCCGTTCGTCACGGACCTCAGGCGTGCCGCCGATGGGCTCGGACAGGACGCCATCGGAGGTGACGTGACGCAGGGTTCCTGTCCGCTCGGTCACAAGGTAACCGGCATCTCCGGGCAGGTTCTTGATTGCCCATGGATGAACAAGGCCGTCCACGATGGTCTCGACATCCAACTCGGCCTTTGTCACGACGACTGGTGCCCGGAATTGGGCATCGAAGGCCGGCGGATACGACGTCGCACGTTCCCCCCAGTCGAACTGCGGATCGCCGGAGGTTTCCTGATCCGTCTGGGCTGTGGCCGAGGAGGCGATGAGAACGGCAGCACAAGCTGCCGATATTGGCCGATTGATCATGATGTATCCTTGCAGGAGAGATGTCGTCTTCAGGGTCTATCTCTGGCGACTTCGCTCATGCCGCGCGTGTTCTGAGCTACCGAAGACGCAGCCGTCGAAACATCTCTCAACTCGATGACTGCGCTAGCCTCCGCACCCCATCGTGCATGCACCAGCGTCGCTGGTGAACGAAGCTCGACCCAAGGCAGATCAGCAAGCGATACGCGATGCCTGGAGCGGGATCGGCTTGCAGAAATCGTTCAGGCGCCGCCGACGATAGCCGGCGGCGTGAATTGTGTTACTTACGGATTGCCGACCTCTCCGGCCGCGCCGCGGGTGCCCAGTTCAAGCTGGCGCATGCCCTGCTCGACGGTCGCCGGGTCCCACATGTTGGGGGACGCCGGCTGAGCCTGCGTCGCCATGAAGCCGCTCTCGGCAGGTTCTCCAGCTTCCGGGGGCGTGTCCGGGCTGTCCTGCGCGCTGGCTTCGGGCGAGGAGCCGTTCCCGCTGTCACCGGACTGTTCAGGCAGCGGCGCGGCCAGCGCCAGCAGTTCGCCGGAGGGGCCGACGATCATGAAGACGTCCGCCTGATTTTCAGACTTGCCCCTCAGCACGGTCGTGCCCTGCATGGGCTGGACCTGCTGCATGCCAGCCTGCTCGGCCTGACCGCGTGCTGCCTCGGCATTGGCATTCTGGCCGTTGGAGCCGGACGATTGTCCGTTGCCCCCGTTGCTGCCAGAGCTGCTGTCGCCGCCTGACTGCGAGGCCTGCTGAGTGCTCTCGATCGGCTGACCGGTCGGATCGAAGAGCACGATGTCGGCACCTTCCCTGAGCTGGGTGCGAAGTTCCTCGACAGCCTGACGGCGCAGGTGCTGTTCGATCTGCGGGCGCACCGCCTCCAACGGCGGCAGATCGGTCTGCCCCTGGGCCTGCGCGGCGTCATATGACTGCTGCACGGCCTCGTCAGTCACCGACTTCTGCAGTTCACGGTCAAGCCAGACCTGGACCAGCGCGTCATCCTCGGCGGTCTGGGTGGCGCCACTGACAAGGGACTGGACTTCCGGATCTTGGGTCAGATTGGCCTGGCGTGCCTTCTGCAGGATCAGCTGGCGCATGATCAGCTGGTCAAGCGCCAGCGGAACCAGCATCTGCGGCGGTTGCGACCGCAGCTGTGGCGGCAGCGCACCGATGACGGTCAACAGGTCCGAACCGCGGATCTCGTTCCCGTCGACGGTCGCGACCACGGCATTGGCCTGGGCGTCGGCGGACGATCCGCTGGCTTCGGCTGATGCCTGCCCGCCCTGCTGCGATGCGCCGCTGGACGACTGATTTCCACTTCCAGCCTCATTGGCCTGCTGTTCCGGCGTATTCGTCTGGCTGTTCGATTGATCTGTCGCTTGGCTATCCTGGGCCCAAGCCGGGCCAAGTGCCAGGGGAATGCTGAGTGCTGCAGCAATGGCGGTGCTGCTGAGTGTCTTGCTGGATATCGTCATGTCGTTCTCCTCCATTTTTTTTTGAGAAGCCCGATTGGGCTTGAGGGCTTGCTGGATCCGCTTGGGGCAAATGACAGGTTCAACGGCTCGAGGCCGGCACCTGGATCTTCCCGTCCTGCGCGCGGCTTGGCGAACGGCAGCACAGCGGCGGCCGGAAGATCGCGGGTGTCGACAGGCCTGAACGAAGAGGGCCGGCAGTGCCGGCCCCCAGATCATCCCGTTGCCGGATCAGACGTCCCAGAAGCCGCCGTCGCCCATGTCGTCTCCGACATCGCCATACTCCGGCTCTTCGATGACGCCGCTGTCATCGTCGTCATATGAGCTGAAGACGCCGGCGTTGTATTCATCCTCGCTCAGGGCGCCGTCATCGTCTTCGTCCCAGGTGCTGAAGGCGGTTTCGTTTTCGCCATAAGCACTATCCCAGCCGGTCTGGAATTCTTCCTCGTTCAGGGCGCCGTCACCGTCGCCGTCCCATTCCGTCATGTCCTGCGCCATTGCGGGGGCCGCAGTCAGCGCACCGAGAACAGCAGCAATGCCCGCGATCTTTTTGAGTTCGATGGTCATGTTGTCTTCTCCTTGGTCTGGTTTGAGCGGCATCATGCCGCGAGGTTCGCCAACCGGTGTGAAATCAGGATGTTCCAGCACCTGCCGGCAAGAAGTGAGTGTTCGGCTTGTCAGGAGCTTCAGACGTCCCAGAAGCCTTCGTCACCCATGTCGTCACCGATGTCGGTCAGTTCCGGCTCTTCGATGATCCCGGTGTCGTCCTCGTCGTAGCGGTCGTAGACGCCGGTCGTGAACTCTTCCTCGTTCAGCGCACCGTCCCGGTCGACGTCCCATTCGCCAAGAAGGCCGACTTCGCTGAAGCCGTCGGCGAATTCGTTGGACAGCACGACGCCGTCACCATCGATATCCCATGCTTCATAGTCCGCGGACGTCACACCGGCATTCCAATAGCCCGGCGCGCCATCGTCGACGACGCCATATTCGGCTTCGTCAAGTCCGTCGCTGTCATCGAGGTCATAGGAATTGTAGACACCGCCGGTGAATTCATTGTCAGAGATCAGTCCGTCGCTGTCCTGATCCCAATTGCTGAAGATGGCGCGTTCACGAAAGCCATCAGCGAATTCTTCCGCGCTGAGCATGGAGTCGCCATCAACATCCCAATCGGCCTCCTGAGCCACAGCCGGCGTCGCTGCCAATGCAGCAATAATGGCGGCCGAACCCATAAGCTTCTTGATGTCGATAATCATTGGTTCCTCCTCGTTGTTTCAGTTGGCAACTGCTTGCCGACGACACAACAGCAGGAATGGCGGGATGTTCCGCATAATTGGGCACACCAGCATCTTCTAGATTGAATTTCCGGTGGAATTTTCTTGATTCTCACAGGCGATTTACTGCCGGCCGCTCAGCGGGAACAATCCGATCATCAGTCTGTTGCCAAAAAAGATGATATGGAGGCCAAACCTATGACACGCAAAATCATCGCGATAGCCGCAGCTTTGGCGGCACTGCACACACCGGCCGCCGCTCAGGATGTAGCAAACTGGGATCAAGACCAGAATGGTGAAATCACAAGGGCCGAATTCATGAAAGGGTTCGAGGAAGCAGGTCTATTCGACAGCTGGAATAGAAACGGCGATGAGAGCATCTCAGAATTGGAGCTTGCCGAGGGCCTTTACGGTTTCTGGGATCGGAATGAAGATGGAGAATTGTCTGTCGCTGAATGGGAGGACGGCGTTGATTTGTGGATTGGTGAAACAGACGTCGATCTGGCGACATCAACATGGGATACTGATGGAAACGGCGTGATTTCTCAGTTCGAATTCGCCAGCGCCTTTCAGCAGACCGGGCTTGTTTCCGAATTTACCAATGACGAAGATGGTGTTTTTGAAGAAGAAGAGCTGGCAGAAACGCTGTTCGCTGCTGCTGATAACGACGACGATGATCTCATTTCAGTCGATGAGGACGGTTTCTTTTCGGCAGCGGCAGAGATGCTGGACGATCCGCTTGAGGCTGATGATAGTCTCATCGAAGCAGGCGAGGCCTTCAGCCAGTTGCCCATCCCCTGCGGGTCAGGGAGTGACTGTCAGCAGACGGCCGCCAACTTCTGCTCGACGCTCGGCTACGGAAAGCCGATCGATACCCTCGCGGTTGGGGGGCAACTCTACGTCGTTCGCTGCAACGACGAGCTCTTCAACTGAGACAACCGCGCCGATCAACGTTCAGGTTCGTATGGGCGGCGTGGTAGGTGGGCGACACACAGAGGACGGCGCCTAGAGTGCATCTTGTCCTCCGGGTCGAACTTGCAGCAGCCTATCGCGGCACAGCTTGAAGCAACGAACGGTTGTCAGAATGCCATTGTTCCGTCGGCCTCACCGCACGAACCCCTGAGTCAGGAGGTAGAGGACCTGCGAGGTTGAACAACATCCAGAAGCGAAGCAGGAACCGACGAAAGCCAGAAAGATGCAAAAGATCAAAATTACCGGCCCAAACCCGCTTCTGATTGGAGACATGGCCGACAGTGACGGCGTCCCCACAATCGACATAGAAGCAGAACTTTACCTGCCGCGTGGTCGCATCGGCCGCTGCCCGGCCGTTGTGATTTCCGAGGGGCTGGGCGGGCTGCAGGACCGGCGTGAGCGGGACTACGGCCGGATGTTGTCCAACGAAGGATATGTCGTGCTGGTGATCGACAGCTTCGGCTCGCGCGGGGTCGGTGGCAACGGTGACTTCGTCAGGGCCATGACGGTCACCGAGGCGATGATGCTGGCCGATGCCTTCACCGGGCTGCGCTTTCTGGCAGTTCGCGAGGATGTGGATGTCAGCAGGACCGGCATCATCGGCTTTTCCTATGGCGGGATGATCACCCAGCTTGCAGCCTACGAGCAACTGGCCCGCCTCTTCCTGCCGGATGGACTGCGCTTTGCGACCCATGTCAGCTACTATGGCTGCTCGATCCCGCGCCTCGACAATCCGACGACGTCCGGCGCACCGGTGACGATCCTTCTGGGCGAGAAGGACCGGAACGTCAGCATTCCGCGCGTGCAAGACATCGCGGCCGATCTGCGTCGGGGTGGGTCAGACACCTCGGTGATCTCGTATGACGGTATCTACCATCAATGGGACGGGACTGATGAAAAGCCCCGTTGGGTGCCGGCCAACCTCCGCCACCTGCACCTGCGGGTGGGCCAGGATCAGAGCATCCGCGACGAGAACGGCTTCATGCAGATGAAGGGTCGATGGAGCCGCCGGGCGCTGATCGCGCGGCACACGGACCCGCGGGGCTACCATATCCTACGGGATCGGCCGACAACGGCAAGAACCAACAACGTGTTGCTGCAGCGGCTGCAGTCGATGTGACGACAGCATGCCGTCATTGCAGAATTTGCAGCCTCGCCTGCCAATCTTGAAACGTTATCAAACAGTGACCCATAGTCATTGTGCCGTCTAACCTGATGCCAACAGCTACTGCTTCAACCCGGACCACTGCGCCCGAAGCCATTCTTCGGTTGGCAGAGTTCGATCATCTTGACGTTGCCCCCTCCGCCTAGTCCAGTTTGAGATAGACTCTGGCCCAACCGATAGGACCAGAGATGAAGCGCAGCAGGTTCACCGAAGATCAGATCATCGGCATTCTGAAGGAGCACGAGGCCGGGGTTTCCGTCGCTGATCTGTGCCGCAGGCACGGCGTCAGCGTTGCGACGGTCTGCAAATGGAAAGCCAAATATGGCGGTATGGATGTCAGCGAGGCCAAGCGCCTCAAAGGGCTTGAGGACGAGAACGCCCGTCTGAAGCGGCTGCTGGCCGATGCGATGCTC
>NZ_JAOTBE010000103.1 GCF_026162645.1 Paracoccus rhizosphaerae
GATCTGGAGCAGACACTCTTGCGACATGTCCGCCTCTACAACGGTCAGCTCCCGCAATCAGTGCTGAAGGGGCAAACGCCCATCGACGCGCTCAGGGACTGGCAGAAACAAAGACCGGAGAACTTCAAGAAGCGGCCCTGCAATCACGGGGGATGTGAAAGCTGGATCTCAAAGCCAGCCCTACTCAAAGGCAAGGGAGCAATCTCCGCGGATCTTGCCTCAGGCAAACGAGGCAAAAGGATTGAGGCAGGCAGTCCGACCGAGGAAGTGAACTTGATCCTCGGCTGTGGTTCTGAACGCGAAATCGGTCAGAAGGAGAAAGTCCCCTAGCAGATGACGTTCGAAGTTCTCAAGGATGCGTCCACGCTCTCCGGGCAAGTTCCGACGTGCCATCTCGGTCAGGTCGAGGCGTTCGGCCACGCCATAGAAGGCGGCCAGCTTCTCGGCCGGGAACAGCCATGGCCTTTGGTCGCGCACCGCCGCAAGAAACGCGGCCCGATCCTCGGACGCCATCCGGATCGGTCCCAGGTACCTTTCAAGGATCGCGTGCGCCAGATCCTCGTCCGACAGGGTGCCGACGAAGGCGACGCCGCCCGCCGCAGCCAGGGTGCCGCCGGCCAGCATCGCCAGAAGAACACGTCGTGACAGAGCCATGATCCACCTCGATCAGATCAGCAGGCCGGCGGCGCGCACCGAAAGCGCGGCCGCCGTCAGGCTGGGGTTGGCACAAGAGCAGGTCGGGAATGTGCTGGTTCCGACCACGACAAGGTTGCGCAGCCTGTGATGGACCATCCCCGCATCCACCACCGATGACGCGGGATCATTGCCCATCCGCAACGTCCCCTGCAGGTGCGATTCCGTGCCGCGGATGCCGCGGTCGAAGATCTCTTGCACAGGGAGCGGCGACAGAAGGTCGGGAAGCTTGCGACGGGCCTCTGACATGCCTCGGGCTGCATAATCCGAGAGGCCGACATATTCGACGAAGGCATTGTCGTTTTCATCCAGCACGACGCGATTGCGGTCGTCCAGCAGCTCCTCGGTGACGATGACGATGGGCAAGGTCTGCCGCATCCGACCCGGCTCGATCCGCATCCCGTGGGACCAGCGGTTCTCGAAATAGACCAGTGCCGCGCCGTAGTCGCTGCGATGCGCGCCATCATAGAGCCCAAAGTTCAGGCCGGTGGTGATGGTGCTGCCGTCGAAATTGTCGACGCCGTCGAGAAACACCTCGAAGCTGGCACCGTGTGATTCGTGCAGGCCCAGCCCCACCAGCCCCTCGCCCAGTCCCGAGCGCTGCAGGATGGCCGGGCTCTGGATCGCGTTCGCGCCCAGCACGAACAGATCCGCCGTCGCCGTATATTCCTGGCCGCCGGCGCGATAAGTGACCAAGCTGACGGTGTTTCCCGCATGGCCCAGGTGCCGCACCTCGGCGCCTGTGACAACCGAAACCTCAGGCGCCTCGAACACATGCATCAGCCCGTTGTTCGCCGTGAACTTGGCATCGGCCGGACAGTATCGGCAGCGCAGCGAGGCGCAGCAGGCATTCCGCGTTCCGGTCGCCTGGCGGGCGCGTCCCGTCGGCATGGTGAAATGCTGGTGCGGCTGCGCGGCCTTCATGATCCGGTCGGGCTGCGACATCCGGTGGGGCGGCTGTGGGAACGGCCGCGACCGCGGCATGACCTGTGCCATGTCCTCGTCCCCCGAAATCGACATGATGTCCTCGGCGCGGCAATAGGCGTCTTCCAGATCGTCATAGCCGATCGGCCAGTCCGTCCCGACACCATAGAGCGATTTCATCCGGAAGTCGTTCGGATGCAGGCGCGGCGTCTGCGCGAACCAGCAGTTGGTCCCTCCCCCCAGGCCAATCGTGAAGTTCCACGGCTTGGACGAGTTCGAGCTGTAGGTCGAGGTGTCGGGAATGGGCGTGTTCGCCTGATGCTCGACCTGCCAGGCGTGGGGGACGTGCTGACCCCACTCGAGCAGCAGGATCCGACCGGGATTGCGCAGAAGCATCTCGTGCAGAAAGAAGGCTGACCCAAAACCCGAACCGATCACGATGCAATCGAAATGATCGTTGGCCACACGGTCCGCGGGGACGTTCATCATGTTCGCCACACCTTAAACTGTAATCGGCCCTCTGTCCGGAGCCGATCATCACCAATTACACGAGGCGACGAATCAACACTCTGACGTCGTCAACCCAAGGGGACATATCATCTTTCAGTTGATCATCAATACAACACCCGGTTGATATATGTCACTGTTCAACATTTTAGAAGAGCCGGCCCCGCAAGTGCATCTGCCACCGACCCGACGGTAGAGCGGCAATCAGTCGCTCTGCAAGTCAATGGTGAACCGCGTCGCCCGCGCGATGCACGCAGCCTCATCAGTCGGCATGTCCTGCCCCGTTGGGGCGCAGATATAACAGCCCACGGTGCGCCGCCACGCCCTGCGGGAGTTCCGTGATCTAAAGGATGCTGAGGTTTTCCACGTTCAATCCGCCGTCAAACTGGTTGCGCTGAAAGAGGAACAAGTTGCTTTCAGAATCAAGGCTCACAACCGTCGGATGACGAACGCAACCAGCATGGTGGCGGAGAGAGCATTGTCTGGGCAAAATTCTTTTCCGTATTTCCCCATCCGACAGCTTCAAACCCGCCGAGCATTATCTTGGATCGACTGTGCCGCTCTCGGAACTTGCTGCACCCGACGGCTGTTTCCCGGCCGCTGACCTTGGATGCAGGTGCGTAGACCTTGTTCTTTCGACTCGCACTGAACTTACCAGTGTCGAATCGACATTCCGCTGCCAACAAGCTGCCTCTCAAAGCGCAATCACCCAGATGATCATCTACTTCTGCAGTGCAGCGGGCTTTCGTGTCATTCGCCGAACGTGTGGAACACAGTTCTACTTCAGCGACCGCAACCCTAGATCGGCCGGTCAAGATGCAGCGGTCAGCGCGTCCAACAAGGAACGGCGGCACGGCCATCGTGAGGATCGCCACAAGGACCGTTCATACTGCCGAGCTTGAAAGGTTTGGAACGGCCGTCGTGACGTGCCATCTCGCCGATTATTGCCATGGCCCACAAGGGCGGGCCAGTGTAATCGTCACGCAGAAACGCGCTGTAGATCCAGCGTTCCGCAAACTCATCTCCGCCCGAGGGCTGCCGCCGATGACCACCAATTTCACCGCCACCCGTGCCATGTTCGACCTGCCCGAAGGGGTGATCTATCTGGATGGCAACTCGCTCGGGCCGCTGCCTCATGCCGTGAAGGCGCGCATGGCGAGCACCGTGGCCGAGGAATGGGGCCAGATGCTGATCCGTGGCTGGAACGAGGCCGGCTGGATGGAGCAGCCGCGCCGTGTCGGCGACCGCGTCGCCCGTCTGATCGGGGCCGAGGCGGGCAGCGTGGTCATGGGCGACACGCTGTCGATCAAGGTCTACCAGGCGCTGGCCTCGGCGCTGGAGATGAACCCGGACCGGAGGGTGATCCTGTCGGACAGCGGGAACTTCCCCTCGGATCTCTATATCGCGGACGGGTTGGTCCGCACGCTCGGACAGGGATACCAACTGCGCGTCGTCGCTCCCGAGGAGGTGCTGGATGCCATCGACGACAGCGTCGCGGCCTTCCTGATCACCGAGGTGGACTATCGCACCGGCCGCCGCCACGACATGAAGGCGCTCACCGAAAAGGCCCATGCGGTCGGCGCCCTGGCGATCTGGGACCTGGCGCATTCGGCCGGCGCTGTGCCGGTCGAGGTGGCGGCCCGTGGCGCGGATTTCGCGGTCGGCTGCACCTACAAGTATCTCAATTCCGGGCCCGGCGGTCCGGCCTTCATTTATGTCGCGCCGCGTCACCAGGAAAGCGCGCGACCGGCGTTATCGGGCTGGATGGGCCATGCCGCGCCCTTCGCCTTCGACCTCGACTATCACGCCGGCGCAGGGATCGAGCGGATGCGCGTCGGCACGCCGCCGATCCTGCAGCTGGCCGCGCTGGACGCGGCGCTGGATGTCTGGGACGGTGTCGACATGGCCGACATCCGCGCCCGCTCGCTGGAGCTGGGCGATCTGTTCATCGAGGGGGTCGAGGCCGCGTGCCCCGACCTGCGCCTGGCGACCCCGCGCGCGCACCGGGATCGCGGCAGTCAGGTCAGCTTTGCCCACCCCGAGGGTTATGCGATCATGCAGGCCCTGATCGCCGAGGGCGTGATCGGCGACTTCCGCGCCCCCGAAATCCTGCGCTTCGGCTTCACGCCGCTTTACATCAGCCCTGACGACGTGCGCCGCGCGGTCGAGATTCTGTCGCGGATCATGGCCGAAGAACGATGGAACCGCCCCGAATTCCGCCAGCGCAACCGCGTGACATGAGCCGCAGGCCGCTATCCCGCACGCGCCTTGCATCCCTGCCCGGCACATGTCGGCCCGCGGGGTGGATCGCCCTTTGGCGGCGCCTTGGACCGATGTCGTCGCTGACCCGCTGAACCTGACGCTTCCCGCTGACCCCCATTTTACCGGATCCAAGGAACGCTCAGATGACCTATGACCCCTCGACCGACGGCGCGCAAATGGATTTTCAGCGCCGCATGTCCTATGGCGACTATCTGCAGATCGACAGGCTACTGTCAGCGCAGCTGCCACTGTCGTCCGCCCATGACGAGATGCTGTTTATCGTCCAGCACCAGACGTCCGAGCTGTGGATGAAGCTGGCGCTGTTCGAACTGGACGCGGCGCGGGCCCGTATCGCGTCCGACAACACGCCCGAGGCGCTGAAGATGCTGACGCGCATCGCCCGCATCTTCGAGCAGCTGAACTCGGCCTGGGATGTGCTGCGGACGATGACGCCCTGGGAGTATTCGCAGTTCCGCGACGACTTGGGCCAATCGTCGGGTTTTCAATCCTGGCAATACCGGGCAATCGAATACGCCGTCGGCAACCGCAACCCCACAATGTTGCGCCCGCACGCCCACCGGCCCGAGATCATGGCCAAGCTTGAGGCGGAACTGGCGCGCCCCTCGCTCTATGACGAGGTGCTGCGGCGGATCTTCCGCCTCGGGCTGCCGGTGCCCGAGGCCGTTCTGTCCCGCGACACGAGCCAGCCGTGGCAGATGGACGAGGGCGTGCTGACGGCCTGGGCCGAGGTCTATCGCGACCCCGCCCGCCATTGGGAGGCCTATGAGCTGGCCGAGAAGCTGGTCGATTTCGAGGACTACTTCCGCCGCTGGCGCTTCAACCACGTCACGACGGTCGAGCGCGTGATCGGCTTCAAGCGCGGCACCGGCGGCACGGGGGGCGTATCCTATCTGCGCCGGATGCTGGAGGTCGAGCTGTTCCCCGAACTCTGGCGTGTCAGGACCGCGCTGTAGGATAGCGCTTTGCTGGCGTCGGTTCTCCGATGCGCGAAAACGCCGTGACCGTGGTGCGTTTTCACCGGCCGGAACCCGCTGCAGGCTTCGCAAGCATCAGACCGGAGGAACGGGCGGATAGGAGCAGATCAGCCGGACGTCTCGCCTTACTGAGCAACCGATCGGGAGGCCGCACGACAGCGCCTTCGCCTGTGGCTGCAGATGTAGACGTAGATGTAGATGTAGATGCTGAAGGCGACGCGCTACGTCGAGCACAACCTCCGCGAGCGGCTGCGGCAGGGCTTTGACATGAGGCTGCCGCGCTTCGACGTGCTGGCCGCGCTGACGGCCGCGCCCGAAGGGCTGCGTATGACCGAGCTGTCGCAGCAGCTGATGATATCGAACGGGAACGTCACCGGGATCGTGGACGCCTGGTTGCCGACGGCCGGCCGAGCGCGAGACGATCGAGACCGACCGCTGCGCCTTCTGCGTGCGCATCACCGATTAGGGTGAGCGCATGATGGGCGAGATGACCGCGCGGCATCTTGGATGGATCGACGAGCTGCTGGGCGAAGTGACCGAGGCGGATGCGGCGCGCGGCATTTCGATCATGCTGGACATTCGCCGCAAGGGGAAACGGTAAGGGCCCGCCCCGCCGTATGGGCCATGGCGCCTGCCCGATGAATGCCAGCGTCAGAGGATGCCGGTGTCCTTGGCCACGCGGCGATGGGCGGCACCGGCCGTGAGGCCGCCGTCGAAGATGAAATCTTCGCCGGTGATGAAACCTAACGGGTCAGGGGCGAGGAACAGGACCAACTGCGCCACCTCGTCCGCCTCGCCCGCACGGGCAAGTGGGGGTTAGGCCGGTCATCGGCTCCAGATGGGGCGAATTGTGGTTCAGGTCCGTGACGATCAGCCCGGGGCAGATCGCGCTCACGCGGATGCCGGCCTCCGCGTGTTCAATTGCCGCCGTCCGCGTCAGCCCGCGCAGCGCCCGTTTGCTGGCGGTATCGATTAGGTCGGAATGGCCCGAGAACGCGCTGTTCGACGAGATGTTGACGATGCTGCCCCCGCCATCGTGGCAGGCGCCGCCGCCCGGATGCCTAGGAACGCGCCGGCCAGGTTTACGTCGATCACGCGGCGCCATTCCTCGGGGGGCATGTTGCGGATGATCTTGCCGTTGATGATGCGGGCTTTGTTGACCAGCACATCCAGACGCCCGGTCCAGTCCGTGGCAGCCCGAACTGCCGCGTCCTAGGCATTGGCCTCCGTCACGTCCTACCGCGGAAAGCGTGCTCGCCCAGACTGTCAGCACCCAAGGCACGATCTTCTCCATACTGAAAAAGGCCGGCGGCTTCATGCCCAGCTGTCACATCCCACGTGATTGCAGGGCCGCTTCTTGAAGATCTCCGGTCTTTGTTTCTGCCAGTCCCTGAGCGCGTCGATGGGCGTTTGCCCCTTCAGCACTGATTGCGGGAGCTGACCGTTGTAGAGGCGGACATGTCGCAAGAGTGTCTGCTCCAGATCTTCGCCGCTGTTGAAGTGGTGGCTTTGCAGGACGTCCTCGATCCGG
>NZ_JAOTBE010000104.1 GCF_026162645.1 Paracoccus rhizosphaerae
TCCACGCTGAAAATCCTCGCGCCCTCCCTGCTGCCGCAGAAAGGGAAAGGGTGGACGACTTTTACGCCGCCCGCAGCAGCTCCATGCCGCCGCTTCCGTGGCCTAGTTTCTCACCGCCGTTTTCACCTCGGTCCGCAAGGTCAAGGATGGCGAGACAACCGACGATCTCTTTGCTTTCCTCACCTGCCCGCCGAATGCAGAGGTCGGTGCCATCCACCCCAAGGCGATGCCGGTGATCCTGACGCGCGCCGAGGAATGGGAGGCATGGCTGGAGGGCATCCAAGCCGAGGAGCTTCAGCGCCCGCTGCCGGACGGGGCGCTGCAGTTGGTTGACGCGGCGGTTTGAGGTAGGCCGTGTGGCCGTGCTGCCGAACGCGATCGCGTCGCAGAAGCGATCAGTGCCGCGGCGCGCGCCACCCGGCGGCGCGCGCGTCCTCTTCCGAGCAGAACCACCGCTCGCCCCTGGCCTCGCTGATGCGGGTCGCGTCGTAGTCGCGCGTGCCCGGCAGGTGGTAGATATGCGTGCCGCTGCCCGAGATGTTGCCCTTGATCCGGCAGCTCTCCCGTTCTGGTGATCTGGCGTGGCGCGACGAGCGAAAGTCCCAGGCTGGCAGATTGTCTGCCGCCCAGATGCCTACCCCTTGCCGCTGCGCCGAGGCCTCAGTTGCCGCATAGGCGTCCGAGTAGCGGAGATACGCCCAAGCGAGGCCCTCTATCACCATCGCCTCGCCAAGATCGACGCCGTCGACTTCGCAGGTGGCAACGGTCCTGCCGTAGCGATCAATATCCATTTTCCAGCAGATCACTTCCCGACCCCGGGTGAGGTCGCTGAGGTAGTCGCCAGCGGCCAGACCGCAGGGCCAGTTGCGCCTGTCATGGTTGCTGCAGACTTGGTCATGCTCGGGCGCGTCGATGCCGTGGAGGCGGATCGCGAGACCTTCGAGTCGCAGGCTGTCGCCGTCGATAACCTCGGCAGAGGCGGCCATGACAACGGGACTAGCGCTAGAAGGTTCAGCGCTGGAGGCAAGCGGCATGAGGCTGACGGGGACGAAGACAAGGCCGAAAACCCAAAGCCGGCAATTGGTGGATGAGCACGTCATCCCTCATGCATATTCGAAAGCGGGGAATTGCCCACTTGTTCTTTCGCTCAAATGCTGCGTTTCGCCCGCCCGCACCGGAAGCTGTCATCCCGATAGACCAGCGGCCGACGACGCACTTATAACTAACCCGGTGCTCCCGCTGACGCAGTCCAGTGGGGGCACCCGGCCTATCTAAGCGGCTCACTCGGATTGAGCGGTGGCGTCTCTCCCTTCAGGTCCCCCCGAATATCTTCTAGCAACTGCTCGCGGTTTAGGGCCATGGAGAACTCGACCCGGCGGGAGGCCTCACGGTTCTCGCTTCCATCCTCCCGGGAAACAAGGCGTGCAGAGGAATATCCTGTTGAGGAAAGCCGTCCCCGCGCCCAGTCCAACAGATCGCCGTTCTTCAGGCCACCAAGGCACACTTGCAAGGCATTTTGCGCGCGTCGCTGCGACAAGCCGAGGTTATAGATATAGGCTTCCTCGGAAGTCTGACCAGGCTGCCCTTCTGAGGATGCATGGCCCTCGATCTTCAAATCAGAAATATCCAGACCAGATGACTGAAGGGTTCGCACCCAGGGACCGCAAAACTGCCGGAGCAGCTCCGGATCTCGGATCCGATCCTCTCCGGCATTGAACAGAATGTTCTGGGGCAGGATGATTGTGCCGTCGGCCCTAATCTCACCGCCTGCAGCGCGGATCTTATCGCCGAGTTCGCGCTCAAGCATACCAACAAGGCCTTCCTCTGCAGCTGCCGCCTGCGCCAAGCGCTCGCTAGCTTGTGTCGCTGCATTGCTGGGGACGAGAAGATCGTCCAGCGTCGCACGCAAGCGGGCTTCGGGCGTAACCTCAACGACTTCGGAGAGCTTCAGCCGGGTTCCCGGCTCCAGCTCCACTACGCCGCTCATCAGGCGCTTGAGGTCCTCCTCCCGCATGAATCGGCTGTATCGTTCCGTATCCTCGATGGCGGCCTGATCCTGCTCTCCGAGTCCTGCTGCTCGCAGTGCGCGCGCCATCGCGAAGGTTCCGTCGCTCAAGCCCGCAATGATGCTAGCCTTGTCGGCATCGGACATCTCCCCCAGGTTGTCGGCCAAGCGCAGACTTCGCTTCTCAGTATCGATCTGCCACCAAGTGAATAGCAGAAGCAGGATGAAGGACAGGAGGATGAAAGCCTCGGCCACCGTCAGCCCCATGACGGCGCCCCGCTTGTAGTCGCGACTCGATCCAGGGCCAGGCCTCAACACTGCTGGAACCTTCCCGCCAAGAGCTGATGACTAACTATCATGGACCTGATGATTGAGAGACACGCATCACGGTTCAAGTCCTTCGGCCCCATCTCCAAGAGTTGCTTTCAGGTGCCTCCGCGGGTCCGACCTGAGTCGCTCTATCCTCATTGCGATCCGTGTTTGCTCCAGGTCCCGGGACGACGATGCCAAGCGTCGAGCCTACTGCATCCAGCCGACCAGCAAGCCGATCGCCGGCTTCCCCCAGTTTCGCTGCGCTCGTATCAAGGCTTTGCTTGATCCGATCCGCGCTCGTCTGGATCGCGTCGCCAGATCGTTCAGTTGCCGCAGTAAATATGTGCGCGCCGCCATCGATGGCCTTGCCTGCATTTTCTAAAGCTCCGGCCATCGACTTGGTGCCTGCTTCGATCTCTTGCTCGAAGCGGGCAGTGAAGCCGCTGACCACCTCTTGCGCCCGCGCCAGGGTTAAGCTGGTGCGATCGACGTCGGTGGAGAGGCTTTCGGCAGCTGCGACGATCGTGGATACACTTTTCCGGATGCGTTCGGCCGCTTCGACATTATGTCCGGTAAGCTCCGTCGCAGTTGCAGTCATCTCCTCAACCGCCTTCCGGATGCCCTCTGCAGCTACGGTGCTGGAATCTTTGACGGCCTTCGTGACTAGATCAAGAGAGGCTTCAGTCTGTAGGCGCACACTCTCCCGCAGCGCCGGTCCGAATTCCTGTGCCGACTTCAGGAGTTCCTGCTGCATGTCTGAAAGCAGCGTGTCGAACGCCTCTCGCATGCGCTTCTCCCGCTCGACGTTCTGCTGGAGACTCTCGACCGAGAATGTCTTGACCTGGTCAAGGCTCATGCCGAGCTCAGTCCGGAACCGGCGTGACGCGTCATTCAAGGCCTGACGCTCGTGGCGCTCTCGACTGTCCATGTCGATCTTGAACTGCATCATCAGCACGCGGAGGAACACACCGAAGATCGTAGAGGAAAGCGCCACTCCAAAGCCCGCAATAATCTCGGGGATCATGTCAGCTCGACGCTCGGAGGGGGCTTCAACAACGAAGTAAAGGGTTACTGCCAAGGATGTCAGGGTAAAGAGAAAGCCGAGGTAGTAGCAATTGTCGCCGATCGTCTCCGAATCGAGACGAAGGGATGTGGCGTTGTAGGTGTAGAGGGCATAGGCCACGAGAATCAGACCTGCAAAAAGAGCGCCGAAGAGGGGATGAAGCGGCAAGAACTTGAATGCTATGCAGCCGACTACGCCCACCACAAAGGCGATGCCCAACGGCGCTGCCTCCTGCATGGGGTGACCGGTCGTCCCGTAGATGCGCTTCGTGCTTTTCCGGGCCATCAGAGGTCTCCCAATCGCTTGACGCCGGGCGCCTGCGCGCCTTGCCTTTCGAAATACCGGAGCCAGAAGTCTTCGACAGCATCCATGTCTCTGATGCCCTCGGCCGGACGTGGCAGTTGGTAGATCTGCACCTGGGCGTTGCTGAGGGTCGCGCCGACGCGCTGGTAGTCGCCGGAGTTGCTGAAACTCTCCCAGTCACCACCACGATAGAAGCTTAGGACATCGCTGTGTTGGAGAAGGTCCGTAACCAGAACAATCCGACGCGGCCCCTCATACGTCACAAAGCCGGGCGTTGCCGAAACCAATGCCTGGAGACTCTCCATGATCGGTGAACTGTTCGCGCCCGATGCGCTGACCATCTGCTCGAGATTTGCCTTGAGTGGCGCCAAGAATCGCTCGCGGTAACGGTCACCGACCAGCCGGACGTTCTGGGTCAATGCGCTTGCTGACGCGGCATCCTGCGGCTTGCAGAGCGGCTCAGTGGCGCCCCAGTTCTCTGGGTTCTCACTCACGACTCCCAAGGTAAATTGCGTCCCCCTGGTCGCCGCATCAATTTCCTCTTCTAGCCATGCCATTAGCTGGGAGTGCTGCGCCGGGGACAAAGGATCTGTCAGGTCCAAAAGGATGGAGGTCATAGCCACTGGGCCGCTGGCGAGGGGACAAAGCGTCTTCTCGTCGACGGCCGCCAATGCGGTCTGCCGTCCTGCCCACCAGAACCCGCCTCCAAGTGACACCATGACGGCAATGGCGCCAATAACGAGGACTGATGTGCTCAGGCCGCCTTTCGTGCCGCCGCGGCCTCGACGGGCGCCACGAGTTGAAGACCTGCGCCCCTTACCTCTGCTCCTTACCCGCGACATCAAACCGGCTCTCCGGCGCCAGCACGCATGGAAGGCACTGAGGGACCCGACGGTGATACACCGCGCTGGACTTCCTCAGGCAACTGAAATTCGACAACTGCGGATTTGAAGCTTTCGAATATCTGCCTGATGGCGGACTCCACGGCTTGCGTGATCTTCTGCGCTTCCTCCTCCGCCGTCTTCTTCCTGCCCTCGTCGGCCGTGATGGCTGTTCGGAAGCCGGGAAAAGTGTGGCCGGTCGAAAAACTCGGCGGCGCCGGTTCGGTGCGCGCTGTGATGTTGGCGTCTCTGTAGACCGCAAGCAGATATGCGACCTTCGTGTCGCACTGATCTAAAAAGCCTTCGAGATGTGCGTTCAGCGTTGAGTGTCCGTAGAGCGCATCAATAGCTTGGGAGATTCCATCCCGGACTTGTTGGTCAGCATCGCGCAGTTCGTCGATTGCCTGATCACGCTTGTCCGTGAGTTCCGAGATGGCATCCTCGAAATGTCCGGCGTGATCCGCGCGCGCGTTAGCTAGGTCTCTTTCGACCTTGCTGTAGCCAGGAAAGGGATCAAAGGCATACCATCCCTTGATGAAGGCAAAGATGGAGATCAAAGATCCGAGCGCAAACAGGAACCAGCTGTCCATGCTGGTCAGGCCGAAAGGATTCGCACGAAGGGCTGGCACAGCCTCTTGGATTGCATCGGACCAAATTACCTGCGCGTCGATCAAATCGCGAAAGTGGGCGACTGTAAGGTTCACCGCCAGAGCCAACAGTATCCAAGCTGCCAAGCTGCAGAGCCCAGCCAATTTACGTAGAAGCTTACTGTGGTTCAGGTTGCAGGCCCAGATACCAAGCAGCAGGCTCATGACAACGTTCACCAAAGAAAAGACGAATGCCGTCATTCCCCCACCCGCAAGGCCCTGCTCGTTGCCGCGCGAGAACATAAAGGCATTCAGCGCTGTTTCGACACCAATAAATATGATGACAATGGCGGCAAACCTTCCCCAGCCCTCGAAATGCTTGGCGGGACGACTGAGCCCATGCTGTTCACGGAAGCCCTTCCGGTGCTGGAAGGTCTCGAACAGGCGCTCTGTCACGGGGGTCATCTGAGCCTTCCAGCCGCGGACCGCCGTCAGGTAGTCGCCACTGGCATTCTGCGCGACGATCTCGACTTCCTTTCGCATCGTTCCTGCGCGTGACAGGCGCTCGTTGTAGACCTGCCGATTGTTCTCGTAGTTCTCTAGGCCCTTGTTGCGGACGTCGTTAATCCGGTTGATGATCCGCGCCTCGACCGCGTCAAAGCTGGTAGTTCCAGGAGCAGGCTGCTGTTTGGTTCCGCGCTGCTGCCCTTCTTCGTCGAGCCTTAGTTCCTTGCGGATCTTCTCCTGGTCGATCTCTGGAAAGACCGTCAGGGTTGGAAGCAGGTCGTCAGACCGCAACATTGACTTCAGCTTGTCGAGCACAGGGACCATCTCCAGTCATCTCACAGCTTGATCACATACCGTGCAACTATCCGTGATGATATGAGTCTGAAGATATTTTTAGAGGTTTTGTTATTCAGGATAATGGTCCTGCTCGACGGTTGCTCTTTCCCCTGAGAACTGGACCGTTCGAAACTGGAGTTTTCGGCTAACCTTCCCTGGCTGGGAGAGGAGCTGAAGATGATAAAGGCATCGAGGTTCACGGAAGCGCAGAAGGCGTTCATCCTGAAGCAGGGCGAGGAAGGCAAGCCGGTTGCGGAGGTCTGCCGGAAGGCGGGGATCAGCCAGGCGAGCTACTTCAACTGGAAGAAGCGGTATGGCGGGCAGCTACCCGACAGGATGTATCGGCTGAAAGCGGTAACCGGTGTGCCGATCACACGTTGACGGGATAATTCCACGGAAGGAGATCAGCGATCTGGCACTGTGGATGACCGTCGACGATTGCTTTCAGCGTTTTGGCCAGCCAGGCGTGGGGATCGACGGCGTTGAGCTTGCAGGTCTCGATCAGCGAGGCGATGGCGGCCCAGTTCTCGGCCCCGGCATCGTGGCCGGCGAAGAGGGCGTTCTTTCGGTTTAGCGCGATGGGACGGATGGTTCGCTCGACGGCATTGCTATCGGGCATGCTGTTGACGGCGCCTCTCGAACTGCAGGAAATTCCCGCCCTGTCATGGTAGGATTGCCTTGTCGGGACAGGGGCGTCGGAGTGCGAAGAAGCGGGCAGGCCGTCTTGACTATGAGCTGCGAGCTCGCGTTGTTATCTGGCCGCCCCTGCGACTATCCCGTCTGCGCTGTGAGCGC
>NZ_JAOTBE010000105.1 GCF_026162645.1 Paracoccus rhizosphaerae
TCGGGCCGATGATCTGGCCCGAAACGCCCCATCAACGCGAAGCATTGGCGGGCGGATAAGGTTGTTCAGAGCCGACTACATAGATGGTGAAAAATCTGTCGGCGCGAGCGCCTCTCGGGGGCTGCGCCCCCGCGCGCCTGGCGGCGCTCCCCCATTCCAGAAGCAGCAGCAACTCCTTCGCGTCCAGTCCTGTCTCCTCGGCCCTGGGCCCTGGTTCCTGGTGTCGCTGTTGCTTCATGAACTGGGGGGGGAGGAGCGCTAGCGACGGGGGGGCGTAGCCCCCCTATGACAACGTAGCTCGGGATCAAGCCGGCCTGAGCGAAGACGTCAAGGATCGAAGCGAAGGCCGGCTTGATCCCGAGCGGGCATTTAGAAACTGCATTTTGGTAATGCGTTTCTAAATGCATTTAAAAATACTGCAGCAACAACAATATGTTGCGCCGATGTTTTTCATGTGCTTGAATAGCGAAAGCCTCGGCGGGAACCGAGGCTTTCTGTTGGGCAAACGCACATGATTTCGCGGTCAAGCGTGCGCCCTAGCTGAGTAGGGATATTAGCATGATTGCTGATGAGATCAAGCACGTGACCGCGCCCCTTTTGAGGTGCGCGCGTGTCATCAAAGAGTAAAAGTCGATCATCGGGAAGGCGGAGGGAGACTGCCAGTCCAGGGGCGGAGCCCCCTCTTGGTATAAAGAGGCAATTCGTTGACATTGGCCCCTCCAAGACCGGCAAAGGTAAGCCTAACGGTCCCTCTGCTGATCAGATCGCCGAACGCCAAAAGCTGGAGATGCGTGAGCGTTACGCTGATCAGCGTGAGGCGTCGCGGATCATGTGGCGTCACTCTACTGACGGAAAACCGAAAGGTGTGACACTCTGCGGCTGGACCCTTCATGCTCAGGCAGATGATGTCGAGGTCATGCGGGAGACCGTTCCTGACGCACCAGCACGGTCATTTTTATGCGGGCTTCAGAAGTGTGGTTTGGGCTGGGTCTGTCCCCTTTGCACTTTGGCAAAGGCTGAGAAGGCCCGTCAGAATCTTAATGCGCTCCTCTCACGCGCCCGCCGTGAAGGCTGGCAGACTGTCATGGTCACGCTGACAGTTCGCCACGACGTGGACATGTCCCTTCCCTGGCTCTGGGAACGGCTGTCTGCTGCCTCTGATGAACTTCGGCGCACTTATGCTTGGAAGCAGGTGAACAAGCAGCTGATAGGCTCTGCCAAGGCAGTAGAAGCTACTCACGGCGCGAACGGATGGCATCCCCACTACCACGTCATTCTCGTCTTTAAGGCAGGTCTCACGGAAGATGAGGCTATCCAGAAAGCTGAAACCCTCAGGGCTGAGTGGGTGAACCAACTGACTGTCCAGGGGCTGACCGGCAATGACCGAGCGTTCCAAGTGCAAGGTGCGGCTTCCGCGGGCTCCTATATAACGAAGTGGGGCGCTGCCGAAGAGTTGAGCCTTGGTCACGTCAAGCAAGGTAGAGAGGGGCAGAGAAGTCCCTGGAACCTACTTCGAGACAGTCGCAATGGCGATCACGAAGCCGGTGAGCTGTGGCATACCTTCGTCACTACGATTAAAGGGACCCATCAGCTCCGGCTGACGCCTGGTCTACGCAAGCATGTCAAAGCAGAGCTTGAATATCTTGCTGAACGGAAGGCGGAAGACATTGCCGAAGGCCTATGTGCTCCGGAGCCTGAGCCCAAAGCTGTATCTTTGGCAAAGATTGAGCCTGAAGAGTGGAAGGCGACTGCCAGGCACAGACGCGTCTTGATCAGGGAAGCTGCGGCTGCACGAACCCTGAAAGAAGCTGAGCAAAGGCTTCGTGAAGCTCGTGAGGGTTCTCAAACAGATGCGGATCTCTTGAATCCTCAGCTCATAGAAGATGATGAGCCACCGCGTTTACGCGTCGATGATCGTCCGGAAATCCTGATGAAGCTGCATCCGTCTGAGAGGCGCCGGCGACGAGCTGAGCGTGAAAAGCTCACGGATGTCAGCTGGGAAGAAATGGCAGAGATGCCGTTTGATGAGTGATACTCTTCTGCAAGCCCGTAGGGCGCGCAGGAGCCACACTTGTAGTGGTCCGAAGGGCAAGGGGTGCCTACCTCGCGCAGCCAACGAGCAGAGCGTTGTTGAGCGGAGAGGGGGTTTCGAAAGGGGGCTACGCCCCCTTCGCCGGAGAGCCGTAAGCAAAATGTCCTCAGGACATTTTCGCTTACGGCTAGTAGGTTAACCTACGCGCGCGAGAAATCTTCCCGCGCGCGTTTTTCGGAAGGGACCAAATGACTGACGCATCAAAGGGCAACCCCCGAGCAATCTCTGTTCGTGTCGAGCATTACGACCGTGACAAAGCTATGCGTCAGCGCCGTCACGATATGCGCGACGGTCCACAGCCGGGATACATCCAAGCAGCTCTGACATCTGAAAACAGCCTCATTATTGAGCCACCTTCTGCGGCCTATTTTGCCTCTCTCTGCCAAAGGCGGCGAACAGGAAAAAAGCGTGCCATGCGTTCCAACGCGGCAGTGCTGACAGGCTCCATAATCACTTTCGGATCTGAGGCTCAGGCATGGGTAGGTGATCTGTCGAAGATAGATAGGGATGCGATGTTCCGCGCCGTTGCTGAGGCAGTAACTCAGCATCTGGGGGCTGATCTTTCAGGTCTAATCTCTCACGGCGATGAGTCAGCGCCTCATGCTCACGGATACAGCCCGGCCATACGGTCAGATGGTATGCCTCTGTCGAAGGTGATTACGCGTGCGATTGCTTCTGAGCTGCAAGACGTAGCGGCTGTGGCGGCTCGTCCTTGGCTTCCCTTGATTGAGCGTGGTAACCGCAAGCGTGACCGGTTAGAGGCCGGCGCTTCATATGCGGACACTGTGCATCGGACAGTAAGAGAGCTGCACCGCGACTTACCTGCCGATCTTGCGTTGAAACGATCGGAAGTTGAGGCCGAAAAGCTACGTTTGGATGAGGTTCGTAGCACTCTCGAGAAAAACAAACGCTTGGCTGAGAAAGCTCAGGCCGATTTGATGCGGTATCAGGACGATGCCACAAAGACTGAAAAGATCGCCAAACGTCTTTCGTCTTACCAGGCACGAGCTGAGAAAGCCCAAGCTGAGATAGAAGCTGCTGAAGAGAAAGCAGCGCATCTTCTCCAAAGCGCCCAGGCTACGGCTGAGAAGCTGACATTACGGGCTAAGGCGGAAGCTAAGAAAATCGAAGAAGATGCCGGGAAAGAGGCGATGGAGACCTTGGCTGATGCAAAAGATCACGCTGAACGGATCTCAGAAAAGGCTGCTGCTGTAATGTCCGCGACTATGGCGCTGGCTGAAGAGATTGCTGCGGGGACTCTCAGCGTCACGCCTGAAGGTAAGCCTCAGGCCCGTAACTTGCCGGCGATTCAGCAAGGCTTCCCCGATCTCCAGCCGGCTTTCATGGCGTCGGTTAAGGCCGCAGAGCGTATCAGGCGAAAAGAAGCCAAGGTTCAGTCCCTGATCGATCGTCTCTCAGGGACCTGGGAGGTGCTTACGCGCCTCTTCAAAAAGGCAGATATGCCCCTTGCTCTCCAGGTTGAGGGAGAGGATGCCCTGAGATTGGTTGAGAAAGATGTGGGAAAACGTGTTCCGCTTCCAGAGCTGCCCGGTCTCAACCGGTCACATCCTCCCAAGAAGTCTATCGAACCATCCAAGCGTTCGGGGCCGGGGTTCTAGAGCCTTCTCAAGTAGCTTTCCTAACCGATCCCGGTCTGCTCGAACCTCGTCCAGCTGTTCTCGAAGCATTCTGGCCTCTGTTTCAGCTATCGCCAAACGAGCCATGGCCTCCGAGGTTTCGGCAGGATGTGACCGGTCAGCGTCCGGATGGTGGCCGGCGTCAGTCCGGTCGCTATCCGGACGCTGACCAGCCCATCTTGCTGCCTCATCTTCTTCTACTTTCCATCGATTTTTATTGTCTCGTATTCCTCTTAGGGTGCCGCTTATTAGCGCTCGCATGACGCTGGATCTTCCGCAGGAAGCCAGTTTGGCGACTTGAGCAGGGGTCAGTAACCGGGACATGACCGGATAATGACCGGACTGATGATGCGGCGCAAGCACCGCATGACGGGGGCTGCGCCCGCGCACACCCTTCGGGTGCTCCCCGGCCATTCCTGAAGAAACAGTATCCTACGGATGTCCTCGGGGCGCATTATCGGTTCACTGATGACTACGGCAAGTCGCCCAGACTATCGGGGGGGTAACGAAACTTGATCAGAGAAGGAAACCAATTTTGAAAAAGACTACTAAGACTGATTTGGTTCAAGGCACTCACATCGAGGCTGCTCTAAGTTTTGCTAATGTCATAGGTAAGGCCGCAGCAACCCTTGCTCTTCCTCCAGGCTTTTCTACAGTAGCCGGAGTGATGCTAGATCTGGTTGTGAATAGAACATTATCTCAACGAGGAAATCAGTTTGCTCTTGAGGTTATCGAGCGAGTTCAGGCCCAAGAAGATCAGGGAAAGCCAAATCTTCAAGAAATTCTTCAGGAAGAGAGTGCAGCTGCCTTAATGTTAAGGGCTACAGAGGCAGCTATGCGCTCTTCTGGCCAGAGGAAGTTCGATGCGTTGCGTGAAGCTGCAATAAAAGGTCTTTTAAGTAGTGAAGCCCGAAGCGCGTCACCGGCGCAGATTGTAATAGGGATTTTAGACCGGATGACTGAACACCATATTATATTACTTCAATGGGAAAATGATAAGAATAATAAGTTATATACTCTAAAAGATATGTCAGATCCTAAAAATGATAAAGCACAACGAAGTAGATTTTATGGACAACCGGTTTATACTGACAAGTCCCTTCTTAAGAATCCTTCTTGTATCGCAATGATAAATGATGATTTTAATGCATTTGTAGAGAGAGACGATCAAATATCTTTTGAACTAGCTTCGTCAGATTTAATATCACTAGGGCTTTTAGAGCCTGTTTATCGTAGTGAGTTATATGATGATGATAGACGTGTTACAAGAATTCGAAAAACTTCTGAAATAGAGAAATACAAAATTTCTAAGCTTGGTGTTTTTGTATATGATTACATAAGTGGTGATAAAATAATGACTACATAGTCCGGCCTGAACAACTCTTACTGCATTGATTTTATGTGCTGAAGATGCGGTTTCATTCGCTTTGAATTGCAGGGTTTCGTATGCTTTGAGCAGAAACCCTGCAAATTCTGGTCGCCGATGAAGCCCCATTCCCGCGCCCCTGAACAGGATGACCTGCTCCGTCCGAGACTGGTCGACATGATCGATGCGCACCACGAGCTGGTGAAGCTTGCGGCGCTGATCGACTGGGAGTTTTTCGAGCGGGAGTGGGCAACCTTCTTCCCTTCGCACCAAGGGCGGCCGGCGACATCTCCACGCCTGGTGGCGGGGCTGATGTATCTCCAACATGCTTTCAAGCTCTCGGACGAGGCCGTCGTCGCCCGGTGGGTCGAAAATCCCTACTATCAACATTTCACCGGCGAGGCGTTCTTTCAGCACCGCCCGCCGATCGACCCGTCCTCGCTGACACGCTGGCGCAAGCGCATCGGCGAAGAAGGGGTAGAGTGGCTGCTGACCAAGACGATCGAGGCAGGTCGGGCATCTGGCGCCGTTACCGACAAGAGCCTGAAGCGGGTGGCTGTCGACACAACCGTGATGGAAAAGACCATCGCTCATCCGACGGATGCCCGGCTCTACGAGCGTGCCCGCGCCTTGCTGGTGGGCCTGGCCAGAAAGGCAGGGATCGATCTGCGCCAGAGCTACGCGCGGCTTGCCCCGCGACTGGCCGCCCAGGTGGGGCGCTATGCCCATGCCCGGCAGTTCAAGCGCATGCGCAAGGCCTTGCGCCAGCTCAAGGGCTATGTTGGCCGGGTGCGACGGGACCTGCGCCGCCACCTGCAGGACATCCCCGAAGGCGCGCTACGCGGAAGGGTGCTGGAGGCACTCTGGCTGGTCGGTCGCCTGCTCAAGCAAACGCCGAAGAGCAAGAACAAGCTCTATTCCCTGCACGAGCCCGAGGTCGACTGCATCTCCAAGGGCAAGGCCCGCATCCGCTACGAGTTCGGCACCAAGGTCAGTCTCGCCACCACCCTCGACGGAGGCTTCGTCGTGGGGGCCCGGAGCTTTCCTGGTAGCCCATACGACGGTCATACCCTGGCGTCTGCGCTCGAGCAGGTCACCATCCTGACTGACCAGGTGCCGGATCTCGCCGTCGTCGATCGCGGCTATCGCGGCCATGGCGTGGAGACCACTAAGGTCCTGATCAGCGGCACGAGACGCGGCATCACCCCGCTCCTGGCAAAGCTCCTCAGGCGACGAAGTGCTATCGAGCCGGAGATCGGGCACATGAAAACCGACGGACGTCTTGCCAGATGTCCGCTGAAGGGGCGCATCGGCGACGCAATCTTCGCCGTCCTCTGCGCCTGCGGTCACAATATCCGCAAGATCCTGGCCCATCTCAGGGCTCTTTGGGTCCTGCTCTTTCATCTGATCGGGCCGATGATCTGGCCCGAAACGCCCCATCAACGCGAAGCATTGGCGGGCGGATAAGGTTGTTCAGAGCCGACTACATAGATGGTGAAAAATCTGTCGGCGCGAGCGCCTCTCGGGGG
>NZ_JAOTBE010000106.1 GCF_026162645.1 Paracoccus rhizosphaerae
GGGTCTCCGTAAGGTCCGTGGTTGAAGTCGCCAAACTCCACCTCGATCCTACACCTCGATGGCCACCCGGGATCACACCGCCAGCGGCGACGAAATTACACCAGCTCCTCGGACGCTAACGGACGGCGCCCCGCTGCTGCCCTACTGGAGCTTCACCAAGACAGTCATCGCGATTTGCGCCCTGAGGCTGGCCGAGGACGGAAAGATCGATCTGGACGAGCCTCTGGGGGAGGAGCGTTTTACCGTGCGCCAGCTCCTCAACCACATGTCTGGTCTGCCGGACTACGGCACGCTTCCAGCCTATCATCAGGCCGTCCAGGACGATGAGGAGCCGTGGCTGCGGGGCGATCTTCTGGCGGCCGCCATGGCGCAGGGCATGCGCTTCGCGCCAGGCCGCGGCTGGTCCTATTTGAACATAGGCTACATGCTGGCACGTGAGCGGGTGGAGGAGGCCGCAGGTCAAGCTTCGCGGCGCTGGTCAGGGAGATGATCAGCGTGCCGCTCGGGCTTGCAAGTCTGGAGCTTGCGACCGACCGGGAACCTTTCGCACGCGTGCATTGGACGGCCGCGCGGCGCTATCATCCGGGATGGGTCTACCACGGGTGCCTGATCGGGACCCCCGGTGACGCCGCACGACTGCTGCAGGCGCTGGTCGAGGGGCGGCTTTTGAAACAGGCGTCACTCAGACAGATGCTGGCCGCGATCCCGGTCGGCGGCTCGATCGAGGGACGGCCATGGACGGGATGCGGCTATGGCCTCGGCCTCATGATCGGCCGCATGGGAGGAGCGGGACGCGCGTTCGGGCATTCGGGGGGAGGACCCTTCAGCGTGAACGCGGTCTATCACTTCCCGGACCGGCTGAGACCCATCACCGTGGCGAGCTTCACCGACGGCCGCGATGAGGGCGTGGCCGAGTTTGCGGCGGTCGACGCCGGTGGAGCCCCGTGACGGCTTCGTCTCACAGAATAGACCGTGCCTGCTCGATCTCGCTTCGCGAGGCACGAAAGTCCCGTTTGGAGAGGCACCATGGGGCGTCCGTCACGCTACGACCGACCGCAAAGGGCCGACCGGGAAGAATAGTGCCGATCAGCAGGACGGCTACAGGTCTGTCGCCTCTGACGGCGTCAGCCCGTCATCAAGATCGACACCGAGGTGTCAAACTGTGCTGTCAATCCTGGTGTGACCCAGCAGTAGCTGAACCGCGCGCAGGTTACCGGTCTTTCTGCATACTGTGCCACCTTTGTCCGGCGCATTGAGTGGGTGCCATAAACGCTCGGCTCAAGCCCAAGGGACGTAATAGATGCGCGCATACAGCCTCGTCGACAGATGCGCACTGTTGTGGAGACGACTCCTGACTAAGAGGATGCTGATCGCTTCTATTTGCCAGCACTTGCACGACACCAGTTTTCTTATCAGTCTCTGCGACCAGCACGAGGAAGCGACCATGAAGGAAGAGATCTGGTTGACCATCATGAGCGAATTCTCGGACATCCCGGACCTGTCGACCATTACCCGCATCACGGTGAGGTTGATGATTGCGGCAGCGCTCGGCGGGATCCTCGGCTACGAGCGGGAACGGAAGAGGCGAAGCGCCGGCATACGAACACATATGCTGGTTGCCGTGGGCGCGGCACTGTTCGTCATCGGCCCCCTGCAAAGCGGCATGCCCATCGAGGACATGTCGCGAGTTCTGCAGGGCGTTGTGCAAGGCATCGGCTTTCTGGGTGCCGGAGCCATCGTAGTTCGTGCGAAGCAGCGCGAAGTCGAGGGCCTGACGACAGCCGCGAGCATTTGGGCGACCGCCGCCATTGGTGTCATTGCCGGCCTGGGGCTTGAGGCGACCGCGATCTTATCTGCAGTCATCGTTCTGATCATCCTCGGCGTGATACCTCTCATCATGCCGAAAGCATCGGAAGCGGATCTACCGCGCGCGGGGCAGAATGACGACCGCTGAGGCATTGTTCCTCGCGAGCATGCTGCTAATGGCTTGAACGGAAGGTCCGGAGAAGCTGTATGGCAGCACCTCACAGGGCCAACCGGCCGCTAAGGGCCGACCGGCACGGATAATGCCGATTGGCAGGATGGCTACAGGTCTATCGCCTCTGACAGCGTCAGCGCGTCCTCGATATCCACCCCGAGATAGCGCACGGTGCTGTCCATCTTGGTGTGGCCGAGCAGCAGTTGAACAGCACGCAGATTACCCGTCTTCTTGTAGATCTGGGCAACCTTGGTGCGCCTCATCGAATGGGTGCCGTAGGCGCTCGGCTCCAGACCGAGCGACATGATCCAGCCCCGAACGATCCGGGCATACTGCCGTGTCGACAGGTGCGCGCTTCCGTGGATCCGGCTTGGCCACAAGAACTCGAGGCCGATCATCTCGGGGTTCCTGATCCAACGGTCCAGGGATTGGCGGGTTGTATCGGTGATCTCGAACCGGACGGGTTTTCTCGTCTTGCTCTGGATCATCGAGGCGCGCTCTTTAACGTGCCCTGCAGAAAAAACATCTCGGACCCTCAGGGCCACGAGGTCGCACCCGCGGAGCTTGCTGTCGATCGCCATGTTGAACAGCGCGAAGTCGCGGTCATTGCCTGGCATTTCAAGCCGGACCCGGATCGACCAAACGTGCCGGGGTAGGAGCGGCCGCTTCTGACCGACAATGCGACCCTTGTTCCAATTGACGCGTGCGGGCCTGACGGCGGGAAGAAGATCCATGGACATGGTGACACCTCCTGTCCGCCAACCCCGCCCTTCTTCGATAGTGTCGACAAAACGAGCATATCATCCCGCAGGCTCGGCGTCTGCGCCCAAGCCGGCACAAGGAGCCCATTGCTGACGGTCGTGGGCATCCAAATCGGCGCTTCCTGCACAGCGCCTGCATCGATCCGGTTGGCGTCAGCAGCATTCCGTGACTATAGTGCCCCCTGGCATCGGGCGCGCCTTTGGAAGCTATGAAGAACGACTTGTTCAGGGCAAGCCGCTGCCGCGTTGAGGGCGTCTCGGCCGTAACGGCGGACACGCCGCGCGCTTTCATGCGGCATAGCCACGACCAGTTTGGCATTGGGGTCATCCTGCGCGGCGCGCAAACCTCGTCTAGCGGGCGCGGCACCGTCGAGGCGCAAGCCGGAGACCTGATCGCAGTCAATCCGGGCGAGGTGCATGACGGTGCGCCGCTTGGGGAGGGCGGCCGGGCGTGGCAGATGCTCTATTTCGAACCGATCGTCATCACGGACGCCATGGAGATCCTGGCCGAGGGCGCAGTGCCTGCGATGGAACTGTCGCACCCCGCTCTGCGCGATCCCTGCGCAGCCGACCAGTTCCGCAGGCTCTTTTCCGCCGTCACGGATGTTCATGGTAGCGAAAGCGAGATTGCGGATCATGAGGCGCTGGTGCTGCTTCTGGCGCACCTGACCGATCGCCCGCGACCCAAGGAAGTGCATGTTCCCGCCGCGATCGCCGACGCTCGGGCACGCATTGATGAGGATCCGGCAGCCCCTTTGACATTGGCCGAGCTGGCCGACCTCGGCGGCGTCAGCCGGTTTCACCTGCTGCGCGGCTTCGCCCGGATCACCGGGCTGACGCCGCATGCCTACCTCGTGCAGCGGCGGCTTCATCTAGCCCGTAGGATGATCGCCGCCGGCGACGCCCTCGCCGATGTCGCGCAGGCCGCGGGCTTTTCCGATCAGAGCCACATGACGCGCCTCTTTATCCGAAGCTACGGCATCTCACCGGGGCGCTACGCAGCTGCGCAGCGATAAAGCGCAATTTCGTTCAAGACAGGTTGGGCTAGCCGCAGGCAAGTCGTCAGGGCATCACCGGAGCCACGCCCATGCCGACCTCAACGACATTCCCGTCCATCGCCTACAGCCCAGCCATCCTGAGCCTGTTCCCGCAGCTGAACAGTCGCGCCTTGCTGGCCCAGGGCATCGATCAGGCCGGCGACCCGGCCGACCACATCGCCGCGTTGCAGGTCCGCGCCGACCAGCGCCTTCAGGAGTCCGACGAAGCGGCCTTTCCCGAGATCCAGGCGTGGCGCCGGGCCCTTTCCACGATGGGGCTGCGGCCGACCCAATATCGGTGCGCGGCCGAGGCCCTGCTGCGCCGCCGTCGCAAGGAGGGGGACTCGCCTGCCCTCCATCCCCTGATCGACCTGTGCAACGCTGCCTCGCTGGCCTTCGCGATCCCCGTTGCGGTCTTCGATCTCGACCGGGTCGCGGGCGCGATGACCATTCGTCCCGCACAGGGAAATGAGCGGTTCGAACGCTTCGATGGCGGGCTCGAGCACCCCGAGCCCGGCGAGGTCGTTTTCGTCGATGCGTCGGCTCGCGCCCATTCGCGACGCTGGACCCACCGCCAGAGTGGTTATTCGGCAATCCGCCGGCAGACGACGACCGCCCTCATCGTCATGGAAGCGCTGCACGAGACGGCCGGCGCCGATCTGACAGCGCTGACGGCCGAGCTTGCCCGCGCGATCGCGGCGATGTGGAGGGGAGCGACCGTCACGGGGACGATCCTGGCAGGGGCGATCACGCGATGACGCCGGAATTTCTTCTGACTACGCTGCTTATCGTCGCCTCTCCTGGCACGGGCGCGATCTACACCATCGCAGCGGGCCTCACCGCCGGCCCGAGGGCCAGCCTCGTGGCGGCCCTGGGCTGCACGCTTGGGATCATTCCGCATATGCTGGCCGCCATCAGCGGCCTGGCCGCGCTGATGACGACCAACCCTGCGGCATTCGAGATCGTGAGATATCTGGGCATGGCCTATCTGCTCTTCATGGCGTGGTCCATGTTTCGGGCGCGCGGCGCGCTTCCTTTTGACGGCAGGGCGACCGGGGCGGGCATCGGGAAGGTCATCATGACCTCCATTCTCATCAATCTTCTGAATCCCAAGCTTTCGCTTTTTTTCCTGGCGTTCCTGCCCCAGTTCGTCAGCCCGAATGAGCCGCGCGGCCTGACTCGGATGATCACGCTGAGCCTTGTCTTCATGGCCCTGACCTTCATCGTCTTCGCCGCCTACGGGGCCGGCGCCGCCTTCATGCGCCGCCATGTCCTGTCCAGCCTTCCGGTGCAGATCTGGATGCGGCGTGGCTTCGCCCTCGCCTTCGCCGGTCTGGCGGTGCAACTGGCCCTGACGCTGCGCTGAGTGCGACGGAGGGACTTACGGGATTGACCGCTTGGTCCCGCAGAGCAGACTGTGCCTGCTAGATCTCGCTGCGCCAGGCACGAACGTCCGGTCTGGGGATGCTACAGGGCGGCGCAAGACCGGGACTGTCTGGCAGCAATGGGCCGCATTTTGTCGCTAGACGTTCATTTGCGTGTTCTTCAGGAACGTGGCGACGTCAACTGGCGACTTATCCGCCGCAGGTGATGTGACTTTGGGTCGCTCGGTTGCCTCCAGGTAAGGATCCTGTCAACAATGCGCCGCCCAAGAGGCGGTGCATCTGCGCTTGATCCGGGGTCAGAGACAATGGAAAAGCACAATCACTGCGGTTGACGCTGCACGCGGCTTTTCATCCCTTCATTCATCAGCCTCTTGCTTCGAACATCAAATGTTCCGGAAAACCTAAGTAGACTTGGAGAATTTCCTGCTGTCCCAGAGGAGTGTCACCACTATATTCTCGGCGTAAAGTTTCAAGATGGAGCAAGTATGTTCGGTTGAACTGCTCGCTCCTAAACGCACGTCCGACCTGGCGCATGGCAATCAGTTCGTCGTGAAGCAGAACATGCTGCGCAGTGATCAGGAACGGGTCGATGTCGCAGAGCATGGCGACCACGGCCAACTCCGAGACGCTCAGCCGGTCATCCGTATCATTGGTCTGCTGAACATAAGCACTCGGTCTTTGGGAATGGATTACCTTCTTGGACGCTCCGACAAGCCGCTTCCCGAAGTCGTCCGCATTCCGTGCGACCTCATAGGGTCCTAACCCGTCGAGGCGCTCGAACCCCGCTTCGGACTGCGACGTCGCCTCAAGCAAAGCCCTCTCCACCTCGGTCGCAATCCTTCGCGCCTTGGCGAGAACGTCAAGAACATGAACTCGGACTCCAAGGAGCGCCGCAAGGTTCTTTTCCCGCTCCTGGCCTTGTCGCACCCCTTGGGTGATGGCATCCACCTTGGCACGCAGGGCTTCTCCCTTCCGCGGTGCCTCTTCATCAGGGAACTGCATCGACAGTTTGCGACCTGCGTCGCTCAGGGCGTTAAGGAAGCCCGGCAAGTCACCCGCTCCATCATCGGCACCAGAATTTCGCTCCTTGTGCGCAATTCCGGCACCCGCGGCGGAGTTGCTGGCAAGACGGACAAGGTTAGGGGCCTTTTCTAAGAGCCAGTCGTAAGTCTGATCCGTGATCAGCCCAGACCGCGGGGTCCCTTGGATTTGCATGGCGATCGCTGGCAGAAGAGCGTAATCGCGGCGCTCGAACGGCTTGTCGGCCGTCAGGCGCTCGAGATCGAGTTTTTAAAAACGGCGCGGGCGCACACACGGTCGCAGAGAAACGGATCTACATCCGTGATCACCGGCCCGTCGG
>NZ_JAOTBE010000107.1 GCF_026162645.1 Paracoccus rhizosphaerae
TGGCGCAAACTCGGCGGCCAGAACCGTCTGCCGCAGATCATCCAGGGGGTTGAGTTCCGCGACGGCCTCCGTCAACTTCAAGCAGCCGCCTGACCAGGCGTCACCAACTTTCGCCAATATCGCGCGCTCAGCCCTGCCAAGCTTAAGTTGAAGCCGATGTCCGTCCTCGTGTCCGGCGGGATCGACAAGATCCAGATCATCCGCGCCATCCTGCGGGCAGGCTATGTGAACCGGCTGGTTACCGATAAGGGCGTGGGCCGGGCGCTGCTGGCTGAGCCACGCTGATGCTCAGGCCCGCATCTTTTCCACGTCAGCGCCATCGGATGAAGCATCAGGAAGGTCTGCGGCAGCGAGCAGGCGCAGGTGCCACGACCATCGACAGCGTCCCATCGCAGGCCCCCTGCGCAAGGGCGTTGTCGCGGGCCAGAGGTTCATCCAGGTCGGCGGCGGCGCCTGCGATCTTGAAGACAAAGAAGTCGCCGGCGATTCCCCGGAGTTCGGACCGCCGATCGCGCGGGGCCCAGGCGACGTCGTCGGACACCGCGACCTGCTAGACACGGACGCCCGAGCCCTGCAACTCTTCGGCGGAAATGATGAAGTTCATCACGTCACCGGTGTAGTTGCCATAGAGAAAGCAGACTTCTGCCCCGCCGTCAGCCGCGCGGGCGGCATCCAACATCTGTTCCGGCAAGGGCGAAGCGAAGATGTTGCCGACTGCCGCTGCATCCGCAAGCCCGCGGCCGGTCGCGCCCTTGAGCGTCAGCAGGTGGGGATGGGCCGCCACCATTTCAGCGATGACCTGCGGGATAATGTCCTTGGGGGTGTTGATCAGCTTCTTTGTCTTGGTCGTATCTGTTCCGGTTTCTGGCCTCAGGCACCGCGGCGGATATAACGCTGCGACAAAGAGTCGAATGAGATGGCAAGGACCCCGATCGCGCCGGACACGACGCCCTGCCAATAGGCGAGACGCCGAAGAGGACGATGATGTTCTCGATGATGGCGATGAGGCCCGCGCCGAAGATCGCGCCGAGCGGAGAGCTGACGCCGCCCGTGGTGGCAACGCCGCCGATGACCGAGGCCGCGATCGGCGCCAGCACCCATGCCTGCCCGATGGAAGGCTGCGCGGTCCCCAGCCGGGCGACCATCAGCAGGCCAGCCAGCGCCGACAGCATGCCTGCGAAGGTGAAGACCAGCAGACGGATGCGGCCCACGCGGATCCCCAACATCCGCGCGGCGGCGGCGTTGTTGCCGATCGCATACATGTAGCGGCCCATCGGCGTGCGGGTGGTCAGGAACAGCGCGGCGGCCAGGACCAGCAGCATGATGATGAGCGGCACCGGTAGGTCGAGGACGTCGCCGCGACCCGGGAACTGGATTCCCTCGGGGATGCCGGTGATGGCGACCCCCTTGGTCAGCATCAGGATCGCGCCGCCGTAGATGCCGGTGGTGCCGATGGTCAGGACCAGCGAATGCAGGCCCAGGGTGGTGACCAGAAAGCCGTTCAGCTGCCCCAGCGCCATCCCCAGCACCAGCGCCAGGACCAGCGCCACCCCCTAAGGCGGCCCTGCCTGCACCATCAGCATGCCCGACACGTCCCCGCAGAGGCCGCCGATCGTGCCAAGCGACAGGTCAAGCTCGCGCAGGATCATCAGCGATGCCTGCGCGATGGTCACGAGGCCGACGAAGGCAAGCCAGCGATGACGGACATGTTGTAGGCCGTCAGGAAACAGGACGAGATCAGCGCCGACACGACGAAGATCGCCACCGGCGCGATGATGACGCCGGCCAGCGGGTTGCGGATCAGGATCGACAGGGCCGAGGGCTGTCGGACCGCTGCGGAAGCGTCAGTGGACATCGGCCGTCTCCGGGTCTGATGGCGCGCCGTCGGTGCCGGTCGCGAAGATCGCGCCGACCAGCGTTTCCGTCGCGGTGGTGGCGGCGTCGAGATTGCCGGTAATGCGGCCGGCGCAGCGGCGCGACTCGGTCATCTCGGACGAGATCAGGATGACGCCGACGCCGTCCTCGGCCAGCGACTTCATGATGCGATAGATCTCGGACTTGAAGCGGATGTCGATCCCTTGGTGGGTTCGTCGAAGATCAGGATGGGGGGCGTCGTGGCCATGGCGCGGCCGATGATGGCCTTCTGCCGGTTGCCGCCCGGCAGCGTCCACATGCGTTGGCCCCGCCCGGACGCGTGGATGCCGTGATTGTCGATCACCCTCCGGACAAGCGAGCGTTCCTTGGCGAAGTCGATGCCCGCCACGCCCGAGGTCAGCGGCAGGACCGACATGCCGATAATGTCGCACAGGGACAGAAGCGGGAAGATGTCGTGATGCTTGCGCTCTTCCGACAGGTAGAGCATGCCCCCGGCTACAGAGCTGGCGGTGTCGCCAAGGCGCCAGTCAAGCCCCCGACGCGGACCCGGGCGGCACTGGCCTTGCGGAAGCCGAATATCGTCTGCATCAGCTCGAACCGTCCCGCGCCCACAAGCCCGGCAAAGCAAGGCGAAGCTTGAAGCTGACATCGTCGAACATCGTCCGGGCGAGGTCCTCGACCTCCGGCAGGGTTTCGCCCACGGCCGTATCGGGGCGGAAATGGTCGTCGACGGCGACCTCGCGGCCGGACATGGCGCGGATCAGGCGCGGTTCGTCAAATCGGCCACGGCGCCGGCCGCCACCTTCTCGCCGTTGCACACAGTGTGTAATCGTCGCCGACCTCGAACACCTCCCCCATCTTGTGAGAGATGAAGACGATCGCGTGATCGCGGTCCTGAAAGCCGCGGATGACCTTGAAGACACGCTGACCTTTCGCGCCGTCAGGGCCGCCGTAGGTTCGTCCAGGATCAGCACCTTCATATCACGATTGAACCATGCCCGCGTGATCTGCAAATGCTGCTGGTCAGGGACCGAGATGTGCCGCACCAGGTCCGAAGGGCGCGCCTCGATCCCGAAACGCTCCAGATATGTCTGCGCTTGGGCCTCCATGCGCCTGCGGTTCACCAGACCGCCGTGGCCGGTGCGGTCGGAGGGCATGAACAGGTTCTCGGCCGCGCTGACATCCGGAAACAGCGGCAGTTCCTGCGGAACATAGGCGATCTTGCGGAACATCTGGGGATGTTCGACCGGGTGCCTTCCGTCGATCAGGATCGACCCGCGAGAAGCACGGTCCGATCCCGTTAAGAACCTGATCAGCGCAGATTTTCCCGCGCCGTTTCCGCCCGCCAGGATGTGCATGCGGCCGAGTCCGATGTCCAGATCGACTCCATCCAGCGTAGTCACGCCGGAAAATCGCGGCCCAAGCCGCGTGCCTCCAGATAGGCTATGTCGTTCCTCCGGGGGGTGTTCCTGCAGCCTGCCGGACGGGTGACCGCAGGAAGCGGATGCGTCAGACGCCGACGTTGCCCTGGGTCAGGGCCGCGTTGCCGGTGTCCAAGTAATCCGGGACCGATGGCTGGGCATCGGGTTCAGCCATTCCTCTTGCAGCCAGGCGCGGCACGCTCTTCAAGCTCCGTCTGCTCGCTCCGCGAGACTGCAGGCCCGACGAAACGGCCACGCAGGCATTCAATAACCGCTGTCGATCAGGTGCCGGATCGTCGCGCAGAACCTCGCGTGTCGTAGCGATGATCAACCTCACGGGCATCTTTCGAATTGGAACCAGATATTCAGCGGCGGTGGCGATGTCTCTCTTTACGTAACAACGCCTCACCCCCTAGCGTCACAGCGATTCGAGGAGGGCGACATGTCGGGCATGGTGCCGCCACGCCTCCTCATGGGGTTTATGCATGGCTGGTACGGCTCAGGTCGCCGTGACGCCCGTCACGGGCAACACGTGGGTGGATGGAATCAGCTGGGGCACCAAGTGGTCCTCGGGCGGTGGCACCACCGTGGTCTGTACTTACCTCGCCGGCCAGGCCGGCGATGAAGTGCTGAGCGACGGGACAGGTTCGTCGATCACCGCCTACGAGCTTTTTCCGGAGGAAAGCGCGGCAATGACGGCGGCAATGCGATCCTTCGAGGCGGCCTGCAACATCGACTTCCGGACAGTTTCGTCGATGGCAGATGCGGATCTTGTCTGGGCCAGCGTGGACGATGTCGATGCCGAGGGTAATCTGGGTTGGGCCATTCCGCCGGGCGAGGGCTTCGTGAACGGAGAGGCGCAGGGCCTCGTCGCGATCAACTGGGAGGTCTACGATCCCGCCTCGGGCCCCGCCATGCTGGTCAAGGGTGGCTACGACTTCTGCACCTTCATCCATGAACTTGGTCATGCGATAGGCCTTGCGCATCCCCATGATGACGGCGGCCGGTCCACCGTCTTTCCTGGCGTGACCAGCGCCTTCGGCGACTTCGGCGACTATGGCCTGAACCAGGGCATCTATACGATGATGTCCTACAACAGCGGTTGGCATACGCGGCCGCTCGGCATCCCCGAAAGCCCGGCCTATGGTCGCGAATCCGGACCCATGGCGCTCGATATCGCGGCACTTCAGGCCATGTACGGCGCGAACACCAGCCATCGGACGGGCAGCGACACCTATGTCCTGCCCGGTGCCAACCAGGTCGGTACCTTCTATTCCTGCATCTGGGACGCTGGCGGCATCGACAGGATCGTGGGCGCGGCGGACCGCAGCAACACCATCGACCTGCGGCCTGCGACGCTTTCGTCCGGGCCGGGCGCCGGCGGCTTCGTGTCCTTCGCCGCCGGGATTCACGGCGGGTTCACCATCGCCAATGGCGCGGTGATCGAGAATGCGGTCGGCGGAGCATACAACGATACGCTGACGGGCAACGCCGCGGCTAACGTTCTGAACGGCCTCGGCGGAGCGGACCGGCTGGCAGGGGGGCGCGGCAACGACACCTATATCCTCACGACCGCCGGTGATACGGTCGTCGAGGCTGCGGGCGCCGGCATCGACACGGTGCGCGCGGGCTACGGCTATGCCCTTGGCGCCAACGTCGAGAACCTTGTGTTGACCGGCAGCGGTGCGATCAACGGCGTGGGCAACGCCTTGGCGAACCGAATCATCGGCAATGCCGCGGCCAACGTGCTGAATGGTCTGGGTGGAGCCGATCGG
This sequence comes from Paracoccus rhizosphaerae, assembly GCF_026162645.1. GTDB lineage: Bacteria > Pseudomonadota > Alphaproteobacteria > Rhodobacterales > Rhodobacteraceae > Paracoccus > Paracoccus rhizosphaerae. The sequence continues at coordinate 5,072 of NZ_JAOTBE010000107.1, forward strand.
CTTCTGGGCGGGCGCGGCAACGACACCTATGTGCTGGCGACCGCCGGCGACACGGTCGTCGAGGCCGCTGGCGCCGGCATCGACACGGTGCGCGCAGGCTACGGCTATGCCCTTGGCGCCAACCTCGAGAACCTGGTGCTGACTGGCAGCGGTGCGATCAACGGCGTGGGCAACGTCTTGGCGAACCGCATCACCGGGAATGCAGCTGCGAATACGCTGAAGGGCGCGGCCGGCAACGACGTCCTTCTGGGCGGCAACGGCAATGACGTTCTGATCGGCGGTGCCGGCAGGGACATCCTGAACGGCGGGGCGGGCGCTGACGACTTCATTTTCCTGGCCGCGGGTGACAGCGGCCCCTCCTTCGCCTCGCGCGACGTCATCAGCGGCGGCTTCACCAGTGGCCTTGATGACATCGTGCTGTCGAACATCGATGCCGACGCGGGGCTGAGGGGCAACCAGGCCTTCAGACTGGACACCGGCGGCTCCTTCTCGGCGGGCGAGATCCGCCAGAAGGTGCTGAGCGGCGGTCTGCTGATCGAGCTCAACACGGATGATGACGCGACGGCCGAGATGGCGATCTTCGTCCAGGGGCTGAGGGACACACTGGCCAGCGCCGACTTCGTGCTCTGAGATCTGATACTGCGTCGGCCGGAAATCCGCCGGCGCGGTCAGGCTGTTGGCAAGTGGCAAGGCGCCTTGGGGATGGCTTGTTCCCACGGCAAAAGCCGCCCAGACGATGCGGTCATTCAGCGGCGCTACGCGAGTACCTCTCGTTGGCGACGGCAGTACCGGCAGCGCGCTGAAAGGCTTGTCAGTGCCAGGCCGGTCTATGCCACAGCACGACGGCAGGCCGATGGGCTGCGGCGGGCACAGCCGTGCAGGCCTTGGTCGTGTTCAGCGCTTCGAGGGCAACGACCCCGATAGAATATCCCAGATGGTCCGGTTCGAGCGGCAGCTTCAACGGGCTGGACATCGCGCGCCAGCAGGAACAGGTGATGGCTCGGATCGTCGACATCGCCAACGGTCTGATCGGCATCCCGCGCGGCCGGTTCCCGCGCACGTCGCTGATCGACATGCCGTTCCTGACCGAGGACGCGGGTGCCGCCACCTGTGCGCTGTGGGAGCCGTTCCCGAGTATCTGGCCGATGCGTCAGGCCCCGCCATTCGGGGATCGTGAGCCCGGCCTCGGCCCGGTAGAGCGCAGCAAACCTGCGGCTGATCTTCGTTGCGGCCACGCCGAGCTGATCAGGCAGCAATTCTCAAAGACCCAATGGTGACAGCACTGCGGCGGCGGCGATACGTTCATTGCAAAAGCTACGAAAAAGGGCGTTGTTGCATGAAGCCTTTTTGGGATACACATTGCACGTCCAGCGACATAGCTGAACGGCATGTCCAAGCTCGCGCTTACTCGCTACCGCACCCTGAACTGGTCTGCCTACAACGCTGC
>NZ_JAOTBE010000108.1 GCF_026162645.1 Paracoccus rhizosphaerae
CTTCGCGTTTCTTGGACGTGCTGTGACGACGGTGCTTCTTGGTCATGCGGTTCTCCTTATCAGAACCGCGCCCCGGTCAAAATCTTCAGCTCAAGCTGTCCAGCCCGAGGGGCGCACTCCAATAGTGTCTAACTGCAGGCAAAAACGGAGCCGCGGCCGAATCCACGCTGGCTATGCTCGGGGCCACGCCCGACGGGAAGAAGGCGCTTGTCGTCTTCTGGGTTGGCGTGCGCAAGAGCGCACAGAGTTGGCATGAGCTGCTGGCTTAACGGGCTTCCCGGACACGCGCCATCAACAATGCGAGGGTCATTAGACCGCCAGCGTCCAGGTTCCCGAAATCCATGCAGCCGGCGGTAGAGGCCGACCTGCGCAAGGTCTGGCAGGCCCAGTCCGGCGCCGCAGCGGCAACGCGATGAACACTTTCGTCAAAGACTGCGGCGCCAAGCTCTAAAAGGATCAACAGGAAGCGTTTCCGAGGAACGAACCTACCAGATTGCTCCGCAGAATGACCTGCAACAGATGAACCAGTCTATCATCCCCATCATCAAGGTGAGAAGGGCGACTTGGACATACGGCAGAAGCACGATGGTCAGTGCTCCGTCCGCCAACCCCGCGTCTGCCAGCGACGGGACGTTTGGCCGCGATCAATCGCGGCGGTAGATCCAGACATCCACAGCGCCGCTGACAATGAACACGTGAGGAGGTTTGGCAGCAGCGGTCACGGGGGTCAGTCACAAGTAAAAGTGCCGGTACCGCCAGAGCGCCCGCCGACGTCAGCCCGCCCTTGGCTGCACCCCCAGAAGATAGAGAAACAGGTGTTCCACTCATCCCCTGATGAGCGAAGGCTTTGAGGTTCGGGCTGCGCTGTCCCGATAGCCGCGTGTCAGGCGAACGGATGAACCGGTGCAGGTGGCCTGCACTGGTTCGCGGCTCATTTCACTCCGGGCGTGCCGTCGAACTTCTTCTGAAGCTGGTTCCAGACCTCGACATATTCGGGCTGCATCGGCGCCTCGCGCGCGGCCCATTCCGTCAGGTGCTGGGGAAAGCGCGTCTCGAACATGAAGGACATGGTGTTCTCCAGCTTGTGGGGCTTAAGCTCGGCGTTGCTGGCGCCCTCGAAGGCGTCGCGGTCGGGGCCGTGGGGCAGCATGCAGTTGTGCAGGCTGATCCCGCCCGGCGCGAAGCCCCGGGGCTTGGCGTCATACTGGCCGTAGATGTTGCCCATCAGCTCGGACATGATGTTCTTGTGGTACCAGGGCGGGCGGAAGCTGTGCTCGGCCACCATCCAGCGCTCGCGGAAGAGGACGAAGTCGATATTCGCCGTCCCCTCCTGTCCGGAAGGCGCGGTCAGCACCGTGAAGATCGAGGGGTCCGGGTGATCAAAGAGGATCGCGCCGACCGGCGAGTATGTGCGCAGGTCGTACTTGTAGGCGCAGTAGTTGCCGTGCCAGGCCACGACGTCCAGCGGGCTGTGGCCGATATGGCTCTCATGGAACTGGCCGCACCACTTGATGACGACGCGGCTTGGCACCTCGCGGTCCTCGAAGGCGGCGACGGGGCACTTGAAGTCGCGCGGGTTGGCCAGGCAGTTCGCGCCGATGGGGCCGCGATGGGGCAGGTCGAACTTCTGACCATAGTTCTCGCAGACGAAGCCCCGGGCCGGGCCTTCCAGCACCTCGACCCGATACACCAGCCCGCGCGGGATGATGGCGATCTCCTTCGGCTCCAGGTCGATGATGCCCAGCTCGGTCGCAAAGCGCAGCCGCCCTTCTTGCGGGACGACCAGCAACTCGCTGTCGGCCGAGAAGAAATACTCGTCCTCCATCGACCGGGTGACCAGGTAGACGTGGCTTGCCATCCCGACCTGGATGTTGACATCGCCCGCCGTGGTCATGGTCCGCATGCCGGTGATCCAGGTCAGATCACTTTCGGGCATGGGGATCGGGTCCCACCGGTACTGCCCCAGGCTGGTCACGTTCGGCACCACGTTTGGCGCCGTCTTCCAGTGCGGCACCTCGATCGGGCTGAAGCGGCCGGTGTGGTGGACCGAGGGGCGGATGCGATAGCACCAGGTCCGCTCGTTCTGGCCGCGCGGCGCGGTGAAGGCGGTGCCCGACAGCTGTTCGGCATACAGGCCATAGTTGCACTTCTGCGGGCTGTTCTGGCCCTGCGGCAGCGCGCCCGGCAGCGCCTCGGTCTCGAAGTCGTTGCCGAAGCCGGGCATGTAGCCTTCGTGCGTGCCGATGGCTCCGCTGGCGCGGATCATGCCGCGCGGCAGGTCGTGGGTGGTCATCGCGCTCCTCCTGCAGATTCGTTGTGCTTGCAACGTATACTGTTGCAATGGCAACGGCGTCAAGTCCTGTTGCGGCTGCAACGGTTTTCTGATGATCTTGGGGCAAGGAGATCGCCATGTCATTTCAACTGGACCAGTTCCTGCCCTACCAGCTTTCCGTTGCCGCGGCAGAGATCAGCCGGCGCTTTGCGGCCCGCTATGCCGCCGAGGCCGGAATCAGCATCCCCGAGTGGCGCGTTCTGGCGCATCTGGGGCACTCGGGCGCGGTCAGCGTCCGCGACATCACGCAGCGTGTCCACCTCGATAAGTCAGTTGTTAGCCGTGCGGCTTCCCGGCTGCAGGAGGTAGGCTACGTCGCCAAGTCTGACCATGGCGAAGACCGGCGGCTGATCGTCCTGCAACTGACGCCGCAGGGCGAGGATTTGATGAGGAGACTGTCTGCTGTTGCGGACAAGTTCCAGGATGAGCTTCGTGCTCTGCTGGGCAAAGACGCGGCGGCCTTTGAGAACGGTCTGGCGCGACTTCTGGCCGGTGCCGATGGCTGAAGCCCGGCGCTTCAGGCCCCTCCTGCCAGGAATTGTGCCAACTGCACACGCAGTGGCACGAGGTGGCGGTTTCCGCCAGTGACAGCCTCATACACTTCTGGGGCATCGTGTCGGACCATGGACAGCCCCTCCATGATCAGATCGAAGCTGCGGGTGCGGATCATCGGGTGAGGCTGCAGGTCCCCCATAGCGCGCGCAAGAAGATGGGTCAGCCCCTGCGTCAGAGCTGCATGCCGGTCGTGCTCCTCCGGCGTGGCGATCACGATCCGCATTTGCAGGACATGGCGCATAAAGGCTGCGATGCGTCGCCACTGCTGCCCGCGCAAAGGACAAAGCACGATCCGTGCTCCGGCCAGCCCTGCTGCCGCGCTTTGTGGGCCGAACATGGGATGGGTGCCCAAGATCTGTACGTCAGCCGGTAGCAAGGCGGCCATGAGCGAGGCGGGCCCTTCCTTGACTGAGCAAACATCGACAACGACTTGACCTGCCCGCAGATGAGGGGCGATTTGCTCGAGGCAAAGCCGAAGCGCCGGAACCGGAACCGCCAAGAGCACGATGTCGAAATCCCCAGCCGCCTCGGGACCAACTACAGGATAGCCGGTGCTATCCGGTGCCACCGCGGGGTCACAAACTGTGATCGGAAGATGAGGTGCAAGAGCTTCGGCAACGAGCCGGCCGAAGGCGCCGAAGCCGAAAATCAGGACCGAAGGGAGCGGCAGGATGGACATAGGCGTGTTCCTTGGGAAGATGCGCCAGGGTCCGGGATGTTTCCGATGCTCGACCGCTGGCGGTGAGCAGCGGTGGCATGACAAGGCATTCCGCTGCTCAGGGCAGCGGATAATAACGCTTCGCGAAGGACTGTGTCTTGCTCGTCATGGCAGGGCGCATAGACCGCGGCGGCTCTGGGGTCAAGGCCGGCGCTGCTTTGAGGGTGCCGCTCCCGTTCGTTTCTTGAATGCGCGCCAGAACGCGGTGCTGTCAGCGTATCCGAGACGACGGGCGATCTCGGAACTGGACGCTTGACCGCTGCGAAGCTGAGTACAGCCCAGTTCAAGACGAGCTTCCATAACCAGTTCCCGAAGCGAAGAGCCTTGCGCAGCGAGATGTCGTTGCAGGGTGCGCGGTGACAGGCTCAGTCCACTTGCAATCAGCGTCAGGTTCACGGGCCGCTGACCAAGATGCAATCGCACAAGGCTGCGGACGCGATCAGTCAGATCGCCTTCTTTAGTTCGATGCGACAAGTCCTCCACATGACGCGAAAGGATTGTCAGAAGATCGGCATTCTCGACCCTTTGCACCTTTTCGGCGGTTGCCAAGTCAAAGAACAGGCGGTTCGCCGTCTGGCCAAAGCTTGCGCGAATACCGAGGAGCCGGTCCAGGTTCGAGCTACCTTCAGGTTCGGCATGCTCCACATGAACTTCGACAGGTCGTCCAGCAGCACCGAATGCATCGCGTGCCAGAGCGACCGTGGCCGCCAGCGTATACTCGCTTTCCTACCGGCGGGGCCACAGCGAGGGGACTTCAAGTCTGTAGGTCCAGACAAGATGCTCATCGCGGGCCTCCACCTGGATCATGGTGGCGTCCTGCCAAGCGTTCAGCATTCCGGCTAGTCGCTCCAATCCGCGACGGAGGGTTGCAGACCCGCCAAAGATCAACCCCACTGGCCCAAGATCTGCTGCCCGAAAGCCGGTGCCCACACGCGCGCACAAGAATGGATTGTCACGACTCGGCAGCACCCTCAGGGAATACCACGTAGCGATACAGCGGGATCTTCGCATAGGGATCCGAAACCATAGATCTCGTCAGCATGTTTCTCGACAGAAGGCGATCGGCACGACGCTCCCGCTGATCCAGCACCCGCAGGATTGGCCCGAGGCTGGAGGCGCGGATCATGAAGGCTCCCAAAGCCGTTCCGCCTCGCATCGTGTCCTCTGGCGCAAAATATTGAATCCTTGGCGCATCAAATTAGCTGCGGCCGATCCTAACCTACTGTTCGTTTCGTATAAAATAAAAGGTTGGGACGAAGCAGCGGAAGCTTTCATCCGTCTGGGAGGACATCATGTCAGAAACACACGCCGGAGGTGCTGCAACGTCGGCCGCGCTGTCACGAAACTCTATCGGCACGACTCATATCGTCTTCTTCGTGATTGCCGCCGTGGCGCCGCTCGCATCTGTCGTAGAAGGGTCGCCCACCGCATTCGCCTTCGGCAACGGGGCAGGGGTTCCGGGTGTCTATTTGCTGGCCGGTCTTCTGTACCTGATCTTCTCCGTGGGCTTCACCGCAGTGAGCCGGACGGCGGGCTCGTTTGGGGGCTTCTATACCTACATTGCCAAGGGACTGGACGTCCCGCCGGCGTTGCCGCAGTCCTCGTAGCGCTCCTCACCTACAAGATGATCCAGCTGGCCGTCTACGCGCTGTTCGGCATCTTCGTCTCCGGAGCGCTGGCAGGCGTGGGTGTCAAGACGCCGTTGTGGCTTCCGACGCTTGAAATCATTGCGCTGATCTGGCTCTGCGGCGCGCGTAACATCGCCTTCTCGGGCCGTCTCCTGGGGATCTGCATGTTGGCCGAAATCGCTATTCTTTTCGTGCTCGACATCGGCATCCTGACACGAGGGGGCGGGCCGGACGGGATCACCTTCACCTCCTTGGCCCCCAAAACGTTTTTGCGCCGGGACTTGGTGCGGCACTGGTCTCCGTTGTCGGGTCGCTCATGGGATTAGAAGCCACGGCGATCTTCGCCGAAGGGGCGAAGCGTCCGGAACGTACGATCCCGCGCGCAACATTCATTGCCGTTGCGCTGATCGCCGGCTTCTACGTCTTCTCGACTTGGTCGATCACGCAGTACTTCGGGCCTGCCACCGCACAAGCAGCCGCCCTGGAAGGGCTGGAGACATTCTTCTTAGTCGCTGCTGCCGATGTTCTGGGGCGCTGGTCGGTCACCGCCATCGAACTCCTGCTGATCGTCAGCCTGTTCGCGTCGGCTTTCAGCTTTCACAACACGATCAACCGCTACTTTTTCGCGCTTGGTCGCGAGGGGCTGCTGCCCCGTAGCCTCGGACTTGTGTATCAACGTCACGGCTCGCCGCACGTGGCAGGGCGCGCGCAGAGCCTGATGGCACTGGCTCTTCTGGTAGCCGCAGTCGTGACCGACGTGTTTGATCCCCCGGTTTGATGGTGCGATCCTTTTTCAGGAATGGAAGGAAGCATTATGGGTCAGGTTCGTCACGGGAGCGCCACGACCACGCACGCCGTCAGAGCTGCAATAATGAGGGCTGGCCCGCCATCGGTCCGAGGGTCGGCCCGAATGATCGCAAGCTTCGCTCGCGACGCTGAGCCGGGAACTGGGGATTAACTCCAAGACGGTTGCGAAGTGGCGCAAACGCCAGACGGTCGAGGATCTCAAGACGGGGCCGAAGGAGCCACGTTCGAGGCGTTGTTGCATGAAGCCTTTTTGGGATACACATTGCACGTCCAGCGACATAGCTGAACGGCATTTCCAAGCCCGCGCTTACTCGCTACCGCACCCTGAACTGGTCTGCCTACAACGCTGCGCTGTGTGAGCGCGGCTCGCTGACC
>NZ_JAOTBE010000109.1 GCF_026162645.1 Paracoccus rhizosphaerae
GAAACCGTTCACATGATCCGAAAGGGTCAACTCGGCGGAACCCGCTTTACCGCCTTCCAGCAATTTGCGGCGCTTGCGGCATAGTCATGCCTCCACAACGGCTGACGGCTGACTGGCAGAATTCATGCGACAGAACCGAACGAGCAGCTGAAAAGTTCGATGGCATATTGAGCAGCGGTGAAGCCACTCTGGGCCGGCCGGAGGCCCGGCAGATAATCTCGCTCTGTACCGCCCGCACGAAAAACCGGCCGGACAGTGCTGCGATCCTCTCGGACAAGGTCTTCATCCGCTCTATGACGAGAGTTGACGCCCAGCAACTGCAGCGGGATGCGCCAAGGCAGCGGCGATACCGCGGAGTTCAGCCAGCCCCTTCAAGCGACCGATTGCCGGATAGCCAGGCTGCGCCTTGCGGTTCTGGTCATCAAGAATATCCTGTCCGTGGTCGGGGCGCATCGGGATCTGACAGTCAGCCCGGCCTTCCGCCTGACGCCGTGCTTCCTCTGCCAGAATGGCAGCGATCATGACCACCATGTCGGTATTACCCTCAAGATGGGCCGCCTCATGGAACGAGCCGCCTAGATGTGCTTCCTCGAGCGCGACATTGCGCAGATGCAGGAAATGCACACGGTCTCCCAGGCGCGACATCATGCCGGGCAGATCGTTGTCGGCGCGCGCCCCCAACGAGCCGGTGCAGAGCGTGATGCCATTGGCACGAAGGTCCACCGCATCCATGACCGCCTTGTAGTCGGCCTCGGTCGACATGATGCGTGGCAGTCCCAGCAGCGGGAAAGGCGGATCATCGGGGTGGCAGCACAGGCGCATCCCCAGCTCCTCGGCCAAGGGCGTCACCTCGGCAAGAAAATCGATTAGATGCGCGCGCAGTTGGTCCGGGGTGATGCGGTCATAGTGGGCCAGATGCGTCTTCACGTCGTCCAGCGTCATCCGCTCAGCTGCGCCGGGCAGGCCGAAGACAACGTTGCCGGTCAATTCCTGGCGGCGAGCATCGTTCATGGTCGCCAGCCTGTCGCGAGCCTTCTCGACGATCTCCGGAACATAGCCCTCGGTCGCGCCGCGGCGGTCGAGGATGAACAGATCGAACGCCGCAAAATCGATGGCGTCAAAGCGCATGCAGGTTGCCCCGTTGCGCAGCCGATAGGCCAAGTCCGTACGTGTCCAGTCGAGGATCGGCATGAAATTGTAGCAGATCACCTCGAGACCCGCCGCGCGCAGGTTGCGCATCGAGGTCTTCCAGTTGTCGATGTGCCGCTTCCAATCGCCGGTCTGCCGCTTGATATCCTCGGAAACCGGCAAGCTTTCGACGACATCCCAGGTCAGTCCTGACGGGCTGCCGTCCTTCATGACGGCAAGCCTCGCCTGACGTTCCTCGATCTCGGCCGGTTGCCACACCTCGCCCGTCGGCACGTGGTGTAACGCTGTCACGACGCCTTCGACACCAGCCTGCAGCATGTCGTCGATGGAAACGAGGTCCTTGGGTCCGAACCAACGCCAGGTCTGTTTCATGTTGAGGTCTCTCTGTCGTCGGCCGATCAGCTGTCGGCAAAAGAAAGTTGCACCTTGACCGAACGCGCCCTGTCGGACGCGGCCCGGAAGGCGGTTTCGGCATCAGTCATCGGATAGGTTGCGGTGATCATCGGAAGCGGGTCAATTTCGCCAGTGCCGATCAACCGGACCGCCTCGGCAAATTCTGTGTCGAAGCGATGTGACCCTGCGAAGACGATCTCCTTGCCGACCATCAGGTTCAGCGGCAGGGCGGTCGGTCCCGCCACGCCCACCTGGACGAGGGTTCCAAGCGGACGCAGGCAGCTGACCGCGTCGGTAATGGCCGAAGCCGCCGCCGAACATTCGAAGACCAGGTCAACGCGGCCCTTCTCTGACCGCCACTGGTCGAGGCCAGCCGCATCCGTGACGGGGTTCACCAGATGATCGGCGCCCATCTTGCCGGCGACGGCCAGCGTCGCGTCCTGGATATCGGTCACGATGATGGTGGCCGCGCCGCGTTGCCGCGCCACCGCAACGCAGAGGGCGCCGATCGGCCCGGCACCGGTAACCAGCACCGTCTTCCCAACCAGCGGACCCGCCATCGCCTCGGCACGGTTGGCGGCGTGGACGCAGACCGCCAATGGCTCGGCGCAGGCTGCGGCGCCGGGGGTGATGCCTTCGGGCAGAGGATGGCATTGCGCTGCGCCGATCGTCATCCAGTCGCGGAACATGCCCTGTTCGTGCGGAAGGTACATGGCCGATCCCTTGAACCGCATCGCCAGGCAGTGATGCGGCAGGCCCTGGGTGCAGAACCTGCATGTCCCGCAAGGGTGCGAGGGGTTCATGGCGACCAGCTGCCCCTTGTGCAGATCTTCCACGCCCGGGCCGACCTCGGTAATCCTGCCTGCAGCCTCATGACCAAGGATGATAGGCTCGCGGACGCGGATCGTGCCGATCCCGCCTTCCTGCCAGTAATGCAGGTCTGAGCCGCAGATGCCGGCTGCCAAAACAGCCACGCGGACTTCTCCGGCTTGCAAAGGCGCAGGTTCTGTTGTGGCGATGTTCAGGTCGTTTTGGCCGTTCAGGCGAACGACGCGGTTCGGGGCAAGCTCAGTCATGGAACCTCAGGGCATCAGCCAGTTGGGCAGCCAGGTGGACAGCGGCGGGAAGTAGCTGACCATCAGCAGCATGAACAGGTTCGTCAGGATATAGGGCGTGATAGCCCGGATCACCGGCGACAGCGGAAGCCGCGCGATATTGGCGGCCACAAAGAGGCAGACCCCCACCGGCGGGGTGGTCAGGCCGATCATCAGGTTCATGACGGCGAAGACGGCGAAGTGCAGCGGATCGATGCCCACTGCCAATGCCAGCGTCTGCAGCGGCACGAACAGGATGATCAGCGCCGCGATCGTTTCCATGAACATGCCGACGAACAGCAGCAGCAGGTTAATCAGCAGGATCACCAGGAACCTGTTGTCGGTGATCGACAGCACCCCGTCGGCAAGCATCTGTGGAATGCGTTCTGACACCAAAATCCAGCCGAAGACATTGGCCGTGCCCACCAGCACCAGGATGCCGGCCGCGCTGATGGCGCTGTTGGTGATGATGCCGGGGATCGCGCGCCAAGGCAGTTCTCGATAAACGAAGAGGCCGACAAGCATGGCGTAAAGCGAGGCCACGATCGCCGTCTCTGTGGGTGTGGTATAGCCAGTCAGCAACCCGCCAACGATCAGGACCGTCATTGCGATCGCCCATATTGCCCCGCTGAATGAACTGAAGAGCTCCTTCATGCCCTGCCAGGGCTCGCGGGGGAACTTGTGCTTGCGGGCCAGAATGACCGTGGTGACCATCATCGCCAGCCCCATCAGGATGCCGGGGACGGCGCCGCCCAGAAACAGCTTGCCGACCGACATCCCGGACAGCGAGCCCACAATGATCATGGGCACGCTCGGCGGGATCATCGGACCGACGGTCGAGGACGAGGCAGTAACGGCGGCCGAGAACGCGGCAGGGTAGCCCGCCTTTGTCATGCCGGGGATCATCATGCCGCCGACCGAGGCGACATCGGCCACTGCAGTCCCCGAGATGCCGCCGAACAGCATCGAGGCCGCAATGTTGGCCTGTGCCAGTCCGCCGCGCATCCAGCCAACCAAGGCGTTGGCAAAGCGGATGATCCGTTCGGTAATGCCGCCAGAGTTCATCAGGTTGCCTGCCAGGATGAAGCCGGGAATGCACAGCAGCACGAAGCTGTCGATCCCGGCGTACATCTTCTGCGGGATGACAACGAGGGGGATTTCAGCGAATAGCAGGTAGGCCATGGACGACAGGCCAAGCGTCACGGCTACCGGCAGGCCGATGGCTAGCCCCAGGACAAAAACGCCAAGAAGCAGGGTCAGTCCCATCAGAGTTCCTCCGACACGGGAAGAGGGCGGCCGTCATTCCGACCGGTCAGCATCTCGTACACCCGCATCAGTGCCCAAAGGCCAAGAGTGACGAACAGGACCATCATGGTCGCATGCAGGAAGTCCATTCTCCAGCCAAGCGAGGGCGCCGTCTGCCTTGCACCCACCTGGGTGAACTGCCAGGCTGCCGACACCAGAAGTCCTGCAAACAGCACCGTCACGATGGCGCTGGTCAACCGCAGCAGCCAGGGTAAGCGGCCGGGCAGGCTTTCGCAAAGCAGATCGACGTTCACCATGTCGCCAGTGCGCAAAGACACCCCGGCGCCCAGGGCGGCAATGTAGATCAGGCAAAAGCGCGTCAGCTCCTCGGTCCAGACCGGGGCCGTGGCCAGGAACGTGCGGGCAAAAACCTGGAGCAGGACTGATGCCGAAAGTAGCAGGAACGCAGCGAGGATCAGGAGGCGGCAAAGCCCCTCCAGACCATTGAAGGCCTTGGTCATGGACTGTCTCCGGTGACGGCGCCGGGATATGACCCCGGCACCAAGCTTCAGTTGTTGAAGATCTCTTCGACGGTGGGGCGGATTTCCTCGGCCACGCCAGCAATCACCGCGTCACGGGCCGCGTCGGCAAATGCCTGCTGGTCAACCTCGACGAAGGTCACACCCTCGGCCTCGAGCTGTTCGACAAGTTCCTGCTCGTTGGCCAGGAAAAGCTCGCGCTCAAACTTTTGGGTGCTGTCAGCTGCCGCCTGCACGGCGGCCTGATCTTCAGGCGACAGCTTGTTCCAGGCATTCTCCGAGATGGTCAGGTAGATCCATGACCGCACGTGCTCGGTCAGGTTGACTGTGTCCTGTACTTCATAGAAACCGCCGGACTGGAACAGGGCAAGCGGGTTTTCCTGCCCGTCGATCGTTCCATTCTGAAGTGAGGTGAAGACTTCAGAGAACGCCATGGGTGTGGGATTCGCGCCCAAAGCCTGCCAAGTGGAGACGAACAGCGGCACGTTCGGTACCCGCAGCTTGAACCCGTTCAGCTGATCGGGCGACGTGATCTCCTGGTTGGCCGACAGGTTGCGTGGTCCGCGGGCAAAGTAGGTCAGCGGCCGGATGCCGGCCTTGTCGATGATCTCGGCTTCGATCCGGTCGCCGATCTCACCCGATGCGACGTCATCCATGTGTTCCAGCGATCGGTACGCATAAGGCAGCGCTAGCAGCGCCGCCTGGGGCGCCCAGTTCTGCAGGCTTTCACCCGTTATTGTCATGTCGGCAGTGCCGAGCTGCATGCCGTTGATGACGTCAATCTCCTTGCCAAGAGACTCGTTTGGGAAAACTTGAACCTCGACGCGGCCTTCGGTGCCCTTTTCGACCTCTTCGGCAAAATGAAGCGCCGCCTTGTGCCAGATGTTCTCCTCGTTGGCCAGATGGCCCAGCTTGAGCGTGACATCAGCGGCCATGGCTGTTGTGGCCATCAGTGTCGCCGCAATGCCGGCAGTGAAGAAGCGGGTGATCGTCATGTGGTCCTCCTCCAAGGATCAGGTCCGGCGGTGCCGGGTTTTAAGTAAAATAGTCGGGGCGCTGTTGCTTGATGATCGGCAGGTCTGCCAGGATCCCTTGCAGATGGGTGCGCATTGCGGCCTCGGATCGTGCGGCATCGCCGCTCTCGATCGCCAGGACGACCGCCCTGTGTTGCCCGATAAGCCGTTCAACCGAAAAATGTTGGGTCGACAGGACGCGCACCCGGTCCATCTGCGCTTTCATCTCCACGACAACTTGCCAGGCGCCTGATTTTCCGGCGGCATCGGCAAGGGTTCGATGGAACGCCTCGTCAGCCTCGATGAAGTCGGCAGGCGATCCACCAATAAGCTCGGACTGACGTGCCAATTGAACCTGCAGGTCATCGATAACTGCAATGTCCGGCTTCGCCGCAAGCAGCTTGACGATATCGGCTTCTATGGCCTCTCGAACGAAGCGGGCATCCATCACGGCGTCCACCGAGATGCGGGTCACGAATGTGCCGCGCTGCGCACGGACATCAACAAGTCCATGTCCCGCCAAGGCGATGAACGCTTCACGGACAGGTTGCCGGCTGACCCCGAACTGCTGCGCCGTATCGACTTCCGACAAGCGCGTCTCCGGGGGTAATGCGTTCGAAACGATCGCTTCGCGCAACGCGTGGTACAGCATGGCAGCTGTATTCATGCGTACGGGCTGCTGGTCGCGCCACCTAGATGTTGCCAGAGCCTGCATCTAATTGGATCCTCCTGCGGGTGTCATAAACTATACTACCATTCCAGTCTAGAAGTTTTTCCACTTGTGAAGTGCCCTCAGGACGGACGTGGTCATGAATAGCCATCAGTAATACGAGGCAGACCCCTGCTAGGGTCAGGATGCATTGATTTTCGATGTGCTGCGTGATTCACGGCTCGGAAAACGGAGCGGTGACATGAGCGACCTTTTCTGGCTGACCGACGCGCAGATGGCCAAGCTTTCCCCTTT
>NZ_JAOTBE010000010.1 GCF_026162645.1 Paracoccus rhizosphaerae
AGATCTGGAGCAGACACTCTTGCGACATGTCCGCCTCTACAACGGTCAGCTCCCGCAATCAGTGCTGAAGGGGCAAACGCCCATCGACGCGCTCAGGGACTGGCAGAAACAAAGACCGGAGCTCTTCAAGAAGCGGCCCTGCAATCACGTAGGATGTGACACCGAGAGCATCCCCTGACCCTGTTCCGCTCCCGGGTTCTTGCCATCGCCGAAGCCGCCAACCCGTAATAGGTCTCGGTCCCGCTGGTCGGCTGGTCGCTGGCGACTGCCCTCCAGCGCCAGACCGACGTCCATATTGTGACCCAATGGCGCAACAGGGATGCCTTCCTGCGGGCCGGCCTGCGCGAGGGCACGGATTTCATCGCCATCGACAGCGAGGCCGTGGCCGCGCCGATGTACCGCCTGGCCGAGGTGCTGCGGATGGGCCAGGGCAAGGGCTGGACGATGGTCACGGCCATCGCGGCCCTGAGCTATCCCTATTTCGAGCGTCTGGTCTGGAAGAGGTTCGGCGACGCCATCCGCCGCGGCGACTATGACATCGTCCACCGGATTACGCCGCTGTCGCCGACAACCGCATCGCCCATCGCCGCCAAGGTCGCAGCGGCCGGCGTGCCATTCGTATTGGGACCGCTGAACGGCGGTGTCCCCTGGCCCCGCGGCTTCGATGCCGAACGCCGACGGGAACGCGAGTGGCTGTCCTATGTCCGCGGGATCTATCGGCTGAACCCGACGCACCGGCACATGATGGCGGCGGCGTCGCTGATCATCGCCGGATCGCGCCACACCGCCAGTGAGATCCCCGAAAGGTTTCAGGGCAAGGTCGCCTGGCTGCCCGAGAACGCCATCGACCCGGCGCGATTCAACCTGGTGGCGGCGCAGCAGCTTGCATTGCCGTTGAGGGCACGCTTCGTCGGCCGCCTGGTCCCTTACAAGGGGCCGCAGATGCTGCTGGACGCCATGGCCGCGTTTCTGCGCGACGGTCGGATGGTCCTGGACGTCGTGGGCGACGGACCGCTGGAGGCCGACCTGCGCGAACAGGCCGACCGTCTGGGGATCGCCCATGCCGTCACCTTCCACGGCCAGCTGCCGCACGACGCCGTCCAAACGGTTCTGGCACGGGCGAACCTGCTGACCTTCCCATCGATTCGCGAATTTGGGGGCGGTGTTGTCCTCGAGGCGATGGCCCTGGGTGTCGTGCCCGTCGTCGAGGACTATGCCGGCCCGGGGGAACTGGTGTCTGATGAGACCGGCTTTCTGGTCCCCGTCGGGCCGCGGGACCGGATCGTCGCGTCACTGCAGGCCTGCCTGCAGCAAATCCTAGCGGATCCGGCGGTGCTGCCCGCCAAGGCGCGCGCGGCGCGCAGGATCGCCCTGCAGGACTTTACCTGGGACGCCAAGGCCGCTCGGATCCTGTCCATGTATCGCGATATCGCAGGTCCTGGGGGGCAGTCGTGCGGAATGCGGGCCACCCTGTAGAAAAGGATAACTCTCCAGCGCCAGAATTCTGGACTAGTGGTTTGTCTAGACATCTGCAGGTCTGGCCGGGTCCGGCGGCATGCAGTGCGGTTTTGTAACGAGCGCATTTTTGGAGACGGCCATGCCTGAAGAACTTCAGGGTACTTCCGCTGCGGATACGATCGTCGGCGGAGCTGGCGCCGACAGCATCAGCGGCGGCGCGGGCGACGACCTGATTAGCGGCCTCGACGGCAACGACACCATCGACGGCGGCGACGGCAGCGATACGGTCGATGGCGGCGAAGGCGCGGACAGGCTGATCTGGAATGGCTCGGCTGCGGGTGGCGACAACGACACCTATATCGGTGGCGACGGCCATACGCCGGTCTTCGAAGGGCCCTATGTCATCGGTGTGACCGGGTCCGAGAACTATACGTTCGACACCTACAACCACAATGGCGGCGACAGGCTTGCCCTGAACATGGACAACGGCGTCGGACTGACGCTGACCTACGATTCGACCGAGGCGGGGTCGGCCGTCGATGCGAACGGCAACCAGATCCGGTTCGAGGGGATCGAGAGGGTCCATTTGGGCGATGGCGACAACCTGGTCGACGCCTCGGACGCGGCGATCATCTATCAGGACGGCCCGGATCACTTCGTGGGCATGCGTCTCTACTCCGGCGCCGGTTCCGACACGATCACCGGAAGCTCGGGTACGGATTACATCCACAGCGGCGGCGGCGACGACACGATTTACGCCGGTGAGGGCAACGACGTCATCGAGACCGGCGGCGGCGACGACGTCGCCTATGGCGAGGGCGGCAACGACGGTTACCGCTGGGGCGACGGCCACAGCGATGCCGCGATCGGCAACGACCTCTATGACGGCGGCGAGGGGCACAACACCCTCAACGCCTGGCAGTCCGCGCCGGCAGAGCCGGGCCAGAACGGACCCGGCGTGCATGTGGTGCTGGACAGTTCGGCCTCGGGCGACGTCGATGCCCTCGGCGGCGTGTCGGGCCACCTGCGCTTCCTGAACATGCAAAACTTGCGCACCGGCGGCGGCGACGACATCATCGACGGCTCGGCCGCTGGCGTAGACGGCTATCGCGTCTTCGCCTACTTCGGCAACGACCTGATAATCGGCAGCAGCGGAAACGATACGCTGGAAGGCGGCTGGGGCAGCGACACCATCAACGGCGGCGCCGGCAACGACGCCATCTCGATGACGGGCGACATGTTTGCCGCCGTCAGCCGCCCCGACGCGCAGAAGGACACGCTGGTCCTGCAGGACGGCTTCGGCCAGGACACCGTTCGCGGCTTTGCCTTCGGAGATGAGCTGGACGCCGACGGAAATCCGGCGCCTGCCGACGTGTTGGACATCAGTCAACTGCACGACGCCGACGGGAACCCCATCGACCTGAACGACGTGATCGTGCGGGGCGACGTTGACCAGTTCGGAAATTCCTATGCCGTCATCTCGTTCCCGAACGGCGAGGAACTGTGGATGCATGGCGTCGACCCAGAGACGCTGACCCGCACCCGGCTGAAGGGCATGGGCATCCCCTGCTTCTGCACCGGCACCCTGATCCGCACCCCGCGGGGTGACGTCGCGGTCGAGGATCTGCGTGTCGGCGATCTGGTAATGACCGCCGATCATGGCGCACGTCCGATTCGCTGGATCGGCAGCCGGACTTTGGACGGCATTGATCTGGCGATGGCCCCCAAGCTGCGGCCGATCCGCATCGCCGCCAATGCCTTGGGTGCGAACCTGCCCGAGCGTGACCTGATGGTATCGCCGCAGCATCGCATCCTAGTCCGTTCAGCCATCGCGCAGCGCATGTTTGGCGCAGACGAGATCCTTGTGGCCGCCCGGCAGCTGATCGGCCTCGACGGCGTGGAGCAGATCGATGTTCAGAGCGTCTCGTACTTCCACCTTCTGTTCGACGGCCACCAGATCGTGACCGCGAACGGAGCGGAGACCGAATCGCTCTATACCGGGCCCGAGGCGCTGAAGTCGCTTGGCGATGCAGCCGCAGAGGAGATCTTCGCGCTGTTCCCCAAGTTGCGCGACCGGCCCGCCGACCCCGCCCGGCCGCTGGCCGCCGGCGCAAAGGCGCGGCAGATGGTCCAGCGCCACCGGCGGAACGGCAAGACCCTGGTTGGCGCGGCCTGACCGGACACCGCGACCGGTTTGACCGCTGCTGCCGGCTGGCCGCGGCGGCCTCATGGCGAAGGTGCGGCGCCGCACATTGGGCCTGCTCTGCCATAGGCCATCTGACGCAGGTGTGACACTTCGCGCGCGGTCGCGGGCACTGCGCGCATTCCATGTTGCATCATGGTCCACGCGCTCACATACAGAATGAAAATGGCGGGTTGAACATGCAGATCGAACAGACGCCCATTGCGGGAGTTCTCCTAATGACGCCTGCCCGCCACGGTGATGCGCGGGGGTTCTTTTCCGAAAGCTGGAACCGCAGGACGCTGCGCCAGGCCGGAGTGGATCTGCCAGAATTCGTGCAGGACAACCATTCGTTGTCGCGCCAGGCGGGCACGGTTCGCGGGCTGCATTACCAGGCCCCGCCGCATGCCCAGGGCAAGCTGGTGCGCTGCGGGCGGGGGCGGCTGTTCGATGTGGCGGTTGACGCACGTGAAGGCAGCCCGACCTATGGCCAATGGTTCGGCGCCGAACTCAGCTTCGAGAACGGCCGACAGTTGTGGATCCCGGCAGGCTTCCTGCACGGCTTCGTCACCCGAGAGCCGGATAGCGAGATCGTCTACAAATGCACCGCCCATTACGACCGCGAGGCGGATGGCGCCGTGGCCTGGGACAGCCTTGGCATCGACTGGGACGTCAGCGATCCGGTCCTCTCCGACAAGGATCGCGCCGCGCCTGCCTTTGCCGACTGGCAGTCCCCCTTCACCTCCGAGGCCAGCGCATGAAGATCCTGATCACCGGCGGCGCGGGCTTCATCGGGTCGGCCGTCGTGCGGCTGGCCATCGCGCGTGGGCACCAGGTCGTGAACCTGGACGCGCTGACCTATGCCGCCAACCTGGCCAACGTGGCCGAGGCCGCGCAGTCCGATCGCTATGTTTTCGAACATGCCGATATCCGCGACCGAGCGGCGCTGGACCGCATCCTGGCGCGGCACCGCCCCGACTGGATCATGCACCTGGCCGCAGAAAGCCACGTGGACCGGTCCATAGACGGGCCGGATGCCTTCATCCAGACCAATGTCATTGGCACCTTCAACATGCTGGAGGCCGTGCGCGCCTATTGGAGCAGCGAAGGCCGGCCGGACAGCTTCCGGTTCCACCACATCTCGACCGACGAGGTGTTCGGGTCACTGGGGGACACCGGCCAGTTCACGGAAACGACGCCCTATGACCCGCGAAGCCCCTATTCGGCCAGCAAGGCGGGTTCGGACCACCTGGTCAGGGCCTGGGCCGAGACCTATGGCCTGCCGGTGGTACTGACGAACTGTTCCAACAACTACGGCCCCTATCACTTCCCCGAAAAGCTGGTGCCGGTGGTGATCCTGAAGGCGCTGGCGGGCGAGCCGATCCCCGTCTATGGCGACGGCGGCAATGTCCGCGACTGGCTGTTCGTCGAGGACCATGCCGACGCACTGCTGCTGGTGGTGGAAAAGGGCCAGCCTAGCCGCAGCTACAACATCGGCGGCGAGAACGAGGCCAGAAACATCGACCTCGTGCGCACCATCTGCGCCCATATGGACGAGCTGCACCCGCAGGGCGCGCCCCATGCCGACCTGATCACCTTCGTCACGGACCGTCCGGGCCATGACCGCCGCTATGCCATCGACCCGTCGCGCATCCGCGACGAACTGGGCTGGCGCCCTTCGGTCACGGTGGAACAGGGGCTGCGCCGCACGGTCGAATGGTATCTGGCCAATCGCGACTGGTGGCAGCCGCTGCTGTCGCGCGAGGGCGTGGGAAAGCGTCTGGGGGCAGCGTGACGGATCTTCTGGTCTTTGGCCGCACCGGCCAATTGGCGCGCGAACTGGCCGCGCTGGCGCCCGACGCCACCTTCCTCGGCCGCGATGCCGCCGATCTGACCGATCCTGCCGCCTGCGCCGACGCCATCCGCCGCGCCGCGCCGGGGGCGGTCATCAACGCCGCCGCCTATACCGCCGTAGACCGGGCCGAAAGCGACGCTGACACTGCACGGCTGGTCAATGCCAACAGCCCCGCCGCCATGGCGCGCGCCTGCGCCGAACTGGGCATCCTCTTCCTGCATGTCTCGACCGACTACGTCTTCGACGGCGCTGGCGATGCGCCGCGGTCTGAGGATGCGCCGACCGGCCCCTTGGGCGTCTATGGCGCCACCAAGCTGGCGGGAGAGCAGGCCATTGCCGCCGCCGGTGGGCAATGGGCGGTGCTGCGGACCTCTTGGGTGTTCTCGGCCTACGGGTCGAACTTCGTCAAGACGATGCTGCGCCTGGGGGCCGAGCGCGACCGCCTGACCGTCGTGGCCGACCAGATCGGAGGCCCGACCTTCGCCGCCGACATCGCCGCCGCCGCGCTGACGATGATCGGCCGGATGCGGGACGGCGCCACGGGAGACGTTTATCACTTTGCTGGCTGGCCGGACGTATCCTGGGCAGGTTTCGCATGCGAGATCGTTGCACAGGCGGGGCTGTCGGCCGAGGTCGCCGAAATCCCGACTGCGGATTACCCGACGCCCGCACCGCGCCCGCTGAATTCGCGGCTGGACTGCACCCGCATCGCCCGCGACTTCGGCATCATGCGCCCCGACTGGCGCGCGGGCCTGGGTCGGGTTCTGACGCAACTGAAGGACAAGGCATGACACAGCGCAAGGGCATCATCCTGGCCGGCGGATCGGGCACCCGGCTTTATCCGATCACCATGGGCGTCTCGAAGCAGCTGCTGCCACTTTATGACAAGCCGATGATCTTCTACCCGATCACCGTCCTGATGCTGGCCGGCATCCGAGAGATCGCGATCATCACCACTCCCGAGGATCAGGCCCAGTTCCAGCGCCTTCTGGGCGACGGCAGTCAGTGGGGGGTCAGCTTCACCTTTATCGTGCAGCCGGCCCCCGACGGGCTGGCACAGGCCTATATCCTGGCCGAGGATTTCCTAGACGGCGCCCCGTCTGCGATGGTCCTGGGCGACAACATCTTCTTCGGCCATGGCCTGCCGGAACTGCTGGCGGCCGCCGATGCGCGGCAGACCGGCGGCACGGTCTTCGGCTATCGCGTGGCCGATCCCGAACGCTATGGCGTGGTCGATTTCGACGCCGACATGCGCGCCCGCGCGATCATCGAAAAGCCTAAGGTGCCGCCGTCGGACTATGCCGTCACCGGACTCTATTTCCTGGACGGCACCGCGCCAGCGCGCGCGCGGACCGTCCAGCCCTCCGAGCGCGGAGAGCTGGAGATCACCACGCTGCTGGAAACCTATCTGCACGAGGGCCACCTGACGGTCGAACGCATGGGCCGCGGCTTCGCCTGGCTGGACACTGGCACCCATGCCAGCCTGCTGGATGCCGGCAACTTCGTGCGCACCTTGGAAAACCGCCAGGGCCTGCAGACCGGCTGCCCCGAAGAGATCGCCTTCAACGCGGGCTGGATCGACAAGGACCAGCTGAGGGCGCATGCCGCCAGGTTCGCGAAAAATGCCTACGGCGCCTATCTGCTCAGGCTGCTGGATTAGGTTCCGGAAACGCTGCCGGGGATTGGAGCCCGGCGCGCAGCCTGCTAAAGGGGCCGTGCCATTCCCGCTTTCGTGACAGGCTGAGGCGAGTGGATCATTGAAACAGTCGTCGGAGCATACACTGCCGACGGTTTGGGAGATGTGTTGGCGACCGGAACGGCCGCGGACCAGAAGCACGGACCAAGACGCCTATGTCCTTTCTTGCCTCAACAAAGCCCGTCGATTCGGCGACGGCAGCCTATCTGACCGACCAGATCGACCAAGCCCGTGCGATCTATGAAACCCTGTTTCCCACACAGCACCTGCGCTTCACCTTCAGCGCCGGGCATGATCCGGTGTGGTCGCATCCCGCGGTCTATGAAGGTCCCCATGTTCCGCGCCCCTCCGACCTGGGGCCGGATTACCTGGGCAGCGTCGAGCGGCCCGGCACCAGCCCATCGGCCCCCGAGGTGACCGTCCAACTGTCGATCCCGCGCCAGCCGAACCCGGCAGAGCTGAAGCACACCGAGGCACCCTGGCACCCCATGCGCAAGCTGTCACGGCTGTTCCGCGCCAGCCCTCTCATCTATGAACATGTGCGCTACCGGGCCGAGATGATGCGCAAGCGGCAGGCCGACCAGCGCGACGACAAGAACGCGATGCCGCTGAACCCCGGCTCGCCGCTGATCTCTTCGGCCAGCGCGCCTGACAGCGACCGCCGCCCGGCGATCCTGGTGGGCATGCACTGGCTCGAAGTCGGCGGGGCCGAGAAACTGGGCTTCGACACGGTCCGTTGGGCGCTGCAGGCGGGGCTGCGGGTCTTCGTCGTGGCCTCGGTTCCGTCCCTGCAGCGGTTGGCCGACCGTCTGCCGGACCATCCCGACGTCACCTTCATCCGCCTGGACCGCTATCTGCCCCACCACCTCTGGCCGCGCTATGTCGAGAAGCTGGCCCTGGCCGAAAACATCCGCCTGGTCCACATTCATCACTGTGTGCCGCTTTACGAAAGCCTGCCTCTGCTGCGCGTGCGCCTGCCCTGGATCGGCACGATCGACAGCACGCATATCATCGAATACGCCAATGGCGGCTATCCCCGCACCTCGGGCGTCTGGTCAAGCTATCTGGACGTGCAGCATGTCATCAGTCAGGAACTGGTGAACTATTTCTGCGGTACCTTCCGCATCTCGGCAGACAAGGTGCTGCTGGGCCGGATGCTGGACCGCGACACGGGAGCCGATGCCACGCCGGACCTGCGCCTGAAACTGGGGCAGAAGACGCTGCATGTGACCTTCATCGGCCGGCTTCATTATCAGAAACGCCCCGTCGTTGTGGTCGAGACGCTGCGCGCCCTGCAGGCCTGGGCCACGAAGAACGACGTGGCCTTCAGCGCGACGATGGTCGGCGACGGCGCGTTCGAGGCTGCGGTGACGCGGCTTCTGCGCCGCTATGGGCTGGGGTCCGCGGTGACGCGCTTGCCGGGGAACACCGACGTGCCAGCGCTTCTGCAGCGGTCGGACCTGCTGCTCTTGCCCTCGAACAACGAGGGGTTGGCGCTGGTCTGCTACGAGGCGATCACCCACGGCTGCATCCCGATCTCGACCAGGGTGGGCGCGCAGTCCGAACTGCTGCCCGACGACTTGCTGGTGCCGCTGGCGCCCCATGCCTCGGTCAAGGCGACGGTGGCCGTGGTGGACCGAATGTGGCGGGACGGGGGCTTTCTCGAGCGGCAGAAGACCCTGCTGGCCCGGGCTTGGGCCAGGCTTGCGGCCGATCCGACGGCCGAGGAGGCGCTGATGCCCATCTATTGCAAGGCCGCCGGCACAACCCCGAAGAAAGACTGATCGCATGAGCGCATTGAACCAGACCGCAGCGGTCATCGTGACCTTCAACCGCTCGGCCAAGCTGATGAAGGTGCTGGACGCGCTGGCGCAGCAGACGATGCGCCCCGACGTCATCCTGGTGGTCGACAACGCCTCGACCGACGACACCGCCACCCTGGTCGAGGCGCGGGCCAGGCAGGACGGCACGATCCGCCACCTGCGGCTGCCCAAAAACGTCGGCGGGGCAGGGGGCTTTCACGCCGGGATGAAGGCAGCCTACCAGATGGGCGCGCATTACCTGTGGGTGTCCGACGACGATGCCTATCCCCAGCCCGACGCGATCGAAAAGCTGCACGACGCCCTGGTCGGCTTTGAATCCAGCACCGGCTGGCGCCCCAGCTTCGCCTGTTCGCGCGTCGAATGGATCGACGGTTCCCTGTGCGAGATGAACTGCCCGCGGCCGGTCTGGGACTGGGCGCGGTTCGTCAGGCCGCAGACGGCCTGGGCGCTGGTGGACAGCTGTTCCTTCGTGTCCGCGATGATCCCGCGTTGGGCGGTCAGGGAACACGGCCTGCCGATCGCGGACTATTTCATCTGGTTCGACGATGCCGAATACACCCGCCGCATCGCGCGCAGCTATCCGGGCATCTTCGTGCCGGAAAGCGTCGTCATCCACGACACGCCCGACAACCGCGGCGTGAACTTCGGCCTGATCGACGAAAAGAGCCTGTGGAAGTTCAAGTACGGCGCGCGCAACGAGACCTCGTTCCGCCGCCGCGAGGCGGGGCTGATCAGCGTACTGGCCTATACCTACGGCGTGCGCCAGCAGATGAAGAGCGCCGAGGTCCCCTCGTCCCTGCGCCGCCAGATCTATGGCGCGATCATGAAGGGCCTGAAGTTCCGCCCGGTAATCGAACGCGTTTGAACTTTAGGGGCCAAAGCCTCGGCGATTTTGGGTCGGTCAGGCGGTTCGCCAGAACGGCCTAGACGCGAGCCTGATCGAACGCTTCGCCGAGGCACTCGGACAGGGGCCTCGGCGCCTGAGGATCGCACTAAAATTGCTCGTGGGACAGCATCACCGAATGTCGGGAGACGAGCTGAGTCGCACCCAAGGCACCGGCGTCCACTCGTCTCTGTGCCGCCCGATCTATGATGCGTTCATGAAGGGTTTGAAGTCTCGGACACCAAACCCCGGCCGCGCGATTGTGGTGATTTTTTCAATGATGAAAGCCGCTTGATCGCCAAGGAAAGGCGGTCATCCAACTCCTGAAGTTCGATCTCCGGTAGGTTCAAAGACGCGAGCTTGCGGATGCATGGGAGGAAGCTAAGGTGACCCCGGTACTCAGCGTGATCGACAAGGGTGAAATAGTAAAGGGAACTTCTTCGTCTCATGCGCACTAGACGCCTGAAGCGTCCTGCCTCCATCTTCCCAGATATCATCCCCCGAGTAATTTCCTTGAAAAACCCGATCTGGTTTATAACGGGCGTACCGCCGTGCCCACAGCCGGGTATAGGAAGTTTGTAAATATGCTCAGCGTCGGGAAGACGAGCAACATGCCACCTGTCAAGGTGAAGAAGGTTGTCATAGATGATATAGGCCTTACCCGCGGCCGCTACATTTGCCGCGGCATCGCTGTATGGCAGGCGCCAGCTATAGCGGCGACTACTGGGAAATCGATTGTCCGATAGAGCAATTTTTGGATCTAAGGTGCTTTGTGGGCTGAAGGCAATGACAATGCAGCCTGGCACAAGAGAAGCAAATGTCATTGCAGCGAAACCACCCATCGACCCGCCGGTGAGAACGACACGGTCGAATGAGCGAAAGAAGCCACATTTCGCCCATTCCTCCAAGGTCCTGATCAGCTTTCGATTTCGATACCAATCAGTCTCTCGTGCAATGACCCCTAGAAGAGAATGTTTCTCACGAAGGTAGAAAGATTCGCCCCAGCTTTTGCGGTCGACATAAGCCTCCTTGTCAACGCGGGCTGCGTTGTCGAACGAAACGATCAAAGTCGATCCGCCGGGCCGGTATTGCAACCGATGCGACGGTAGATCGTGAACAAATTCCTCGTCTTTCGCAGGTAGGGGTACCGGTGTGCGGAAGAATATGTTCATGATGCGCTTCATCCCATGGCTCTCTTCAAGCTCAAACTGGAAGATCTAGATCATAGTGGAAGTGCTTGAAGTCTCCTGCATACACCTTCCTGACAATATCCGCAGTCTTGTCAGTATAGTATTGCGCGACCTTCTCGTTTGACCCGGTGGCGTGCGTTTTGCCGGCGCCAAAGCTCAAATTAGAAAGTCCTAGTCGACGCGAAATGTCCTTCGCTTCATCATCCAGTGTCTCAAGTTTTGCGAAAAATGTATATGGGATGATGTCGGCGCAGATATGCGCATACTGCGGACGCCAATGCTGATCAAAATCAACAGGACGGCGGAACTGCGCCAGCGCTTGGCAATATTCCTCGAAACTAACGGACGAAGCCTCGACGGCATCACGCTGAACGCCCCGAATCTTGGCTACTTGATGTGCAATGTTATCAAACATCGGCTCATTGCGCTGAACTTTGTCCAAATACCCCGAGAGAATCCGCGTGAACGGATTGCGAACTATAGCCCATTTGACGACCGACGGATCTCGAATGAACTCGTTGAACTTTGTGCGCCCGAGTTGGAATGGCTTGATCAGCATATGCTGGTGGAATGGGGCGTGTGGGTTATGATTAGTGTTCAAGAAGCTCTCCGGCATAGGAACGTCCAAGACTTCCTGCCGCCAGAGTTCTTTTTTGGCGGACGAGCATCCAGATTTGGCGACTTCGCAAAAGAAGTACTTGTTCTTCAGTGAAATCGAGAAATGGTAGTTCATCTGCTGAGGGCCGAGCCGCTGTGTGCAGTTCTGATAATAGAACATTGTCTGCTTCTCCGAATCGTCGGTATTGGCCTTCTTGATCACTTTGCGCAACAGCGATCGTGTATTCCTGTGGATGGAGCGTCGCATGAGGTTGCGCAACCTGCTTGATCAAGAGGGTTCGTTGGACAAGATCATGTCATAGGGGAATTTATACAGGCGAAACAGCAAATGCCGCCATGGCCTTGCCGCCGCTTTCGTGGGACAGGAAGGTCTGTGCCGTGTCCAGCGCCTCGCGGATGGTGACGTCCATGTCCAGATAGCGATAGGTGCCCAGCCGGCCCACGAAGGTCACGCCGGGGGTGGCGCGGGCCAGGTCCACGTATTGCTCCAGCAGCGCCTTTTCCTCGACCAGGCGGATCGGGTAATAGGGCGTGTCGCCCGGCTCGGCCTCGCGAGAGAATTCGCGGTAGCAGACCGTCCCCTCGTGGCTTTCCCAGGGGCTGAAGTGCTTGTGCTCGGTGATGCGGGTATAGGGGACGTCGCGGTCTCCATAGTTCATCACCGCGCAACCCTGATAGTCGCCCCGGCCGTCGAAGCGTTCGAAGTCCAGCGTCCGATACCCCAGCCGACCCAGGCGATAGTCGAAATACCCGTCCAGCGGTCCCGACCAGAAGACGTGGTCCGCCTCGGCCGCCATGTCGGGATGGTATGCGGTGTCCAGCTGGACCGTGATGCGGGGGTGGTCCAGGATCGCCGCGATCATCGCGGTATAGCCGTCGCGCGGCATCCCCTGAAAGCGGTGGAAGAAGTAGTTGTCGTCATAGTTGAACCGCACCGGCAGCCGCTTGAGGATCGAGGCCGGAAGCTCGGTCGGCGAACAGCCCCACTGCTTCTCGGTATAGCCCTTGAAGAACGCCTGATAGAGTTCGGGGCCGACGAAGCGCAGGGCCTGCTCCTCGAAGGTCTGGGGGTCGTCGATGCTGGTGTCGGCCTTGTCCTCGATAAAGTCGCGGGCCTCGTCCGGGCGCAGGGTGGTGCCGAAGAACTGGTTGATCGTCAACAGGTTGATCGGCAGCGAATAGACCCGGCCCTGCGCGGTCGTCTTGACGCGATTCTGGAAGGGCAGGAATTCGGCGAAGCGGTTGACGTAGTTCCACACGCCCGCGTCGTCGGTGTGGAAGATGTGTGGGCCATAGACATGCATCATGACGCCAGTGTCGCCGTCCCGCGTGGTGTGGCAGTTGCCGGCGATGTGCGGGCGGCTGTCGATGATGCGGCAGTCGTGCCCCGCCTCGGCCAGTTCGCGGCCGATGACCGCGCCAGAAAGGCCTGCGCCCACCAGAAGTATCTTCATCGTCCCGATCCTGCTCTGCCCGTGCAAGGCGCTTTTGGTTGGGCAGGCTATACAAACAGAATGCGGTCGCTCCAACCGGGTTTTTGTCCGGCGGGCAGGGGTGCAGGCGGACGCTGGCCGATTTGCCGGCGTTGCGGTCCGCCGCCGTGGGATCGCTGCCGGGCCCGCAGCCGCCCCGCCAAAGTGCGACGGTCGGAGGGTCGGGTCCGCATTGGTGTCAGAGGAAGAAGTCCTGTTCCAGCAGCACCATCCGCCCGGCCAGTTGGATGGCGAAATCGGCCGTTCTGTCGCCGTCTGGGTCGCCCAGCAGGATCGTGGCAGCGCCCGACGGGATCGCCGGCAGGTCGCCTGCGTCGCCTGTGAAGCCGCGGCTGCCGATGAAATCGAAGCGCTGGTTTCCGCCGGCGGTCAGGTCCGCGTCGATGCCCGAAAAAGGTCGAGATTGTCGCCCTGTCCCCGCCTGAAGTCCGTCACCACGTCCCGCTGGCCGAAGGGAACCCGCGAATTGGACAGGAACGAGAAGACGAACGTGTCGGCCCCCTCGCCTTCGGTCAGCGTGCTCGATCCGAGGTTGCCGATCAGGCGGTCTGCGCCGCAGTCGCCGAACAGCCGGTCGTTGCCCGCCCCGCCCTGCAGGACATCGGCCCCGGCTGCGCCGTTCAGGAGGCTGCCGGCCGCGTTCCCGACGATGCGGTTCGATTGACCGTTCTGTGCCCGCCGGCCCCGCGTTGCCTGCCAGGATCAGCGTCCACAGGATTGGCCAACGTTTGGGACACGGTGGACCTGACCGTGTCGAAGCCGCCGCCAGCCGTTTCGATGATGCGGTCAAAGCGGTTGTCGACGAAATAGAGGTCATTGCCAAATCGGTGGCTGGACGCGACAGGCGCAGGGTGAGGGTGATCGTGTCTCTTTCCTCGGCGCGGCCGCCTTCGATCTAGACTACCGGCAGGGTTGCCATCGTCATCGGCGATGGTGGCCATTCTGGTCGCGACCGTCATGCCATGGGCGCTGGCCACCGAGAGATAGAAGTTCACGGCCGTTTCCGGCAGGGCGCTGTTAATCAGGTCGACGGGGACGGCGACGGTGGCCTGCGTCTGGTCCGCCGCAAAGGTCACGATGCCGCTTCGGCCGGCAAAGTCAGACCCCGCCTGTGCCGCGCCGCCGATGGCCTGGAAGCTGAAGCTGCGCACCTCATTGAAGGGCTGGGACAGGGTGACGGTGAACTGGGCCTGGCCGCCGGCCTCTTCCAGCACGACCGGATTGCTGACCAACATCGCGCGGTTGTTGCCCGGCCTGTCGTCGTCCAGGACCCAGATGGTCGTCGCAAGGTTGTGCAGGTTCTGTTCAAACACGGCGCCCACGGGATCGGTTGAACAAAACCTCCAGATGTTCGTCCAGTTCGTCCTCGCGACCACTCCGGGCATTGAACTGGATCGTCTTCGTGGTCTCGCCAGCCAGTAACGTCACCTGCCCCGACATTGGCGAATTGCTCTAGGCCACCAGGCCGTCATAGATGAAGCCGTCTTCGGACCGCGCAAGATAGCCCACCGTCACGGCATCGGCCGGAGGTTCTAAGAGGCGCAGGGTGAAGGTGAAATAAATTCGTTCGGCGCAGCGCATCTATGATCCGCTGTCGATCGAATCGATGTAGAGAAGTGGAAGTTGAATAGGCATCTTTTAGTCGTTCCCGTCTTGGGCGATGAACTCGTGACGCGGAACACGCTATACGCCAATTCGATCCTCGCGGCTACGTAAATCACAGGACAGTCGTCGAGCTGGTGAAGCGGGCGCAGGCCATGCCGGCGCGGCGCAACGCCGTCGGGTGCGCCCAGGCAGCTTCGGTCTTCAAGCTACCAATTTCCTGGCCTTCGTGGTCGCCTATGGCGAAGATCAGGTGAGGACCGGTGGCGGTGGACGGGCGGTCAGCGGGCGCGTGCGTCGCGCTCGGCCATGCGGACGGTCGCGGGGCGCTCGCGGCAGCGGTGGACCCAGTCTCGGAGCGCTTGGTCGTCGGGCAGCAGGTCGGGAAGCCAGATGAACGGGCTGCTGCACAGAAGATCCGCCGCGGAATATCGATTGTTCATAAGGAACGTGTAGAAGCAAAGTAGAATTGTCGCGAACTGGCAAAGTTGATTTGTCGCCTCTGCCCTGAAGACTGACGCTGCATTGAGCAGCATGGCATGAGGGCTTTCGACATGGGACTTATCCTAATGAGCGAACACGAGCTTCAACGGATCGAGGTGCTATCTCCAGGTGCTGGATGGCAGCCTGCGCACGGCCACGGCGGCGCAAGTGCTGGGTCTGAGTCAGCATCAGGTGCAGCGTTTGATCCGCGAGCGCCATAAGCTGCGCGGCCGACTGTCCAACAACCGCATCAGCGATCTGAAGCGTGATTATGTCCTGTCGCTGATCCGGCAGGATTATCCGGATTTCGGCCCGACGCTAGCGGCCGAGAAGCTGACCGAACGGCACGGCATCCGGGTCTCCTCGGAGACACTGCGCAAGTGGATGATCGCGGACGGGATCTGGCAAAGCCGGGCGCAGCGCCGCCGCGTGCATCAGCCCCGTTTTCGGCGGGAAGCTCTGGGCGAGCTGATCCAGATTGACGGCTCCGAGCATCGCTGGTTTGAGGACCGCGTCCCTGCCTGCACGCTGTTGGTGTTCATCGACGATGCCACCGGGGCGCTCATGCATCTGCGGTTCGTGCGCTCAGAGTCGACCGAAAGCTACTTTGCGGCTCTGACAGATTATCTGCACGAGCACGGTCTGCCGGTGGCCTTCTATTCCGACAAGCACAGCGTTTTTCGCGTCAACAAGACAGAGGCCCGCAGCGGGCACGGAATAACACAGTTTGGCCGCGCTTTGAGCGAGCTGAACATCGAGATTCTCTGCGCGAACAGCTCGCAGGCCAAGGGCCGGGTGGAACGGGCCAACCGAACGCTGCAGGACCGGCTGGTCAAGGAATTGCGCCTGGCCGGGATCAGCGACATGCAGGCGGGCAACGCTTTCCTGCCCGGCTTCATCAAGCGGCACAATCTGCGCTTTGCCCATTCCCCTGCCCGGCCCGACAATCTCCATCGGCCACTCAATCTGCCTGCGTCACGCTTGTCCGATATTCTTTGCGTTCGCGACCAGCGACAAGTCGGCGCGAGCCTCGTGGTGCATTACGAGCGCCGGAAGTTCATCCTCGATGACAGCGCGCATGCGCGCAGCGCGATCGGGCGCTATGTGAAGACCTATGCTTATCCGGATCGCCCTTTCGAGATCCGCTGGAAAGGCGTTCTGCTGCCCTATCGCATTTTCGACCCCAGCCAGCGGCGCGTGACTCATACTGCGATCACCGAGAACAAGCGCCTCGGCGACGTGCTGGCTTTTATCAAGACGCAGCAGGACGCCGATCCTCCGCAGGTTGGGCCGGTTGGCAAACAGCGCACCCGCTATACCCCAACCGGCAGACCTAACCGGGGCAAAAAGGGCTGGGTCGAGCGCCGTGCCGAACGGCGCGCGGCGGAGACGCAAGCCTTAGCACCGCCGCCAGCAGAGTAACGGCTTCAGGGCCCAGAGCCGCCGACCCCGCCCCTACGGCCTTTTGTGGAGAAAGCGGGCCGGGGCCGGCTCAGCGCTCATCCGCACCGGCAGCGACATTTCTAAATGGCAGAGCAAGCGACGTTTTAACTTGGTGACAACAGAACGGGTGGTCCTGCAGCGCCTCGGACAGCCGGTCCGTCACCGCCGAAAAGCTGCCCAGGCGGCCCTGCAGGGCCGGGTGGTCTAGCTGCGCCCAGTGCAGCAGGATCACGGGCTCCATCACGCCTTGGTAATAGAACAGCCAGGACAGATAGTCGCCCCGGCCGGGTTCGCCGGGCAGGGGTGCCATCCGGGCCTTCGGAAACATGTCGGTCAGATAGACGGTGGTGGCGCCGCGCTCTCGGATGCTGTCTTCGCCGTCGATCAGGAAGGGGACCTTCTTTTCGGGGTGCGGGTTGCGCGCGTCCGGGCCGCCGGAACCGTCCTGCCAGCAAATCGTCACTTCGACGATATCCACATCAGCGTCCAGTTCGTCGATCGGGGCGACCATCAACGACGAGCGGGAGTCCGGGGAATGAAACAACGTGGGCATGTTGTGGCATGGCGACATCATAGCAGATTTTTGCATGACAGGGGCGATAACAGACCGGTGACTTGCGCTGGACGGGAATCTTCCTGACGCTTGCCGGCCACGCGCCCTTTGCATGGCGCCTATGCATCCGGGCGATCTTGATCGCTGCGGCTAGGTTAATTAGCTTGCTAAAGAATTTGAATGGGTGGTCCGATGGCGGGGCATGATGAGTTTCTGGACGTGCTGCTGCACCTGATGCGCGATCTGCGGCGCAGCTATGACAGGCAGGCGCAGGCCGTCGGCCTGACGCTGTCGCGGGCGCGGGCGCTGACGATGCTGGCCCGCCACGAGGGCGCCACCCAGGCCGAGCTTGCCGCACTGCTGGACATCGAGCCGCCGACGCTGAAGCGCCAGATCGATGCCCTTGTGGCCGACGGCTTCGTCGAACGCCGCCCGCTAGAGGGCGACGCCCGCAAGTCGGCGCTGTTCCTGACCGCGCGCGGCCACGACAACGCCATCGTGGAATTCACGCACCGACTGCGGCGCGAGCTGCTGGAGGATATTTCGGACGGCGACCTGCAGGCCGCCGCCGCAGTGCTGGACCGGCTGGCGCGGAACGTCAGCCGGTTGGACCGGACATGAGCGCGCCAGCCGCCCCGGCCCCGCTGCCGCCGCTTCCCCCGTTGCAGGCGGCCGCCTACATGCTGGCGGCGGCGGTCATCGGGATGTCGCAGGGCCTGCAGCAGGGGCTCGTCTCGACCAACCTGCCGCAGATCGCAGGGGATCTGAGCGTCACGACCACCTCGGCCGCCTGGCTTCTGGCAGCCTACACCATCCCGCGCGCCGCGCTGCCCGTCATGCTGATCAAGATCCGCACGCAGTTCGGGCTGCGCCGCTTTGCTGAACTGGGGATCGTCGTCTATGCGCTGGTGGCCTTTGCATCGATCTGGGCCAAGGATTTCCGTTCGGCCCTGGTCCTGCAGGGGCTGTCGGGGATGGCCGCCGCGCCGCTGTCGACGCTGGCGTTCCTCTACATGCTTGAGCCGCTGTCGCCGCAGTGGAAGATGCGGCTGGGGCTGCCGATGACGATGGTGGTCCTAATGTCCGGGCCGTCTGTCGCGCGTGTCGCCGCGCCGGCGCTGCTGGGCGACGGGGGGCTGATCTGGGTCCACCTGACCGGGCTGGGGATGGCGCTGGTGTCGCTGATGCTGGTCTTCTGGTTGCCGCTGCGCCCGATCCCGCGGCAGAAGGTGATCCAGGCGACGGACTTCGTCAGCTTCCTGCTGATCGCCTTCGGCTTCGGCGGCATGATCATCGCCTTCATCATGGGGCCGATCTACAACTGGACGGATGCCGCCTGGATCGGCTGGTTGCTGGCGGCCTCGGCCGGGGCGCTGACGCTGGCCGTCATGGTCGAGCTGAACCGGACCGCCCCGCTGTTGGACATCCGCTGGCTGGCCAGCCCGGCGATCCTGCACCTGACCGCGACACTGTTCCTGTTCCGGCTGATCCTGTCGGAACAGGCGGCGGGCGCGCCGCGCATGTTCCAGGTGCTGGGCGTCGCCCCGCAGCAGATGACGGGCCTCTTCGCGGTCATCGCCCTGGCCAGCCTGCTGGGCGGGCTAGCCTGCGTGGCCTGGATCAAGCCGGCACGCGTCCCGGCCTTTCACCTAGCCGCGCTGCTGCTGATCGCTGTGGGTGCGCTGATGGATGCAGGGTCCAGCATCGACACCCGGCCCGAGCAGCTGATCGTCAGCCAGGCGCTGATCGGTTTCGCGGGCATGCTGTTCATGCCCCCCGCCATGATGGCCGGGCTGATGGCGGCGCTAGCCAAGGGGCCGCAATATCTGCTGTCCTTCGTCATCGTCTTCATCTCGACCCAGAGCATCGGCGCCGTCCTGGGGTCAGCGCTCTTTACGACCTTCACCACCCACCGCGAGGCGCTGCACCTGCAGATCCTGACCGAGCAGCTGACCCCGACCGACCCGATGACGGTCCAGGCGCTGGCTGCCCGCGCGGCGGCGACGGCCGCCCAGCTTCCCGACGCCGCCCTGCGCCGCGCCGAGGCCGCGTCGCAGCTGATTGGCCGGGCGACGGCGCAGGCCTGGGTCGATGCCTATGGCGACGCCTATGCACTGACCGCGATTGCGGCGCTGATCGCCGCCGCCGCGCTGCTGCTGCACCTGCTGCGCAACTTCCTGGCCCGACCGGCCCCCACCACCAAGCTTGAGACAACGCCATGAGGAAAGAAAACCTGCTGCCGACCGCCATCGCGCTCGTCCTTGGCCTGGCCGGCGTCCTGCTATTGCTGTTCGCCTGGCACCTGCCACCCTTCGCTCCGGCCGCGCCGGTGACCGAGAACGCCTACCTGCGCGGCAAGGTGACCCAGATTGCGCCTCAGGTGTCGGGATATGTGTCCGCGGTCGAGGTGCAGGACTTCCAGGTCGTGCACGAGGGCGACGTCATTGCTCGGATCGACGACCGCATCCCCCGGCAGAAGCTGGCGCAGGCCGAGGCGCAGCTGCAGGCCGCCCTCGCTGCGCTGGAGGTGGCCCAGCAGGGCGTCCTGTCGGCCGAGGCCGTGGCGCGGGCCGACCAGGCGGCGCTTGATGCGGCCGCCTCGGCGTTCGAGACCGCTCAGTCCGAGGCTGCACGGTCCGGCCAGCTGCTGGACCGGGGCGTCACCTCGCAATCGGCGACCGACCAGGCGCGGCTTGCGCTGCAGCAGGCCGAGGCCGCACAGACCCAGGCCGGCGCCCAGCTGGACGTCCAGCAAGAGGCCATCCGGTCGGCCCGCGTGGCGCTGGATGCCCGCCGCGCCGACATTGCCAGCGCCGAGGCCGCGGTCGAGCTGGCGCGCATCGACCTCGACAACACCCTGATCCATGCGCCGGGCGACGGCCAGCTGGGGCAGGTCTCGGTGCATGTCGGCCAATACGTCACTCCGGGCACAGCGCTTGTGTCGCATCTCGGTACCGGCCTGTGGGTGATCGCCAACTTCCGCGAGACCAACGTGACGGGCCTGCAGATGGGCGAGCCTGTGACCTTTACCGTGGACGCGCTGCAGGACCGCGGCTTCGACGGCCATGTCGAGGCGTTCTCTCCGGCGACGGCGTCCGAGTTCAGCCTGCTGGCCGGTGCCAATACCAGCGGCAACTTCACCAAGATCGCGCAGCGCCTGCCGGTGCGGATCTCGATCGACGAGGATCAGGAAGGAACGGACCAGCTGCGGCCCGGCATGTCCGTCGTCGTCAGGGCCGCAGGCTTGGACGTGGCTCAGGCGGCCAGCAGCAGCACCCCATAGGCCGCCGCCGCGCCGACGAAGGGCCAGAGGCGGCTTTCCCGCTCTTCCGGCAGCTCTTCCTTGAGGACGTTGAGAACGACACCGCCCGCGATGAAGGCGAACAGCATCGCGACCCAGGTTTCGGGTACGTCCAAGACCCGGCCCAGCACCCATCCGGCCAGCACCGCCCCGGCGATGATCCAGCGCGCGATGCGGTCATAGCGGATCTGGTGATCCTGACGCAGGCCGAAGTCGTTGGTGACGAAATGCAGCGCCATCGCGATGCCATAGATGGTCAGGGACTGCAGCCCCGGCTCTTCCCGATGCAGCAGAAGATAACCGATGATGAGGTTATAGACCGCGAACGAGCCGATATGCAGCCAGAATGCCCCGGCTTGGGGCATCCCGCCCCGTCCCGCGGCCGCCATCTGCTTGCGGGACACCCGGATGGCCCGTTCCAGCCCATAGAAGACCACAAGCCCCGCCAGCGAAAGCGAATAGACCAATGCCTCGGCCGTGGCGTCGGTGGTGTTCAGCGCCTCTGCGAAGGTTTGCTGGTGGGTCGCAAGCTCTGGCAGGACATGAAGGAAGATATAGGCGACGGCCACGCCTCCGGCGGCTGACAGCCAGCGGCTGCGCGGTGCCTGGTCCAGGAACCGCATCCAGCCGATGCCCAGGTGCACCAGTGCGAACAGGCAGGCGAACAGAAGACTTGCAGGGATCATCTGGCCGTCAAGTGACGCTTTAGAAGATCAGCGCCAGCAGGCCGATGACGACCAGCAGGCCGATGATGAAGATGATTCCGACGGCGCCACCAAGAAATTTCAGCATCGAATGCTCCTTTGATCCAGCTTCCAGCCCAACACCCGGCTGGCATGACGGTTCCGGCTGCAAAGTCGCACCGGCCGATCCGGCAGCCTTCTGCTGCACTGCGGCGATAGCGCGCAGCGCTGCAGCCTGACGCGGCATCTGGCCTGCAAGACGCCCGCAACCGCTGCATGGGACAGGGGAAAATCGCAGACGTGTCGCCGCCCTGCGACGACGCGGCGCTTGTCTTCGGGGGATGCTGCTGCCTAACTTGTGGCCACGAGGGAGATGTCCGGGTCGTCGCGCCGTCAGGTTGCGGCGGCTCTGCCAGAACCGGCCGCGACCGACAGGCGCGGCCTGCCGTGAAAGGTCCGAGATGTTCGATACCGCCGATGCCGTCCTGCTGGCCCGCATCCAGTTCGCCTTCACCGTCAGCTTCCACTTCCTGTTCCCGGCCTTCACGATCGGGCTTGCCAGCTTTCTGGCCGTGCTGAACGGGCTGTGGTTGTGGACGAAGGACAGCAAGTACCTGGACCTGTTCCGCTATTGGGTGAAGATATTCGCCCTGGCCTTCGCCATGGGCGTCGTGTCCGGCATCGTCATGTCCTATCAGTTCGGCACCAACTGGTCGGTCTTTTCGGACCGGGCGGGGCCGGTGATCGGCGCGCCCATGGCCTATGAGGTGCTCTCGGCCTTCTTCCTCGAGGCCGGGTTCCTGGGCATCATGCTGTTCGGCCGCGACCGCGTGGGGCCGGCGCTGCACATGGTCGCCTGCGTGGCGGTGGCGCTCGGCACCGCCTTCTCGGCCTTCTGGATCCTCAGCGTGAACAGCTGGATGCACACGCCTGCCGGGTTCGAGATCGACGCCGAGACGGGCCAGTTCCTGCCCACCGATTTCTGGCAGGTCATCTTCAACCCATCCTTCCCGTACCGGCTGATGCACACGGTGACCGCGGCCTATCTGACCACGGCCTTCATCGTCGGCGGTGTCGCGGCCCTGCACCTGCTGCGGCACCGCCACCGCCGCGACCGGGTCAGCCCGGCCACGCGGACGATGTTCTCGATGGCCATGTGGATGGCCACGATCTTCGCCCCGGTGCAGATCTTCCTGGGCGACCTGCACGGGCTGAACACGCTGGAGCATCAGCCCGCCAAGGTCATGGCGATGGAGGGGCATTTCGAAAGCCACCCGGACGGCGCGCCGCTTTACCTGTTCGGGCTGCCGAACCAGGACGAACAGCGGCTGGATTACGCCGTGGGCATCCCCAAGCTGTCGTCGCTGATCCTCAAGCACGACCTGAACGCGCCGCTGGCCGGTCTGGACACCATCCCGCGCGAGGATCAGCCCCCCGTCGCCGTCGTCTTCTGGTCGTTCCGCATCATGGTGGCCCTGGGCTTTGCGATGCTGGGCATCGGGGCCTGGTCGCTCTGGGCGCGGGTGCGGGGGCGGCTGGATGACAGCCCGATGCTGCACCGCGCGGCGCTGGTCATGGCGCCTTCCGGGCTGATCGCCGTCCTGGCCGGCTGGATCACGACCGAGGTCGGCCGCCAGCCCTTCACCGTCTATGGCTTCCTGCGCACGGCCGACAGCGCCGCGCCGCTGGATGCGGCGGCGGTGGGCAGCAGCCTTGTCGCCTTCATCATCGTTTATTTCGCCGTCTTCGGCGCGGGCACCTACTATATCCTGCGGCTGATGAACCGCGCGCCGTCCAGCGCCGAACCCCGGCTGAAGGACGTGACCGACAGCCCGATCCGCACGGCCGGCATCACTCCCGCCCCGCAGCAGGCCGCTCGTCACCGCAACGCCCATCCCGGAGAATGACCATGCCCCTCACCGAAGGCATCTCCTTCGACCTGACCGTGATCTGGGCCTTCCTGATCGCCTTTGCCGTGCTGGTCTATGTGATCCTGGACGGATTCGACCTGGGACTGGGCATGCTGTTCGCGGCCGAGCCCGAGACCGAGGACCGCGACGTCATGATGAACTCGGTCGCGCCGGTCTGGGACGGGAACGAAACCTGGCTGGTCCTGGGCGGTGGGGGCCTGTTCGCGGCCTTTCCGCTTGCCTATTCGCTGATCCTGCCCGCGCTTTATGCGCCGATCATCGCTATGCTGCTGGCGCTGATCTTCCGCGGCGTCGCGTTCGAGTTCCGCTGGCGCACGACCCGCTGGCGCCCTGTCTGGGACCTGGCCTTCATCGGCGGGTCAGCCTTGGCGGCGCTGTCGCAGGGGATCGCGCTTGGCGGCCTGCTGCAGGGCATCGTCATCGACGAGGTCCGGCGCGCTTATTCGGGCGGATGGTGGGACTGGCTGACGCCCTTCACGCTGCTGGTCGGTGTGGCCGTGATGGTCGGCTACATGCTGCTGGGGGCGACTTGGCTGGTGATGAAGACCAGCGGGCCTCTGCAGGACCGGATGCGGACGCGGGCTTGGATTCTGGGATTAGCGACCGTGGGCTTCATCGGCGCGGTCAGCCTGTGGACGCCTTTCCTGCAGGACGGCTATTACAGCCGCTGGTTCGGCGGAATCCGGATCGTGCTGGCGGCAGGCGTCGCAGCGGCGGTGCTGGCCCTGGCCTTCGGGATGTTCCGTACTCTGCGCGTCAAGCACCACGACTACTGGCCGTTCATCTTCGCGTTGGGGATGTTCGTGCTGTCCTTTGTGGGGCTGGGGATCTCCATGTTCCCCTATATCGTGCCCACACAGATCACCATCTGGGAAGCCGCCGCCCCCGAGGCCAGCCAGATCTTCATGCTGATCGGCGCGGCCGTGCTGATCCCGATCATCCTGATCTATACGGCTTATTCCTATTGGGTGTTCCGGGGGAAAGTCGATCCGTCAGAGGGTTATCACTGATGCGGCAGCGGCTGGCCAGGCTGGGCTGGTTCGTGGGCATCTGGCTGGCCAGTGTCGCCGTCATCGGCACGGTGGCCTGGCTGATCCGGCTGTGGATCGTCTGACCCGCCGTCGCAGCCGGCGGCGGCCCACAGGCGCAACGGGCCGCGATCTTCCGGCAGATCGTGGCAGGTGCCGTCGGCACAAAGCCGCCAGGCCCCTCCGGTCGCCCCGGACGCGCCCAGCAGCACCTGGTGCTGTGGCGGCACCTGTGGGGTGAACCACCAGGCGCCGTCGCGGAAGGTGGCGTCGGGCGGCGGCTCCATCCCCGCGCCGGACCCTTTCAGGCGAGCCTCGACCGGGGCGAGGCCATCTGGGCCCACCTGCCAGCGTTCCCACCACCGGACCCGCTCGACCGAGTGGGTCCAGTCCAGCGTGAAGCCCGTGGCCGCCAGCGACAGGACCGTCGCCCCCGCCGCCACGCAGAGCATCAGGCCGCCGCCCCCGCGCGCCTTGTGCGCAGCCCGTGCAGCACCAGGAACACCGCCGCCAGGGCAAAGCCTGCCTCGTCCGTCCAAGGCATGGCCAGGATCAGCGACACACCCGCCGCGAAGGCCAGCGCGCGCTCGACCAGCGTCGTGCGGTCCCAAAGGTATC
Organism: Paracoccus rhizosphaerae; assembly: GCF_026162645.1. Taxonomy (GTDB): domain Bacteria; phylum Pseudomonadota; class Alphaproteobacteria; order Rhodobacterales; family Rhodobacteraceae; genus Paracoccus; species Paracoccus rhizosphaerae. The sequence goes on from NZ_JAOTBE010000010.1 coordinate 24,841, forward strand.
CCACGACCGCAACGCCCCACAGCCCGATGCCCAGGATCGTCTTTGACAGGATGAAGGCGACCTCGACCGGATAGCCCCAGGCCTCGGCGATGGGCCCGCCGTCCTGCAGCATCAGCGAGGGTGTGTAGACGGCCATGAAGGGGATGATGAACCCTGCCGCCGCCAGCCGGATCGCCTGCATCGAGATCTTCAGCCCCGAAGTCTTGGCGATCGGACCCGCCGCGAAGCAGGCCAGCGCCACTGGCGGCGTCAGGTCGGCCATGATCCCGAAGTAGAAGACGAACATGTGGCTGACCAGCAGCGGCACGCCCAGTTCAAGCAGCGCGGGCCCGGCCAGCGACGAGGTGATGATATAGTTCGGGATCGTCGGGATGCCCATGCCCAGCACCAGGCAGGTCAGCATGGTCAGGACCAGCGACAGGAACAGGTTGTTCTCTCCGATCGCGATGATCGCGCCGATGAAGGTGGATGCGATGCCGGTCAGGGTCAGCGTGCCGATGACGATGCCGACGATGGCGCAGGCCATGCCGACGGGCAGGGCGTTCCGCGCGCCCTGCGCCAGGGCGTCGCGGACGATGCCGATGGTGGGCCGCGCACCCCTGAAGGCGGCGCAGGCCAGGACAAGCGCGGCGATGACGATGACCAAAAGGTTGATGCCGTATTTCAGGAACGACGCGCAGAGGAGGCCGAGTGCCACCCAGAACACGACGCGGAAGGCATAGGGGCCGATCATCGCCGCCAGCGGCGCGCCGAGGATCAGCACCGTGACCAGCGCCAGCCCCATCGTGCCCGCGAAGATCGGGGTGTAGCCCGCGAACAGCAGATAGACCAGCGCCGCCAGCGGCAGGACCAGCGGCCACTGCGCCTTGACCGCTGACCAGGGGTTCGGAAGGCTTGCCCGCGGCAGGCCCTTCAGATCGTCGCGCCCGGCCTGCAGCCAGACCATCCAGAAGACGACGCCGAAGTAAAGAAGCGCCGGGATGATCGCGGCCTTGACCACGGCGGCATAGGGGACGTTCAGCGTCTCGGCCATGATGAAGGCGACGGCGCCCATCACCGGCGGCATGATCTGCCCGCCCATGGATGCCGTGGCCTCGACACCGCCGGCGAAGGCCGCGCGAAAGCCCGACTTCTTCATCATCGGGATGGTGAACTGGCCCGACGCGACCACGTTTGCCACGCCCGAGCCCGAGATCGTCCCCATCAGCGCCGACGACAGCACCGCGACCTGCGCGGGTCCGCCTCTGACGCCCCCGACCATGCCAAGCGCGAAATCGTTGAACAGGTTCAGCATCCCCGCCCGTTCCAGGAAGGCCGCGAAGACCACGAAGATGAAGATATAGGCGCTGCTGACATAGATCGGGCTGCCATAGATGCCCTCGGTTCCGAAGGCGAAATGCTCGACGATCTGCTCGAAGCCGTATCCGCGGTGGACGAAGGGCGGCGGCAGGTGCTGGCCCCAGAAGCAGTAGGCCAGGAAGATCCCCGCGATCACCGCCAGCGGCCAGCCCATCAGGCGGCGCGCGCCCTCGAAGACCAGGACGACCAGAATGGTGCCCATGACCAGGTCGGTTTGCGTCAGGAACCCGGTGCGACGGATCAGGTCCTCATATTCGATCCAGTTGTAGATGCCGGTCGAAAAGCCCAGGATGCCCAGCACCCAGAAGAAGACCTGCCCGCCGCGGGTCCGCGCGACCAGATTGCCGACCAGGCCGAAGCCCAGAAGCAGCAGGAACCCCACATGCATGGCCCGCACCACCTGGCTGGGCAGGGTGCCATAGCCCGCCGCCCAAAGCTGGAACAGCGAAAAGGCGACGGCCAGCCAGAAGGCGACGCGGCCCATCGGGCCCGCGCCGAAGCCGGGGGGCAGGCCCTCGCTGACCTCGGCCTCGGCGTTCGGGTCGAGGCGGTTCTGGTCGTGCGGGACGGACCCGCCGGTCTGGGGGGATGCGGACATGGGGGCTCCTGCCGGTCAGGGGCCCGCGCCGCCGGGGGCGCGGGCCGGGTGCTTATTGCAGAAGGCCGGCTTCGCGGTAGTACCGCTCGGCCCCCGGATGCAGCGGGATGGACAGGCCGTCCAGCGCGGTTTCCGGCGTGATCGCCTCGGCCGCGGCATGGGCCGAGCGCATGCGGTCCAGGTTCTCGAACAGCAGCTTGGTCATCTGATAGGCAGTCTCTTCGGACACGCCCTCGTGGGTGATCAGCATGTTGCCGACGGCTGCGGTTGGGACGTCCTGGTCCTGCCCGTCATAGGTCCCGGCGGGGATGACGGCGGGCGCGAAGGGCGCGCCGATAGCGGTCACGACGTCCTCGGGGATGGCGACGATGTCGATGTCATGCGTCGTCGACAGGTCCTTGATGAAGGCCACGCCCAGGCCCGACGACTGCAGCGTCGCCTGCAGCTGGCGGTTCTTGATCAGCTCTCCCGATTCCGCGAATGGCAGGTATTCGACCTTGCCCAGGTCATCGTAGCTCATGCCCGCGGCCTCGAAGATCGCCCGCGCGTTCAGTTCGGTTCCCGAGGCGGGGGCGCCCACGGACAGCGTCTTGCCCTTCAGATCATCCAGCGTCGTCACCCCGGCCGAGGCGTCGGCGACGATCTGGATATAGTTCGGATAGATCGCGGCGATGGCGCGCAGTTCCTCGAGCGGGCGTGGGAAGCCGGCCTCCTCGTTGCCCTCCCACGCCATCTGGACGCTGTCGCCCAGGGCGAAGGCGATTTCCCCACGGCCCTGCGCCAGCAGGTTCAGGTTCTCGACCGAGGCCTTGGTCGCCTGCACCTGCGTACGGGCGCCTTCGATCCCGTCGGCATAGATCTCGGACAGCGCGACCCCCAAGGGGTAATAGACACCCGAGGTGCCGCCCGTCAGCACGTTGATGAATTCCTGCGCCTGCGCCTGAGGGGTGGCCAGCAGCGCGCTGCCCAGAACGGCCGCCGGAACGGCGGCTGCGATGCGGTGGAACATGCGGTATCCTCCCATGATGTCCTGGCGGCAGACTAGCAACAAATCGCGGCTTGGGAACCTTGTGCGTGGGGTCAGCCCAGATAGGCGCGCAGCCCCGGCGGCGGGTCGTCCAGCAGTGGCCCGGTGGGGCAGGGGGCATGGGCGCGGCCGTCCTCGACCAGCACCGTCAGGGGGGCGAAGGCGCGGGCATCGGCGGGGTCATGGGTGACCATCAGGACCGTCGCGCCGGTCTCGTCCACGATTCGGGACAGCAGCGCCAGCATCTCGGACTTGAGCGCGGGGCCAAGCGCCGCGAAGGGTTCGTCCAGCAGCAGCAGCGGTCGGGCGCGCAGCAGCACGCGGGCCAGCGCGACGCGGCCCTGCTGCCCGCCCGACAGCGCGCCGGGGCGACGATCGGCGGTGCCGCCAAGGCCGACCTCCTCCAGCACCTGCGTCACGCGGTCCTTTTGCGCCCGGTCCAAACGCAGGTCGGGCCGCAGCCCCATGCCGACATTCTGCGCCACGGTCAGGTGCGGGAACAGGTTGTGGTGCTGGAATAGCGTCGAGACCGGCCGGCGCCCGGGTGCCATTCCGGTGATATCCTGGCCGTCCCAGACCAACCGCCCCCGTTCCGGCGACAGGAACCCGCCCACCAGCGCGAGCAGCGTGGACTTGCCCGACCCCGACGCGCCGATGACCGCGTGGCGGCCCTGCGGCAGGGCGAAATCAGCCGCCAGCGTGAAGCCGCCCTGCCGCAGCAGGATGTCGCGAAACTCAAGCATTCACCGGCCCCCGCGGTCGAAGATCCAGAACAGTGCGAAGCTGAGCGTCATCAGCAGGACCGCCGCCGCCGAGGCATCCGCCATACGATAGCTGTTCATCAGCTGATAGAGCTTCAGCGGCAGCGTCGGCTGGTCGCTGGCGAACAGCGTGATCACGCCCAGGTCGCCCATCGCCAGCGCCGCCGCCAAGCCGCCCGCGAACCCCAGGGGGCGAGCCAGCCGCGGCAGCACCAGAAGGCGCAGCCGCGCAAGGCCCCTCAGGTCGAGCGATGCCGCAAGCTGTCCGTAATCGGCCTGCAGCGCCTGAGCCGCGGGGATCAGCGCGCGCAGCCCGAAGGGCAGCGCCATGGCGGCATTGACCGCCACCGTCACCGGCAGGGCCATCTGCTGCGGCGTCGCCATATCGCGCAGCAGGATGAACAGCCCCGTCCCCAGCACCAGCGGAGAGGCGACCAGCGGCAGCATGCCCGCAGCCTCGACCCATCGGCCCGCACCTCGGGCGATGGCCAGCGCCAGCGCCAGGCACGCCGCCACCGCCAGCGTGGCCGAGGTGACCGCCATAATCACCGACCGCAAGGCGGCGGTCCAGACCTCGCCGGGCAGCACGACCAGGCGCGGAAGCCCCGCCGCCGTCACCGACAGCAGCGGCGTCAGCAGGAAGGCGGCCGCCGCGGCAATGGCCAGCGCGTCGCCGCCTTTTCGCCAGCCGCCGGGCGCAGGGGGCAGGGCGGGACCGTCCATGCCGGCGCCAAAGCCCGCGGGCACCGCGATCCAGCGTGCCAGCAGCAGCGCCCCGACGCAGAGCGCGATCTGCACCAGACCCAAGGTTGCCGCCCGACCGAGGTCGAAATCGAAGCGGAACGCCTGATAGATCGCCAACTCCACCGTCGTCGCACCGGGACCGCCGCCCAGGGCCAGCGCCACGGTGAAGCTGGTCAGGCAGACCAGGAACACCGCCAGCCAGACACCCGGCAGGACGCTGCGCAGCATCGGACGCTCGAGGTGGCGGGCGATGTCGCGGGGCGCGAAGTCCAGGCTGGCCGCCAGGCGGAAGCGTTCGGCCGGGATGGCTTGCCAGCCCTGCAGGATCAGGCGCACCGACAGGGGCAAGTTGAAGAACACATGCGCCAGGATGACGCCTTGCCAGCCATAGACCGACATCTCAGGCAGGCCGAGGCCGCGCAGGCTGTCGTTGACGAAGCCGTTGCGGCCGAAGATGGCGATCAGTCCCATGATCGCCACGATCACCGGCAGGATGAAGGGCGCACCCAGCAGCGTGACCAGAAGACCGCGGCCGGGAAAGCGCCGCCGCGCCAGCGCCCGTGCCACCGGCACCGCCAGCAGGGCCGACAGCGTCGCCGACAGCGCCGCCTGCCACAGGGTGAAGCGCAGGGCGCGCCAGTCCCATTCGGTCAGTGCCGACAGTCCGCCCACCGCCCAGGCCACCGCCGCCAGCGTCCCCAGGATCGCCGCCGCCAACAGCGCAGCGACCAGATGGCCGGGCAGGACAACGAAGCGGCGCCGGGGACCGCGTAGCGCATCGGTATCGGCCGGCGAAGCGGCCGATGGAACATCGTGCCGGAGTGATGCCGCATTCGCGGACTGTGGTCGGTCCACCGTCACCCCGCGAAGGCGCGCAGCCATTCGTCCAGCGCGGGCTGGCGCAGGGCTTCGGCCTCGTCTTCGGAGTAGAACAGCGTCTTGTCAGGGCGGGGCAGGTCGCGCATGACCTGCGGCCAATCCTCGACCGGCAGCTTGGCGGGCAGAGACCAGTTGGCCAGCGGGATCGTCTTCTGGAACTCAGGCGTCAGGATCCAGTCCATGAACTGCTGCGCCAGTTCCGGCTGATCGGTCGAGGCGACCTGCGCGGCCAGTTCCGCCATGAAGTAATGGCCCTCGGGGAAGATCGCGGCCTTCTTCGTCGTGTCGTCCTCGGCCGCGATGTGATAGGCGGGCGAGGTCGTGTAGGACAGCACCATGTCAGCCTCGCCCTCGGTGAACAGGCCATAGCTTTCCGACCAGCCGCGCGTCACCGTCAGCACCTTGGGCGCAAGCTTCGCCCAAGCCTCGGGCGCGTCGTCGCCATAGACCTGCTTGACCCACAACAGCAGCGCCAGACCCGAGATCGAGCTGCGCGGGTCCTGGATCACGATCTTCAGGTCGTCGGGCGCCTCCAGCAGCTCGTCGAAGCTGGCGGGCGGGCTCTCCAGCCGCGTCTCGTCATAGACGAAGGCGGTTTCGCCCCAGTTATAGGGCAGGAAGATGTCGTCGCTCCACGCGACCGGCAGCGACATGCCGGTCGTGTCCTGCCCGTGCGGCGCAAACAGACCCGATGCGCGGGCGCGGGCGGTCATGTCGGTGTTCAGGCCGAAGACGATGTCGGCCTCGGTGCCCTCTCCCTCCATCAGGATGCGGGGCAGGATGTCGCCGGTCACGAATTGCAGGTCGCAGTCGCAGATGGCTTCGAAGCCCTTTTCGATCCTGGGACCTGGCCCCCATTCGCTGGCCACATAGTCGCTGGCATAGACGGTCAGGACACGGTCCTGCGCCAGGGCGGGTGACGCCAGCAGCAGGGCGGGGATCAGGACGATTTTCATGCGGCCTCCTTTCGTTCAGGGTTCGAAAGAAAGGACAAGCCGCACCTTCCCTCCGCCGGTGACAAGCCGGATCAGGTTCAACGGGTCCGCGATTGCGTCTCAGCCGGTCAGGCACCCCGAGGTGCCCCTGAATGTAGTGGTTTCGCAGCCGCGCGCAAGCCGCTAGAACCACGGCCGACACAGGGGACAGGACATGACCGACCAGCCCACACCGATGATGGCGCAGTATCTGGCGATCCGGGACGCAAATCCAGGCGCGCTGCTGTTCTATCGCATGGGCGACTTCTACGAGATGTTCTTCGACGACGCCGTCCAGGCCGCAGCTGCGCTGGACATCGCGCTGACGAAACGCGGCACGCATGAAGGCCAGCCGATCCCGATGTGCGGCGTGCCGGTCCATGCGGCCGAAAGCTATCTTCTGACGTTGATCCGCAAGGGGTTCCGCGTGGCCATCGCCGAACAGATGGAGGACCCGGCCGAGGCGAAGAAGCGCGGGTCCAAGTCTGTCGTGGCCCGCGACGTCGTGCGGCTGGTCACGCCCGGCACGCTGACCGAGGAGTCGCTGCTGGAGGCGCGGCGCCACAACTATCTGGCGGCCTTCGCGCAGATCCGGGACGACGGCGCGCTAGCCTGGGTCGACATCTCGACCGGGGCGTTCCAGGTGATGGAGTGCCCCTTGCCGCGGCTGGCCCCCGAACTGGCGCGGCTGGCGCCGAGAGAGGTGCTGACCTGCGTGGCGGGGCTGGACGATCTGATTGCGGATGCCGGCGCCGCACTGACCGACCTGCACACGGGCGCCTTCGACAGCGGCGCCGGGGCGCGGCGGCTGTGCGCGCTCTATGGGGTCGAGACGCTGGACGGTTTCGGCAGCTTCACGCGGGCGGAACTGGCCGCGATGGGGGCCATCGTCGACTATCTGGAGATGACGCAGAAGGGCAAGCTGCCGCTGCTGCGCCCGCCGGTGCGCGAGCGCATGGGCGGCACGATGCAGATCGACGCCGCCACCCGCCGCAACCTGGAACTGACGCAGGCGCTGTCGGGCGGGCGGGACGGCTCGCTTCTGGCGGCGATCGACCGCACGGTGACGGCGCCCGGCGCGCGCCTGCTGGAACGGCGCATCAGCGCACCGTCGCGCGACCTGGGGCTGATCCACGCGCGGCAGGATGCGGTCGCGGCGCTGGTGGACGATCCACGGCTGATGTCCGACTTGCGTGCGGCGTTGTCGCGCGTGCCCGACATGGACCGCGCGCTGTCGCGGCTGGCGCTGGACCGGGGCGGGCCGCGCGATCTGGCCGCGATCCGGGCGGGACTGACCCAAGGGGCGGCCATTGCCGAGAGGCTGCCGCGTGACGCGCCGGAAGTCCTGCGCGTGGCGGCGGCCGATCTGCTGGGCCATGACGACCTGATCGATCTTCTGGACGACGCGCTGGTGGCCGAGCCGCCCTTGCTGGCCCGCGACGGCGGCTTCGTGGCCGAGGGGCATGACGACGATCTGGACCAGACCCGCCGCCTGCGCGACGAAGGGCGTGGCGTCATTGCCGGGATGCAGGCAGAATACGCGGCGCTGGCAGGCATTGGTAGCCTGAAGATCAAGCACAACAACGTGCTGGGGTATTTCATCGAAACCACCGCCACCCATGCCGAACGCATGCTGGCGATGCCCGACCGCTTCATCCACCGTCAGACCACCGCGAACCAGATCCGCTTCACCACGGTCGAACTGTCCGAGCTGGAGACCCGCATCCTCAACGCCCGTGACCGCGCGCTCGAGATCGAGCGCGGCGTCTTTGACCGGCTGCGCACCGCCATTCTGGACCGCGCCCCGCAGATCGGTCAGGCGGCGCGGGCGCTGGCCGAGATCGACCTGGCTGCCGCTTTCGCCGACATCGCATCGGGCGAAGGCTGGGTGCGCCCCCGCGTCGACGACAGCCGCGCCTTCGTGATCGAAGGCGGGCGGCATCCGGTCGTCGAACATGCCCTGAAGCGCAAGGCCGACAGCTTCGTCGCCAACGACTGCCACCTCACGGATGGTGAGACGCCGGCCATCTGGCTGCTGACCGGCCCGAACATGGCGGGCAAATCGACCTTCCTGCGCCAGAACGCGCTGATTGCGGTGCTGGCGCAGGCCGGGGCCTTCGTGCCCGCGCGCGCCGCCCATGTCGGGCTGGTCAGCCAGCTGTTTTCCCGCGTCGGTGCGGCGGACGACCTGGCGCGGGGACGTTCAACCTTCATGGTCGAGATGGTGGAAACCGCCGCCATCCTGAACCAGGCAGACGACCGGGCGCTGGTGATCCTGGACGAGATCGGGCGCGGGACATCCACCTGGGACGGGTTGTCGATCGCCTGGGCGGTGATGGAGCATCTGCACGCCGCGAACCGCTGCCGCGCCCTGTTCGCGACGCACTATCACGAGATGACGGCCCTGACCGCCAAGCTGGACGGGGTCGAGAACGCCACCGTCGCCGTTCGCGAATGGGAGGGCGAAGTGATTTTCCTTCACGAGGTCAGGAAGGGTGCCGCCGACCGCAGCTATGGCGTGCAGGTCGCGCGGCTGGCGGGGCTGCCGACCGCGGTCGTGGACCGTGCGCGGGCGGTGCTGGATGCGCTGGAATCGGGCGAACGTCAGGGTGGCGCGCGTCCCGCCGCGCTGATCGACGACCTGCCGTTGTTCCGCGCCGTGCCGCCGGCGCCCGCGCCCGCCAAGGCGTCGGCTCTGGACGCGCGGCTGAAGGCAGTGCATCCCGATACGCTCAGTCCGCGCGAGGCGCTGGAGCTGGTCTATGAACTTAAAAGCCTGTCCGAGGAGACGCGTCCATGAGCTTCAACACTTTCGGCCGCGTGTTCCGCTTCACCACCTGGGGTGAAAGCCACGGGCCGGCCCTTGGCGCGACCGTCGACGGCGTGCCCCCCGGCGTGCCGCTGGACGAAGGCTTCATCCAAGCCTTCCTGGACCGTCGCCGCCCCGGCACCAGCAAGCACACCACGCAGCGGCGCGAACCCGACCAGGTGCGCATCCTGTCGGGCGTCTTCGAGGGCGTGACAACCGGCACCCCGATCCAGCTGATGATCGAAAACACCGACCAGCGGTCCAAGGACTATGGCGACATCGCCACCAGCTTTCGTCCCGGCCATGCGGACATCACCTATCACCTGAAATATGGTGTCCGCGATTACCGTGGCGGCGGGCGGTCCAGTGCGCGCGAAACGGCGGCACGGGTCGCGGCGGGCGCGGTCGCGCAGGCGGTGCTGGGCGCGCTGGTGCCGGATCTGCGGATCATCGGCTACATGGTGCAGATGGGGGCGATGCGGCTGGACCGATCGCGCCTGGACCTGTCGGCCGTGGACGGCAATCCGTTCTTCCTGCCCGATACCGGGGCCGTGCAGGCGTGGTCGGATTATCTGGACGGCATCCGCAAGGACCAGAACAGCGTTGGCGCGGCACTTGAGGTGCTGGTCCAGGGCTGCCCGCCGGGACTTGGTGCGCCGGTCTATGCCAAGCTGGACACCGATTTGGCCGCTGCGATGATGTCGATCAACGCCGTCAAGGCGGTCGAGATCGGCGAGGGCATGGCCTCGGCCGGACTGACGGGCGTGGACAACGCCGACGAGATCCGCATGGGACCCGACGGCCCCGAGTTCCTGTCGAACCACGCGGGCGGCATCCTAGGCGGGATATCGACCGGTCAGGACATCGTCGTGCGCTTCGCGATCAAGCCGACCAGCTCGATCACCACGCCGCGCCGGTCGATCAATGCCCGCGGGGAAGAGATCGACGTCATCACCAAGGGCCGCCACGACCCCTGCGTCGGCATCCGCGCGGTGCCCGTGGCCGAGGCGATGGCCGCCTGCGTGATCCTGGACCACCTGCTCATGGACCGGGCGCAAACCGGCGGAGTGCGCGGTCAGATCGGCTGATCCGCCAGAAACGCCTCGACCTCGGCCCGCAAGGGGATGGCATCGGCCGCGCCAGGCCGCGTCACCTGCAGCGCCGCCGCCGCCGCCGCCAGCCGCAGGGCGGCTGCCACATCCTGGCCTTCGTCCAGCGCCGCCGCAAAATAACCCGCAAAAGTGTCGCCCGCGCCGGTGGTGTCGACTGGCCGGACCTTGAATGAGGGCTGCCGAAAGGTCTGCGCGGTGCGCAGGTCACGATATTCCGCACCCTCGGACCCCTTGGTGATCAGCAGGCCCTGCACCGGCAGATCGCCGGGGATGCCCGCAAACAGCTGCTCAGCCTCGCCGGCGTTCATCGCAAGGATCGAGACATGCGGCAGGGTCGCCCTCACGGCCTCCAGATCGAAAGGGGCGGCGGAATAAACCACCCGAGCGCCCCGCGCCTGCGCAGCCTGGGCGGCGGCAACCTGGCTGTTCGTCTCGTTCTGGATCAGCAGCGTGTCGTCAGGACCGATTTCCTGCAGCGTGGCGATCAACGCGGTCTCATCGATCGCGCGATTGGCGCCGGGGTGGATGACGATGGCGTTTTCGGCGCCCGAATCGACTAGGATGATCGCGTGACCGGTCGCCTGGTCGTCCATCCGGGCGATGTGGACGGTCACGGCACCGGCCTCGGCCAGCCGCTCGACCACCCAGCTGTCACTTGCCCCCACAGCCCCCAGATGCAGCGTTCGGGCCCCGGCGCGCGCGGCCGCGATGGTCTGGTTCGCGCCCTTGCCGCCCAGACCCATCGAGAAATCCTGTGCCGCCAGCGTCTCTCCGGGCCGGGGCAGGTTCTGCAGCCGATAGACATGGTCGATGTTGATCGAGCCCAGATTCCAGATAGCCATCGCCGCCCCCGTTCAAGTCACGCCATGTGACCGGTCGTCCCTGCGGTTGTCCAGATACGAAAAACGCGCCCCTTCCAGGGCGCGTTCCGGTAGGTCCGATGGTGCGCGCGTCAGTGCTTGCGCTTGACCTTGTGGCGTGCCCAGAGCCGCTTGTTGGTCAGATAGAGCAGCACCGCCAGCGCCAGAAGGAACAGGACCGAGACAAGGCCCACGGACTTGCGGTCCATCAGCTTGGGTTCGGCCGTCCACATCAGGAAGGCGGCCACGTCTGTTGCCATCTGGTCGACGGTCGCCGGGGTGCCGTCCTCGAACGTCACCAGGTCGTCGGACAGCGGGGGCGGCATGCTGATCCAGCCGCCCGGAAAGGCGCTGTTGCCGTAAAGCAGCGTACCGGCCTGTTCTTGGGTTTCGCCGGTATAGCCGGTCAGGATGGCGTGGATGTATTCCGGGCCGCCCATGCCGTTGACCAGCTGGCTGATGCCGGTGCCATAGGGGCCGTGGAAGCCCGCGCGCGCCTTGGCCATCAGCGACAGGTCCGGGCCCATGCCCGCGCCCGCCACTTCGGGGAAGTTGTCCGTCAGAACGCGCGCGCGTTCCTCTCCGATCGAATCGTCGAAAATCGGCAGCAGGTTGGTGGCATAGGCGCGGACCTGATCCTCGGGCAGGGCGGGGCCGCCCTCGTCCGCCAGGGTGCGGATCGGGACGAACTTCATGCCGTGGCAGGCCGAGCAGACCTCGGTATAGACCTGAAGGCCGCGCTGCAGCTGGAACTGGTCGAAGCTGCCGAACGGGCCTTCGAAGCTGAAGGCGATGTCCTCGATATGGCCGGCGCCGTGATCGCCGCTGCTGCCATGCTCTTCCTCGTTGTGCTCCTCGGCGGCTTCCTCGCCCAGAACCTCGGTGGCCTGCTCCTCGACGGGCTCGGTGCCGGTGGTCGTGGGAACGGGAACCGACGTCTCGTTGCCTTCCGGCAGGGCGACGGCGTCCACACCGCCCTGATCGGCGGTCGGCTGCATGCCGGCGGGATTCTGCGGCAGGTTGCCGGCCTCGGGCTGCGGTTCCTGCGCGTCGGAATGCGCAGGGGCCAGCTCGCCCGGTGCCTCGGTCGGCGCGGTCGGTTCGACGGCCTCGGCTTCGGCTTCGGCGACCGGAGCCTCCTCGGCCGGTGCTTCCGCAGCCGGTACTTCCTCGGCCAGCGTGTCGGCAGAAGGCGCCCCGGCGCCGTCGGCTGCCGGCTCGGCCTCGAGGGCTTCGGCTTCAGGAGCTTCGACTTCGGGCGCTGCCTCGGCCGCCGGAGCGGTCTCCTCGGTCGCGAAGGGTTCGACTGTCGGTCCTGTCGCGGTGGGCGCGGCCTGCTCTGCCTGCGGGGCAGCCGGAGCCGCCTCCTGTGCCAGAGCAAAGCCGGTGGCAGAGAGCGTCAGGGCCGCAACGGCCGTGAGCGTCTTGGTTCTCAGGGTCATCTCTACGGCTCTCCTTACTCGGCCATGCGCGTCGGCGCGTCGTAATGCGCCAGGTGGTCTTCCTCGATCGTCGCCGGCATCGCCTCGGGCTTCTCGATGACACCCAGGATCGGCAGGATGACCAGGAAGTAGGCGAACCAGTAGGCCGCGGCGACCAGCGCGATGTAGGGATAGATCCCCTCGGTCGGCATGGCGCCCACCCAGGTCAGGATGACGAAGTCGGCGGCCAGCAGCCAGAACCACCACTTGAACATCGGGCGATAGCGGCCCGAGCGCACCCGCGAGGTGTCGAGCCACGGCACCAGCGCCATCACGATGATCGCGCCAAACATCGCCAGCACGCCGAAGAACTTGGCGTCGATGATGCCGAAGGAGAGCCAGTTGACCAGCTGCACCAGCCAGACTTCGCTGTCGAAGGCGCGCAGGATGGCGTAGAAGGGCAGGAAGTACCATTCGGGCACAATATGCGCGGGCGTCGCCAGCGCGTTCGCCTGGATGTAGTTGTCGGGGTGGCCCAGATAGTTCGGCATGAAGCCCACGACCGCGAAGAACACGACCAGGATCACCGCCAGGGCGAACAGGTCCTTCATCACGAAATAGGGCCAGAAGGGCAGGGTGTCCCTTTCCGCCTCGGCCTTGCTGGTGCGGCGCACCTCGACCCCGGTGGGGTTGTTGTTGCCGGTCGAGTGGAATGCCCAGACGTGGACGATCACCAGGCCCGCGATGATGAAGGGCAGCAGGTAGTGCAGCGAGAAGAAGCGGTTCAGCGTTGCGTTTCCGACGGCAGGTCCGCCAAGCAGCCAGGTCTGGATCGTCTCACCCACGCCTGGAATCGCGCCGAAGAGGCCGGTGATCACGGTGGCGCCCCAGAAGGACATCTGACCCCAGGGCAGCACGTATCCCATGAAGGCGGTCGCCATCATCAGGATATAGATCAGCATGCCGATGATCCAGGTGACCTCGCGCGGCGCCTTGTAGCTGCCGTAGTAGAGGTTGCGGAAGATGTGCAGATACACCGCCACGAAGAACAGCGATGCGCCGTTCGCGTGCAGGTAGCGCAGCATATAGCCGCCATTGACGTTGCGCATGATGTGTTCGACGCTGGCGAAGGCCATGTCAACATGCGGCGTGTAGTGCATCACCAGAACGATGCCGGTGATGATCTGCAGCGCCAGGCAGAAGACCAGCACGATGCCCCAGATCCACATCCAGTTGAGGTTCTTGGGGGTGGGGATCATCAGAGTGTCGTACAGGATGCCGACGACCGGCAGGCGCCGGTGCAGCCAACGCTCGAAGCCCGACTTGGGCTCGTAATGGTCATGGGGAATTCCGGCCATGATGCCCTCCTCAGCCCAGCTGGATGGTGGTTTCGTTCAGGAACGACGCCACGGGAATGTGCATGTTCTGGGGCGCGGGGCCCCGGCGGATGCGGCCGGCCGTGTCGTAGTGGCTGCCGTGGCAAGGGCAGAACCATCCGCCGAAATCGCCCGCGCCGTCGCCGATCGGGACGCAGCCCAAGTGCGTGCAGACGCCGATCTGGACCAGCCATTCGCCGGCCTCGTCCATGGTGCGGTTTTCGTCGGTGGCGGGCTGAATGCCCTGCAGGTTGGGGTTCTGTGCGGTGGGGTCGGTCAGCTCGCTGACATCGACCGCGCGCCCGGCCTCGATTTCCTCGGGCGTGCGGCGGCGGATGAACACGGGCTTGCCCAGGAACAGCACGGTGATCTGCGTGCCCGGCGTGACACCGCTGACATCGACCTGGATCGAGGCCAGCGCCTGCACGTCGGCCGAGGGGTTCATCTGATTCACAAGCGTCCAGGCGGCGGCACCGGCGGCCACCGTGCCTGCGCCCGCCGTGGCATAGTAGAGGAAATCCCTCCGGGTGCCTACGTGGTCATCTGCGTGGGACACGGGTCATACTCCAATTCAGGCCGATGGTCAGGCCGATACGACATTCCGGGCCGCGTCCGAACGCAGCCTTCGCGGGGGCGGTTCTAGCGGTCAATTCCCTGTCAGTCCAGATGATAACCCTGCACCTGCACGTGCAAATCGACGCATCTGTCCGATTTGCGCAACGTCCTGCGGCGGGACGCCGCAGCCGGCGATCCGGGCGTCAGAGAAGGCCTTCCGAGCGGAAGCTGAGTTCGCGCGACTTGCCGATGATCAGGTGGTCGTGGATGGTGATTCCCATGCTGTCGGCGGCCTGCGCGATCCGCGCCGTCATGGTGATGTCGCTGTCCGACGGGGTCGGGTCGCCTGACGGATGGTTGTGCACCAGGATCAACGCAGAAGCGTTCAGTTCAAGCGCGCGGCGGATGATCTCTCGGGGATAGACAGGGACGTGGTCGACCGTGCCGCGGGCCTGCTCCTCGTCGGCGACGAGCACGTTCTTGCGGTCCAGATAGAGGACGCGGAACTGCTCGATCTCCCGGTGGGCCATGGCGGTGTGGCAATAGTCCAGCAGCGATTCCCAGCTGGAGAGGACCGGGCGGTGCATGATGCGCGCCCGCGCCATGCGCTGCGCCGCCGCTTCGACGACCTTCAGTTCGGTCACGACCGCGGGGCCCACCCCCTCGACCGCCTGCAGCCGGGCCGGCGGGGCCGTCAGCACGCGGTTGAAGTCGCCGAACGTCTCGATCAGGCGTCGGGCCAGTGGCTTGACTTCCTGCCGCGGAATGGCCCTGAACAGGACCAGCTCCAGCAGTTCGTAATCGGGCATGGCGGTCGCGCCGCCCTGCATGAATCTGTCGCGCAGGCGCGCCCGATGGTCCGCCAGGTAGGACGGTGCGGATTTGCCCGCCCGCAGCGGCGCGACGGCCACGTCATCGGGGGCGGGCGTGAACAGGGGCAGCGGCATTTCGCCAAAGGCGCGATTCGGGTCCATGCAGGCAACATGGGCCCGAAGTCGTAAAGGAAGCGTTAACCGATTAACGCGTCATGCCGTCCCAGAAGCTCTTGACCTTGTCAAAGAAGCTGTCGGATTGGGGGCTGTTGTCGGCCTTCTCGGCCTCGAACTCTCGCAGCAGCTCGCGCTGGCGGGCAGTCAAGTTCACCGGAGTCTCGACCGTCAGCTCGATCAGCATGTCGCCGAAATCGCCCCCGGCCCCAGGTCCATGGCGCAGGGGCGGCATGCCCTTGCCGCGAAGGCGCATCTGGCGCCCGGTCTGGCTGCCGGCCGGAACCTTGACGCGGGCGCGGCCGCCGTCGATGGTCGGCACCTCGACTTCTCCGCCAAGGGCGGCGGTCGCCATGCTGACCGGCACCTGGCAGGCCAGCATCTTGCCGTCGCGCAGGAAGATCGCGTGGTCCGCGATCTCGATGAAGATATAGAGATCGCCCGCAGGACCGCCGCGCAACCCGGCCTCGCCCTCGCCGGCCAGGCGAATGCGGGTGCCGGTCTCAACCCCGGCGGGGATGTTGACCTGAAGCGCGCGGTCGCGTTCGACGCGGCCGGCCCCGTGGCAGGCCTTGCAGGGGTTCTTGACGATCTGGCCTGCGCCGCCGCAGGTCGGGCAGGTGCGTTCGACCGTGAAGAAGCCCTGCTGGGCGCGGACCTTGCCCATCCCGGCGCAGGTCGGGCAGGCGGCAGGCTCGGTCGCGCCTTCCGCACCGGTGCCGTCGCATTCGCCGCAGGCGACCGAGCCGCGCACGGTGATCGGCTTCTGCACGCCGATATAGGCATCTTCCAGTGTGACGCGCAGGTTATAGCGCAGGTCCTGGCCGCGCTGGGCACGCGCCCGGCCCCCGCCACCACCGCCGCGGCGGCCCATCATGTCGCCGAAGAGGTCCTCGAACACGTCAGCGAAGGCTGCGCCGAAGTCGCCGGGATGGCCGCCGGGGCCGCCGCGCCCGCCGCCGAAGCCGCCGCCGCCCTCGAAGGCAGCATGGCCGAAGCGGTCATAGGCGGCCTTCTTCTGGTCGTCCTTCAGGCAGTCATAGGCCTCGTTGACTTCCTTGAAGCGCGTCTCGGCGGTCGCGTCGTCCTTGTTGCGATCCGGATGCAGCTCTTTCGCCTTGCTGCGATAGGCCTTCTTGATCTCGTCGGTCGAGGCACCGCGTGTGACCCCGAGCACTTCGTAATAGCAACGCTTGCCCATGTGTCGTTCCATTCAGCTGCCCCAAAAAACAGGCCGGCCCGCACGAACGGCAGGCCGGCCCTTTCAGGGGGTGCGGCCCCGATCAGCCGCGCTTCTTGTCTTCGCCCAGATCCTCGAAGTCGGCGTCGACGATGTCGTCGTCCACGTCGCGGGGCTGATCGCCCCCGTCCTGGCCGCCTTCGTCACCGCCCTGCTGGGCCTTGTAGATCGCCTCGCCAAGGCGCATCGACGCGTCCATCACGTTCTGGATGCCCGAGCGGATCTTGCCCGCATCGTCAGCCTTCAGCGATTCCTCCAGCGCGCCGACGGCCAGTTCGATCGCCTCGACGGTCGAGCTGTCGACCTTGTCGCCATGCTCGTCCAGCGACTTCTTGGTCGAATGGATCAGGCTTTCGGCCTGGTTCCGGGCCTCGACCAGCTCGCGGCGGCTCTTGTCGGCGTCGGCATTGGCCTCGGCATCCTTCACCATCCGCTCGATATCCTCGTCGGACAGGCCGCCCGACGCCTGGATGGTGATGTTCTGTTCCTTGCCGGTGCCCTTGTCCTTGGCGCTGACCGACACGATGCCGTTGGCGTCGATGTCGAAGGTCACCTCGATCTGCGGCATGCCGCGTGGCGCGGGCGGGATGTCCTCCAGGTTGAACTGGCCGAGCATCTTGTTGTCCGCAGCCATCTCACGCTCGCCCTGGAAGACGCGGATGGTCACCGCGTTCTGATTGTCCTCGGCGGTCGAGAAGATCTGGCTCTTCTTGGTCGGGATCGTGGTGTTGCGGTCGATCAGGCGGGTGAAGACACCGCCCAGGGTCTCGATGCCCAGGGACAGCGGCGTCACGTCCAGCAGAACGACGTCCTTGACGTCACCCTGCAGCACGCCGGCCTGGATGGCGGCACCAAGCGCCACGACCTCGTCGGGGTTCACGCCCTTGTGTGGTTCCTTGCCGAAGAAGTCGGTCACTTCCTGCACGACCTTGGGCATGCGGGTCATGCCGCCGACCAGGACGACCTCGTCGATGTCGCCCTTCGAGCAGCCGGCATCCTTCAGCGCGTCCTGGACTGGCTTCATGGTGCGCTTGATCAGGTCGGCGACCAGGCTTTCCAGCTTGGCGCGGGTCAGCTTGATGACCATGTGCAGCGGCGTGCCCGAGTTCTTGTCCATCGAGATGAACGGCTGGTTGATCTCGGTCTGGCTGCTGCTCGACAGCTCGATCTTGGCCTTTTCAGCGGCTTCCTTCAGACGCTGCAGGGCCATCTTGTCCTTGGACAAGTCGACGCCATGCTCTTTCTTGAACTCGTCAGCCAGGTAATTAACGATCCGCATGTCGAAGTCTTCGCCACCCAGGAAGGTGTCGCCGTTCGTGGATTTCACCTCGAAGAGGCCGTCGTCGATTTCCAAGATGGTGATGTCGAAGGTGCCGCCGCCGAGGTCATAGACCGCGATCGTCTTGGTTTCCTTCTTGTCCAGGCCATAGGCCAGCGCAGCCGCGGTCGGCTCGTTGATGATGCGCAGGACTTCAAGACCGGCGATCTTGCCCGCGTCCTTGGTCGCCTGGCGCTGAGCGTCGTTGAAATAGGCCGGAACGGTGATCACGGCCTGGGTCACGGTCTCGCCCAGGTAGGATTCGGCGGTTTCCTTCATCTTCTGCAGGATCATCGCGCTGACCTGCGCCGGAGAGTACTTCTCGCCCTTCACCTCGACCCAAGCATCGCCATTGCCGCCGTCGACGATGTTGTAGGGGACCAGCTTGCGGTCCTTCTCGACGGCCTCGTCTCCCATGCGGCGGCCGATCAGGCGCTTGACGGCAAAGACGGTGTTGGTGGGGTTGGTCACGGCCTGGCGCTTGGCGGGCTGGCCGACCAGGCGTTCACCATCCGTGAAGCCGACGATCGAGGGCGTCGTGCGCGCACCCTCGCTGTTCTCGATGACCTTGGGCTGGCTGCCGTCCATGATCGCGACGCAGCTGTTCGTGGTGCCGAGGTCGATGCCGATGACTTTGGACATGTTCATATAACCTTTCTTGCGGCGATTTGCGGGGCCTCGGGTCCGTTATGGCCCCCGCGGCCCGATCCCTTCTGCTCGAATTGGATCCGGAACCTCCGGACCGCTTCGGGGGTGTATATAGGGATGCAATTCAGGCCCGCAAGTCGCCTGCGAGCGCAAAAAGCACGCATTTGCGGCTGTTTCACGCGGATGGCCGCTTGGCCGGCGTCACTGCACGGCGCTCCAGCTGACGGACTCGTACTTGCGGGTGGTGAAGTTGATCAGAAGCGCCACCATGAAGCAGGCCAGCGTCACCCACAGCGGATAGAGGAGCCAGGTCTTGTGCGGCGAATAGTTGATGAACAGGAACCCGCGTTCCTGGTCGATCAGGTGGAACAGCGGATTCCAGATGAACCAGGGCAGGATGAAGTTCGGCAGCGTGTTGGCCACGAACATCTTGCCGGACGCGAACATGTTCACGCGCTGATAGAAGGTCGCCAGGCCTCGCGAGGCCGCCGGCGACCAGGGCTTGATCCCCAGGAAGACCATGCCCACGGTTATGCCGCTGAACCACGACAGCAGCAGCAGCGCCATCGCGCCGACGGGGTCGTAGATGGTGATGGGTTGGAAGGCCAGGTGATAGATCGACAGGATCACAAGGCAACTGATCAGCTGGCGATAGAGCATGGCGCAGGCCGCGCCGGCGATCAGGACGGCCGCGTTCAGAGGCTCGTGCTTGACGACGCCAGAGGCCAGCGAATGGCTGCCCGCCACCGCCGTCGCCGTCTGGACATGCGTCATGTAGATGAAGATGCCCGACATGATGTACAGCATGAAGTCGCCCCGGATGGGCGAGTTCCTGATGCCGATCAGCGTATAGAGCGCCAGCAGGATGATGATAAACACCGCGCTTTGCAGGATGATCGCCAGCAGGCCGAACAGTGCGCTGCGATGAGAGAATCGCAGGTTGTAGACCGTCTGGTGATAGATCAGCGCCAGGGTCGTCCCGGCCGCCTGGACCATGTTCGAGTTTCGACGCTGCGTGAACATGATGCGATGCCTTGACGCTGGGGATGCAAGGCTGCCGCAGGTGGTGGCCCGCGCACAGCCCGGCGCTTGCCGACGGACCTTCTGCGGATCATAAGAGGCCAGGCACCCTCGCACAATCCGCCAGCGGGCCGCGTCCGATGGCAGGGAAAGGAAAGTGAATGCAATTCGACCGTTTGACCATCGAAATGCGGCGGCTGGCCCTGCAGGCGGGCGAGCGGATCATGGAGATCTATGGCGCAGACGATTTCGAAACCCGGACCAAGGCCGACGATTCGCCGGTCACCGCCGCCGATGAGGCTGCCGACGCGCTGATCTCGGCCGGGCTACGAGAGGCCTTTCCCGACATTCCCCTGGTGACCGAGGAGCAGGCCGACACGCACGGCCAGACCCTGCGCACCTTCCTGATCGTCGATCCGCTGGACGGCACCAGGGAATTCGTGCAGCGGCGCGGCGACTTCACCGTGAATATCGCCTATGTCGAGGACGGCGTGCCGGTCCGCGGCGTGGTCTACGCGCCCGCGAAGAACCGCCTGTTCTACACGACCGCCGACGGCCGCTCGGTCGAGGAGAACGCGCCCTTCGGCGACACGCCCGGCCAGACCAGCCCGATCGGCGTGAACCCGATGCCTGACAATCGCGGGCTGATGGTGGTGGCGTCGAAGTCGCATCGTGACGCGGCGACCGATGCCTATATCGACCGGTACGGCGTGCGCGACATGACCAGCGCGGGAAGTTCGCTGAAGTTTTGCCTGGTCGCGACCGGGGAGGCGGACCTCTATCCGCGTCTGGGACGCACGATGGAGTGGGATACCGCCGCGGGCGACGCCGTCCTGCGCGGCGCCGGCGGCGAGGTGGTGCGCTTCGACGACCACAGCCCGCTGGAATACGGCAAGGCCGGCTTCGAGAACCCGTTCTTCATCGCCTATGCACCCGGCGTCCTGCTGGTGAAGGACTGATGTCCGTCGTCATTGTCATTCCCGCCCGCTTCGCCTCCACCCGCTATCCCGGCAAGCCGCTGGTCGAGTTGCGTGGCGCGGACGGCGAGGTCCGCAGCCTGATTCGGCGCAGCTGGGACGCTGCGATGTCGGTCCGGGGGATCGACCGCGTGATCGTCGCCACCGACGACGATGCCATCCGCGACCATGCCCAGGCTTTCGGCGGCGAGGTGGCGATGACCAGCACCGAATGCCGCAATGGCACCGAGCGCTGCGCCGAGGCGGTGGCGAATCTGGGCATCACCCCCGAGATCGTCGTCAACCTGCAGGGCGATGCGCCGCTGACGCCTGCCTGGTTCGTCGAGGATCTGGTCGCGGGCCTGCGCGCTGACCCGCAGGCCGAGGTCGCGACGCCGGTGCTGCGCTGTTCCGGTCGGATGCGCGAGGACCTGATCGCCGACCGCCGCGCCGGCCGGGTGGGCGGAACAACGGCGGTCTTCGGCCGCGACGGCCGGGCGCTCTATTTCTCGAAGGAGGTCATCCCCTTCGTGCCGGCACAGGTCGCGCCCGACGCGCCCAGCCCGGTCTTTCACCATGTAGGCGTCTATGCCTATCGCCCGGATGCCCTGGCCGCCTATCCGGCATGGCCGGAAGGCACGTTGGAAAGGCTGGAAGGACTGGAGCAGCTGCGTTTCCTGGAACATGGCCGCTACGTCCTCTGCGTCGAAGTCGAGGCGAGGGGCCGACAATTCTGGGAACTAAACAACCCTGAAGATGTTCCGCGGCTTGAGCGGATGATGTCCGAGATGAACCTTCGGTGACATCGTCCGCGGCAGGGGAAGATTCTCGTGGATTATTTGCACGATATAATCAACTGTCCGCTTGGCGGCATTCTGCCGAGAAGGTAACCTGCACATTGTAGTTCGTGCTGTTGCATGTAGGCATCGGCGGCAATCCGGGCGGTCACGTCCGTCAAAGCATCAGAGGTATTCGTCATGGGTCGCAAGGTCACAAAAGCCATTTTTCCGGTAGCAGGCCTCGGCACGCGCTTTCTGCCCGCCACCAAGAGCATCCCGAAGGAAATCCTGTCGCTGGTCGACAAGCCGCTGATCCAGTACGCCATCGATGAGGCGCGCGCCGCCGGCATCAAGGAATTCATCTTCGTCACCTCGCGCGGCAAGGGCGCGCTGGAAGACTATTTCGACCACGCGCACGAGCTGGAATCGAACCTGAAGAAGGCCGGCAAGGACAAGCTGCTGGACACGCTGCGCCAGACCAACATGGATTCGGGCGCCATCGCCTATATCCGCCAGCACAAGGCGCTGGGCCTCGGCCATGCCGTCTGGTGTGCCCGCCGCCTGCTGTCGGATGACGAGCCCTTCGCCGTCGTTCTGACCGATGACGTCATCCAGGGCGAACCCCCCTGCCTGCAGCAGATGATCGAGGCCTATGGCGAGACCGGCGGCAGCATGGTCGCCACGATGGAGGTCCCCTCCGAGAAGGTCTCGGCCTATGGCGTCCTGGACGTGGCCGAGGACATGGGCGCGATCGTCCGCGCCAAGGGCATGGTCGAAAAGCCGCAGAACGGCACCCAGCCGTCGAACCTGGCGGTAATCGGCCGCTATATCCTGGCGCCAACCGTGATGAAGAACCTCAACAAGCTGAAGCAGGGCGCCGGCGGCGAGATCCAGCTGACCGACGCCATTGCCGAGGAGATCGAGGCCGGGCGCGACGTCTTCGGCCTGCGCTTCCGCGGCCAGCGCTTCGACTGCGGGTCGAAGGCGGGCTTCCTGCAGGCCACCGTCGCCTTCGGGTTGGAGCGTGACGAGCTGAAGGACGAATTCGCCGAATACCTCCACCAGGTCATGGCGATGCGCAAGGCTGCCGAATAATCCATGACGGACAAGGTACTGGTGACTGGCGGTGCGGGCTATATCGGCTCGCACGCCTGCAAGGCGCTGGCGAAGGCGGGCTTCGTGCCCGTCACGCTGGACAATTTCTCGACCGGCTGGCGCGACGCCGTCAAGTTCGGCCCCGTGGTCGAGGCCGACCTGATGGACCGCGCGGCGCTGGACGCGGCCTTCGCGGAACATCGGCCGGTCGCGGTCCTGCATTTTGCGGCCCTCTCGCAGGTTGGAGAGGCGATGGCCGAGCCGGGAAAATACTGGCGCAACAACGTCGCTGGATCACTGAACCTGATCGAGGCGACCATCGCCTCGGGCTGCCGGCACTTCGTCTTCAGCTCGACCTGCGCGACCTATGGCGACCGTGACGGAGAGGTGCTGGACGAGGATACGCCGCAGGCGCCGCTGAACGCATATGGTGCCAGCAAGCGCGCGATCGAGGACATGCTGGTCGATTTCGAGGCGTCTCACGGGCTGCGCTACGTGATCTTCCGCTATTTCAACGTCGCGGGTGCCGATCCCGACGGCGAGGTCGGAGAGTTCCACCGACCCGAGACGCATCTGATCCCGCTGATCCTGGATGCGGTGGACGGCAAGCGCGACGCGCTGACCATCAACGGCACCGACTATCCGACGCCGGACGGGACCTGCATCCGCGACTATGTCCATGTGATGGACCTGGTCGATGCGCATGTGAAGGGCCTGGAATGGCTGCGCGCCGACAAGGACAGCCGCGTCTTTTGCCTGGGCACCGGCGACGGATTCTCGGTCCGGGAGGTCGTTGACGCCACGCGGCATGTCACCAACCGGCAGGTGCCGATGGTTGACGGCCCGCGCCGCGGCGGCGATGCCGTCAAGCTGGTCTGCGGCAGCCAGCGCGCCAAGGACGAACTGGGCTGGACGCCCGACCGGTCCACGATGAAGCAGATGATCGGCGATGCCTGGCGGTGGCACCAGGGCGGTGATTATCGCCAGTGACGCCGGCTGATGCCTGGCAGGCCTATCGGCTGCGCTGGCATCGCAGAAAGCTGACCTGGCGCTCCGTCCGCGCCGGTCGGCACCTGCAGCCGGTCGCCGACCGGTCCCGGGCCATCCGCAAGGGCGACATCCTTGTTGTGGTGGTCCTGCGCAACGAGATCGCGCATCTGCCGGGCTTTCTGGACCATTACCGCCGCCTGGGCGTGACCCATGTGCTGGCTGTGGACAACGGCAGCACCGACGGATCGGCCGAGCTTCTGGCCGACCAGCCCGACGTGTCGCTGTGGCATTGCGGCGGCAGCTATCGTGCCTCGCGCTTCGGGCTGGACTGGGCGGGCGCCCTGCTGCGGCGACACGGGTGCGGCCACTGGTGTCTGACGGTCGATGCGGACGAGCTTCTGGTCTATCCGTTCCACGACACACGCCCCCTGCCGGACCTGGTGGCCCATCTGGAGAGGATCGGCCAGCCAGGGCTGGGGGCGCTGATGCTGGACATGGTCCCCTCGGGGCCGCTTGGCACCGCCGACGCCCCGCCGGGATCGGCGCTGACCGACCGGCTGCCGTGGTTCGACGCCGGTCCCTATCGGGCGCGGCGTCAGCTGCCGCGCCAGAACCTGTGGGTGCAGGGCGGGGTCCGTGACCGGGTGTTCTTCGCCGACGCCCCCCGGCGGGCGCCCACGCTGAACAAGCTGCCGCTGATGAGATGGCGCAGGGGGCAGGTCTATCTGAACTCGACCCACTCGATGCTGCCGCCGCGCCTGAACCGGATCTGGGACGGTCCGGGGGACCCGCGCCTGTCGGGCGTCCTGCTGCACGGGAAGTTCCTGCCCGACATCGTCGACAAGTCGCGCGAGGAGCTGCAGCGCCGCCAGCACTTCGCCGACCCGTCGGCCTATTCCGGCTATTATCGCGCCGTGGCGGCCGGTCCGGTGCTGCGTGACGGTCGATCGGTCAGGTACGAGGGCTGGAGGCAGCTGGTCGCCTTGGGCCTGATGGGCACAGGTGCTTGGCGGGATCAGGACACGCGCTGATTGCACTTGCCAAGCCAACGCGCCCGGCACATTGGTTGAAGTCATGACGATCCTTGTCCGGAACACTCGCCCCAGGCGGTCCAGTTGAGACACCGCCTGCGGAGCATCATCCCCGATCGGCTGCGCCGCCGCAGCCAGCGGCAATATCTGATCGCGCGCGCCTTCAACCGGCGCGGCGCCTTGCGCGCGATCGCCGACCGGACAGCGCAGATCCGCACGCCCGACATCCTGGCCTTCGTGACCCTGCGCAACGAACGCGTGCGCCTGCCGCGTTTTCTGGACCATCACCGCAGGCTGGGCATCGACCACTTCCTGATCGTGGACAACGACAGCGACGACGGCAGCGGCGACTATCTGGCGCAGCAGCCGGATGTCTCGTTGTGGTGGACGGGGGCCAGCTACAAGCGCTCGCGCTTCGGGATGGACTGGATCAACCGCCTGCTGTGGAAATACGGCTGCGACCACTGGTGCCTGACCGTCGATCCCGACGAGTTCCTGATCTATCCCCATTGCGATACGCGGCCGCTGCCGGCGCTGACCGACTGGCTGGATGCGTCGGGGCGGCGCAGCTTTCCGGCGATGCTGCTGGACATGTATCCCCGCGGGAACATCGAGGATCAGCCCTATGCCGAAGGCGACGACCCATTCGCGATCGCAAGCTGGTTCGACCCGGCGAACTATACGATCCGCAAGAACGACTTCTTCGGCAACCTGTGGATCCAGGGCGGTCCCCGGACGCGCACCTTCTTTGCAAGTGACCCGTTGTCGGGGCCGGCGCTGAACAAGATCCCGCTGGTCAAGTGGGACCGGCGCTATGCTTATGTCAGCTCGACCCACATGCTGCTGCCGCGCCACCTGAACCTCGTCTATGACGAGGACGGCGGCGAACGCGCGTCGGGCTGCCTGCTGCATGCCAAGTTCCTGTCCACCTTCGCCGACAAGTCGGCCGAGGAGCTGGACCGCCGGCAGCACTACGCCAACAGCAAGGAATATCAGGCCTATCACGCCGGCCTGCGCCGCGGCACGAACCTGTGGTGCAGCGAATCGCGTCAATACCGGGACTGGCGTCAGCTCGAGGATCTGGGCCTGATCTCTCGGGGACATTGGGCATGATCGGCAGGGTGCGGCTTGGCGTGGTCATCCTCTGCCATGCGCAGCTGGACGTCGCCGCGCGCATGGCGCGGATCTGGGCCAACGGCGGCGCGCGCGTGGCCATCCATGTGGACGCCAAGGTGTCCGGGCACGGGATGATGGCGCTGGAGGCCGACCTGGCCGACCTGCCGGACATCGTCTATTCGCCCCGGCATGGCTGCGACTGGGGCCGCTTCAGCCTGGTGCGCGCCACGCAGGATGCGGCGCAGGCACTGCTGGACCGCTATCCCGAGGTGACGCATGTCTACCTGGCCTCTGGGGCCTGCCTGCCGCTGCGGCCGATCCGTGACCTGACGGCCTTCCTGGCGCAGGACCCGGACTGCGACCATATCGAAAGCGTCAACGCCCACGACGTCGGATGGACCGTCGGCGGCCTGAACGAGGAACGGTTCTCGCTCTATTTCCCGGTGGACTGGCGCAGGCGGCGCTGGCTGTTCGACCGGCTGGTCGACTGGCAGCGCAGGCTGGGCGTGCACCGCCAGCTGCCCAAGGGGCTGGTGCCGCATCTGGGGGCGCAATGGTGGTGCCTGACCGCGACGACCCTGCGCGCCATCCTGCAGGACCCGCGCCGGGACGAATTTGACCGCTTCTTCCGGTTCAGCTGGATCCCCGACGAAAGCTATTTCCAGACGCTCGTCCGCCGCCACGCGACCCGGATCGAGAGCCACTCGCTGACGCTGGCCAAGTTCGACCACGACGGCCGGCCCTATCAGCTTTACGACGACCATGCGATGATGCTGGAGGAATCGCGTTGCTTCGTCGCCCGCAAGGTCTGGCCCAAGGCTGAACGGCTGCTGAACACCTTTCCGGTGCCGCCCCGCGCCGAACCCGACCTTGGACCGCCGCAGCCCCAGCGGATCGAGCGGCTGATCAACCGCACCGTGCGCCGCCGACTGCTGGGGCGTCCCGGCCTCTACATGCAGAGCCGCTTTCCGCGCAAGGATGCCGAGAACGGCAAGACCTCGGCGCCCTACGCGGTCTTCCAGGGCTTCTCGGACGTTTTCCCAGACTTCGAGACCTGGCTGGGCGGCATCGTCGACGCCGATGTCCACGGCCACCTGCTGGGACCCGAGGTGGTCGAGTTCGCGGGACGCCCGGAGGTCGGGCCTGGTGCCATCTCGACCAGCACGCTGGTGCGCGACCACGATCCGCAGGGCTTCCTGACGGCGCTGATCCGGATCACGCCGCGCATGCAGGTGTTCCAGTTCAGCCCGCGTGACAACCAGGCGCTGAACTGGTTCATGGCGACAGATCCGAACGCCCACATCCACGTCATCACGGGCGCCTGGATGCTGCCGCTGCTGGATTGCGACATGCCCTTCGACGACATCCGCCGCGTCACCGCCCTTCTCCAACGGGCCGAGCTTCAGCATCTCGAGGTTCTGAACTCGGTCTGGGTCAAGGCGCGGGTGCAGGTCCACGAACTGACCGACTTCCTGGCGCGGCCCCAGGGATTGCTGCTGCAGGCGCTTCAGGGCCTGCCCGTGCAGGGGCACCACGATGCGCTGCCGCGCATGCGCAACCTGGACGGTCTGACCGACCTTCTGCGCCGTTTGCGCAATTCCGGCCTGCGCCCGCGCCTGTCCGAGGATGGGCTGCCGCTTCCCGAAATCACCCTCTCCGAAAGGACCGCCGCCGAATGACCGAACCGTTCCGCCGCTTCGTGATCTTCGCCGAGATGCGCACCGGATCGAACCTGCTCGAGGCGACGCTGAACGCATTGAAGGGCATCACCTGCTTCGGCGAGGCGTTCAACCCCTACATGATGGGCTGGCCCGACAAGGACGAGCTGCAGGGCATCACCCGCACTGAGCGTGAGGCCGACCCGACGCGCCTGCTGGGAAAGCTGTTTGACAAGCCGGACCACCTTCCCGGGTTCCGCTATTTCCATGATCACGATCCACGCGTGCTGGACGCCATCCTGAACGATCGTGGATGTGCCAAGATCGTCCTGACGCGCAATCCGCTGGACAGCTATGTCTCAACGTGCCTCGCGCGTCAGACGAACCAGTGGAAGCTGAACGAGACCGAAACGCCGATCCCCGCCGCCATCACCTATGACGGCCCCGAGTTCAGGGACATGCTGGCCACGGTTGGACGGTTCCAGCAGCAGGTGATGCACCGGTTGCAGGTCACCGGGCAGTCGGCCTTCTGGCTTGGATACGAGGATCTGCGTGACGCTGACGTGATGACGGGACTTGTCCACTGGCTGGGCCGCACTGACATCGCCCGCGTCGAACCGGCGACCGACCAGGTGCCGCAGAACCCGCGCGAACTGGCCCAGAAGGTCGCCAACTTCGACCAGATGCAGCAGGACCTGCACCGCCTGGACCCATTCATGCTGCACCGCATCCCGAATTTCGAGCCGCGCCGCGGCCCGTCGGTGCCCAGCTTCCGCGCGGTCGAGGCGGGGCGCGGGCTGCTGCACATGCCCATCCCCGGCGGTCCCGACCTGGCAAGCTGGATGGCCGGCCTGGGCGAAACGCGGGGCGATTTCACGCAGACCACCCTTCGCCAGTGGAAGCGCCAGCACCCCGGCCATCGCAGCTTTGCGGTGCTGCGCCACCCGCTGCATCGCGCCTGGACCGCGTTCCGCCACCTGCTGCAGCGCGCACGGCCCGAACTGCGCCAGTTGCTGCGCGACGTCCATCGCGTAGCCCTGCCCGCCGACCCGGCCCTGGCCGACCTGCCGCAGTCGCGCCAGCTGGAGCTGTTTGCCCAGTTCCTGGCCTTCCTGCGCCGCAACCTGAACGGACAGACGACGTTGCCAACGCCCGCCGGATGGGCCAGCCAGTCCGAGGTGGTCGCGGGGTTCGCTCGCTTCTCGACGCCTGACATGCTGATCCGCGAGGATCGGCTGGCCGCCGACATGACGGCGCTGGCCGGTGCGGCGGGAATCGCCAATGCAGGCCAACCGCCGTCGCAGGACATCCCGTCGTTTCTGCTGGAAAAGCCGCTGGTCGAGGCTGCGCGGGCCGCCTATCTGCGCGATTACGTGGCCTTCGGCTTTGCTGATCCGGCCTGAGCGGGCCGCGCCCGAAGGCGCGGCCCAAGGCATCAGCCCTTCAAGATGGCCGCCAGTTCGGCCTTCTTCTCGGCCACCAGGGCCGCGTCGCCGTCGGATTCGACGTTCAGGCGCACGACCGGCTCGGTGTTCGACTTGCGCAGGTTGAAGCGCCACTTGCCGAAGTTCAGCGACACGCCATCCAGATCGTCACGGCTTTCGGCCTTGTCCTCGTAGGTCTCGATCAGCCGGGCGATGGCCGCATCGGGATCGTCGATCGTATAGTTCGTCTCGCCCGACGAGGGATAGAGCCGCATCCGCTCCTCCAACAGCTCGGCCAGCGTCTGGCCCTTGCGCGAGAGCAGCTCGATCATCAAGAGCCAGGGGATCATTCCACTGTCGCAGAAATAGAAGTCGCGGAAATAGTGGTGCGCCGACATCTCCCCGCCATAGATCGCGCCCACGTCGCGCATCTTGCGCTTGATGAAGGCATGGCCGGTCTTGCTGACTACGGCCTCGCCGCCGGCCTCCTCGATCATGGCGCGGGTGTTCATGATGACGCGGGGATCATGCACGATCTTCTCGCCCGGGGACTTTTCCAGAAATGCCGCGCCCAGAAGGCCGACGATGTATTCGCCGGGAATGAAGCGGCCGTTTTCGTCGAAGAAGAAGCAGCGGTCGAAATCGCCATCCCATGCCACGCCCAGATCGGCCTTTTCGGCGATCATGCGCTCGACCGTGGGGGGCTGGTTCTCGTCCAGCAGCGGGTTCGGAATGCCGTTCGGGAAGCTGCTGTCGACGTCGTGGTGCATGCGCACGAAGGTCAGCGGCGCACCGCGGCGTTCCAGTTCGGCCGCGATGGCGTCGAAGGTCGGGCCGGCGGTGCCGTTGCCGGCGTTGACCACGATCTTCATCGCACGCAGGGCCTTTACGTCCACGAAGTCGGCCATCCGCGAGGCATATTCCGCACGGGCGTGGCTGAAGTCGGTGACGCTGCCCTTGGCCGCTGGCGCAAATTCGCCGCTGGTCGCAAGTTCCACGATGGGCGGCAGTTCGGTCGCCGGATCCAGCGGTGCCGATCCGCGACCCACGATCTTCATGCCGTTGTAGTTGATCGGGTTGTGCGACGCCGTGACCTCGATCCCGCCGTCGGTGTCCTGGTTCCCGGTGTGGAAATACACCTCCTCGGTGCCGGCCAGGCCCAGGTCCAGCACGTCGGCGCCGCCGTCGGTCAGCCCCTCGATCAACGCCTTGGCCAGCTCGGGCGAAGATTCGCGGCTGTCGCGGCCCACGACGACGCGCTTGGCCGCACGGGCCTGGGCAAAGGCGCGGCCGATGCGATAGGCGACGTCGGGGTCCAGGTTCTTGCCCAGTTCGCCCCTCACATCATAGGCCTTGAAGCAGGTGATGTCGCGCCTGCCAAGCTGATCCTGTCCGGTCATTCGGTTCTCTCCGATACTGATATGTCCAAGCGCTAACAGGTTCGGCCCCGGATTCAAGCGCGTGCAACCTTGGGCGTAGGTGACGCGGGACCCAAATCGCGCTATCCGTCGCGCGAACCGCAAGGAGATACCGATGGACACCAAGGCCTTGATCGCCGCTTACTACGAAGCCTTCAACGCCGGCGATACCGCGCGGATGCTGGAATTCCTGCACCCCGAGGTCGAGCATCACGTGAACGAAGGCAAGGTCCGCAAGGGACGAGACCTGTTTGCCCAGTTCAACAGGCACATGACCGAAAGCTACAAGGAAGAACTGACGGACATCGTCGTCTTCGCCAACGACGCCGGCGACCGCGCGGCTGCCGAGTTCGTCGTGAACGGCACCTATCTGAAGACCGACGAGGGCCTGCCAGAGGCCCGGGGCCAGACATACATCCTGCCGGCGGGGGCCTTCTTCACCATCCGCGACGGGCTAATCGCCCGCGTCACGACCTACTACAACCTCGCGGACTGGACCGCGCAGGTCAGCGCATGAGCGTCACGACCCGCGTCCTGATCGGAGACGATCTAGCGGCGGCGCTGGACGATGTTGCGCGCCTGCGCATCACGGTCTTCCGGGATTGGCCCTATCTCTACGACGGCGACCGCGACTATGAGCGCGACTACCTTCGCGCCTATCAGTCGCCTGGTGCGGTCGTCGTCGTGGCCGAGGATGCGGAGCGGATCGTCGGCGCCTCGACCGGGGCGCCGATGGCGGACCACGCGGCCGACTTTGGCGCCGCCTTCGCCGGCCGGCCCGAGCCGCTGTCCGACATCTTCTACTGCGCCGAATCGGTGCTGCTGCCCGAATACCGGGGCCACGGGCTGGGCCACGCCTTCTTCGATGCCCGAGAAGCCCATGCCCGCAGTCTTGGCGCCCGCTATGCAGCCTTCTGCAGCGTGGTCCGCCCTGCTGACCATCCGGCGCGGCCTGCCGATTACCGCCCGCTGGATGGGTTCTGGCGCAAGCGCGGGTACGCGCCGCTGCCGGGCGTCGTCGCGCATTACTCGTGGCGTGACTTGGGCGCCGACGCCGAAACCGACAAGCCCCTGCAGTTCTGGATGAGGTCGCTGTGAAGATCGCCTCTGCTGCCTATCCGATCGACTGGTTCGACGATTTCGACGCCTATCGGGCCAAGCTGACCCACTGGGTGGAAACGGCACAGGCCGATCTGCTGGTCTTCCCCGAATATGCGTCGATGGAGCTGGCGTCGCTTGGCGGTCGCGATGTCGCCGGCGACCTGGAAGCGAGCCTGCACGAGGTCGCCCGCCACGCCCCGGCGGTCGAGGCGCTGCACCAGCAGCTGGCCGCGCGGCACGGGTGCCACATCCTCGCCGCATCGGGACCCGCTTTCGAAGGGCCGCGTCCGGTGAACCGCGCGGTTCTTTATGGCCCCGACGGTCGTATCGGGCATCAGGACAAGCAGATCATGACCCGGTTCGAGCGCGAGGAGTGGGACGTCGTCGGCAAGCCCGGATTGCGGGTCTTCGACACCGCGATGGGGCGCATCGGCATTCTGATCTGTTATGACAGCGAATTCCCGCTGCTGGGCCGCGCCTTGGCCGAGGCCGGGGCCGAACTGCTGCTGGTGCCCAGCTGCACCGACACGGTCGCGGGATTCCACCGCGTGCGGATCGGGGCGATGGCCCGCGCGCTGGAAAGCCAGTGCGTCGTCGTGCAGGCGCCCACGGTCGGAAACTGCGACTGGATGCCGGCATTGGACGAAAACCGAGGACGCGCCTCGATCTACGGCCCCCCGGACGGGTTCTGGCCCGAAACCGGCATCATCGCCGAGGGCGGAATGGACGCGCCCGGTTGGGTCCGGGCCGAGATCGACCTCGCCCGCGTCCGCGACAGCCGCCGCGCCGGGGCGGTGCTGCCCTTCGCACACTGGCCCGAGCAGAAGCTCTGCCTTTCCTGAGGCCAGCCGGCGCTTATTAAGGCTAAATTAACCGGTTTGCACTTTAACCGGTCACGAACCTCGCCCTATCCTCTGGATATGTTGCACGTGACCGAAGCCATCGTCATCCAGGAATGGGAGCTTTCCGAACAGTTCACCCGGTCGCAGGGGCCGGGCGGGCAGAATGTCAACAAGGTCGAGACTGCGGTCGAACTGCGGTTCGAGGCCGCGCGGTCACCGAACCTGCCCGACCCCGTCAAGCGCCGCCTGCAGCGCCTGGCCGGACGGCGCTGGACCCTGGACGGGGCCATCGTGCTTCTGGTCCAAGACACGCGCAGCCAGGCCCGCAACCGCGACCTGGCACGAGAGCGATTGGTGGAACTCATCCGCCGCGCATTGGTTGCACCCAAGAGGAGGATCGCGACACGGCCCACCCTCGGCAGCCAGAAACGGCGGCTGAAGGCCAAGGCTGTGCGTGGCGAAGTGAAGACGCTTCGGGGCAGGGTGGACGACAACGAATGAACATGTGGCGCAGGTCACTGCAGATGATGCTGGGGCGCCGGCCGATGGCGATGCAGGTGGGTGCGATCTGCCGCAACCGGGCCACGGGGCAGGTCATGCTGATCACCAGCCGCGATACCGGCCGGTGGGTGATCCCCAAGGGTTGGCCCATGAAGGGCCGCAGCCTGGCTGGTGCCGCCGCGCAGGAAGCCTGGGAAGAGGCCGGCGTGCGGGGCAAGATCGAGCCAGGCGAAATCGGCAGATTCGACTATGACAAGGTCCAGGATGAGGGATACTCGGTCCCGATCGAGGTGCGTGTCTTCACCCTCGACGTCCAGGAAGAAGCCGACGATTTTCCCGAACGCGCCCGGCGGAAGCGGCGGTGGTTCGACCCCGCCGACGCCGCGAGGCTGGTGGCCGAACCCGGGCTGAAACGGATCCTGACCAACCTGCGCAATCATGCCGCACAAGACTGACGGCGCGGGCTTTCACACGCTGCACAAGGACCTCGACCGTCTCAGCCACGCCGAGATCGCGCAGATGCACGCCTTCCGGCCGGTGTGGCGGCTGGGGCTGACGGTTCTGGGCGTTGTCGGTGCGCTGATGCTGGTGCTGGCGCTGTCAGGTGCATCGCCGGGGCTTCTGGCGGTCGGGTCGGGCCTAGTCGTGGCGGCCTGGCTGGGCATGGCGATCGGGGCGAACGATGTCGCGAACTCTCTGGGCCCGGCGGTCGGCGCGGGGGCGATCCGCCTGGTGCCGGGGCTGGCCTTGGTGGCCGTGGCGGGAATTGCCGGCGCGGTGCTGGCAGGCGACGCCGTGTCGGAACGACTGGCCGGCGGCATTGTCAGGCTGGCGCCGCTGGCCGGCGGGACGCGGGCGTCGATGGCGATGCTGGCGGCGCTTGTGGGAGCGGCGTCCTGGATCACGCTCGCGACCGGGATCGGGCTTCCGGTCAGCACCTCGCATTCCATTGTCGGCGGAATCACTGGCGCCGGGGCGGTGACGCTGGGGATCGGCGGCGTGGACTGGGCGATGGTGGCGATGATCGCGTCGGTCTGGGTGGCGACGCCGGTGCTGGCGGGGGGCATCGCAGCCGGAGTCCTGGTGCTGCTGCGAACTCGGGTCGTCGAGGCGGCAGATCGTGGCGCGGCGGCCCTGCGCTGGCTTCCGCCGATGGTGGCGCTGATGTGCGGCCTTTTCGTGGCCTATGTCGTCCTTCTGCTGGCCGGGACGACGTCCTTCATCGCGCTGGAGATTGCGGCAGCGGCCGCCGCGGCAGTGGCGGGGTTCATGGTAACCCGGCGGCGCGTGCTGCGCGAACTGGCCGAGCATCCGCGTAAGCCCAGCATCAAGCGACTGCTGCGTCCGGCCCTGCTGGCGGGGGTCGTCATGCTGGGCTTCGCCCATGGAGCGAACGATGTCGGCAACATTGCCGGCCCCCTGTCGGTGATCCTGCAGGGGCGCATTGCCACCTCGGCCGGGCTGGTGCCGGCGCTGGTGCTGGCGGCGGGCGGGCTGGCGATCGCCACCGGTACGCTGTTCTTCGGGCGGCGGCTGGTGAACATGGTCGGCAGCGGCATCACCAAGCTGAACACGGGGCGCGCCTTCTGCGTGACGCTGGCGACGGCGGTCACGGTCCTGGGGGCCTCGCACCTGGGGCTGCCGGTATCCACGACCCATGTGGCGGTCGGCGGCGTCTTCGGCGTGGGGTTTGCGCGCGAATGGCTGGACCGCCGCCGCAACCGCCAGGCGCAGGACATGCCGGCCGAGGAAACGCAGCGCCGCGTGCTGGTCCGCCGCAGTCACGTGATGACGATCACGCTTGCCTGGCTGGTGACGCTGCCGATCACGGCGACGCTCGGCGCGCTGACCTGCGCGCTGGTCCTGTGGTCCACGGGGGTGTGACCGTCAGACCGTGACCGGCTGCGACGCCTGCTGCCCGATGCCGAAGACCCGCTTGTAGCGCTCGATCTGGTCGGCGGGGCCGGTGGCCTTGGAGGGGTTGTCGGACAGCTTGACCGTCGGGCGGCCGTCTGCCGCCACCGCCTTGCAGACCAGGCTGAAGGGCGCCAGCGCATTGTCCGGTACAAGGCCGCGGAAGTCGTTCGTCAGAAGCGTGCCCCAACCGAAGCTGACCTTGACGCGGCCGTGGAACTGCCGGTGCAGCGCCACGATGCGGTCGACGTCAAGCCCGTCCGAGAAGATGATCAACTTTTGCCGCGGGTCCTCGCCGCGCGACTGCCACCAGCGGATCGCGGTCTCGGCGCCCGTGGCGGGGTCGCCGCTGTCGATGCGGATGCCGGTCCAGCCTGCCAGCCAGTTGGGGGCGCCCGCCAGAAAGCCTTCGGTGCCGTAGGTGTCGGGAAGGATGATGCGCAGGTTGCCCTCATGCTCGTCATGCCAGTCGGCCAGCACGTCATAGGGCGCGCGGCGCAGCGTGGTGTCATCCTCGGCCAGGGCGGCATGGACCATGGGAAGCTCGTGTGCGTTGGTGCCGATCGCCTCGATGTCGCGGCGCTGCGCGATCAGGCAGTTCGAGGTGCCCGTGAAGCGGTTTCCCAAGCCCTCGATCATCGCCTGCACGGCCCAGTCCTGCCACAGGAAGCTGTGGCGGCGCCGGGTGCCGAAATCGGCAATGCGCAGGTCCGGCAGCTCTCGCAGGGTCTCGATCTTTTCCCACAGGCGGGTCATCGCGCGGGCATAGAGGACCTGCAGCTCGAACCGGCCCATGTCCTTCAGAACGGCGCGGGACCGCAGCTCCATCAGGATCGCCAAGGCCGGTATCTCCCACAGCATGACCTCGGGCCAGGGCCCTTCGAAGGTCAGCTCGAACTGGCCGTCCCGGCGGTTCAGGTGATAGGCGGGCAGGCGCAGCCCTTCCAGGAACTCCATGAAGTCGGGGCGGAACATCTGGCGCTTGCCATAGAAGGTGTTGCCCCGCAGCCAGGTGCTTTCGCCGCGCGTCAGCGACAGGCCGCGGACATGGTCCAGCTGTTCGCGCAGCTCGCCCTCGTCGATCAGCTCGGCCAGGCGGATCTGCTTGCTGCGGTTGATGAGGCTGAAGGTGACGCTGGTATCGGGCCGGTTGCGGAAAACCGACTGGCACATCAGCAGCTTGTAGAAGTCGTTGTCGATCAGCGACCTGACGATCGGGTCGATCTTCCACTTGTGGTTATAGACGCGCGTGGCGATGTCGGCCATGTCGGCGGAACCCCGTGATGTTTCGTTCTTGGTGCCCGGAATGGGCGGATCGTGCAAGGCCGCCCTCAGGCCGTCGTCACGCCGGCCTCGGACATCGACTGGCGGGCGGCGGTCAGGCTGCCGTTCAGGTCGATGGCGCGGCAGGCGCTTTCGACCACATGCGCGCGAAATCCCAGGCGGGCGGCGTCCATCGCGCTCCAAGCAACGCAGAAATCCAGCGCGAGGCCTGCGAAGGTCAGGTCGGTGATGCCGCGGTCGCGGAGATATCCGGCGAGTCCGGTGGGGGTCCGGTGATCGTTCTCAAAAAACGCCGAATAGCTGTCGATGCCGGCGCGAAAGCCCTTGCGAAGGACCAAGTCGGCGCGCGAAACATCCAGCCCCGGATGGAGTGCCGCGCCGTTGCTGCCGATCACGCAGTGGCGCGGCCACAGGACCTGCGGGCCATAGGGCATCTGCACGATCGAAAACGCCTCGGTGCCGGGGTGGTTGTCGGCAAAGCTGGAATGGTCGGCCGGATGCCAGTCCTGGGTCAGGATCACCGCGTCGAAGCGGTCCATCATCCTGTTGATCGGGTCGACGATCGCGTGGCCGTCCGCGACAGGCAGGGCGCCGCCAGGGCAGAAGTCGTTCTGCATGTCGATGACGATCAGGGCGTGGCTCATGACGATCTCCAGATGTAAGGGACCCAGTGAAGCGCCGCTGCCGCCGGAACGCAACCCGGCCGCCGCCTGCCTGCGAACTTCGCCGTGCGACGCGCTCAAGCAGAACCGCGCGACGTCCCGCATCAGCAAGCCGCCATTCTGATCTTGCACCGCCGCGCATCGCCGCGCTAGGGCAGCGCCATGCTGACCGTTGCCGCACTCTATCACTTCGCCCGCCTACCCGATCCGGCCGCCCGGCAGGCGCCGCTGCTGGACTTATGCCGGCAGGGCGGGCTGTGTGGCACGCTTCTTTTGGCGCCCGAGGGGATCAACGGCACCATCGCGGGGCCGCGCGACGCGGTCTTGGCGGTGCTGGACCACATCCGTGCGTGGCCGGGCTTCGGCAGCCTTGCCTGGAAGGAAAGCGCCGCCCTGACGCCGCCCTTCGGCCGCATGAAGGTTCGCCTGAAGGCCGAGATCGTGACGATGGGGCAACCCGACGTCGATCCCGCGGCTGCGGTCGGCCGCTATGTCGCGCCGTCGGACTGGAACGCGTTGATCTCGGCGCCAGACGTCGCTGTCATCGACACGCGCAACGACTATGAAGTGCAGATCGGCACGTTCAGGGACGCGATCGACCCCGGCACCAAGAGCTTTCGCGAGTTTCCCGCATGGTGGGCCGACAACGCCCACCGCTTCGAAGGCAAGCGCATTGCCATGTTCTGCACCGGCGGCATCCGCTGCGAAAAGTCGACGAACTTCCTGATGTCGCAAGGCGTCGACGAGGTCTATCACCTGCAGGGCGGCATTCTGAGATACCTCGAGGAGGTGCCCGAAAGCGACAGCGCGTGGCAGGGCGAATGCTTCGTCTTCGACCAGCGCGTCAGCCTGACCCACGGCCTGGCGCAGGGGCGCCACGGCATGTGCCACGCCTGTCGTCGCCCGCTGGCCCCCGAGGATCGCGACCGCCCGGAATACGAGGAGGGCGTCTGCTGCCACCGCTGCGCCGGGGAATATACCGACGCCGACCGCGCCCGCTTCCGCGAGCGCCAGCGGCAGTTCGACCGCGACGCCTGAGCATTCCGGTCGGCGGGCGGCGCCTCTCAGCCCTGCAAGCCGCCCGCGGCGATGGCCGCCATGTTCAGGATGTCGTTTACGGTCGAGTTGGTCGAGCAGATCTGGATCGGCCGCGCGACACCCGTCAGGATCGGCCCGATGACCGTCGCGCCCGCCATCTCCTGCAGCAGCTTGACCGAGATCGAGGCCGAATGCCGCGCCGGCACGACCAGCACGTTGGCGGGGGCGGTCAGGCGGCTGAACGGATAGCGCGCGGCGGATTCGGGGTTCAGGGCGACGTCAACGGTCATCTCGCCCTCGTATTCGAAGTCGACGCCGCGGATGTCGAGGACCTTCGCGGCCTCAGCCATCTTGATCGCGCGTTCGCTGACCGGATAGCCGAAGTTCGAAAACGACAGGAAGGCCACCCGCGGATCAAGGCCAAGGCCCCGCGCCACGGCAGCGCCGCGCGTGGCGATGTCGGCCAGATCCTCGGCCTCGGGCCATTCATGGACCAGTGTGTCGCCGATCAGCACGATCCGGCCGCGGTGCAGCACGGCGGTGATGCCCACCGCCCCGTCCTGCGGGCGCACGTCAAAAACCCGGCCGATCTGCGCCAGAACCGGCGCGTTCTTGCGGGTGGCCCCGGTGACCAGCCCGTCGCCATGCCCATGCGCCAACATCAGTGCGGCGAAGATGTGGCGGTCGCGGTTCGCAAGCTTGGTCGCGTCTTCCCGGTCGACGCCCTTCCGCTGCAGCCGCTGATAGAGGAAGTCGTGATAGGCCTCCATGTGGCGGCTGTTGGCGGCGTTGACCACGGTGATCTCGCGGAACGCATCGCCCATGCCCAGGGCCTGAAGCTCGGCCTTGACCTCGGCCTCGCGGCCGACGACCAGGGCCTGGCCCATGCCGCCGCGTTGCCAGGCGACGGCGGCGCGCAGAACGCGTGGATCGTCGCCCTCGGCAAAGATCATCCGGGCCTGCTTCTGGCGCGCGCGGGCATGGATGCCCTGCAGGATCGCCGCCGTCGGGTCCATGCGGGCCTGAAGCGACTGGACATAGCCGTCCATGTCGATGATCGGCCGGCGGGCGACGCCCGTGTCCATGCCCGCACGCGCGACGGCGGGCGGCACGACATGGATCAGCCGCGGGTCGAAGGGCGTCGGGATGATGTAGTCGCGTCCGAACTGCAGCTTGCGGCCATAGGCGATGGCGACCTCGTCGGGGACATCCTCGCGCGCCAGGCGGGCCAGAGCCTCGGCGCAGGCGATCTTCATCTCGTCGTTGATGGCGCGGGCGTGGATGTCCAGCGCGCCGCGGAATAGGTAGGGGAACCCCAGGACGTTGTTCACCTGGTTCGGATAGTCGCTGCGCCCGGTCGCCACGATGGCATCGGGGCGGACGGCATGGGCATCCTCTGGGCTGATTTCGGGATCAGGATTTGCCATCGCGAAGATCACCGGGTTGTCGGCCATGGATGCCACCATGTCCTGCGTCACCGCCCCCTTGGCGCTGACGCCCAGGAACACGTCGGCGCCCTTCATCGCGTCCTGCAGGCTGCGGGCGTCGGTCATCACCGCATGGGCCGACTTCCACTGGTTCATCCCCTCGGTCCGGCCCTGGTAGATGACGCCCTTGGTGTCGCACATGATGCAGTTTTCCTGCCGCGCACCCATCGACTTCAGCAGCTCCAGACAGGCGATGCCGGCCGCGCCCGCGCCGTTCAGCACGATGCGCACGTCCGCGATCCGCTTGCCAGACAGCTCCAGCGCGTTCAGAAGCCCCGCGGCGCAGATGACGGCGGTGCCGTGCTGGTCGTCATGGAAGACCGGGATGTCCATGATCTCTTTCAGGCGCTGCTCGATGATGAAGCATTCGGGCGCCTTGATGTCTTCCAGGTTGATGCCCCCGAAGGTGGGGCCCATCAGCTTGACAGCGTTGATGAATTCGTCCGCGTCCTCGGTGTCCAGCTCCAGGTCGATGGCGTTCACGTCGGCGAAGCGCTTGAACAGCACCGCCTTGCCCTCCATCACCGGCTTCGAGGCCAGAGCCCCCAGGTTCCCCATCCCGAGGATGGCCGTGCCGTTCGAGATGACGGCCACCATGTTGCCCTTGGTGGTATAGTCATAGGCGGTCTCGGGGCGGTCGGCGATGGCCTGAACCGGCACCGCAACGCCCGGCGAATAGGCCAGGGACAGGTCGCGCTGCGTGGTCATCGGGGTCGATGCGACGATGTCGTATTTTCCCGGTCGCGGCTCCATGTGATAGGCCAGCGCCTCCTCGGGGGTGATGCGGGTGCGGCTGGTCTTGTCGGTCATGATGTCCTCGGGCAGGCTGTGCCCGATCTGCTTAACGCGGCGGCAGGGACGGTTCAACGAGGTTGAGGCGCCGGAAGGGCGTCCGCCCCGAACGCGTCAGAGAGAGATGTTGACGAAGCTGTCGCGCAGGGCGGCGGACCAGGCGGCGCTCATCTGCGCGAAATCGGGGTCGCCATCCTGGATGCGGCGGCGAATGGTGACGGCGCAGGCGCCGCGCTCGATCACGGCCAGATCCAGCGGCATGCCGACCGACAGGTTCGACCGCAGGGTCGAATCCATCGACAGCAGCACCGCCTTCTGCGCATCCGCCAGGTTCGTCTGCGGGGTGACGACGCGGTCAAGGATCGGCTTGCCGTACTTGTGTTCGCCGATCTGCAGGAAGGGCGTGTCGTCGGTCGCCTCGATGAAGTTGCCCTCGGGATAGATCAGGAACATTCGCATGTCGCCGCCCTGCCGCTGCCCCGCGACGATCATGCTGGCCGAGGCCTGCTGTTTCAGGTCGCGGCATTGTTCTGCGATGTCGCGGCGCGTCCGGGACAGCGTGTCGCCGATGATCGTCGCCACCCGCAGCATCGTCGGCGCCCTGAGGATCGAAGTCGACTCGTCAGCCATCTCGTCCTCGATCGCCTCTTCCAGCCGGGCGATGGTCGTCTGCGTCACCGACAGCGACCCGGCCGTCATGATCGTGATGATCCGTTCACCCGGATTTTCGAAGAAGAACATCTTGCGATAGCAAGAGATGTTGTCGAGGCCCGCGTTGGTGCGCGTATCGGACAGCAGCACCAGCCCGGCGTCCAGTTTCAATCCGACGCAATAGGTCATCGGCGGTCTTTCCAAGCATAAGTCCAGCAGGCACAGTAGGCCCGCAGGAACGGTGCCGCAATGCGAAAGCTGTCACGGGTCTGTCAGGGGCCTTGGTCGGGGCGCCTTTATGGAGCGACACGGCAGGCGGCGCAAATTGCCCCACCGACCCACGATGGGGTGCAATTGCAGCGTGGGACGCTAGCATGGCGCTTTGTCGTGAGGGCCCGGCAGGACGTTCGGACGCCTGACCTGCGGCCTACTGCGCCATCTCTTCGACCTGGACGCGGACGTCCAGCTCCTCGGCCCCGGTGCCAAGCGCCACGCCCCTGATCGGGGCCGCGTCGGCGGCGTCGGTGCCAGAGCCGAGCCTGACATAGCGTTCGTCGGGGCAGCATCGGTTGGCGGCGTCGAAGCCCACCCAGCCCAGCTGGCCGACATGGATCTCGGCCCAGGCATGGGCGGCGTCATGCGCCTTGCCGTCAATCGTGGAATGCAGATAGCCCGAGACATAGCGCGCCGGCAGCCCCCTTGCGCGGGCCAGCGAGATCAGCGCATGGGCATGGTCCTGGCAGACCCCCTCGCCCAGGGCCAAGGCTTCGGCGGCGGTGGTCCCTGACCGGGTGACGCCGGGGCGGAAGGCGATGCGGTCGCCGACCAGGTGCGACAGCTTGTGCGCCAGGTCCAGCGGGTCGGCGCCGTCAGCCTGGCGGGCAAGGTCCTGCAGCGCATCGTCGGCCTTCGTGGCATCGCTGTCGCGCAGATAGACCATCGGGTGGATCGTCTCTCGGTGGCCGCGCAGGACACCTGCGGTGTCGCGCGTGTCGATGCGGCCGGCGATGCGGACGGTGACCTCCTCGGCGGGGCCGCGGACGGTCCAACCCTCGATCCAGTCGCCGGCGCCGTCGCGGAAGCCGGGGCCGCGGATGCCGCCCGACACCTCGATCAGCCATTCATGGGTCTTCTGCCCTTCGAAGGCGGAGGGGGTCAGCCGCAGGCTCTGCACCAGGTTCCGGATGGGGCGGGCATAGCGATAGACGGTCTCGTGGGAAATCCGCAGCTTCATCGTCATACCCCTCCCAGAAGGTAATCCTGGTGAACCAGGTTCGACACTTCGGCCAGTTCACGGATGAACCAGCTGAGGAACTCGTGCAGGCCCTCATCGAAGATCATGTCGATGTCGCGGCCCTGCAGCGCGGCCAGCACCTCGCGCCCCTTGTCGCGCGCGGTCGTCGGCACCCCCTCGCCATAGCGCCGCGCCAGCCCCTCGAGTTGCCAGACGGATTCATAAAGCGAGGTGATCAGCGACCTCGGGCTTTCGCCGTTCAGGATCAGGAAATCAGCGACCTTTTCGGCCGTGATGTCGCCACCATAGGCCCAGTGATAGGATCGGTGCGCCGACAGCGCGCGCAGGATCACCTGCCACTGATAGGTGTCGAGGCCAGATCCCGCGAACTCGATCCTGGGCAGCAGGACGAAATACTTGACGTCCAGAAGCCGCGCGGTCGCGTCGGCCCGTTCAAGACCGTAACCCAGATTCATGAAGTGCCAGCCGTCGTTGCGCAGCTGCGTCGCGTTGATGGCGCCGCGCACGGTCGAGGTGTGGCCGGTGGTGAAATCGGTCAGGAGACCCGTGTCGAGGCTTGCGCGCGGCTGGCGCTCGATCTTGCGCAGGTCCTGATAGGCCATGTTCAGCGCATCCCAGACCTGGCTGGTCAGCGCGGTCCTGACGATGCGCCCGGCCTCGCGCGCCTTTTCAAGGCAGCAGGCCACCGATGAGGGATTGTCGCGGTCGAAGAAGATGAACTCCTCGATCTTTTCTTGGGTAACGGTGCCATGCTTCTCGGCGAACAGCCGCGCCGTCCCAGAAGCCTGCAGAAGCGAGTTCCATTCGTTCTGGTATCCCGCCTCGGTGTTCGGCAGCAGGGTGATGCGCTGGCCCACGTCCAGCAGGCGGGCGGCGGTTTCGGCGCGTTCCAAGTGGCGGCCCATCCAGAACAGGTTCGAGGCGGTGCGGCTGAGCATCGTGTTCCTTCCCCTCATTCCGACAGGACCCAGGTGTCCTTGACGCCCCCGCCCTGCGACGAGTTCACGACCAGCGATCCCTCGCGCAGCGCCACGCGGGTCAGGCCGCCCGGAACCAGCTCGATCCGGTCGCCGCAGAGGCAATAGGGCCGCAGGTCCA
Source organism: Paracoccus rhizosphaerae (assembly GCF_026162645.1). Lineage (GTDB taxonomy): Bacteria > Pseudomonadota > Alphaproteobacteria > Rhodobacterales > Rhodobacteraceae > Paracoccus > Paracoccus rhizosphaerae. Next base: position 67,620 of record NZ_JAOTBE010000010.1, read on the forward strand.
CGTGGCGGGGCGCGATGCCTTCCTCGACGAAGGTGGGGCAGGTGGACAGGGCCAGCGTCGGCTGCGCGATATAGTTCGACGGATCGGCTTGGATCTTGGCGCGGAACGCCTCGATCTCGTCGGCGGTAGATTTCGGGCCGACCAGCATGCCATAGCCGCCGGACCCGTGGACCTCCTTCACGACCAGTTGGGGCAGGTGGTCCATCACGTACCGGTAATCGTCGTCCTTCCACAGCGTCCAGGTCTGGACGTTGTTCAGGATCGGCTCCTCGCCCAGGTAGAACCGCACCATCTCGGGGACGAAGGTATAGACCGCCTTGTCGTCGGCCACCCCCGCGCCGGGGGCCGAGCAGATCGACACCCCGCCCGAGCGATAGACATCCATCAGCCCCGGCACGCCCAGCATCGAATCGGGGCGGAAGCACAGCGGGTCCAGGAACGGGTCGTCGATCCGGCGATAGATCACGTCCACGCGGCGCGGCCCGGTCGTGGTGCGCATGTAAACGAACTCTCCATCGACGAACAGGTCCTGCCCCTCGACCAGTTCGACCCCCATCAGATTCGCAAGGAAGCTGTGTTCGTAATAGGCGCTGTTGAAATGGCCCGGCGTCAGGATCACGCAGGTGGGCCGGTCGCGGCACTTGGCGGGGGCCACCGATTCCAGCGTCCGGCGCAGAAGTTCGGGATACTGGTCGACCGGCTCGATCCGGTTGCCGCGGAACAGCTGCGGGAACATCCGCATCATGATCTCGCGGTTCTCCAGCATGTAGCTGACGCCCGAAGGCGTGCGGCAGTTGTCCTCCAGCACATAGAATTCGTCCTTGCCGGTGCGGACCAGGTCGATGCCGATGATATGGGAATAGACCCCGCGCGGCGGTACCACGCCCACCACGGCCTTTTCATAAGCGTCGTTCTGGTAGACCAGGCGGGCCGGGATGCGGCCGGCGCGGATGATCTCTCCGCGGCCATAGACGTCGCGCAGGAAGGCGTTCAGGGCGCGGGCGCGCTGCTTGATGCCGCGTTCCAGCTTGCGCCATTCGGCCTGCTCGAAGACGCGGGGCATCATGTCGAAGGGGATCAGCCGGTCTGGGTCGCCCCCCTCGCCATAGACGGCGAAGGTGATTCCGATGCGCCGGAACAGCGCCTCGGCTTCGGCCTGCTTCATCTGGCGAAAGTCGTCAGGCATCGTCTCGACCCAGTCGCGCAACCGGGCATAGGGATCCCTGACGCGATCGCCTTCGTACATCTCGTTATATGAACTCATGACCCCCCCATCTCCGCGTCCTTTCGCGGGTCTGCGTTGATCCAATGATCCGCACCCCGGACGTCGGAGTCCACAGTGGAACCGGAAAATCTGCCCGAGGGTTCCGCAAAGGCCAGGTTCGCCTGCCGCCGGAATGGGCAATCCGTCGGCAGGCTGCGTGTTCGCCGTGCAGGTCAGGCCAACTCGACCGCCAGCGCAGTGCCTTCGCCGCCGCCGATGCAGATGGCGGCCACCCCGCGGCGCAGGCCACGCGCCTGCAGGGCATGGATCAGCGTCACGATGATGCGGGCGCCGGATGCCCCGATCGGATGGCCAAGCGCGCAGGCGCCGCCGTTGACGTTCACGCGGTCACGGGGCACCCCGGTGCGGGCCATGAAGGCCATGGGAACGACGGCAAAGGCCTCGTTCACCTCCCACAGGTCGACATCCTTCTTGGTCCAGCCGATGCGGTCCAGCAGCTTTTCGACGGCGGGCACGGGGGCGGTCGGGAATTGCCCCGGCGCCTGCGCGTGGCTGGCATAGCCGACGATCCGGGCAATAGCGTCCTGCGGATGCGCCGACAGCACCAGCGCCGCCGCCCCGTCCGAGATGGACGAACTGTTGGCCGCCGTCACCGTGCCGTCCTTGCGGAAGGCGGGCTTCAGGTGCGGGATCTTGTCGGGCCGCGCCTGTCCGGGCTGTTCGTCCGTGTCCACCACCCTGTCCCCGCCGCGCACGGATACGGTCACCGGCGCGATCTCGGCCGCGAAGGCGCCCGAGGCGATGGCCTCCTGCGCGCGCGTCAGGCTGGCCAACGCATAGTCGTCCTGAGCCTGGCGCGAGAAGGCGAACTCGGACGCGCAATCCTCGGCGAAGGTGCCCATCAGGCGGCCCTTGTCATAGGCGTCCTCGAGCCCGTCCAGGAACATGTGGTCCAGCGCCTGCGCATGACCCAGTCGCGCGCCCGCCCGCATCCGGGGCAGCAGGTAGGGGGCGTTCGACATGCTCTCCATCCCGCCGGCGACGACCAGGTCGGCATGGCCCGCCAGGATCATGTCGCCTGCCATCATGGCCGCCTGCATGCCGGATCCGCACATCTTGTTCAGCGTCGTCGCCGGCAGCGATTGCGGCAGGCCTGCGGCGAACCCGGCCTGGCGCGCAGGGGCCTGCCCCTGGCCCGCCGGCAGCACGCAGCCCATCAGCAGCGCTTCTGGCGCTTCTGGCGCTTCTGGCGCGATCCCCGCCCGCGACAGGGCTGCGGCAATGGCCGTCCCGCCCAGCTCTGCCGCGGTGGCGCCCGACAGCGCCCCCTGCAGCCCGCCCATGGGCGTACGCGCGGCGCCGCGCACGAAGATCTGTCGATTTGTCATGGTTTCCTCCGGCTCTCCCGACCATCACGCTTACCGGATGGTAACCTTTCCCGTCTAGTCAGGCTGCACCAGCGCCGAAAGGACCCGATCATGCAGTTCATCGTCGAAGACGTCGTCACCCATCTGGCCGTCAAGGTGACCGAGCCGCGGATCGACGCGGCCATCGCGACGCCCTTCAAGGACAAGCTGCGCGAGATCGTCGTCAAAAGCCGCAAACCCATCCATCTGGACATGGCCAGCGTGGACTTCATGGACAGCTCGGGCCTGGGCGCGATGATCGCCGTGCGTAAAAGCCTGCCGCAGAACCTGGGGATGGTGCTCTGCGCGCTGACGCCGAACGTGGAGCGCGTCTTCCGCTTGACGCGCATGGACAGCGTCTTCGACATCCGCCCCCTCACCGCTCAGAAGGAGCATCGTGAATGACACCCATCGAACGGTCGGAGCCCAAGCGCAGCACCCGCGCGTCGGCGCAGGTCCAGCCGATGTTCCACCGCGTCCTCAGCGCCCAGCCCGAAACCGTGCGCGACACGCTGCAGGACGTCCGCCGTCGCTTTCAGGGCGAGGTCAGCGACGACACGCTCGGCCGGCTGGAGCTGGTGCTGGCCGAGGTGATGAACAACGTCGCCGAACACGCGCCCGCCGGAGCGGGCGCCCCGGACGACAGCGTCCGCCTGCCGGTGATCCATCTGTGCATCGTGCGCCACACCAACGGCTTGGCCTGTGCTCTGACCGATGACGGCGTGTCGCTGCCCGACGAATGCATCCTGCCGCGCAGCCTGCCCGCGCTGGTGATGGACGACCTGCCCGAAGGCGGTTTCGGCTGGTTCCTGATCCAGGACCTGACGCAGGCGCTGTGCTATTACCGTGAAAGCCAGCGCAACTATCTGGCCTTCAGCATCCCATTTGCACAGTCCGGCGCCGCGTGAGCGACTGTCAGTTGACCGGCGCCGCCAGGAAATAGCGGCCGTCCTCGAAGGCACCGAACATGTCGCCGACTTCCGGATGGTCCAGCGGCTCGCCCGAACTGTCCAGTTCCAGATTCTGCTCCGAGACATAGGCGACATAGAAGGTTGCCTCGGTTTCGGCCAGAAGGTGATAGAAGGGCTGGTCCTTCTCGGGTCGCGAATCTTCGGGGATGGATTCGTACCACTCCTCGGTATTGGCGAATTCGGGATCGACGTCGAAGATCACGCCGCGGAAGGGGCGGTTGCGGTGCCGGACGACTTGGCCTAGGCAATATTTCGCAATGCGGCTTTGCACCTGGTAAGGCTGCATCGGGCGGCTTCCGTCATCCTGATTCACAGCCGGCCTTCTAGCGCGGCGGCCCTGGGCTGTCTACAGGCTGCCCCTTCAGGGGGCGCGGTCCTCGGGCAGAAGCGGCACCGTCGCCAGGGACATCTTGGCCGAGCCTTCGGTGACCTGCGCGCCATGCGCCAGATAGATCAGCACACGATTTTGGTCGTCATAGATGCGCCGCACCTCAAGCGACTTGAAGATCAGGGACCTGCTCTGGCTGAAGACTTGGTCGCCGTCCTCTCCGGGCGTCAGGCCGGAAGCGTCGATGGGGCCGGTGCGCGTGCATTCGATGGCGCTGTTCGAGGGGTCCTCGAACCAGTTCCCCTGGCTCAGTCGGTCCAGGACCGAGCGGCTGAAATAGGCCAGGTGGCAGGTGACGCCGGGAACCTCGGGGTCTTGGATCGCCTCGACGATGACGTCGTTTCCGACCCAGTCGACCCCGACCCGCGCGACCTCCTCGGCCTGGGCCGCAGTGGTCAGCATCATCGCGGCGGCAAGAACGGTGCGCATCGCTTATTCCTTCTCCAGGGGGGCGCGGCCCTTGTCGGTCAGCAGATGGACAGCGCCCTTCTCGATGACGACCGCGCTCAGCGGCCGACCATAGGCGGCGCCGCCGTCCAGGTTCAGTCGGTTGGGATAGAGGGTCGGCCGCTCCAGCGCGGTGTGGCCGTGGACGACCAGCGGGCCGAAGTCCGCATTGCTTTCCAGAAAAGGCTTGCGGATCCAGACCAGGTCGTCCTCGGCCTGATCGCGCAGGTCGATGCCGGGCCTAATGCCAGCATGGACGACAAGGGCAAGCGGGTGCAGGAACCAGAGGGGCAAGGAAGCCAGGAATCGGGCATGGGCGGGCGGAACGGACTGCCGCGTGGCCTCCAGCAGCGCATCTCTGGGTTGGTCGGGGTCGACGCCATAGGACCGCAATGTCGCCGCCGCCCCCAGCCCCGGATGGTCCACCCAATGCTGCCCCGAGGACACGCCGGGGTCGATCCAGTCGGGCCGGTCGATGAAGGCGGGCAGGAAGCGATCATGATTGCCGCGGGTGACGATCCAGGGACGGCCAGCGTTCCGGCCGCGCAGCAGGTGTTCGACCACGCCGCGGGAATCGGGGCCACGGTCGATCAGGTCGCCGACATGGGCGATCGTCGCGTCCGGCCCGCCGTCGTCGAAGATCCGCTGGTGCGCGGCCTTCAGAAGGTCCAGCTGCCCGTGAATATCGCCGATCGCATAGAGTCGCATCCGTCACCTGACCATCGCGCGCGGCAGGAAAGGTCCGCACGCCCCATGGCTAGGGGCGTGCGGCGGCAAGGTCAAACCTCGAATTGCAGCCGGCGGGCCTGCAAGAACTTGCCTGTGTTCTGAAGCGCGGCCAGCGCCTCGTCGCCGATCGGCTCGTCCAGGTACAGGATGGCGATGGCATCTGCCCCGTTCGCGGAGCGTCCCAGCGTGAAGTTCGCGATGTTCACGCCCAAGTTGCCAAGGGTCATCCCCAGGGCGCCGATCACACCCGGCACGTCCTTGTTGCGGGTATAGAGCATGTGGCTGCCGACTTCGGCATCGACGTTGATGCCGCGGATCTGGATGAAGCGCGGCTTGCCATCGCTGAAGACCGTGCCGGCGATGGACCGTTCGCGGGTCGCGGTAACGCAGGTCAGCTTGATGTAGCCCTCGTAGACGCCGGCCTTGTCCTGGCGGGTCGTCGACACCTGCACGCCGCGCTCCTTGGCCATGACCGGGGCCGAGACCATGTTCACGTCCGGGTTCGTGGCCTTCATCACGCCCGCGATGACAGCGGCGTTGAGCGCGTTCAGGTTCATCTCGGACACCACGCCGTCGTAGAGGACGTTGATCGCCTTGATCGGCTCGTCGGTCATCTGGCCCACGAAGGCGCCCAGATGCGCGGCCAGCTTGATCCAGGGGCCCATGACGGCGGCCTCCTCGGCGGTGACCGACGGCATGTTCAGTGCGTTCTGCACCGCGCCCGTCAGCAGGTAATCCGACATCTGCTCGGCGACCTGCAGGGCCACGTTCTCCTGAGCTTCGGTCGTGGATGCGCCCAGGTGCGGCGTCACGACGACGTTCGGCAGGTTGAAGAGCGGGCTGTCCGTCGCCGGTTCGACCGCGAAGACGTCGAAGGCGGCGCCGGCCACGCGGCCATCCTTCAGCGCTTCGGCCAGCGCGTCCTCATCGACCAGACCTCCGCGCGCGCAGTTGATGATCCGCACGCCCTTCTTCAGCTTGGCAATGGCGTCGCGCGACAGGATGTTGCGGGTCTTTTCGGTCAGCGGCACATGGAAGGTGATGAAGTCGGCCTTCCCCAGCAGCTCATCCAACTCGACCTTAGTCACGCCCAGTTCCTTGGCGCGCTCCTCGGACAGGAAGGGGTCATAGGCCAGCACCTTCATGTGCAGCCCCAAAGCCCGGTCGATCACGATCGAGCCGATATTGCCCGCCCCGATCACCCCAAGGGTCTTGTTGAACAGCTCGACCCCCATGAAGCGGTTCTTCTCCCACTTGCCGGCATGGGTGCTGGCGCTGGCCTCGGGCAACTGCCGGGCGACCGCGAACATCATCGCAATGGCGTGTTCGGCCGTAGTGACACTGTTGCCGAAGGGCGTGTTCATCACGATGACGCCCTTCTTGCTGGCGGCCGGAATGTCCACGTTGTCGACGCCGATCCCGGCGCGGCCGATGACCTTCAGATTCGTGGCCTCGGCCAGCAGCTTCTCGGTCACCTTTGTCGCGGACCGGATCGCCAGCCCGTCATACTGCCCGATCACCTCGGCCAGCTTCTCCTTGTCCTTGCCCAGATCGGGCATGTAATCGACCTCGACCCCGCGGTCGCGGAAGATCTGAACGGCGGTTTCGGACAGCTTGTCCGAGACGAGAACCTTCGGCATGTCATTCATCCTTGTGTGGGAACGCCCGGGCATGGCCACGCTGGCATCCGGCTTCTTCTTTGGGAAAATACCCTGCGGGGGGTCCGGGGGGCGCAAAGCCCCCCGGCGGTCAGGTCACTGCGCGGCCAGTTCGACGCGATAGGCCCACTCAATCCATGGCATAAGCGCCGCCACATCGGCCGTCTCGACCGTCGAGCCGCACCAGATACGCAGTCCCGCCGGCGCGTCGCGATAGGCGCCCGCATCCAGCGCGACGCCTTCCTTCTCCAGCCGTTTCGCAACGGCCTTGGCAAAGGCGGCGCCGTCCTTGATCGCCGGATCTGTGAACTTCAGGCACACGCTGGTGGTCGAGGCCGTCGCCGGGTCCTCGGCCAGATCCGCGATCCAGTCCTTGTCGGCAATGAACTCCCGCACCGCGCCCGCATTGGCATCGGCGCGCGCGATCAGCGCCGGCAGGCCGCCCAGGGATTGCGCCCATTTCAGCGCGACCAGGTAATCCTCGACCGCCAGCATCGAGGGCGTGTTGATCGTCTCGCCCTTGAAGATGCCCTCGATCAGCTTGCCGCCCTTGGTCATGCGGAAGATTTTCGGCAGCGGCCAGGCGGGTGTGTAGTTTTCCAGACGCTCGACGGCACGCGGGGACAGGATCAGAACGCCATGCGCGCCTTCGCCGCCCAAAACCTTCTGCCAGCTGAAGGTCACCACATCCAGCTTGTTCCAGGGCAGGTCCATCGCAAAGGCCGCGCTGGTCGCGTCGCAGATGGTCAGGCCGTCGCGATCCGCGGGGATCGCGTCGCCGTTCGGCACGCGCACACCGCTGGTGGTGCCGTTCCAGGTGAAAACGACGTCGCGCGCGAAATCGACCTCGGCCAGATCGACGATCTTGCCGTAGTCGGCCTTGCGGACGGTCGCGTCCAGCTTCAGCTGCTTGACCGCGTCCGTGACCCAGCCTTCGCCAAAGCTCTCCCAGGCCAGCATCTCGACCGGGCGCTGTCCCAGCAGGGACCACATCGCCATCTCGACCGCGCCCGTGTCCGAGCCGGGAACGATGCCGATGCGGTAATCCGCGGGCACGCGCAGAACCTCACGCGTCAGCTCGATCGCCTCGGCCAGCTTGGCCTTGCCGACGGCGGCGCGATGCGAACGGCCAAGCGGCGCGTCCGACAGCATGTCCAGATTGTAATGGGGAATCTTGGCGCAAGGGCCAGAGGAAAAGCGCGGATTTGCCGGCCGCGCAGCCGGGATCGCATGATCGGTCATGTGACTAGCCTTCCAGCTAAAAGCCCCTCGTTGGGGAGGGGTGTCCCACTGACCGACGTAAGGCCACGCCTGCTCTGGCGCAAGAAAAATCTTTGGCCTACATCCCGAGGCAGCCGAAAAGGATGCGCCCCATGTTCACCGTCTCGCTGATCGCCTCGCCCCATGCCGCCAATCTCGACAGCGAACTGCCTGGCGGACTGTCGGCGCAGTGGCAGGGCGGGTCGCCGCGCATCCTGGCCCCCGGCATCGCGGCCGAGTTCGACATCCCCCAGGCACCCGCCGACGCAGACCGCGTCTGGTTCGACCTTCAGGTCATCGGCATCGACCTGGCGATCCAGCCGGCCGAGGGGCGGCGCAAGCGCATCCTGATCGCCGACATGGATTCGACCATGATCGACCAGGAATGCATTGACGAACTGGCGGATTTCGCAGGCGTGGGCGAACGCGTCGCCGACATCACAGCCCGTGCCATGAACGGCGATCTGAACTTCCACGAGGCGCTTGTCGAACGCGTTGGCCTGCTGGCAGGCCTGGACGAAGGCGTCATACCTACTGTCCTGCAGGACCGCATCACCCTAGCATCGGGCGGCGCGACGCTGGTTGCCACGATGCGCGCGCACGGCGCCTATGCCGCACTGGTCTCGGGCGGCTTCACTGCATTCACCGAGGCGGTCGCCGGCCGGCTGGGCTTCGACGAACACCGCGCCAACGCGCTGCTGATCGAGGCGGGCGTCCTGACCGGCCATGTCGCCCTTCCCGTCCTGGGCCGAGAGGCCAAGGTCGAGGCCTTGCAGCAGATCGCGGCCCGCCTCGGCACGACGCCGCAGAACGCGATCGCCGTGGGCGACGGCGCGAACGACCTCGACATGATCGGCCTCGCCGGCACGGGCGTCGCGCTGCACGCCAAGCCCGCTGTCGCCGCGCAGGCCCAGATCCGGATCAACCACGGCGACCTGACAGCGCTTCTCTACCTGCAAGGCTATTCTGCCCGGGACTTCGTCACCGTCTGACCGCCATCGCTGCAGGCGGCAGCCGCCCGCCTCCTGCAGCGGTCCGCAAATATCCCACGGGGGCGCGGGGGTGTGAAACCCCCGCAGCGACGGTGCCCTCCGACAGTATGGCCAGCATGTTCGATCTGACTCTCGACCTGATCCCCCTGCTGATGGCGGCAGCCTTCGCCGCAGGCTTCGTCGATGCCATCGCCGGCGGCGGCGGCCTGATCACCCTGCCGGTGCTGATGCTGGCGGGCGTCCCGCCCGCGCAGGCCCTGGCCACCAACAAGGTCCAGGGCGTCTTCGGTGCCGGCACTGCCGCACTCAGCTACGCCGCGCGGGGCCTCGTGGATCTGCGCAGACAGTGGAGGTCGGCTCTCATTGCCGGGGCGGCGGGGGCCGCCGGTGCGACACTCGTCAGTGCGATCCCGACGGACGGGCTGCGGCTGATCCTTCCAGTGATCCTGATCGGAATCGCCCTGTTCTTCGCGCTGAAGCCGGGGCTGAACGACCTCGACCGCACGCGACGGCTCTCGGCCGCGGTCTTCGCGATGACCGTGGTTCCCTTCATCGGCTTCTATGATGGGCTGATCGGGCCGGGGGCGGGCGCGTTCTACATGATCGGCTTCGTGACCCTGGCGGGGTACGGCGTGCTGAAGGCCACCGCGCACACCAAGCTTCTGAACTTCGCGTCGAACCTGGGCGGGCTGGGCGCCTTCGCGCTGGTCGGTCAGCCGCTGTGGCTTCTGGGCATCGCCATGGGCGTGGCCCAGATCGCCGGCGCCACGCTTGGCGCAAGGCTCGCCTCGCGGATCGGGGCCAGGCTGATCAAGCCGCTGCTGGTCGTGACCTCGACCGTCCTGGCGCTGCGGCTGATCTGGCAGATGGTCTGACATGGTTGCCGGCGCCCGCTCTGCCAAGGGGCGCCGGCCGGTCATGCTTGGGGCGCAGGCGCGGGGGTGGTCCTGCAGGGTGATGGAACCACAACATTGCGTCGTATTCGTGACGATTCGCGCCTGACCGGCTCAGCTTGGAAAGCCCGGCGATGTCCTCAGGCTGCCGGTGACCATCCCCCGCCAGTTCCGGATCGGCCCGTTCAGATAGGCCTGCGCTACCGGATCGCCAGCCTCCAGCACACCCAGGTGGATCAGGATCGCAGTGATGGCGGCCTCGCTGGCGCGGGTGGCACCGTCGGTGATCTTCAGCGCGACGCCCAGGCCCTGCTGGGGCAGGATGGCCACGAAGACGGCCTCGGCCCCGGTCTTGACCGCCACCGCGCCGCCCATTGCGCGCATCAGCGCCGTGCAGGATCGACCCTCGCCCGCGACCAGTTCGGGATGCGCGCGCATCGCGTCCACCAGCCGCTGCATCGCCTGGCCGCGCCGGTCCTGCCCTGGGTTGGCGAACCGCGCCATCGCCCGCGCCAGCCCCTCGAGCGAGCAGGCCCAGTTCGGGGCCGAGCATCCGTCGATGCCGAAGCCGGGGCTGGTCTCCTCTGTCACCTCCTCGAAGGCCGCCTTGACGGCCTGCTGGACGCGGTGATCGGGCGCCACGTATTCGGCGCCCCCCTTCAGGTGCCGGTTAAGCGTCAGAAAGCCGGCGTGCTTGCCCGAGCAGTTGTTGTGCAGCTGGCAGGGGCTTTCGTCCGAACATGTCAGGCGCTTGTTCTCGGCCGGGTCGCGGGGCATGTGGCTGCCGCAGCGAAGGTCGCTTTCGGCCATCCCCAGCCCCTGCAGCCAGCCGCCCACACCTTGCACGTGAAGCGCCGCGCCGGAATGGCTGGCGCAGGCCAATGCCAGCTGGCGGTCCGTCAAGCCGGCGGCGTCGGCCGCGCCGCTTTCGATCAGCGGCAGAGCCTGGATCATCTTGCACGAGGACCGCGGATAGATGACCTGTGACGGCTTCCCCCACGCCTCGACGACTCCATGTGCGTCGCAGATGATCGCGTGGCCCCGGTGCAGGCTTTCCCGCATGTCCCCCCGCCACAGTTCGATCATCTCGGCTGAACGCATGGAAAATTCTCCCTGACAATTGCGCGATTTTGCTCGCATGACCTTTTGCGGGCAGCGAATTTCGCTATTCTGGCGGCAGATGGTTGAAAAGACCACAGCAATCGGGGAACAACGCCGGGCAAAGCGGCGAAATGAATGGCAGGAGGCCAGAGCATGAATACCACTACGCTGCGCGGCATAGGCGCCAGCCTGGTCCTGATCGCCGGGCTGGGCACGGCGGTCGCGCAAGAGACCAGCAATGTCGTGGCGACCGAGGGTGACTGGACCGTCTTTGCGGCCGACAGCCCGCGGGAATGCTGGGCGGTGTCCCCGCCCAAGTCGACGATCAACACCCGCGACGGCCAGCCGACCGAGGTGGCGCGCGGCGACATCCGCCTGTATGTCGCCTATCGCCCCGGCCAGAACGGCGAAGTGTCGTTCACCGGCGGCTATCCCTTCGCGCCTGACAGCACGGTCGAGGTCGATGTCGGCGGCCGCAAGTTCAACCTGTTCACCGAGGGCGAGAGCGCCTGGACCGGCAGCCCGTCCGAGGATGAATCGCTGATCGGCGCGCTTCGGGCCGGATCCTCGGCCGTGGTGACCGGGCGTTCGTCGCGCGGCACGACGACGAAGGACACGTTCAGCCTGTCGGGCATCACCGCCGCGACCAACACCGCCAAGGAACGCTGCCAGTAACGGCACCGACGGACACCGCCGGCCGGCTGTCCGGCGGATATTTCGACGCCAGGGACGTGGCCGGTTGAAAAGCCGGCCCGTTTCGCTTATTTGCGGGTCTTCGCTTACATTGCCGGTGACGACATGAACGCCCCGATCACGCAGGACGTGCTGACCATTCCCCGCAAGCTGCCCCAAGGCGGCCTGACGAACATCGTCGGGCTGACGAGGGAGCAGCTGCGCGACGCCCTGATCGCGGCCGGCACGCCCGAGAAGCAGGCCAAGATGCGGGTTGGCCAGGTCTGGCAGTGGATCTATCACTGGGGCGTGCGCGATTTCGCGCAGATGACCAATCTGGCCAAGGATTATCGCGCCCTGCTGGCCGACCGGTTCGAGATCGTCCTACCAGAGATCGTGACCCGGCAGGTCAGCAGCGACGGCACCCGCAAGTACCTGCTGAAGATTGCCGGCGGCCACGAGGTCGAGGCGGTCTATATTCCCGAGGAGGGCCGCGGGACGCTCTGCGTTAGCAGCCAGGTCGGCTGCACGCTGACCTGTTCGTTCTGCCATACCGGCACGCAGAAGCTGGTGCGCAACCTGACCGCCGGAGAGATCGTGGGCCAGCTGCTGGTCGCGCGCGACGATCTTGGCGAATGGCCGGTCCAGGGCGCGCCCAAGGACGAAACCCGCCTGATCAGCAACATCGTCCTGATGGGCATGGGCGAGCCTCTCTACAACTTCGAGAACGTCCGCGACGCCATGAAGGTCGTGATGGACGGCGAGGGGCTCTCACTGTCGCGCCGCCGCATCACGCTGTCCACCAGCGGCGTCGTGCCCGAGATCGCCCGCACCGCCGAGGAGATCGGCTGCCTTTTGGCCGTCAGCTTCCACGCGACGACGGACGAGACACGCGACAAGCTGGTGCCGATCAACAAGCGCTGGAACATCGAGACCCTACTGGAGGCGCTGCGCGACTATCCCCGGCTGTCCAACAGCGAGCGGATCACCTTCGAATACGTGATGCTGGACGGCGTGAACGACAGCGACGACGACGCGCGCAGGCTGGTGCAGCTGATCCGCGGCATCCCGGCCAAGATCAACCTGATTCCGTTCAACGAATGGCCCGGCGCACCCTACAAGCGGTCCAGCAACAACCGCATCCGCGCATTCGCCGACATCATCTACAAGGCCGGCTATGCCAGCCCGATCCGCACGCCCAGGGGCGAGGATATCATGGCCGCCTGCGGTCAGTTGAAGTCGGCCACCGAACGCGGCCGCAAATCGCGTGCGCAGATCGCGGCCGAGGCAGGCTAGATGTTCAGTCCCGGCATCTGGTGGATCGGGTTTAGGATGAATCTGTCGGGCTCGGATGTCCAGATCTTGCAGATGAATTCGTAAGGCGTGAGGGCCAGCCATGGTCCGCCATCGGTCCGAGGACCATGGCTGGCGAGGGTCTTGAGGCGGCGGGCGAAGTTATAGGCTGGCATGAAGTCCGCGAGATGGGTGCGGAGCTGATCGTGGCTATCGTAGTGGAAGCGTTTGACCGTGGCCTTGATCGTGCGGTTCATCCGCTCGACCTGCCCGTTTGTCGGGAAAACAGGCC
>NZ_JAOTBE010000110.1 GCF_026162645.1 Paracoccus rhizosphaerae
CGAGGCCTTCGCCCGCATCGACACCGAGGAGATCGACCCCATTCTCAGCATAACCACGAAAGCCGCCTGATCATGCCCTCAGGCCTCCCGGGAAATTACACCAGCTTGACGGACGTGACCCGCCGTCCTCGTCGGCCGCCTCGCCGCGGACAGAAGGAAGAATGCAGGAGAAGATGCGTCCGCCTGGCGTCATCGTTCCAGCGTAATGCCTTGCCCGCCGACTGCAATCTTCACCTTGAGTTGCCGCCTCCGGTGATGTGAACGCAATGGTTCAGCCTCTGACACGCACACTGGGCCCTTAGCGGCCGGTCGAGACAGTCGCGGCGGCGCGGTGCAGCTTCCAGAGAGCAGACGCTCGTGCTTGGCGCAGCGAGATCTAGCAGGCACGGTCTGTTATGCGGGACGTTTCCGCAATTTCTAGCGGTTCTTCCAGCGTCAGCTCTTGTCAAATTCCGCGGCGATCCAATCCACAACCCGATGCACGTCCGGTTGTCTCACGTGCTCTTGCGACCAAGAAACGAAGAGTTTTTTAGTCGGCGGTTCCGTGTTGACCCACACCTCTACAAGACGTTTCCGCAACACGTCGCTTTCGACAATGTAGGAAGGGGCGATGGCGACGCCGTATCTCTCTATTGCCGCGTCCACAGCCAGCGCAGACCGGTCGAAATTCAGCAGCTAGTGCCGAGTCCGGTGCCTGGTTGCCTCGATTAAAGCTTCCCATGTGCGATGCGCATCCTGAAGCAGTGGCAACGTCAGCACAGTTTCCAACTCCATCGGCCAATCGGGCTTGGGGAAATTCGGGCTGCACACGGCAACAGGATTGATGTCGGTCAATGGCCGCGCATTTTGAAACGGCTTCGGATCGGTCGCTTTTCCTGGCCAGACGGCAATCTCGTTGCGGGCCAAGTCGCGAGACAGCTGCTCAGTGTGAACCTCGGTTCGGAGCGAGATACGAGGAAACTGGGTGGCGAACTTTTCCGGCGCGGCATCAGCCACTTCGCCGCTGTTGAGGAGCCAAAGTGTAGCGTTATCTGCCCTACTTCCTGCGCGAGTTCGGTGACCACCATTTCGAGCGTGGCCAGGGCTTCGTCGACGGCCTCCCGACAGCGCACACCTTCGGGGGTTAGCCTCACACCCCGAGCCTGACGTTCCAAAAGGATCACTCCAAGCTCGACTTCGAGCTGTTTGATCTTTTGGGATACAGCGCCGCGCGTCAGGTTCAGTTCACCCGCAGCGCGGTGAAGATTGCTGTGTCGCGCCACGCAAGCGAACACCCGAAGAGAATTGAGGTTCACTTGCTTCATGGACAAGGCCTAAGACGTTAGGTTTTCTAAATGCTGTCGCACATATCCTGCTTTGTCAAAGGGACGTGCCGCGTCGATACAGGGTCAGAGCCCCACGCGATGCCATTGAGGATCAATCAGATGTCACACGCCGTTCGCATCGCCACCACGGGCGACATTCCCCGCCTTGTCTATCTTCTGCTTCTGGACGCGGAGGAACGTCAGGCTGCCGACCCGATCCTGTGGAAGATGGCTGCGGATGCCTCGGCGCAGATCGAAAAGGCGCTGACCTTTGCGCTGATGTCTGAACAGCAGCCGTTCCGCCAGATATGGCAAGTTGCCGAGCATGATGGAGTGATAAATGGCGTAATTCATTCGATGCTTCTTCCGGTGCCGCCGATCTATGCGGGCCGGAAGGGCGATCCGGGACTTATTCTGCCTGATAGTGCTGTCGCGCTCGGCGCGCCGGAAGGCACGATTGACGCGCTGGTCGCAGCGGCGGAACGTGCCCTGATGGATGCCGGCGCAAAGATACTCTTGTCTACCTACGTGACTGGAGGGCCCTGGCGACAGGTCTTTCGAGATCGCGCTTACGATCCGCTGACGCTCTACTTGTCCCGAACCGTCCTTGGCGATGCTGGACGCCCGTCAACAATCCGTCTGGCCACCGAGGTTGATGTGCCAAGCATCGTCACGCGGGCATCGGAGAACAAGCGGATACTCTTCGAGATCGACCAATTCTGAGAACAGCATTCCGATGCAGAAACCAGGTTCACTGGTTGGATGAACCGAAGCCTGACACTGCGTGACCGGGATATGATGGTTATGGGGGCGCCGGAAAACCTGAATGGCTACGTGATCGCGCAGCCCGCCTCGCCGCTTCATTTTCCGCCGGCGCACGACATTACCGGAACAGGTGTGATTGACGACTACTACCACTCGGACCTTGCTGATCCTACCGCTCTTGCAAACGGTGGCGAGGGCGCGACCACGCTTCTGCGCGCAGCCGAGGCTGCCTTCGCGAACAGAGGTGTTGGGGTTGCTTTTGTCGTATGCCCCGCCAGGTGGCCGTCCAAAATCGAGATGCTCGAAGCTGCGGGATACGAAACAGCCATGGTCTGGTCCATTAAGCGGTAACACGCGACAAGAAACTCCATAGTGATCCGCCACTGCATTCACTGTGGCCCCCGGCTGCAGTGTATCGGCGACCACCCGAGCCTTCACTCCGGCCATCGCCGATGACCAGAGGCATAGATATCCACGCCTACAATGAAGCGCTCAAGAGCCGTGGCTCGCTGACGATCTGGTTCGGCCCCGATGTGAGCTGGGAGGCCGCGTCGACTGGCAGACGTGGCTGGCAGCAGACCTACAGTGATGCTGCCAGCCAGACCTGCCTTTCCATGAAAGTGTTGTTCGGCATCGGCTCCGAGTCGCGCAACCCGGATGCCCGTCGACTCCGTGGCGAGCGTTGGACGCAGATCACCGCGAAGAAAAAGATCGTCCCGATCAAGGACGTCGAGCTCAAGCAGTATGCCGCGGACAACCATTCCTGGGTCAGCGTCGCCTACGAATACAGTTCCAAGTTCATCCACCTCACCAATCTCTGGGACTACGACGGACCTGACCCGCTGCTGACGATCAGTGCCAACGACCGCGAGACCATGCGGTCGTATCTGGAAACGTATCACTGCTTTGCAAGAACTGATGTGACGATGGCCGATCTGATCGAATACCTGCCGAAGGTCTTCGAGAAGATCCGCGACAATGTCGAAGGCTACGTCGATCAGAGAGACGGCTTAGTCCTTGGAACGCAGTAGGTTTTGTGGCGCGTGCTTTAGCAGTGGGCGCGTGATCTTCCCGTCGAACCGCGTTCGGATCACGGGACAGGGTGATCGCTGCATCCTGGACGAACGACCGCTTTCCCATGCTTGCCGCAGCTGTGATGCTGCGGCGCCGACCGTCGGCTTTCCGCCCTTTGCGTCGCCCTGTAGCCAGGATCATCTTCTTCACTGGACGACACACCTACCTGAAGTCCTTTGTCTTCACCTTGACGGTGTCAATGTGAAGGTCAGGGATGTAGATGTCGCGCGGTGTTGGCGGCCCGGCGTTGCCCGGCAGCCTACCGCCGGTCGCCGTGAACTCGTCGCCCCGGCCGTGGGTCAACGGAAAGGCGTCGCCGCGCTGGCCGATGCTGGCAAGGTCAGTTGAGAGGTTGGTGATGCGATGGACGACGAGGTGGACGACCTCGCCCTCGCGCTGCACGGTGCCCGCGACGGCAATCATGCCGGCGCCGAGGATGGTTCGGCGGTTGGCCTCGAAGACCTTGGGCCAGACGACCAGGTTGGCGATACCGGTTTCGTCCTCCAGGGTTATGAACATCACGCCCTTGGCCGAGCCCGGGCGCTGGCGGACCAGCACGATGCCCGCCACCTCGCAGCGGCGGCGGTTGCGGGAGGCCATGGCTTCCGCGCAGGGGATCATCCGGCGTCGGGTCAGATCCTCGCGCAGGAAGGCCACCGGGTGGCGGCGCAGCGACAGGCCGGTATGGCCGTAATCCTCGACCACCTCGCGCCCGGCGGCCATCGGGCGCAGGGCGACGGTGGGCTCGGCGAACTCCGGTGGCGCAGTGCGCGCCTCGGCAGCGGCGAAGAGGGGCAGATCCTCGTCGGCCAGCCCCTTGAGGTGCCAGAGCGCCTCGCGGCGGCCGAGGCGCAGGGCAGGGCGGAAGCCGTCCGCCTCGGCGATCCGGGTGAGGGTGACAACGGGCACGCGCACGCGCCGCCACAGATCCTCAACCGAGGCGAAGGGCTGATCGGCACGGCCCAGCACGATCGCCGCCGCATGGGCGTTGGCCAGGCCCTTGACCATGCGCAGCCCAAGCCGGACCGCGAAGCGCCGGCCGTCCGCCAGCGGCTCGAGGGTGCAGTCCCAATGCGAGGCGTTGATGCAGACCGGGCGGACCTCGACCCCGTGCTCGCGGGCGTCCCGCACGATCTGGGCAGGGGCGTAGAAGCCCATCGGCTGGCTGTTCAGGAGCGCCGCGCAGAACACGTCCGGATGCCAGCACTTGAGCCATGCCGAGGCATAGGAGATCAGCGCAAAGCTGGCCGCATGGCTTTCCGGAAAGCCGTAGCTGCCGAAGCCCTCCAGCTGGCGGAAGGTCCGTTCGGCAAAGTCGCGGTCGTATCCGCGCGCGGCCATCCCCTCGATCAGCTTGTCGCGGAACCGGGACACCCCGCCGGTAAACTTGAAAGTGGCCATGGATTTGCGCAGCATGTCGGCCTCGCCGGGCGTGAAGCCCGCGCATTCGATGGCGACGCGCATGGCCTGCTCCTGAAAGAGCGGCACGCCAAGGGTCTTGCCCAGCACCTTCTCCAATTCCGGGGTGGGGAAGTTCACGGCCTCCTGTCCCGCCCGGCGGCGCAGGTAGGGATGGACCATGTCGCCCTGGATCGGGCCGGGGCGGACGATGGCCACCTGCACGACCAGGTCGTAGAAGGTGCGCGGGCGAAGGCGCGGCAGCATCGACATCTGCGCGCGGCTCTCGATCTGGAACGTGCCGAGCGTGTCGGCTTTGCGGATCATCGCATAGGTGCGGGGATCCTCGGCCGGGATGTTCGCCAGATCATGGCGGATGTCCTTGTGCTCGGCCAGGAGCTGAAGCCCCTTGGCCATGCAGGTCAGCATGCCGAGCGCCAGCACGTCCACCTTCATAAAGCGCAGCGCCTCGATGTCGTCCTTATCCCATTCGATGATCTGGCGATCCTCCATCGCCGCGGGTTCAATGGGCACCAGATCGTCCAGCCGGTCATGGGTCAGCACGAAGCCGCCCGGATGCTGGCTGAGGTGCCGCGCCGTGCCGCGCAGTAGGGCAGCCAGCTCCAGCGTCAGGCGCAGGCGGCGGTCATCCGGGTTGAGGTTCAGGGCGCGCAGCTCGTTGTCAGTGATCCCCTCCTCCGACCAGGCCCAGATCTGGCTAGACAGCGCTCGGATCAGATCCTCGGGCAGGCCCAGGGCCTTGCCCACGTCGCGCAGCGCGCCCTTGGAGCGGTAGCGGATCACCACGGGGGTCAGCGCGGCGCGGTCGCGGCCATAGGTGCGGTAGATCCACTGGATGACCTCCTCGCGGCGTTCATGCTCGAAGTCCACGTCGATGTCGGGGGGCTCGCGGCGCTCCTCGCTGACGAAGCGCTCGAAGAGCAGGTCGTTGCGCCCCGGATCGATGGAGGTGATCCCCAGCACGAAGCACACGGCCGAGTTCGCCGCCGACCCCCGGCCCTGGCACAGGATGCCGCGCGAGCGGGCGAAGCGGACGATGCTGTTCACGGTCAGGAAGTAGGGCGCATAGTCCAACCGGTCGATCAGGCGCAGCTCATGCTGCAGGCTGGCGGTGACCTCGGCCGGCACGCCTTCGGGATAGCGCTAGGCCGCGCCCTCCCAGGTCAGCCGCTCCAGCGTGGCCTGTGCGGTCACGGTGGGATCGTCGCGTTCCTCGGGATACTGGTATTCCAGCTCGTCGAGCGAGAAGCGGCAGGCCTCGGCGATCCGGGCCGAGCGGGCCAGCGCTTCGGGGTAGCGGGTGAACAGCCGGTGCATCTCCACCGGCGTCTTCAGGTAGCGGTCGGCGTGACGCTCGCGGCGAAAACCCAGGGCGTCGACGGTTGTGTTGTAGCGGATCGCGGTGACCACGTCTTGCAGGATGCGGCGGTCAGGGGTGTGGAACAGCACGTCATTGGTGACCACGGTCGCCACGCGCAGGCGGGCGGCGAGGTTCGACAGCTCATGCAGCCGCAGCTGGTCGTTCGGGCGGCGGCGCAGGGTCAGTGTCAAGTGGGCGCGGTCGCCAAAGGCCTCGCGCATCCGGCGCAGCTGAAGGGCACAGAGATCATCCGCCTGGTCGGGGATCAGGATGCCGATCAGGCCCTCGCAGGCGGCGGCCAGGTCCGACCATTCTAGGGTCAGGATGCATTGATTTTCGATGTGCTGCGTGATTCACGGCTCGGAAAACGGAGCGGTGACATGAGCGACCTTTTCTGGCTGACCGACGCGCAGATGGCCAAGCTTTCCCCTTTC
>NZ_JAOTBE010000111.1 GCF_026162645.1 Paracoccus rhizosphaerae
TCTCAGACGAAGGCGGCTGTGCCAGAAATACGACGATCAGACCAAACCTGAAGCCGCTGCTCTGCGGACAACGGCACATGCGTGAAACCGCTTGACTGGGACGACCCCGTTACCGAAGTCTGGACCTATGTCGCCGGCAACCGTGGCGTCCGGTATGTCTTCGAGAAGACCAGCGGCAATGACTCCGCCCCCGATTTCATCCAGTTCAGCGATCACCGACAGCTATACACAGCATCAAGTGCACCAATAGGATGGCCAGGCGCCGGTGCGCCGGTCCTCTGCCCGCCTTGATCTCCTGGTCAGAGTGAGATCAGATCAAGACAGCGCTGTCGCAGCGGCTTTCTCTTTGGCAAAGGATGTGGTCGGAACCTGTCAGACAGATCATGGAAGGTTGTTCACATGCAGGGAAACCCGCGCAGCCACGGGCTGTGGGAAAAGACCGCCCGGCCAGCGCCGGTCACGGCGCCGCTTGCGGACAAGACACGGGCCGAAGTGGTGGTCATCGGCGGCGGCTATACCGGCCTGTCGACCGCCCTGCATCTTGCCGAACGCGGCACCGACGTCGTCCTGCTCGAGGCGGTCGAGATCGGCTTCGGCGGTGCGGGACGCAACGTGGGCTTGGTGAACGCCGGCATGTGGGTGATGCCCGACGCGCTGGTCGATACCCTGAAGGTTGAGCGTGGGGAACGGCTGATCGACTTCCTGGGCGAGGGTCCGGCCCATGTCTGGGACATCATCGAACGCTATGGCATCGACTGCGAGGCGACGCGGGCGGGAACGCTGCATGTCGCCGCCGACAGGACTGGCCTCGCCGAACTGCAACAGCGCCACGAGCAATGGTCGCGGCGCGGCGCGCCGGTGCAGCTGCTGGACGCAGGGGCTGCGGCTGAGAGACTGGGCACCTCACGCTATCACGGGGCGCTTTTCGACGCGCGGGCCGGCACCATCCAGCCGCTGGCCTATGCGCGAGGCCTTGCGGATGCCGCGATCGGGCGGGGCGCGCGGATCTTCACCGGATCGCCCGCGACCGAGCTGCGGTCGCATGACGGGGGCTGGCGCATCGCCACGCCCCAGGGTGCGGTGACGGCAGGCAAGGTGGTCTTCGCCACCGATGCTTATACCCGCCACCTGATGCCCGAGATCCGCACCCAGCAGGTCTTCCTTCCCTATTTCAACCTGGCGACCGCGCCCTTGCCCGACGACGTGGCAAAAAGGATCCTGCCGAACCGGGAAGGGGCCTGGGACACGCGCGAGGTGCTGACCTCGTTCCGGATGGACCGGCGGAACCGGCTGGTCTTCGGGTCGGTCGGCGCGCTGCGTCACGGCGGCCAGGCGATCCACCGGGCTTGGGCGCGGCGGGCGCTGAAGCGGACCTTCCCCCAGATTGGCCGGGTCGAGTTCGAGGCCGAATGGTACGGCACCATCGGCATGACCAGCGACAACCTGCCCCGCTTCCACCAGCTGGCCGAGGGGGTCGTGACCTTCTGCGGCTACAACGGCCGCGGCATCGCGCCCGGCACCGCCTTCGGCCGCTGCCTTGCCGATTGGTTGACAGGTGGCAACACCGAACTGCCCCTGCAACCCACGCCTCCGCAGCCCGCATCCCTGCGCGCCCTGCGCGGCGCCTATTACGAGGCAGGCGCGCAGGCCTATCACCTGATCGACGCGCGCGGCTAGTCGGGCAGGCGGCCGACCTGTGTGATGATCCACTGGCGGAACGCCACGGCGACGGGGTCGGACGCGCGCTCATCGGGCGTGACCACATAATAGGCGGCCTCGGTCGTCAGCGCGCTTCCCCCAAGCGGGCAAAGATCGCCCGCCTGCAGTTCCCGCTCGATCAGATAGGTCGGCAGCAGGGCCGCGCCCATCCCGGCCAGCGCGGCTTCAATCAGCAGAGAGAACTGGTCGAAGCGGTGGCCCTGGAAGCCGCGCGCCGCAGGCTCTCCCTGGGCCTCCAGCCATTCGGGCCACAGCATCGGCCGCGACGCCAGATGCAGCAGCGGCAGCTCCTCGGGCGGGGTGCCGGTGTTGATGACGGCGGGTGCAGCCACCGCCAGCACCGTCTCGGCGCACAGGTAGGTGCAGCTTGCCCCCGGCCAGACCGGCTTGCCGTGATGGATCGCGACATCGACTCCGGCCTCGATCAGGTCGAACGCGCCCTGCCGCGCCGTCACGCTGACTTGCAGGCCGGGATGGGCCTGCAGGAACCCCGGCAGGCGTGGCATCAGCCAGCGGCTGCCGAAGGTCGGAAGCGTGGCCAACGACAGATGCCCCGTCACGTCGCGGCCGCTGGCCGCGCGCAGCGTCAGATGCTGCAGCCCGGCCAGAAGGGCCTCGATCTCGGGGCGCAGGCGCTGGCCGGCGCTGGACAGCACGATCCGCTGGCGCACCCTTTCGAAGAGGGCGATCCCCAGTTGAGTCTCAAGGTCCTTTACCTGACGGCTGACAGCGCTTTGTGTCAGGTTCAGCTCGACCGCGGCGCGGGTGAAGCTGCCGTGGCGTGCAGCGGCCTCAAACGCCTGAAGCGCGGCAAGGTCGGGAAGTTGGCTGCGGCTCAGCTTCATTCCGGTTTCTCATCAAGTCAGTCGTATCCATCGCGTTTCATTGCGAAGTTGATACTGTATGGAAGTGAATGAAGCGCCTGGCAATATCAAGGACGTCGGCATGACGACCACAGGACTCATTTCGCCCGGTGAGATCCACGAGGGATTTTCGGCTGAGATGTTGGCGATGTACCGTGACAAGCTGCCCGCTTATGGTACGGGGATGGAGCTTGTCCCCCAGGTCGATGCCGAGGTGCTGGACCGCGATCCGGGTCTGCGGGACGCCCTGTCGCAGTCCAACCATCTGAACCGGATCTTGCAAAATCGCCACGGCGCGATCCGCGTGGGGACTGCGGCCGAGCTGTCGACCATCCGGCGCCTGTTCGCGGTGATGGGCATGCAGCCGGTCGGCTATTACAATCTGACGGAGGCCGGCGTCCATTCGACGGCCTTCCGTCCGGTGGCCGAGGAGGCGCTGCGCAGCAACCCGTCCCGGGTCTTCACCTCGCTGCTGCAACGTGACCTGATCGACGGCGCGGCATTGCGCGCCGACGCCGAGACGATCCTGGCCCGCCGGCAGATCTTTACCCCCGGTTGCCTGGCGTTGGTTCAGAACGCCGAGAAAAACGGCGGCCTCGACCAGGCAGACGCCGACCACTTCTTGGCCGAGGCGCTGGAGACCTTCGGCGGGCATTCAGGCGCGCTCGTCGCTGCGGGCCTTTACCAGCGGCTGCACGATGCGCACCGGCTGATCGCCGACGTGGCGCCCTTCAAGGGGCGGCATTGCAACCATCTGACGCCGCACACGCTGGACATCGATAAGGTGCAGGCGCGGACGCCTGCCCACGGGATCGCCCCTTACGCAGTGATCGAGGGTCCGCCCACCCGCCGCCGCTCAGTCCTGCTGCGCCAGACTTCGTTCAAGGCGCTGCGGGAGCGCGTGATCTTCCCAGGAGAGACGGCGGCCAAAGGGTTCCACATTGTACGCTTCGCCGAGATGGAGGCGTGGGGCATTGCCCTGACGCGCAAGGGCCGCGCCCTTCATGGCCAACTGCTGACCTATACCCGCCGCCGACAGGTCGAACGCGCACGGATACGAGCATGTGCTGGCCGACGTCTTTTGCGGCCTTCCCCGACGACTGGACCGAGGTCCGCAGGCAGGTTTTGGGATATCTCCAGTGGTCGCCGACCGGGAACGGAGAGGTCGCGGGCGACGAGCCCGAGGCCCTGCTGGCAAGCGTCCTGCGCTGCGAGCCGATCGTCCACGAGGATTTCATGCCGGTTCCCGCGGCGGGCATCTTCCAGTCCAACCTTGGCGACGAAGCCGTCAGGACTGTGCCACCTGCCCCAACCAGCAGCGGTTCAAGGCCGATCTTGGCCAGACGGTGCTGGATGAATTCGCCCACTATGCCCGGATCGAGGCCGCCACCCTGGCCACCTGCCTTAACAGGGTCCCGGCATGATCGCCGCGGAGCGGTCTGCCTGCCACCCTGTGGCAAGACACGAAACAAGAAGGAATGACCCGATGAAAGACGCATCCGAAATGGATCTCAAGAGCATCGCCCGCTCCGTTCTGGAGAAGCTTGGCGCCGACACCTCCGCCTTGGACAGCGGCAGCATGGCGAGTTTTTCTCCCGTCACGGGGGAACAGCTCGCTGCGCTGCCCGAACATTCCGTCGCCGACGTGACGGCGGCCATTGGCCGTGCGGCCACGGCCTTCCGCAGCTGGCGGAAGGTGCCCGCACCGCGCCGGGGCGAACTGGTCCGCCTGATGGGCGAGGAACTGCGCGCGGCCAAGGATGATCTCGGCCGCCTCGTGTCGATCGAGGCGGGCAAGAGCCCGTCCGAAGGCGCGGGCGAGGTGCAAGAAATGATCGACATCTGCGACTTCGCCGTCGGCCTCTCGCGCCAGCTCTATGGGCTGACCATCGCGACCGAACGCCCCGGCCACCGGATGATGGAGACCTGGCACCCGCTTGGCGTGGTGGGCGTCATCTCTGCCTTCAACTTCCCCGTCGCGGTCTGGTCGTGGAACACCGCTCTGGCCCTCGTCTGCGGCAACCCCGTCGTTTGGAAGCCGTCCGAGAAGACCCCGCTGACCGCGCTGGCCTGCCAAGCGGTCCTGGACCGGGCGCTGGCCCGTTTCGGCGACGCCCCCGAGGCGCTGAGCCAGGTCGTCATTGGCGGCCGCGAAACCGGCGAGGCACTGGTCGACGACCCGCGCGTGGCGCTCGTCTCGGCCACCGGATCGACCCGGATGGGCCGGCAGGTCGGCCCGCGCGTCGCCTCGCGCTTCGGCCGCTCGATCCTGGAACTCGGCGGCAACAACGCAGGCATCGTCTGCCCCTCGGCCGATCTGGACATGGCGCTGCGGGCCATCGCCTTCGGGGCCATGGGCACCGCCGGGCAGCGTTGCACCACGATGCGGCGCCTGTTCGTGCATGACAGCGTCTATGACCAGCTGGTGCCGGGCTTGATCAAAGCCTATGGGTCTGTTTCGGTCGGCAATCCGCTGACCACGCAGGCGCTGGTCGGGCCGCTGGTGGACGGTCAGGCCTACGAGGCGATGCAGGCCGCGCTGAAGGCCGCGGAGGATGCGGGCGGCACTGTCCATGGCGGCACCCGAGTAACGGACGTCGCACCCGAGGCCGCGTTCTACGTCAAGCCTGCCTTGGTCGAGATGCCCTCCCAGACCGGTCCGGTGCTGGAGGAGACCTTCGCGCCGATCCTCTATGTTATGCGCTACAGCGACTTCGAGGACGTGATCGAGCAGCACAACGCCGTGGGCGCGGGTCTGTCCTCCTCGATCTTCACGACCGACCTGCGCGAAAGCGAGGCCTTCCTGTCGGCGGCAGGCTCGGACTGCGGGATCGCAAACGTCAACATCGGCACCTCGGGCGCCGAAATCGGGGGCGCCTTCGGCGGCGAGAAGGAGACCGGCGGCGGCCGCGAAAGCGGCTCGGACGCGTGGAAATCCTACATGCGGCGCGCGACCAACACGATCAACTACTCGCACCAGCTGCCGCTGGCGCAGGGCGTCGTGTTCGACATCTGAGGGCCGGATGGACATCAGCAGCAGCATGTTCTGCCCCGCCGGTCGGATCGAGGATCTCGGCGTGTCCAAGATCCTCACCATCACCGCCCGCGCCACGGCGTTGAAGCGCAAGGGGCAGCCGGTCATCATCCTAGGCGCGTGTGAGACAAGGCCGACCACATCAGGGAGGCCGCCGTCGCGGCCATCCACTAGGGCCAGACGAAATGCACCGCCCTCGACGGCAGTTCCGAGATGAAGCGCGCTATCCGCGACAGATTCCGGCGTGAGAGCGGCTTGGACTTCACCAGGACGAGGTGACGGCAGGGGCGGGCGCCACGCGGATCATCTATAACGCGATGATCGCTACGGTTAGGATGCGTTGATTTCTATAGCGCTGCGCGATCACCCTGCGCTGTCGATCGTGGTGCAATGCCGCCAACTGTCGACCTCGCGCTCTGCCCTTCTACCATGAACCGGTCGGAGAGACGGAGCAGAACCTCAGCCTGATGCAGCTGATCGACAAGCAGTTCCTCGACACCCCCTTCTACGGGGTCCGGCAGATGTGAGCTACTCCCCGATCCTTGGACAGCTTCCCGGCTGATTTAAGCTTCTGGCTGGGCGTGCTGATCGGTTTCGATACTATTGAAGTAGACCACGGCGGGCGGCCGTCCGCTATGGGCGGTGTGGG
>NZ_JAOTBE010000112.1 GCF_026162645.1 Paracoccus rhizosphaerae
TGCTTGTGAAGAGAGATCAGCATCCTCGCCTCCCGTCCCGAACCTCGCCAAGGATAGATCTTGCCACGAAAAGCGCCGTCCGGCGAGGATCTATGTGATCATCCGGGATCGGACACCTAGGCCTTGTTCTGATCATCCGGGCAGGAGATGCCGACCGAGAGGTGACAGCGGCTGCACTGGTTGAAACGACCTACGACTTAGAGGCCCTCGGGCATCTTGCCGTCGCCCACGAACTGCTTGTGGCCTTTTTGACTGATTTCTGAATCCGAAATCGCATGACCGTCTGACCATTCAGGAGGTGCATCCGGCGCTCTCCCCTCTGGACAACGACCTGTGTGACCGGAGGGCCTGCATAGCGCTTGTACTGCGGGACGTCGCATTGCACGGAGGTGGATCCGAACTGCCCACAGGCCGCCACGGCACCGATCAGTCGGAGGGAGACGTGGCGGAGGATCAGTTTGATCATCAGGTGGGTTTTCAGTACAAAGGAATAACCGAGGTCAGGCCGCAGGATAATGCGTGAAGACCTCGCTCCTGCCGTCCTTGCGAATCAGTAGGACGTCATAGGCATCGCGCTTGCTTTCCAGCCCCATGCCCGGACTTCCGTAGGGCATGCCCGGCACGGCCAGGCCCCGGGCGTTGGGCCGACCCTGCAGCAGCTTGCGGATGTCGGCAGCCGGAACGTGACCTTCCAGGAAGTAGCCGTCGATCGAGCCGGTATGGCAGGAGGAGGCCTCGATGGGCACCCCGAGGTCCAGCTTGTGCTGCATAAGGAGAGCACCAAACCGCTCTTCATGCGTGACCTCGAAGCCGCTTTCTTGCAGGTAGCGGGTCCACTGCTTGCAGCACTCGCAGCCGGTGCCCTCGACCACGTGGATATGGGCGGATGTTTCACCAAGGCCATGGTGGGGCAGCACGGCGGCCGCCGCCGCGGCAGAGAGAAAGATGCGTCGTGATATGGGGATCAAGGTCTATACCTCCTATGTCATTGCGCGCCGTATCTTCGGCACTGCGAAGTGTGGATTGTCATGCAGGTCGACGATGCTGGACAGCCGCCCATCTGGCCCGAAGACGAAGAGACCTGCATTGTCGTCGATAGTGTAATCACCATCCTCGCGCTCCGCGTCTGGGCCCAGTTCCTCCAACCAGTCGGAGATGTTCGCAAGCGTCAGCGGGCATACGTCGGGGCACCAGGTGAAGCCGAAGAAGGCGATGTTCGTCTGTCCCGCCCAGTCCTGCGGACCAATCCGCCAGCCATCCTGCCGCACCAGCTGCCAGGTCATGGCGCTGACGTCGGCATCGCGAACGGACCGGGCCGCCACAGCTTCGGATTGCCAAGGCAGATCGCCGCTCCGCCAGGCCCCGATGCTCAGCATGAAGCCGACCGCGACCAAGGCGGTGGCGCCAAAAATCAGGGTGCGGCGCATGCGGCCTCGCGCGCGCGGATCGGAAGCACGTCGGTCTTAATCTCGATTGGCCCCGCTTTCTCGAACTGCAGCGTCATTGGGAAGCTGCTGCCTTCGTCCAAGGCGGAAGAAAGCTCCATGAGCATTCCGTGGTAGCTGCCCGGGGCGAGGCTGACCGTGTCGCCGGCCGGGATCACGATCCGGTCGGCATGGGGCATACGCGCTGCGCCGTCCTGAATGACGGTCTCATGCAGCATTGGCATGGCCGCCACGGGCGTCGTGATGCCGGTCAGGTGATCGTCGGAAGACCCGTCGTTGCGGATCGTGACATAGAAAACGGCCGGGCGGTCGGCTCCCACGGTCGCGCGAGACCAGGCGCCGCTGAGGGTGATGTCGCCTTGCGTGACTTCGGCGCATTCGGCGAATGCCATGATCGGCAGAGAGACGGCCAGTGCCGTCGCCGCGACGAGTGCTTTGATCATCTTACAGGCGTTCCTTGAGTTCTGCGGTGATGTCATCGGCTGGCGTGCCGTAGGTGAACTGGCCAAGCCAGTCGCCCTCCGGGCCGATCAGATACAGGCTCGAGCTGTGCGACATGGTGTAGCCCCCCGGTGCGGATGCGTCCGCTTCGCGATCCCCGAAGACCTTGAAGCTGTCGATGGCGGCCTCGGTGGATTGCGCGTCACCCGCCAGACCCAGGATGGAGGGGTGGAAGGCGGCGAGGTAGGCGTTCAGCCCGCTTTCCCGGTCACGTTCGGGATCGACCGAGATGAAGATCGGCTGCACGTCTTCGGCCTGCGGTCCCAGATCGTCCATGACCTGGGCAACCTCGGCCATGGTGGTCGGGCAGATGTCAGGGCAGTTGGTGAAGCCGAAGAAAACCAGGACATGCTTGCCCCGGAAGTCTTCGGTCCTATGGATCGTCCCCGCCTCATCCGGCAGCGCGAAATGCGGCCTGAACGCGGCCGTCTGCTCTGGGTCGTCCTGGCGCCAGAGCAGCGCGGCCATCCCGATGAGCGACACGGCCACGGCGACCCACAATATGATCCTGATGTTCTTAAGCATTTCGATGTTCCGTTTCTATGCGCGGCCTAGCACCTCTAGCCACGTGAGGTTCAAGCGGCTTTGGGGGCCCTCACGGTTTTGTCAGTCAGCCGGGCTCGGCCACGGCGGTTCGGATCGCAGCGCTCAGGCTGTCGAAGCTGACATTCCTGAGCGGCCGGCCGTCCAGGGAGAAAGTCGGAGTCGCCCGCACCCCCATCGTCTGAAGATCGGCCACGTCCCGGTCCAGAATGGCGGTCGTGTCCGGATGAAGCCGGTCTGTGCGTGCCCTCTCGAGATCCAGGCCCACCGCGCCGGCGATGCGCCAGGCGCGATTGAGATCGGGTGCCCCGTGGATGGCCCAATCCGGCTGCTTCGCGAAGAGCGCATCCAGCACCTGTTCGAACTTATCCTGTCGTCGTGCCGCTTCAAGAATGCGCACGGCCTCGTGCGAGCCTTCGTGAAAGGGCGTGTGGCGCAGCACGATCCGCAGCTGCGCCGGATGCCGTGCCCCAGAAAAAGGCCGTCAGATAGATCGCCACGACGCCAAGGCCGATCCACCCTGCCTGTCCGAGCATCTCAGGCCTCCCGGGTGGGATCGACGCCCAGCAGGCGCAGGGCGTTCAGTGTGACCAGCACGGTCGCGCCGGTATCGGCGAGGATGGCGATCCAGAGGCCGGTGATGCCGAAGATCGTCGTCACGAGGAAGACGGCCTTGAGCCCAAGCGCCAGCGCCACGTTCTGGCGGATGTTGCCCATCGTCGCTCGTGCCAGGCGGATCAGGGCGGGAACGTCGGCAACGCGGTCACGCAGGATCGCACCGTCGGCGGTCTCGAGCGCCACGTCGGTGCCCGACCCCATCGCGATGCCGATCCGCGCCTCCT
Organism: Paracoccus rhizosphaerae; assembly: GCF_026162645.1. Lineage (GTDB taxonomy): Bacteria > Pseudomonadota > Alphaproteobacteria > Rhodobacterales > Rhodobacteraceae > Paracoccus > Paracoccus rhizosphaerae. The sequence goes on from NZ_JAOTBE010000112.1 coordinate 3,332, forward strand.
TCAGCGCGGGCGCATCGTTGATGCCATCGCCGATCATCATGACGCGGCCCTCGCCGTTCATCTCGCGGATCGCCGCCAGCTTGTCCTCGGGCATCATCCCCGCATGAAAGCCCAGGCCCAAACCTCCGGCAATCGCCGCCGCGGTCCGGGCGTTGTCGCCGGTGAGCATGGTGGCACTGACGCCCATCGCTGCCAGTTGCCGGACAGCCACGGCCGCATCGTCGCGCGGCTCGTCCCGCATCGCGATCAGCCCCAGAGGCCAATCTTTGCGGTAGACGGCGACAACCGTCTTGCCCGCATCCTCCAAGGTCGTCGCTTCCTGAAGGGATGCCTTGTCGATCCCGCCGGCCTCAGCGGCATGAGAAGGCGAGGCGACCCAAGCTCGTGCCCCGTCCAGCATGGCCTCGACACCGCGTCCGGGCAGGGCCCGAGCCTCGCTTGCCGCCGGTAACGGCACGGAGGCAGCCTCCGCACGGTTCAGGATCGCGCGGGCCAGAGGGTGGCTGGACCCTGCCTCGACGCCGGCGGCGATGGCCAGCAGCTCGGCCTCCTCCACCCCCAGAGTGGGGATCAGGTCGGTCACTACCGGGGTGCCGCGCGTCAAGGTGCCGGTCTTGTCAAAGGCGACATGCGTGACCTTTGCCGCCGCTTCGATGACGGCGCCGCCCTTCATCAGGAGACCGCGCCGGGAGCCTGCCGAAAGTGCCGAGGCGATGGAGGCGGGGACCGAGATCACCAGCGCACAGGGGCAACCGATCAGCAGCAGCGCCAGGCCGCGATAGATCCAGGTCGTCCAGTCCTCACCAAAGGCCAGCGGCGGCACCACGATCACCAGAGCGGCCAAGGCAATGACGGCGGGCATGTAGATACGCGAGAAGCGGTCGATGAACCGCTCCGTGGGTGCGCGCGCCTCCTCGGCCTCTTCGACCAAGCGGATGATGCGGGCGATGGTGTTGTCGCTCGGCTCGCGGGTGACGCGGACGCGCAATGCGGCCTCGGTGTTGATCGAGCCGGCGAAGACCGGATCGCCCACGCTGCGTGTCGCTGGCACGCTCTCGCCGGTGACCGGGCTTTCATCTACGCCGCTGGTGCCTTGGGTGATCTCGCCATCCGCAGGGATGCGGTCGCCGGGACGGACGACGACGCTCTGCCCGATCTGCAGGCTGTCTGCAGGAACCGTCCGGGTGCGGCCATTCACCTCCAGCAGCGCGGTCTTCGGCACCAGATCGGCCAGTGCTCGGATGCCCTGCCGTGCCTTGCCGGCCGCGACGCCCTCCAGCACCTCGCCCACAGCGAAGAGGAAGACGACCAGCGCAGCCTCTTCGGCCGCACCGATGAGCAATGCGCCCCCGGCGGCGATGGTCATCAGGCCCTCGATGGTGAAGGGCTGACCCATGTGAAGAGCCTCGAAGGCGCGCTTTGCCACTGGTGCGACGCCGATCAGGCAGGCCGCGACGAAGGCCCAGTAGCCTGTCTCGGCAGAGGTGAGCAATTCGATGAGCCAAGCGACCGCCAGCAACGCGCCCGTCAGGATGACCAGCCGTCCTTTTGCAGTCCGGTGCCACGACTTGTCCTGCGGAGCCGGTGCCACATCGCCGGCACGGGCGTTTGTTTCCAATGCGTCATCTTCCGCCGGATGGATCGGGACGTCACCGGGCAAGACGAAGGCCTTCTTGCGCGGCGCATCTTGCCCTTTCGGGGCGATGCCGAAGCCCAGTTTGCGGACGGCGCCTTCGATGGCCTCCGGCTCGGTGCTCTCCGGCGCAAGGTTCAGCGTCAGCCGCTCCGACATCAGCGCCACCTTGACCTCGCTGACGCCCGGCAGCCGCTCCACCGCCCGCACCACCTTCGTCGTGCAGGCCGCGCAATCCATGCCCGTTACTGTCCACTCACGCCGCTCTGCCGTTTCCGTAGCCATCTCGCACCCCGTCCAGGTCTTCCACTCACCGAACCTGCAAGATAGGATCTCCAGCCACTAGAGGTTCAAGAGGTTTCTCATGCTGAGCATCGGAAAGTTGAGTGCGGCCACCGGCGTGAAGGTGCCGACCATCCGCTATTACGAGGAGGTCGGCCTGTTGCCGGAGGCGGAGCGCAGTGCGGGCAACCAGCGTCTTTACAGGGCCGAGCACCAGGAAAGGCTGGCCTTCATCCGCCACAGCCGCGAGCTTGGCTTTCCGCTGGATGACATCCGGGAACTGCTGAGCCTGTCGGACCGGCTGGAAATCTCCTGCGCCGCAGCCGATGTCATCGCCAACCGCCAGCTTTCGGCCGTCAAGGACCGCATCGCGCGGCTCCAGGCCTTGCAGCAGGAACTGGAACGGATGCTGACGCAATGCGCCAAAGGGACGATCTCGGACTGCAAAGTCATCGAGGTCCTGGGCAATCACGAGAACTGCCTTCATGACCATCACCGCGAAGGATGCCACCTGGGGTACCCGGCACACGACTCCTGACATGCGCCAAGGCCTGACGTTCATTGAGAACAACCTGCTGCTTCTGCCTATCCTCACGAACGCTTCCGGGTTGCTGGTACCGTCCTTCGGTATCTCCCTTGAGGTCGGCATCAGCCCACTTCTTGCCCTTCTGATGCTGGTCATCAGCCTGACCTTCGACGCGAAGACCGTGCAGATCGTGTTCCTGAGATGCCGTAACGGGGCCTGCGCAGCAACCCGCTCGTTACCGTTGCCAAGGCGAGGGCCAGTTGGCGCCATTCCCGTATTGGATCCAACGGGAGGACTGCGGGATGAAGCTGTTTGTCGGACTGGACGTATCACTGGAGAAGACTGCGACCTGCGTCATCAGCGAGCATGGGAAGATCGTGAGGGAGGCGCAGGCGGCCAGCGAGCCGGAAGCGCTGGCGCGCTGGATTAGGGACTTTGACGGCACCATCGCCGTCGTTGACCTCGAAGCC
>NZ_JAOTBE010000113.1 GCF_026162645.1 Paracoccus rhizosphaerae
CGACCTGGCGGAGTTTCGCGACGATCTCTTCCGGCTTGTGCTTTTTTTGGGGCATTCCTTTATCCTCCATCTGGCCCGAAAGCCTACTTCAGGGAGGACCACTTTTCAGGGGGCAGGCCAGACCCGGCTGATTGCGACCCGTTCCAAGCCGCTCTCTGCCGAGGCTGTGGCTGCGGCAGCGGCCTATGCCCAGGAGCGAGAGTTTCTGGATTTCCAAGGGAGATTGTGATGCGAAAGACCGTCACCAGTTTATGTCTTGGGGCCGGCCTGTGCGTGACCTCGACACTGGCAGTGCCGTCATCCGGTTATGCCCAGGGTGTGCCGACCATCGACACCCAGTCGATTGCCCAGCAGATCACCCAGATCAAGCGGATGCTCGAAGACTTCGGCATCCAGTCCGACATGCTGGATCAACTTGTTGATCAACTGGCGGAGCTGCAAAGGCAGACGGCGGAGCTGCAAGGGATCTATGCCGTGCTGACCGGCAAGGCCGATATTCAGGGCCTTCTCATGGGCGGCGGCCTCGACACGGTTCTTGATCCCAAGATGACCAGCATCCTGCAAGCCGCTGGATCGGCAAGCACGGGTGACTGGTCGGGCCTGTCCTCGAGCTATCGCACGGCAATCCAAACCTCTGCCAAATCGACCATGACCAGGGCAGGGCTCGATCCTGCTCGCGTCGCGACCATGGGCAAGAGCGGCAGCGTGGCGGAAAAGCGGGCGGCGACACAGGCCACGACAGGGGCATTGGTGGCGGCGACCGCCGACACCGCGCAGCGCGAAACTTCTGTCAGCCTTCAGCGCCTCGAAACGCTCGTGGCCGATATCCCGGAGCAGACCGGCATCAAGGAGGCGATTGATCTCAACACCCGGATGATGGGCGAGGCGGTCAAGGAGCTGATCCTGAACAACCAGCTTCTTGCCATGCAGAGCTATGGGATGGGCATGTCGGATGTGTCGCAGGCGAGTGCCTGGGCGCAGGAACAGGAAATGCTCGACTTTCAAATCCCGGACCTGAGGTAAGGCCCGATGTTTGATCTCGGGAAAAACAGATGGGCGAAAGCCCAAGCCGCACCCGTCGCTCCGAAGATGGTCAGCAAGACGGAGGAAGAGCTGATCTATGGCGAACGCCGCCGTGGCGCGTTCTGGCAGAAGTTCGGGATGGTTGGGTGGGGCTTTGGCGCCTTCGGTTGCCTCATGGCAGCCGTTGTCGCGGCCAGCCACGAAACCCCGGCCCCGGTCCTCGTGCCCTTTGATCCATCGAGCGGCATGGCGCTGCCGATGGCGAACCTGCAGGCCATATCCCTCGATCACCGGGATGCGGTCGTCCAGTCGCTTGTCCATTCCTATGTGCGCGACCGCGAGACCTTCAACCAGCTCGACAATGATGTGCGGGTTCGTTCGGTCATCGACCGTTCATCCGGCGCGGCCTTGGCCTCGATGCGCAGCCTCTGGTCCTCTGAAAACCCCGACTACCCGGAACGGAAATACGGAGCCCGCGCCCGCATGGATGTGGAGATCCTGTCGGTCACGCTGATCACCGAAGATCGCGCCCAGGTCCGGCTGCGCAAGCGCCTGGTCGATGATGCGGGCATCACCGAGGGCCTCTTCAGCGCCACCCTGGCCTTCCGCTACGAGACCACTGAAGCCCGGCCTCTTGATGAGGTTTGGACGAACCCCTTTGGCTTCAGTGTCTACGAATATGCCATCACCTCTGACCGGCTGGAGGCCCAATGAAACTCGCTCTTGGTTTTGTTGCAGCCCTGGCTGCTGCCAGCACGGGTGTCTCCGCAGCTTGGGCGGAAGTCACGCCCCGGGCCGGACATCTCGATGCGCGGGTCCGCTATGCCCAGTGGGTCGATGGTCAGGTCTACCGCATCCAGACGCAGATGGGTCGGGTCACGTCCGTGGAGTTCGGCCCGGATGAACAGATCACCTCTGTCATTGCGGGTGATACCGTCAGCTTCAACTTTGACGCGGTGCCGGGCGGCAGTGCCTTCGTGATGAAGCCCACGACCAGTGGGGCTGCCACCAATATCAACGTCTATACCAACAAGCGGCAGTATTACTTCGAGGCCTCGGAGACGCCCGCTGCGCAGTTCTCGGTGGTCCGCTTCACCTATCCGCGCGCCTCGGGGGGCACGACGCCTACAAACCGGCAGATCGCCCGTGGACCTGCCAACCATGACTATGGCGGAAACGTGGTGAACGGCACGACGCCCACGCAGGTCTGGGATGACGGAGCCTTCACCTACTTCAAGTTCCGCCGCAATGGTGAGCTGCCCGCGATCTTCAAGGTCACGGCCGGTCAGGAGGTGACGGTCAATTCGCAGACCATGCCTGACGGCGTGGTGCGGGTGACAGGCATAAGCCCGTTCTGGGTGCTGCGCCTGGGGTCCGTCGAGTCCACCGTGGGGATGATGAAAGCCGTAAGGTTGGTGAAGTGAGCGAGGGGGCAAACAACGATCTGCGCCAGCGGCTCGCCTCCCTGAATGGTTCCGCCGGGACAAAGGGAACCGGGCGGGCCAGTAAGCCCGGTGCGGCCAAGCTGGCCCTGGCTCTCGGCGGCGCTGCCGTTCTGGCCGGTGCCGTCTATGTCTATAGCCAGCCGGAAGGCGAGACGCTCCTTCCCGTCAGGCAGGCCCAGGAGTTCCAGCCGGAAGGAAGCGGCTTCGGTGACATGGACCGGCCTCCGCGCGAGGAACCCGCGCCCGAACCTGCGGCCGTGGTGGAGGCTGCGCCGGCCCCGGCTCCGGCCCCCGACAGTTCGGAGGTCATCAAGCTGATCCAAGGTCTGCAAACGCAGGTCGATGCCTTGTTCAGGCCCGCACCCGAGCGTGATGCTCCCGCACCTGACGGCGATAGCGAGGCCCTTGCCACGATGCGCGATGAGTTGGAGCAGCTTCGCCAGCAAGCGGAAGACCGAGAGCGCGAGCTGCAGAACATGCTGAGCGACCGCGATCTGCAGATTGCTGGCCTGAACAATGAGATGGACATGCTGCGCTTGCAAGGCGGTGCGGGCTTTGTGCCGGGCGGCGACGATGATCTCTTGGCGCAGCGGCGGCAGGCGCCGGAAGGAGCCGCCGCGCTGGAACAGCAGCGCCTGCAATCGGCGATGATTGCGATCGGCGGCGGCGATGGCCCCGGAGGGGCCATTGCGGAGGCCGCAGGCTTTGGTGATGCGGCCGCCGCACAGCAGGCAGCGGAGCTCAGCGACGACGCCGCCTTTGTGCGCAATGCCGGACGCCAGGTGCAGGTGCAGCGTGCAGACATCATCGTCAACCCGGCCAACACCGTCACGCAGGGCACGATGATCCAGGCCGTTCTGGAAACCGCCATCGACTCGACGCTTGAAGGACCCATCCGGGGCGTCGTGACAACCGATGTGGTCAGCTATGACGGCTCGCGCATCCTCATTCCGCGCGGCTCCAAACTGATCGGCAGCTATTCGGCGGATGTGGAGACCGGGCAAAACCGGCTTCTGGTGGCTTGGGAACGGATCATCATGCCGGACAATCAGTCGGTGCAGATCAGTTCCTTCGGCGGTGACGCGCTTGGCCGCTCGGGCACGAGCGGCAAGGTCAACAGCCACTTCTTCAAGCGGTTCGGCGCGGCAGCGCTGATTTCCACGATCTCGGCCATTCCTTCGCTTCTGGAAGATGAAGACAGCGGCGGGGGCGTGACGATCTCGACGGGCGGCTCGAATGCTGCCACGGGCGTGTCGGATGCTCTTGGCGGCGCAACGGACGCGGCCATTGGGAAATACATCTCGATCCCCCCGACGATCACCGTGGCCCAGGGCACCCGTGTCACGGTGATGGTGGACCGCGACCTGGAGATATTCTGAGCATGGATGACATGAGCCACGGCAGCTATCTCGATGAAGCCTTGGCGGCGATTGGACCTGTCATCGACAGCCCTGCCCTTGTGGAAATCGCCATCAACCCGGACGGGCGCATCTGGTCCCTCCAGCATGGCGATTCGGCCATGCAGCCGGTCGAACGCACAGCCATGACCGCCATGGAGATCGACGATCTCGGCCGACGCATCGCCAGTGCCGGGCGGCTGACCATCGGCAGGGATGCCCTGATTATCTCCACCTCCGTGACCTACAAGGGGCGGCCCATCCGCGCCCAGGTGGTCACGGCCCCCGCAGTCTCGACGGGCGCGGCAATCTCGCTGCGCTTCTTCTCCACCCTGCCTCTCGACGAGATCACCGTCAAATACCTCCATGGCCGGGAATATTCGGTGGACGCGGCCCGCTCCGACATGAAGCGTGAGCTGAAGGAACTGGCGGCCTCGGGCCAGATCGACGCGGCCATGGCCTTCATCGTCGCGCACAAGATGAACGCCCTGATCGCGGGGGCGACAGACAGCGGAAAGACGGTCTTTGCCCGCAAGATGCTGTCCTATGTCCCGGACAGTGAGCGGCTGATCACCATCGAGGACGCGGCCGAGCTGGTGCCTGCGCAACCCAATGTCGTGACGCTGATCGCCGACCGCGACAGCCGGACCCGCTCGCCGGATGTTCTTCTGACGTCCTCTTTGCGAATGCGCCCGGACCGTCTGGTCGTGGGCGAGGTGCGCGGCAAGGAGGCCATGACCTTTATCGAGGCCATCAACACCGGCCACGGTGGTTCGATGACGACGATCCATGCCGAGACGCCGAAGCTGGCCTTGGCAAAGCTTGCCATCATGGCGCTGAAGGCGGACCTGCCGCTGACCTACACGGCCACGCTGCGCTACATCGGCAGCTCCATCGACGTGGTGATCCAGACCGGCCGTGCCGGCGGGGATCGTGGCGTTCTCGAATTCTACATTCCTGACAACGGCGACGAAGGAGAAACGCCCCATGTTTGACCGCAACTCGATGCTGTGTGGTGCAGCGGCGGCAGCCGTTGGCATGAGTGCCGGGGCAATGGTGATGACCAATATGGTTCGGGCTGATCCCCCGCCTGTTCCGGACTTGGGAAAAATGGCGGAAGCGGTCCAGGCTGAGCGGGACGTCTTGGACTTCACGGTGCCGGACCTGTCTGAACCTGAAACCGGCGCAGAGATATCGCGGCATGGCTGCGCCATGCCCGCGCTGCCGCAATGGGCAGATGATCTGCCTCCCACAGAGGCGCGGCGATCCCTGCTCCTGAAAGATCTATATAATATCGGTCGTCAGCAGGCGATCATCGAGACGAATTCCTGCCCTTGTGAGATCGAGTTTCCGTCCTGGGAGGAGGCCGAACGGCAGTATCAGGAGCTGACGGCTGACAAGGATCGCGACGACATCTTTGAGTTGGCAGGTCAGGTTGGCCGGGAAGCAGGCAAGACCCTGAAAGCGTCGCTGGACATCTGCAAAGCGTGGCGAGGGCGCTGACATGTCCGCTGTCCAGCTCATCGTGGATTCAGCGGAGTCCTTCCTGACCAATGCCGCCCGGTCGACATTCCTGGGACTGGTGGAAGCCTCTGGAACCCTCGTCGGCTATATGGCGGTTCTCGCCGTGGCTCTGGTCGGCATCAACATGATGCTGCAACTGCGTCCCATGACCTGGGGCCACGCTTTGAGCCTGATGATCAAGCTGGCCATGATCGGCATCTTCGCCTGGAACTGGAACCAGTTCTGGGCTGTGGCGGGCGGTATTCTAAAGGCCATTGAGGCCACGGCTGGTGGCATTCTGGCCTCGAGCGGAAATGGCCTGAGCGGGCCGACGATCACCGATGGCTTCGCCTCTGCCATCGATCAGATGATGGACAAGTTCACAGTCGCGGCTACGAACATTGCTGCGGAAATGTGTGGGTTGTCAACGGCGGTGCAAAACCCGGCCACGCGGCGGCGTAAAATCAGGCCAGGTGACGATGGCCGGCGCCATGGCGCGCGCGCTTACCATAGAGCTGGCGCGTGCCATGGCGCATTGGCCC
>NZ_JAOTBE010000114.1 GCF_026162645.1 Paracoccus rhizosphaerae
TCAACGGCTTCTACAACCCGCGGCGCCGACACTCTGCATTGGGCTGGAAATCACCCGTGGCCTTCGAAAACAAGGCCGCCTAACATGAGCACGAGACCGGAACGGAACCGGGACAGGTCCACGCCGCGCCTGGAGATCCAGAAGGGCCTGTCGATTACAGGAGCATCGTGCTCCTGCGCGGCACCGGTCAGCGTTGGACGATCAGAACCTGATGCCTGCCACGACCTAGGTGCTCTCGCTTGACGCCCGCACACCGATCATCAGGCGATCATAGGACATGGTGAGCACGGCACCGAGGTTGCCGGTGTAGTCCGTTTCAGGGTCGGTGTCGGCGTAGCACTGGTAGCCGAGACAGGAGTCCGCGCAGTCAGCGGTTTTCTTGCGGATCCCCACCAGCATAGCTGCATCGGTCTTGAAGCCACCCGTCTCGATGATATCCGCGCCAACGAGCAGGTTGTTGGACGTGGCCTGAGATGGCTTCTCGTCCTGACCCAGATCGAGTCCAGCATCGTGCCCTCGCGTCCGATGTCACCACCTAGGATTAGCTTCAATTAGCCAACTGGTGCATGATACCGATCTAATAAGGGCGACGTCGTTTTCGAAGTCGCCGTCGCTCCGGCTGCTGCCGCCATCGATGTAGAAGCTGCTCCGTGCATAAGTATCTGCGACGGGGGCCGCACCGAATTCCTGCCCTTGAGCCAGTCCGGCGCCAAGGACGAAAGGCAGGCAGAGAAAAAAATGTTCAAAGAAGGTCACTGTCTTTATCCTGGCTCGGGACAGATGGGGGACCTGAGCTATTCCAACGAGATCTATGGGTTGCGTGCCTTTTGCGATTTTACGGCGGCGAGTGCGACTTGGTGTGCACGGTGGGTGATATCATTTCCTACGGCGTCGGCACCATGCTTTGAGCCTGAAAGAATTACGCGCTCATGATCTGGCGGATTCGTCGATCAGGTTCACGTAGACCGCCTGTCGACGATCTCGCGCAGGCGGGCATAGGTTTGGCACGTGGCTAGGTGTGCGGGCACCGACGCTGAAGAGAACGCGTCCATGACGACCGCATCGAACCGCAGTTCGGTCTCGTTTAGGAACACCCGGCCATCGGCTGAACGATGCCAATTCGACCTTTTGGCCCGGTCGCGTGGTCGATCATGGGGCCAGCGCAGGGCCGACGCTTCACGGACCATGCTGGTGACCAGGGGGGCGATCTCAACGGCTAAAGCGCGGGCAGCAGGGCGCGGCTCCAGCAACATCGTGGGGAGCGTATAGCCATATCCGTCGATGAGCAGGATCGACGGCGCGGCTCGCAGGTCAAGGTCCATCCGCGACCAGATGAGGTCCGTATAAAATAGCACCAGCCTATCGCCAGCATCGGCCGTGAGGCATTCAGCGGCCTGCAGCGTGCGGTCGGAACAAAGGTTCACCGCGCCTGCATGGCGCTGCACGTCGCTGCTGGACATCCCGGACTCGTAACGGCAGAGCGGGCCGCCTGCAGTCATCGTTGCAACCACCACTGCCGCGGCCGCGATTGTAACACCGCGTCAGGCCCGGACAGGAGGCTCGTGCCCCGGTCGCGGCTTGCCCGCACCAGTGTCGCGCAGATCAGCGACACTGCACCGCATCCGGCGAAGGTCGCGATCGATCCCGCGACGGGAAGTGCTACGAAAACGGCCAGGACCGCGCCCGCAATCGCGCCGAGAGAGCCGGCTGCCAGGACCATCCCAAGCAACGAGCCCTCACGCACCGAACGGGCGTCGATTGCCATCTTGGCCAGGAAGGGCGACGGGAAGCTGACCAGCACCGACGCCGGGAAGAATGCTTGGATCACCGCGCGAAGCATGCCTTCGGTATCGCGCGCGCCCGAGGCATGGAGCAGCCACAGCACCGCGGGGGACGCCGGCATCAGCGCCGCCGTCGCATCCAGCGCCAGCCTGACGGCGCGCGTCGCCTCCGCAGGCTCGCGTTCCGCCACCAGCCCGCGAAGCGCGCTGCAAGGCGACAATCAGGTCGGAATCGTGGCGATCACAAATGACCAGATCACGAGCCACGTGCCGAAGAACGGCGCCAGCACGCGGCCAGCGGCTATCTCGTATGTCAGGCCGATCGTCGACAGCACGAGGATCAGGGTGATCGTGGTCCAGAACTGCGTCAAGGTCTGATTGCAATGCATTGTGCCGGAGCCGGCTATCTCCCCCGCGCTCCTCAATATGTGGATGGATGTCCATCTGATGGACAGGGATATCCGGGGCTGAGGGCGAGAGATCTCCAGTGCCGGCACCCGCGCCTCATTTGGAACCAAACCCCTCACCGGCATTGCCGGACGACGCGGTAATCTCCCTCGTGCCGATGAAATCCCCATCGCCCCTGTCTTGCCACCAGCCAGGGTTGTTTTCATTGAACTCGACGATCGCGTCCCACCGCTCTGACTGGTCGTCGAGATGCTGCAGGGCGCCCCATGACCCGTAGATGCCGTGCTTGCCGACATCCACGAACGCGTTGAACAGCGTTCCCCCTGCGTCCTTCCAGCCGTTCATGAGTTCGAGGTAGAGGCCGCCCATCGCGTCCGACTGGTTCAGGGCCACGAAGAAGTCCGCAAGCTCCTGGTTGCTGCTCCACTCGCCGACACCGACCACGTGAGTTCCGCCCTCATACATGACCATGTCCAGGCCATAGGCGTCCGCGACTGCCTTGTGGTAGGCGAAGGTTTCCATGAGGCTTGCGATGGACCCGTCAGGATCACCGGTTGTCGATCCATCGCGCAATTCATCGACAGCGAGGCTGATGGCTTGGTCGTATTTGTGCTGCTCGACGTAATCGCTCAGCACCGCGCCCGACAGGCCCAGCGCATTGCCTGCTGTCATCGCGGCACTTTTGGAGTCACTGACCCATTCGAGAACCGTCGGCGCCTTTTCACGGCCAAGAGCGCCATCGAAGTAGCCGGTCACGCCATAGTAGTTGAAGAGTGACGCCGGTTGCGCCGAGCCGCCCGCAACAGCGTTGGGAGCTTCAAGGACACCCGCTTCAAGACCCCGCCAGCCTGTTTGCGTCGAGATCACCTTGTTGACGAGCGCATTGGCGTTCGGGCCGTAGATCTCGTCGATGACCTGCGCCATCTCCGCGGCCTTCATGCCGTAGAACTGGACCCAGGCGTCTCCTACGCCAGGCCACAATTTCTGCCCTTCCTGGTGGGCCCAGTGCGCCTGTCCGAACCCCCAGTTCCACACCTCATTTGAATACTCGAAATATGGCTTCAGGTCCGGGTCCAGATAATCCTTCACATAAGTGACGAAGTTGCGGATGTAGTCTTCCGTCGCCAGATGGGGGATGTTGAACCAGGGATCGGTTCCGGTTTCATTGGCCAGTTGGACCATGATCTCCAGCGGCACACCTGCCTCGGATCCCCAGGTTGCGTCTGATACGTTCGCGCGGTCGCTCCACTCCGTCTGCGCGGAGTTGTTCGTGGCCTGCCAGTCCATGAATCGGAGTGACCGCATGTCGTCGATCAGCTTGATCCAGTCCGGGTTGAAGATCCTGCCCTCTTCGAAAGCAGAAATGTTCTTCTCCTGGACTACCGAGATATCGCGGACATAGTCGGAGCCGTTGATCCCGGTGATATCGATGCTGATGAGGTTGTTGCCGCGCGGCTCGTAGTCGAACCAGATCTCTCCGTCGCCGTAGACTACGTTGCTGGCGTGGTTGATCGTGATGTCCCCGTGGCCGTGATAGGCCAGCCGGTATCTCCCCGACATGGATGTCATCTCGGCCGGCAGCTCGGTGAGGAGAAGGGCGCTCACATGGGTCACTCCTGCGGGAAGCTCCGTCAGGTAGCCGTCGGCATCCGAGACGGCCTCGATCTGCTCCTTCGTGGCGCCGCCCCATTGCCCCTCGAGGTGCCCCACCCACGGGCGGGATGTCTTGAAGATGTCGATGAAGGGCATCTGTGACGTCCAGTCGGTAACGCCGTTCAGGCCGACACCCACCGACGGGTTCGTCAGGATCTCCGGGTTGACGACCGCCGGCGGAGTGAGGTCGATCGGCGCGGGATTGGTCGGATCGGGATCAACAGGCGCACCGCCATCAACGTTACCAGCTAGGATGATCTGGTCGGAATTATCTGCACTGCCGCCGGTCGCGAAGATCGTAAAATCCTGCCGACCAACGCCGTCAAGATCTCCGATGAGGCTGACGGCACTTCCGACATTGCGGATGAGAAGCTCGCCGGGGGTACCTCCGAATGCGTCCCCCTTAGCAAGGTAAAGACCAAAGTCGCTGAGACCGATCCTGTCCAAGGCGCAAAAATCAATGATGGGCCCAGGTCCAGATACCGTGCCGACATCCTGTGGCAGAGAGACGAAGGTGTCTTCCACATCGCCCTTGGTGAGCAGGCTGCGGCCACCTCGACCGTTGATCACGTCGTCGCCATTCCCGCCGAACATGATCTCCGTGCCGATGCCACCGACGAGATGGTCGCTGGCGCCGGTCCCTACGATCCGCCCTTCAGCCGCCGGAATGTTGATTTCGATGCCACCGGCGCCGACCTGTGAGGCGCCGGTCTGCCCGGCGGAGGTTCCGACTGCTTCCGCACGGACGGGGAGGGGGCGGTTACCGGCCGCGGCAGTCAATCGAGCCTCTGCATGCCCATCTTGAGCAACCGTGTCTGCGGCGCTGAATCCCGGTAGATCTGCAGCTCGGCTTCCGGCGAAAGCGCCCCCCTGTCGGCTGTCGCTGCCTGCGAGATATGCTCCGGACATTTCACCGTCAGGCGTCTGCTCAAGTCTGGTCTGGGCGCCAGCACCCTGCCCGGGGGCGGTCACTGGAGGCGCAACCACGTTTCCTGGCATCACGCTGTCTCCGCCTGCAGGCGTAGAAGGCCCTTCATGGAAGAGCTGACCATTGTCCCTGTTGAGGATGCCCAGGCCCACCACCTGTGCATGTAGCTCTTCTCGTTGGAATTCGGCACCATCCAGGATCAAAGTCATCACAGGCCTCTTCATTTTTGCTAAACCGGCCCCACCCGGAACGGCGAGCTGGGCCGCGGCCGTGTTGCTCGGATAAACAACACCAGCGGAGATCACCGACTTGATGGCATCGTCGACGCACATATCAAGCACTTTCACCTCATCCTCGCGCACGAAGGACAAGAATCCGAAGGTCGGGTTTGGACGCGCTAGGTGTTCAGTCCCGGCATCTGGTGGATCGGGTTTAGGATGAATCTGTCGGGCTCGGATGTCCAGATCTTGCAGATGAATTCGTAAGGCGTGAAGGCCAGCCATGGTCCGCCATCGGTCCGAGGACCATGGCTGGCGAGGATCTTGAGCCGGCGGGCGAAGTTATAGGCTGCCATGAAGTCCGCGAGGTGCGTCCGCAGCTGATCGTGGCTATCGTAGTGGAAGCGTTTGACCGTGGCCTTGATCGTGCGGTTCATCCGCTCGACCTGACCGTTTGTCGGGAAAACAGGCCACCGGACTGTTTTCTGACCCTCCAAACTCCACGGGTGGTTGGGCTTCGTGAGGCGGTGCTCAATGCCGCTCGACCATTGTCCTCGGACCGATGGCGGACAAGGTCTCGCCCTCGCAGATCATGTCGAAGCGCATGGGCCTGGAGTAGATTGTATTGCGGTTCCGAGGCTGCTCCGCGAACTGAATGCCGTTGTCAGTAAGGACGGTGTGAACCTGATATGGCACGGCCTCGAGCATGTGCTGCAGGAACTCCCGAGCTGTCTTCC
>NZ_JAOTBE010000115.1:2500-5644 GCF_026162645.1 Paracoccus rhizosphaerae
TTGGTGGATGCCTTGGCAGTAAGAGGCGATGAAGGACGTGATACTCTGCGATAAGCCATGGGGAGCTGAGAATAGGCTTTGATCCATGGATCTCCGAATGGGGAAACCCACCTGAATGTTTGCTGTTGTTATCCTTGCGGATATCAACAGTGGGCATAACCAGGTATCTTTGACCTGAACACATAGGGTTAAAGAAGCGAACCCGGGGAACTGAAACATCTAAGTACCCGGAGGAAAGGAAATCAACAGATACTCCGCTAGTAGTGGCGAGCGAACGCGGACCAGCCGAGCCGAAAGAATGACCGGAACGATCTGGAAAGATCGGCCATAGAGGGTGACAGCCCCGTATGGGAAGTTCGATCGGACGCATTAAGTAGGGCGGGACACGTGAAATCCTGTCTGAAGATCGGGGGACCACCCTCGAAGGCTAAGTACTCCTTACTGACCGATAGCGAACCAGTACCGTGAGGGAAAGGTGAAAAGCACCCCGACGAGGGGAGTGAAACAGTTTCTGAAACCGGACGCCTACAAGCAGTCGGAGCCCCCTTGAGGGGTGACGGCGTACCTTTTGTATAATGGGTCAACGACTTGGTCTGTCTGGCAAGCTTAAGCCGCTAGGTGTAGGCGCAGCGAAAGCGAGTGTTAAATGCGCGAATGAGTCAGACGGATCAGACCCGAAACCGAGTGATCTAGGCATGAGCAGGATGAAGGTACGGTAACACGTACTGGAGGTCCGAACCCACACCTGTTGAAAAAGGTCGGGATGACTTGTGCCTAGGGGTGAAAGGCCAATCAAACTCGGAGATAGCTGGTTCTCCGCGAAAGCTATTTAGGTAGCGCCTCGGATGTATTCCTTGGGGGGTAGAGCACTGCATGGATGATGGGGGCCCACAGCCTTACTGAGTCTAAGCAAACTCCGAATACCCAAGAGAACTGTCCGGGAGACACACGGCGGGTGCTAACGTCCGTCGTGGAGAGGGAAACAACCCTGACCAACAGCTAAGGCCCCCAATTCGTGGCTAAGTGGGAAAGCATGTGAGACTTCCAAAACAACCAGGAGGTTGGCTTAGAAGCAGCCATCCTTTAAAGATAGCGTAACAGCTCACTGGTCTAATCAAGAGGTCTTGCGGCGAAGATGTAACGGGGCTCAAGCCACGAGCCGAAGCTTTGGATGCACACTTGTTGTGCGTGGTAGCGGAGCGTTCTGTGATATAGAACGCTGCCTCTTTTGCCCTGCAAAGGGTAACGGAGGCAATGTTCTGACTGTGAAGCCGGGCCGTGAGGCAACCGGTGGAGTGATCAGAAGTGAGAATGTTGACATGAGTAGCGACAAACAGGGTGAGAGACCCTGTCGCCGAAAGTCCAAGGGTTCCTGCTTAAAGCTAATCTGAGCAGGGTAAGCCGGCCCCTAAGGCGAGGCCGAAAGGCGTAGTCGATGGGAACCAGGTTAATATTCCTGGGCCAGGAGATGGTGACGGATCGCAGAGCTCGTTCCTCCTTATCGGATTGGAGGGGCTGGTGAGCGGTCCCTGGAAATAGCCCTCCACAAGACCGTACCCGAAACCGACACAGGTGGACTGGTAGAGAATACCAAGGCGCTTGAGAGAACCACATTTAAGGAACTCGGCAAAATACCTCCGTAAGTTCGCGAGAAGGAGGCCCGGTTTTTGCGCAAGCAGAGGCCGGGGGCACAAACCAGGGGGTGGCGACTGTTTACTAAAAACACAGGGCTCTGCGAAGTCGTAAGACGACGTATAGGGTCTGACGCCTGCCCGGTGCCGGAAGGTTAAAAGGAGAGGTGCAAGCCTTGAATTGAAGCCCCGGTAAACGGCGGCCGTAACTATAACGGTCCTAAGGTAGCGAAATTCCTTGTCGGGTAAGTTCCGACCTGCACGAATGGCGTAACGACTTCCCCGCTGTCTCAAATGTGGACTCAGCGAAATTGAATTGTCTGTGAAGATGCAGACTTCCCGCGGTTAGACGGAAAGACCCCATGCACCTTTACTACAACTTCGCACTGGCATCAGGATTGCGATGTGCAGGATAGGCGGTAGGCTTTGAAGCGGGGACGCCAGTTCCCGTGGAGCCATCCTTGAGATACCGCCCTTCGCACTCTTGATGTCTAACCGCGGCCCGTTATCCGGGTCCGGGACCCTGCGTGGTGGGTAGTTTGACTGGGGCGGTCGCCTCCCAAACAGTAACGGAGGCGCGCGAAGGTTGGCTCAGAGCGGTCGGAAATCGCTCGTTGAGTGCAATGGCAGAAGCCAGCCTGACTGCAAGACTGACAAGTCGAGCAGAGTCGAAAGACGGCCATAGTGATCCGGTGGTCCCGAGTGGAAGGGCCATCGCTCAACGGATAAAAGGTACGCTGGGGATAACAGGCTGATGATGCCCAAGAGTCCATATCGACGGCATCGTTTGGCACCTCGATGTCGGCTCATCTCATCCTGGGGCTGGAGCAGGTCCCAAGGGTACGGCTGTTCGCCGTTTAAAGAGGTACGTGAGCTGGGTTTAGAACGTCGTGAGACAGTTCGGTCCCTATCTGCCGTGGGTGTTGGAGACTTGAGAGGAGTTGCCCCTAGTACGAGAGGACCGGGGTGAACGTTCCACTGGTGGACCTGTTGTCGTGCCAACGGCAGTGCAGGGTAGCTATGAACGGACAGGATAAACGCTGAAGGCATCTAAGCGTGAAGCCCCCCTCAAAACAAGGTCTCCCTTGAGAGCCGTGGAAGACCACCACGTCGATAGGCCGGAGATGTAAGTGCAGCAATGCATTCAGTTGACCGGTACTAATGGCTCGATAGGCTTGATTTGATCCGGAAGAAGACAGACTGCCCAAGTGCCACAAGCACAGACGCAGCGTCTCCTCCAATGCATCCTTGGACAACCAAAACCCCGAAAGGGGCGACGCTGAGCGTGTCTTTCCCGGTCTGGTGGCCCTAGCGCGAGCAAAACACCCGATCCCATCCCGAACTCGGCCGTTAAGTGCCGCTGCGCCAATGGTACTGCGTCTCAAGACGTGGGAGAGTAGGTCACCGCCAGACCTGGAAAGACACGCAAATCTCTCTCAACGACAACACGATCAGGACAAAATTGGCGCGGGGTAGAGCAGCCCGGTAGCTCGTCAGGCTCATAACCTGAAGG
>NZ_JAOTBE010000116.1 GCF_026162645.1 Paracoccus rhizosphaerae
TGGCTGGTGGCCCGACCAAACATCCACGCCGGAGCCAGCGATCGGATGCGATGCCGGTCAGGCTACAACAAAATGCCGGCTGGCTGGCCTTCTCAACGACCGCCTGGACATAAACCCGTCGTCCCGCCCACGGATGCCACGGTTAAAGAAGCTCACGCTCATCAGTCCTGTGGGCGTTCTGTGATTGAGTTGTACAACGAAAACCACCCGCACTCGGGGCTGGACAGACCCTAAAGAACTGGCAAAAACAAAGGCCGTACCTGTTCAGAAAGAGGCCGCATAATCACGTAGGAAGTGACAATTAGGTTCCCTCGAAATGTTATTTGCGAAATATTCCAATAAAATCTACTATAATTTCACCAATTCTCGCAGCGTTTCGCGCCCCGATGCACTAAAGCTTGCCAGGAAGGCTACGGCAGCGTAGGCAAACAGCAGGCTAAGGACTACAGCAGGCAGCGGCGCTTGAGGAAGGTACGGAGTTAATACCCACAGAGCAGGCACCACAAGATGTGCGCCGAGTAAGAACGGCCATGCAGCACCTATAATGTCCGCAATTCCAAGCGGCCCTCGGCGCCCAACATATAACCACAGGATTGGCGTCTTGATATACTCGCTGATTGAGAGGGAAAATGCAATACCAACAGCACCCCACATGATTCCGATCGAGAAGGCCACAACGGCAAACCCTGCTGTAGCCAAACCCCAGTAAAAGAAATCACGGGACCTGCCTTGGCTGACAAACAGCCAGCCGGCAGGATTGTTTAGCGGCCCCATCAGTCCAGCGAAACCGAGCACTGCAAAAATCTTTGCGCTTTCTGCCCATTGATCACCCAATAGAAAGGGAATTAAAATATCGGCCATAGCGATGCTCATGGCTACGCCGGGTAGCGTTGCCAGCAAAACTAGCCGTATTACCCTCAAATAGGCCCGGCGATACCGGTCGGGTTCTGCAGCCAGGCGCGATAGGGCAGGAACCATTACTCGCGATAGCGGGTTGGTAATCTGAGTTAAAGGAAATAAAAGAAGCTTATAGGCTCGTTCATAAAGCCCTAATTGAAAGCCGCCCCAAAACTTTCCTATCAAAATATTGTCAAGGTTTCGACCGAAAAAGTTGGCGAAGTTGAACCCTGTTAGTCCTGCTCCGAATCCCACCATCGACCATCCGTCGCCAATATGCCCCGGCCAGGATGGCCGCCACGGAGAACTTATCCAGACCATAACGATTCCGACTAGTGCCCCGGCAACCGAGGCCCCCCACAGTGCCCAGTAAGACGGCGCGACACTAGCCCAAACAATTGCTGTAACTAAGCTCGTTACCCCCGCTGCTATGTCAATTCGCGCAAGTCTTCCAAATTCCATGCGGCGATTTAGCAGCGCGCTGTGCTGCGCACCGCTTCCAGTTAGCAATACTGGAAGCGCCATCGCCGCTATCAGCGGTCCGACCCGCGGCTCACCGTAAAAATTAGCTGCAAGGGGCGCGACTGCTACTAGTGCAGCGGCCACGACAACACTGGCTGAGACATTGATCCAGAAAAGAAAGTTCACTTCGCTGTGGCCGATCCGAGGGCGCTGGACAGTGGCTTGGGTCAACCCTAAGTTTTGGAACAGAGCTATGAAAGCCAGGACTGGCCCAGCCATGGCCACTAGTCCGAAATCATCTGGGGTCAGCAAGCGTGACAGCACGATTACCGAGACAACTTGTAAAGCGAGCTTAAACGCTTGCGCCCCGCCGGTGGCTATAATTCCACGTCCGACCGACGCTTTCATCGGCCCTTCTGCGGGGTCGAACATGTTGGGTAATGCAGTCAGGGTCTGCCTCCAGTTATTAGCGTCCCGTGGCGCGACGCTGCGTTGCGTATCGTAGCGGAAATGCGAGGCTCTTTGAAAGCGGAATGCAACCTAGATCAATAACGAAGCTGAAAAAACCTAGAGAGGCCATCAGGAATGCTGTTAGCTCACGCCACAATCTGACGGACGAGGCTCGCTTAAGGCGTCAAAGGGCCTTAGGTCTGCTGGTGCACCAAAACGAACAAACAGGATTAGCCAGGTGCTTCTTGAGCAATTACACTCATGAACACTTGAGGGTGAATTCTTTCGATCACAAACCACCACGGGTAAAATGCGGTCTACATCAAGGGCGGCAACTATAAAATGCTGACCTAGCGGAACATCAACCTCCTTGCGAATCTAAAATGGCGTCGAGGTTTGAGGCCATCGATATTAGAATCCTGCTTGCCTGCCCCAAATGTCAAAGGCGGTGCGGATGGTTACATTCTAGCGTGAACTGCTCAAGGCTGGAATATTCTGTCCTGTTCAGCCCGCAGGGCGCAAGCAAGGCTTCCCACGGGAAGTTCCACGTCCTCGTAGGTTAGAACTTGGTCCTTTGGTACGCGGCGGCGCATCCGGGCGCCGGCCGCAATGCCCATCGGCAGCAGGTTCTCGGCGCGAGAAACTGAGTAGTTATCGCACAGCCCATAAGTCAGGAAGCCGCCTAGCCCGTCGAGAACCGCTCCCTCGTCCAGATCGCACTTTGCCGCCGCGATGACATCGACCACCGGCCCCGCCTTTGGCGCAATCACGCGGTCGCCGAACAGCGTCACGCGTGCGACCGACAGCGGAACCTCAAAAATCATCAGGTGATAAGGAATATAGAAGCTGTAGAGTGGTCCCTGCCCTAATTTCCCGTAGTTCAGGTAATGGGCCTGAACCTTGTCCTGCGCCTCGGCAAATACATAGACGCCGGGTGAGGGCAGGCCGCCGACCACATAATCCACGATGCCGCCCAGTTCACGCAGGCGGTCTAGGTCATACATCCCCGTCATTTCGTCCACCGAGCCTCGATGATCCATGCCGATCATGCCGCGTTGGGCAACCTGCATTCCGGTCGCATTGGCGACGATGGCTTGCTCGAACGAGATTTTGGTTCCGTCAGCAAAGCTTGTTACCATATGAGGTGTCTGTCCCCATTGCTTTGCATAGGCCGCCTGCGTTTCAGGCGTGCGATAACGGTCCTGCAACCCTTTGATGTTACCGCAAACCCGAGGGATCAGGCCGATGCTCTGGACAAAGCGCAAAAGGTTCAACTGGACCCCCGGCTGATCGCCATCGCAGCCACTTAGAATGACACCCGCGGCATCCGCTTTCTGCCGAAGCAGTGGACCGACCGTTGCATCCAGTTCGGCATTCATCAGCACTAGGTGCTTGCCGCCCGCGATGGCCTGCATCGTCACCTGCGCCCCATGCTCCACATGACCCGTCGCCTCGACCAGCGCTTCCAGGCTGGGGGCTTCGCACAGCACTGCAGGGTCCGACGTGACCGCAAAACGTCCGGCCCGCAGTGCGTCCTCCAGTTGATCGACAGTGTTAACCTCAATAATTCGATCGCGCGGGACACCAAAATCAGCATAGGCGGCAATTGCGGCTGGCAGGCTGCGGTTGCAGATCGCTGACAGTTCCATTCCGGGCATGTAGTTCAGCACTTGGTTCGCGATCCCGCGTCCCATGTAGCCGGCGCCGATCATGCCGAAACGAAGCGGGTTGCCTGACTCAGCGCGCGCCGCAAGCGCCGTATCCACGATCAGCATTAGGCCAGTCCCCACTCGTGCGGCCGATAGTCGGGCCAGCTTGCATCTTTCTCCGAGATCTGCATGACCTCCATCTTCCAGTCAATGCCGAAAGCGGGATCATTCCAGCGCACGCCGCCTTCCGCCGCGGGCGCATAGGGGGTCGACACAAGATAGCTGACAGCGCTTTGGTCTGTGAGGGTCACGTAGCCATGGGCGAACCCCTTGGGAACATAAAGCTGGCGGCCATTTTCTTCGGTCAGTTCGAAAGCCTCCCACTGAAGATAGCTGCTGGAATCACGGCGCAGGTCGATGATGACATCGCGGATGGCGCCGCGCGTGCACCTTACCACCTTCACCTCGGTGTCGGGCGCATGCTGGAAGTGCATCCCTCGCAAGGTGCCAGCAACATGATTGTAGGAATGGTTTTGCTGCGGAAACCGGCGTTCAAGTCCGGCCGCCGCGAACTCGGCCTCGCAAAAGGTGCGGGCAAAGTGTCCTCGTGCATCCTCGCGGAGCTCAGGTTCGATCAAAACTGCGCCCGCAAGGGTCGTCGGAGTGAAGCGCATCGACTTGTCCTTCAATGGGTCGAAAAGGACCCGGCGGGCATAGGTGCGCCTGCTAGGTCTGCAATTTGTGTCCGGGTTAATGTCAAAAGTTCCGCTGCAGAGGCATTGTCGGCGGCAGCCTTATACCATGCCACAGTCGCGTCGAGTCCTGCAAAGACATCGCTCAACTGGCGCCAGCCAAGCGTACGTTGCGCAAGGCCTGAGTCAAGGAGTAGAAGGCCTGCCTCCTTCAGATGCGCTTCGCCCGGCCGATGTTGCCAGCCTGCGCCTTCGCCCCAGCGTTCCGCGAATGCCGTTGCAAGATCGCCCACCGCCAGCAGCTGTTCGGCAGCGGGACCAAAGTTGTACCCTTGAGCATACGTCGTGCCGCCCTCGTAACAGGCGCGGGCAAGGCGCAGGTAGCCGGCAATCGGTTCAAGACAATGTTGCCAAGGCCGCACGGCATCGGGAGACCGGATGATCAGCTGTTCGCCCCTGGTGAAGGCGCGAACGGCATCGGGAAGCAAACGATCCTTGGAGTAGTCACCGCCGCCGAAGACGTTGCCGGCCCGTGCGGAGGATACCGGAACCTGACGAGATAACGGGGAATTGGAGGAAAAGAAGGACTCACGCCAGGCGTGGGTCAGAAGCTCGGCGCAGGCCTTGGAGGCGCTATAGGGATCCTTGCCGCCCATGGGATCGTTCTCGCGATAGGCGAAGGGCCATTCAGCGTTGGCGTAGCACTTGTCGGTCGTGACGATGACGATTGATGCCACGCTTTCACAGGCTCGGCAGGCCTCGAGAAGGTTGATCGTTCCCATGACATTGCTGGAAAAGGTCTCGACCGGCTCCTGGTAGGACCGGCGTACCAAGGGCTGAGCGGCTGCGTGGATGACGATGTCCGGTTGGAACGAAACCAACGCCTCGCGCAGCGCCCCGGCATCTCGGATATCGCCCAGAACATGATCGCAAATCTCGGACGCTCTTGTTTGCTCGAACATCGAGGGCTTGGTGTCGGGCGGCAGGGCATAGCCGCGGGTGACAGCACCAAGCATCTCCAGCCAATGCAGCATCCAGCTACCTTTGAAGCCGGTATGTCCCGTCAGAAACACGCGCTTTCCCGACCAAAACTCGCTGTTTACGTGAAAAGAATCACTGTCCGAGTTCGCAGCAATCGTTTTACTCATTCAAATCTCCATACAATGCAACTGCAGGCCGCGTTATACGCGCTCCAAGACTAGATGCTGCTCTTGCACAAGGTCCCATCCCTGCTCCTCTGCACTACATTGGCTTCTTTACTTCTTAAAGGCTTGTGTCTTAAGTACGCGACTGACCTGCCCCCATCGGGTGGTCCGGTTTCAGTCTTAATGCATGACGGGTCTGGGCGCTACGGCGGGCGTGGCCGGCGAAGCGTCTCCGGATGTCGAAGCCGGCCACGAGATGAC
>NZ_JAOTBE010000117.1 GCF_026162645.1 Paracoccus rhizosphaerae
GTTCTCCTTATCAGAACCGCGCCCCGGTCAAAATCTTCAGCTCAAGCTGTCCAGCCCGAGGGGCGCACTCCACCATTCCTGAAAAAGGATCGCACCATCAAACCGTGGGATCAAACAGCTAGACGGCCGCGCCGGCCTCCGGCTTCGACGCCGCAGTCGCTGCCATCTTAAATCGCCGCAGCCATTCTGGGTGACCTTATGACCCCAGGGTAGCCACGAATGGCCAAAGGCTAGCCGTGCGCCGACGCTTGATGATGTCGCACTGATCGACCCGGTATCCCCATGACTGACCTGTCGCATTGCTGGCTATGTCCAACGTCAGTGGCAGCGACGGCTGAATTCGGGCCTCAGAAATCGAGCCGCTATAGGCGACACGGACACGGTGCCCGATTTTCTGCTGAACGCATTGCCGTCGCGCAAGTTGAACCCAAGGGCCTTGCCTGCACGTTAGCCAGATGAAGGGATCTTCGATGACGCCGCTCCAGATTGCCTCCGTCATCCTGGTGCTGTCCGCGGCGTCCGGCAGCATCAACTATTTCCTCCTCAAGCTCCCCGCCTCCATCGGGATCATGGTCATCGCGCTTCTCGGCTCGGTCGCGATCCTGGGTGTCGATCATTATGCCCCCGGTCTGCAGCTTGCGGACCAAGTCCGCGAGCTGGTCGCGTCGATGGAGTTCTCGACCTCGCTTCTGGATGCGATGCTGGGTCTGCTGCTCTTTGCCGGGGCGCTGCACGTGTCGCTGGAGGATCTGAAGCGCGAGGCCCTGCCGGTCTTCCTGATGGCGACACTGGGCGTGGCGATATCGACGATCTTCATCGGGGTCGGCTTTTCCTGGGCCAGCGGCGCGCCCCTTCTGATCGCGCTGGTCTTCGGCGCGCTGATCTCGCCGACCGATCCCGTGGCAGTGTTGGGCATCTTGCAGGACGCGGGGATCCGCCAGAGCCTCGAGACGAAGATCGCGGGCGAGTCTCTCTTCAACGACGGCGTCGGCTATGTCGTCTTCCTGCTGCTGACGTCGCTGGCCTTCGGCAACGCCCACGGCCACGGCCAGGCCATTGAACTTGCCGACGCCGTCACGCTGTTCCTCCGAGAGGCCGTCGGCGGCGCGGTTTTGGGGATGGCCCTTGGCTGGGGCGTCTTCCAGATCATGCGCCGCATGAACGAATATCCGCTGGAGGTGATGCTGACGCTGGCACTGGCATTCGGCGGTTACGAGCTGGCCCTGGCGCTTGAGGTCTCGGCGCCCATCATGGCGGTCGTCGCCGGACTGATGATTGGCAATGTCGGGCGGCGCGACGCGATGTCCGAGGAAACCCGCACCTATGTCGACGGTTTCTGGCGCCTGATCGACGAGATCTTGAACGCGACGCTGTTCCTGATGATCGGGATGGAGATCTTTCAGCTGAGCCCAAGCGCGAACATGGCCGCCGTCCTGCCTGCCGCCGTCGTTCTTGCGCTTCTGGGGCGCCTTCTGTCGGTGGCGCTGCCGATCCTTCTTCTGCGTCCGTTCCGTCACGAAAGTCGGGACGTGGTGCCGCTGATGACCTGGGGCGGGCTAAAGGGCGGCATCTCGATCGCGCTGGCGCTGTCGCTGCCAGAGAGCGAGTGGAAGGCGCTGATCCTTGCAGCGACGTATGTGGTCGTGGTCTTCGCGATTCTCGTCCAGGGGCTGACCCTGGGCCGGTTTGCCCGCTGGTTGAACCGCAAGACCTGACACCGACGACGCTGCCGGCGGGAACTCTCACTGGAAGCAGACGTTTTTGCACCTCCAGCCACGCAGGGTCGGGCAGCATCACGGCGGACGGTGTTGTCGCACCCTCTTAGCCAGAGGACTTTGCATGACCGGTCGGACCGTCGACAAGGTGACAGCCTGATGGGCGGGGTGGTGCTGAGCGTGTTCGGCGTGGTCATCATCCTCGTCGTGTCCTACGACTTCCTGCGGACCACCGTCAGCCTGAGCGGCACGGGGTTCATCAGCCGCACGATCGGCGACGTGCTGTGGCGCCTGGGGTCCAGCGCCGCCGCGGCCCTGGAGCGTCGCCGGGGAGTATCCATCCGCGGCCTGCTGGGGCCCTCGATCCTGTTCGCCATAGCGGGGACCTGGGTGCTGCTGCACCTTGTCGGCTATGTCCTGATCTTCCGAAGCGGGCGGTCCCTGTGGCATCCGGACACCGGCGCGCCTGCGACGATGGTCGAGACGATCGCTTTCGCCGGCTCCACGCTGTCGACATTGGGCGCGTCGACCGTGACCGTCACCAGCGGCGGTTGGGACATGCTGTCGATGATCGTGGCGCTGAACGGCATGATCGTGCTGACGCTGTCGGTCAGCTTCCTGCTGAGCATCGTGCAGACGACGAACAGTGCCCGGACCTTCGCCAGCCGCTTCCGGTTTCTGAAATCCGCAACGCCAGACGGCGCAGCCGCAGAACGGATCGAGGGCCTGGGACCCGATCTTCTGGGCGTCGTGGTGATGCTGACCGCATCCCCCCTGCCGCGGTTTTTCGTTCCCGGCGATCCGGTGATGGACTTTCCGACCGCCATTGCCGAACTGTGTGACATGGCCCGGCGCGGAACACTGTCCCCGTCATCCGAGATTGTGTCCGCCCTCAGGCTTCTTGGGCGTCACCTGGGAAAGTCGTCCGACGGGGATGACCTTGCAGCGGCAAGGGCCTGGGCCGAGCGACACACGATCGTGCGGGCGTCGTCATGATGATGCGGATCGTGAAGCTTCTTGTGCTGCTTCTGACACTGGTCATCACCGCCCTGCCCCCTGCCCATGCACAGAACGAGGAGCAGGCCGCCGAGGCGATGTTCCAGGCGCCGCCGCTGAACACCGGCCTCGGGCCCGCGCCAGACCGCATCGACCGCAGGACCCCGCGCGCGGCGATGGGCAGTTTTCTCCGCGCCGCCCGGGACGAGGACTGGAGTGCCGCTGCGCATGTCCTCGACCTCGGCGAACTGCCGCCAGAGCGGCAGGCGACCGACGGCCCCCGGTTGGCGAAGCAGCTTCACGACATCATCGCCCGCAAGGTCGTTCTGGACTGGTCGCTGCTGCTGGACCGCCCCGACGGCCTGCAGACCGAGGGTGGCGACACTGCCGCCAAAGCCGGAGAGCCGCGGCGATCGCTTCTGCTGCGCGATCTGGCTTTGGACCCCGTCCCCGCCGCGATCCGGCTGAACCGCATCCAACCCGACGGGTCGGTTCAACCCCTGTGGATCTTTCCCGCCGAGACGGTTCAGGACGTCCCCGCCCTGCACCGCGTCTACGGCCCGTCGCGCTTCGAAACCGCCCTACCCGAATGGACGCGCGAGACGACGGTCGGCGGCCTAATGCGTTGGGAATGGATCGGCCTGCCGGTGCTGATCCTCAGCGCCTTCTGCCTGGGCTGGGTCGTCCACCGCATCCTGAGGGTCGCGGGCCGCCATGCCACGGGCGTGGTCGCATCGGGCGTCTTCCGCGCTGCATCCTGGCCGCTGGTCATCGCCAGCGTGACCGCGCTGATCTGGTGGGTCACCGGCCGCATCTTCGTGTTCTCCGGCCGAATCGACATCTTCCTGGCGCCAGCCATCGCGACAGGCTTTGTCACGGCCCTTCTGCTGTTCATCGTCAGCGGCGTCGAGGCGCTTCTGAACGCGCTGATCGCTCCGGGCGAGGATGTCGATCTGACGGTCGCCGACCAGGCCGAATCCCGCATTCTGGCGACCCGCCTGAACGCGGCGCAGCGGGTGCTGGTGGTCATCGTCTTCCTGATCGGCGCAGGGGTGGTTCTGTCCTCGGCGGATCTGGCAGAAAATCTGGGGCTTTCGCTTCTGACCTCGGCGGGCGCCCTGACGATCATCCTTGGCTACGCCGCCCGGAACGTGCTCAGCAACATCATGGCGTCGCTGCAGATCGCGCTGAACCAATCGGCCCGCGTCGGCGACCGCGTCGTCTTCAAGGGCGACCTGTGCCATGTTGAACGCATCAACATGACCTATGTCCAGCTTCGCAACTGGGACAGCACCCGCCTGATCGTGCCCGTCGAGGAGTTCGCGTCCGAGACATTCTCGAACTGGACGCTGCAGGATCCGGCCATGCTTCGCGTCCTCAAATTCAAACTTGATCCGCATGTCGACGTCGACAGGCTTCGCCACGAGTTCGACGATGTCCTGCAAGAGGTCGCGGCGATCGAGGTCGGCCAGAACATGGGCGACCTCGACGGATCGAGCGTCAACGTCTCGGACCAGGACATCTTCGGGATCGAGGTCTGGTTCAGCGTGCCCTGTCACGATCCCAACACCTCGTGGGAGGTTGCCTGCACCGTGCGCGAAAGGCTGGTCGCGCGCCTTGCACAACTCGAGCGGCGGACAGGCGAGAGGATCTTCGCGACAGCCCCTGCAGCCGAGGCGGGTTGATGGGGACTGCTTGGTTGCGCATTGCTGGTCGGTTCCGGCTAAGCCACCCACGCGGTGCAGCAAGACAAAGAGCAGCCGTCAGCCGAACCACCCGCGTTCATTTCGGCGTTCGCACCATCAGCCGCGCAGCCTCGTGACCGCCGCACGCTGCGCCGCAACGGACAACTTGCGATGTCCCGGCACGCCCGCCGTTACCATAGACTCGGGCCTGCGACCGCGGCGCTCCTGACAGCACTGGCGATCTTCGCAGACTAGTGCGGCCGCCAGATTCGGCATCTGCCGGTCCGGCAGCTTCTTCACCCGGCGTGATCGCCTCCAAGCGCCTCCAGCCGCTTGACCTCAAACACCGTGACGCCGCTGAGCGAGGCTTTCCGGTCGTTAAAGCTCCCCGCCGATCTGCGGGGCTTGTTGGACAGGCCCGCGCTGTTAGCGCCGTCGAAATGTCGGGCGGCCATGCCGGCCAAGGCCCGCGACCCAACGCTCATCGGATCCCCATCCTGAAGTCATGCGGTCCCTGACCGGTGGTGGAGGAACGGACCTGTGATCGCTTAGGACGACGTTGCAGGACGGACAGCACCTGCAACGTCAGGCGCGGTCGGGCGGCCTGCCGGAAGTTCCCTCTCCAGATACCTGTGCCTCCCGGCCTTGGTCACGGCTTGCGCATGATCGCCCACCGCATTGTGCCGCAATCTGTCTGTCTTGAACTAGAAGCGGCAGTGGCCGGCGTCTGGCGGAGTTGGCTTGCCGCAGGCGCGATGTGAACTTTGATCACCAATCAGAGCGCCAACGCCGCTGCCATGCTTTTAACGCTAATGCCCCTTCCCCCCTTCACGCTGCCAGTTGCTCGTCGGCGGGGCCGAAGAACTCGAAGTGGATGCGGTCGGCGGGAATGCCGGCGTCGCGCAGGCCGGTGACGAAGTGGCGCAGGAAGGGGCGCGGGCCGCAGAGGTAGATGTCCGCCTCGG
>NZ_JAOTBE010000118.1 GCF_026162645.1 Paracoccus rhizosphaerae
CTGCTTGTGAAGAGAGATCAGCATCCTCGCCTCCCGTCCCGAACCTCGCCAAGGATAGATCTTGCCACGAAAAGCGCCGTCCGGCGAGGATCTATGTGATCATCCGGGATCGGACACCTAGATAGCATGTGAACTATGAATGTCCACGGGCCTTAGATTTCCATAATGTCCTCGATCCGGATCGGCAGCTTGCGGACGCGGATGCCGGTTGCGTGATGAACGGCATTGGCGATGGCGGCGGCGGTGCCGACGATGCCGATCTCTCCGATGCCCTTGATGCCGGCGGGGTTGACCTTGGTGTCCGTCTCGGGGACCAGGATCGCGCGCAAGTCCTGCACGTCGGCATTCACCGGCATCAGGTATTCCGAGATGTTGTCGTTCATCACCGCCCCGGTCCGCGGGTCGATTTCGGTCTTTTCCAGAAGCGCGTGGCCCAGGCCCCAGATCATCCCGCCCAGATACTGCGACCGGGCGGTCTTTTCGTTCATGATCCGCCCGGCGGCGAAGGCGCCGATCAGGCGCGGGACGCGGATCTCTCGAGTATAGCGGTTGATGCGAACCTCGGCGTATTCGGCGCCGAAGGCGAAGGCCACGTATTTCTCCTCGGCGCCGCCCACGATGCGCACCCGGCCATTATAGAGCGACTTGCCGGCCCCCTCGCCGGCAGCGGGGGGCACCCATTCGGCGTATTCCTCGATCGCGCTCTGGCCGAAGTTGCCGAAGGCCTCCTCGGGGTTCATCGCCCCGGCCGTCGTGCCAAGCCGTTCGAGGATCGAGGTGCAAGCAATCTCGATTACGCTGACGTTTGACGCGGTGCTGACCGACCCGCCGGCGATGGTGCCGGGCGGCAGGCGCGTGTCCCCCAACTCGACGCTGACGCTGTCGACGGGAACGCCAAGCGCGTTCGCCGCCGCCTGTGCCAGGACGGTATAGGCGCCGGTTCCCAGGTCGTGGCTGGCCACCATCACCTTGGCCTTGCCGGTGATGTCCAGGTGGACCCGCACCGAACAGGGCGACATCTGCGTCGGATAGGCGGCGGTGGCGCAGCCCCAGCCGACCAGGTCGTCGCCGTCGGTGAAGGCGCCGATGGTCGGGTCGTAATCGGCCCATCCAAACGCCTCGCCCGCCGCGTCATAACACTCCATCAGCGACCGCGAGGTATAGGGCACGCCGTCCACCGGCTCGGCATCGATGTCGTTGATACGGCGCAGTTCGACCGGGTCCATGTTCAGCTTGCGCGCCATTTCGTCCACGCCGGATTCTAGCGCGAAGAAATAGGGCGTCTCGGCCGGGGCACGCATGAAGCCGGGGGTCTGGCGGTCGGCATGAACGCAGGTGACGCCGGTCCGGACCGCATCGGCATGATACATCCGCGCGGCCGCCTCGGCCCCGTTCACGACATAGGTGTCGGCGCGCGACGACAGCTCGCGCCCGCGGTGCTCAAAGCCGGTGAAGCGCCCGTCAGCGGCTGCGCCAAGGCGGAAGCTCTGCCGGGTCTCGGCGCGATAGGATACGACGGTGAAGCCCTGTTCGCGCGTCACATACAGCTTGACCGGCCGCCCCAGGGCCCGGGACGCCAGCGCCACGAGCGACGTCCAGGTATAGAGCGAACCCTTGCCGCCGAACCCGCCGCCGACATAGGGCGAGACGACGCGGATGCGGTCGTCGGGGATGCCCAGCTCGACAGCCAGGCCCGCCTGGAAGCCCTTGACCCATTGCGACGGGACATAGACCGTCAGCTCCTGCCCCTGCCAATGGCCGGTGGTGGCGAACAGCTCCATCGCGTTGTGGGTGTTGGCCGAGGTGTCGTATTCCTCGTCCAGAACCTGCGCCGCACCCTCCATCGCCGCATCGATGTCGCCGGAAGACAACGACCGGTCGGGCAGTTCCTCGGCTTCGGTCCCGGCGGCGTCAAAGACCGCGGCGGGCTCCTCGGCTTCATAGCTGAAGGCAAGAAGCTTGGCGGCTTCGCGAGCGGCCAGGACCGTCTCGGCCACGATCAGCGCGACCGTCTCGCCATAGAAGCGGACGTCGGGTTCGGCGAAGGGCTGCCAGGACTGCTGTGACCGGCCACCGGCGCCGAAGAACGCCGATGTCTCGGCGATGGGAAGGGGATTGGCGTGGTGATAGATTGCCCTGACGCCCGGCACCTTGCGCGCTGCGGCGTCATCGATGCCGGTGATCCGTCCCAGGCCGATCGTCGAGGTCACCAGATGCCCATAGAGCGGGTTCGGCACCGCAAAGTCGGCGGCATAGCGCGCCTCTCCGGTGACCTTCAGGCGACCGTCGATGCGGTCGATGGGTGCTCCGATGGTCATTGTCCGGCCTCCTCGGTCAGTTGGACCGCTGCGGCGTCAAGCAGCGCCTTGACGACCGTGTTCTGCCCCAAGGGGATCTTGAAGTCGTTGTGACCAAAGCCCTGCGCGCCCTGAAAGGCGATCTGCGCGGCCTGGGTCGCCACATCCTCGGTCAGGGTCTTGCCGGCCAGGAACCCTTCGGCCTCGCGCGCCCGCCAGGGGACGGTGGCGACGCCGCCCAGCCCCAGACGCGCCTCGCGGACGGTGTCGCCGTCCATGTCCAGCGCCACCGCCGCCGAGGCCAGCGCGAAGGCATAGCTTTCGCGGTCACGCGCCTTGACATAGACCGACCGCCGCGCCCATTCCGGGATCTGCAGCCGATAGCCGGTGATCAGCTCGTCATCGCCGAGGATCGTTTCCCGTTCGGGGTGGTCCTGCGGCGGGACGTGCAGGTCAGCGAAAGCGATGTCCCTTCCCCCGTCGGCGGTCAACGTCTCGACTGTCGCATCGAACAGGATGAGGGCGTTGGCCCAGTCCCCGGCATAGCTGGCGATGCATTGGTCGGAGGTGCCCAGCACGGCCAGCAGCCGGTTGATCCCGTCCATCGCGGCGCAGCCCGAACCGGGGTCGCGCTTGTTGCACGGGCTGACGTTGTCGCGGAAATAGGGGCAGCGGGTGCGCTGCAGGACATTGCCGCCAAGCGTGGCGACGTTGCGCAGCTGCGGGCTTGCGGCCTTCCACAGGGCGTCCGACAGGACCGGCGCCCGGTCGCGGAAGGCCGGGTGTTCGGCCGCCGCGGCCATGGTGACGCGGGCGCCGACATGCAGGGTGCCGTCCCCCCGATCCTCGATCGCGTCGAGGCCGAGCGCGCCGATATCAGTCAGGCTGGGCGGCGCCACCACATGAAGCTTCATCAGGTCGACGATGGTCGTGCCGCCCGCGAGGAACGCGCCGCCCTGCCCTGCCGGTCCCATTGGGGCGACCTGCGCGACGGCATCTTCGGGCGACGAGGGGCGGTGATAGCTGAAGGGCCGCATCAGGTTGCCTCCGCCCATTCGATGGTGGCGTCGCGGGCCTCGGCCACGGCTTCGGTGATGCCCTTGTAGGCCCCGCAGCGGCAGAGGTTCCCCGACATGTATTCGCGAATCTCGGGGCGGCTGCCGGCATGGCCCTCGGTCACGCAGCCCACGGCGCTGAGGATCTGGCCCGGCGTGCAGTATCCGCACTGGAACCCGTCATGCTGGATGAAGGCCGCCTGCATGGGGTGCAGCTCGTCGGGGCGCCCGAGCCCTTCGATCGTCGTGATCGCCTTGCCATCGGCCGCCGCGGCCAGCATCAGGCAGGAATTGATCCGCGTGCCGTCCAGCAGGATCGTGCAGGCACCGCACTGGCCGTGATTGCAGCCGACCTTGGTCCCCGTCAGGTCCATCCGTTCGCGCAGCAGATCGAGAAGCGTGGTCCTCGCATCCAGGGTAAAGCTGTGGTCCGCGCCGTTGATGTTCAGAGAGACATCCACCGTCTCGCCACTGCGGGCGGTCTCGGACTGCACCTCCTGCGCCCCGGCGCCATAGCTGCCAAGCGCCGCGACCCCACTGGCGGCGGAGCCTTTCAGCAGGCCCCGCCGGGTGACGCGGCCTGGAAAACGTCCGCGTCCGTCCTTGTCCTGTCTTGATGCCATGTTGCGACTCCCTGTCTGGCTCAGCCCGGGCACAGGCTTTGGCTGCATGGATGAACAGGCACAGGGGTCGGATGTTCCACAAGATGCCAAATCTGGCACAGGAGGTCACTGAAGACCGCGATCATCGGAGAGAAGCTATAGGCTTTGATGATGTGACCGCCCCCCGACGGCATCTGATGTGCCAGGGTGGGTCTGCAACGATCCACTAACAGGCCGCTGAAGAAGTCGCCGAGGCGGAACGGTCTTCTTCGGACGTGCCCGACTGCATCGAGCTTCCGGCCTATCGGAGCGAGGGGTGTCCTCGGCTAATTCCGCTTTTTGACTTCATGCGGTCAGCAATCGGGGCAGCCGTGCAAGGTTGTTAGCCGCCATTGTCAGAACGAAGCGGGAGCGCACCCGTTCGACGCCGCGATAAACGGTCTGAGCCATTCCGCCGACAGTCTTGGCCCACCCAAACGCTTCCTCGATCCGCTTGCGGTGCTTCAAGGACAGGCCATAGCCCTTGTG
The DNA here is from genome assembly GCF_026162645.1 of Paracoccus rhizosphaerae. GTDB lineage: Bacteria > Pseudomonadota > Alphaproteobacteria > Rhodobacterales > Rhodobacteraceae > Paracoccus > Paracoccus rhizosphaerae. The sequence goes on from NZ_JAOTBE010000118.1 coordinate 4,483, forward strand.
CCGGGTGGTGCGCCCGTCGATCGCTGAATAGCGCGACTTCTGCGCGACATGTGGTGTCACGCAGGCCTGCCGCAGATCATCGACAAAAGTGGCGGCGTCATATCCCTTGTCCGCCCCGAGGGTCAGCCTGCGGGTCGATCCCGGGGAGTGGCGATGCATCATGTCGAGAGCGGCACGCCGTTCGGCATGGCCGTCCGCTTCCGTCAGATCGCCCTGGACGATCAGGCCCGAACGGTTCTCCATCAGAGCATGGCCGATGAAGCACAGCATCGCGCCGGTGCCGGGCGACTTTTTGTAGAGCCGGGCGTCCGGATCGGTGGTCGAGGCATGGGTGGCGTTCGAGCGCTTCTCGCCCCGGAAGTCGATCTCGGCGTTGCGGTGCTGGCGGGTGGGGCGGGGCATCGGGCTGGTCTCGGCTTGGGTCTGTTCAGGTTGGTCGGCGGCGGTCGTGGCTGGCGAGGGCGGGTCGTCCGGCCCCTCGTCATCAGGGATGTAATGTCAGGCTTAGGCTGAAAGCTCTTCATTGAAGCCCAGGCCTTGACCAGCGTGCCGTCGACGGAGAAATGCTCGTCCGACAAGAGCGGCGCGACCTCCCGGTGCGCCAGGATCGCGGTCATTACCTTGCGCGACATATCGGTCGTCAGCAGCCGGTCCCGGTTCTTCGTGAACACTGTCGGGACCCAGACCTGGTCGTCGATGCCCAGCCCCACGAAGGTAGTGTCGCAAACTTTCGCTCTTCCCCTTGGGCCTGTGATGCTGCAGGTCGGATCGCGTCAACGGTATGAGTGAGTTTGAAGGCATGGCGATTGATTTCAAGGGGATGCACTACCCTCAATCCGTAATCCTGCATGCGGTCTTATTCTATTTGCGCTACG
>NZ_JAOTBE010000119.1 GCF_026162645.1 Paracoccus rhizosphaerae
TCCGCGTCGCTCTCATGAACCGCTTCTCAGCCCTCGGCACCGCCGAGATCGTTCGCGTGGCCTGACATCAGCGGGGCAAGGGGGCGTCATGCCTTAGGTGTGAGTTCTGCAACAACGCCGCTGTCGATCCTGCTGGTCTTCATCGGATCGAAGATCTTCGTCGCCGACCTGATGGGGTGGGAGAAGTTTCCGCCAGCCTGGTCACTGGGGATCACCTTCACGATCCTGACGATCGGCGTGTTGGTGTCGCTGGCGAAGACCCGCGGCCGGACGCCCGAACCTCTCCAGTTCGGAGAGGCGCGGCACTGAAGGCCGCTGGTCTTTCCTGACCGAGCCGGTGCGGGCGTCCTCGCACCGGTCGAGGCGATGGGGCCTCTACGCCGCGCAGAACCGGCGCCGCGATTTCCATTGATCCGGCCGCCCGGTCCCGCCATGTCTGGGCGGGACGAACGGGAAAGTCCGATGCGCATCCTGCTGATCGAAGACGAGGTCGATATCGCCGATGCACTGACCCGTTTCCTGCGGGTGCAGGGCCATGCGGTGGACCACGCACCGGACCTGGACATCGCGCAGGCGGCGCTGCAGGTGGCCGCGTTCGACGCGATCCTGCTGGATCTGGCGCTGCCCGACGGGTCGGGGCTGGCACTGCTCCGTGACCAGCGCCAGCGTGGCAACCGCGTGCCGGTGATCATCGCGACTGCGCGCGACCAGATAAGCGAACGCATCGCCGGGCTGGATGCAGGCGCGGACGCTTATGTGGTCAAGCCATACGATCTTGCTGAGATCGAGGCCCGCCTGCGCGCCCACGGCCGCCGCGCCTCGGGCGATCCGGCCACGGAAAGCCGCCTGGGGCCGCTGCGGGTGGACCGGGCCGGGGCGCGGCTGTTCCGCGACGAGACCGAGATCCGCCTGACCTCTCGGGAATGGGCGCTGTTCGACGCGCTCTTGTCGGCGCGGGGCCGGGTGCTGTCCAAGCAGGTGCTGGAGGCTCGGCTCTATGCCTTCGACGACGCCATCGAGGGCAACGCGGTCGAGGTCTACGTCTCTCGCCTGCGGGGCAAGCTGGGGGCGGATGCCATACAGACGCGGCGCGGATTGGGGTATCTGATCCCGTGACGCGGCCTTGGTCCCTGCGCGGCAGGCTGGTGCGCCGGGTGGTGCTGGGGGCCTGCGCCGCCTGGCTTGCGGGGGTCGTGCTGGCCGCGACGGTGATCTCTCACGAGATGTCAGAGCTGATGGACGACAGCCTGGAGGCGTCGGCGCGGCTGTCGCTGGCGCTGTATCGCGGGGCGGGGCAGCTGGGACCGCTGCCCCCCGGCGACAGCGCGATCCGCATCGTCGACGGGGACATGGCGGTCACCGACGCGCCCTGGGCGCCGGTCACCGACGATGGCGGCCAGGACCTGCCCGGCTGGCGGGTCTTCCGGCTGGCCGACCCCGACAGCGACCTTGTGGTCGAGGTCGGCCACACCAACGCCTGGCGGCGAGACGAGCTTCGCGAAAGCCTGGCCTGGCTGGTGGCGCTGATGCTGCCGGTGCTGCTGGCGGCACCGGTGGCGATCCGCGGGGCGGTCGGATCGGCGCTGCGTCCCGCGACGCGGTTCGCCGACGGCCTGCGCGGCCGGTCGGCGCAGGACCTGTCACCCGTCGCCGCCCCCGATCTGCCGGCCGAACTGACACCAATTCCGCAGGCGCTGAACAGCTATTTGGACACGATCCGCGACGACCTCCTGCTGCAGCTGTCGCGGGCCGATGCCAGAGCGTCGGGCGCGGGCCGGTCGGGCCCCTCTTGCAGTGGATCAGGACGGGCTTCGGCAGGCTGTCCAGCAGCGCGATCAGCGCGACCGCCCGCTCCGGCAGGATCTTGCTGTCGCGCATCGGGAGATCGGCGTGCGCCAGGTTCAGACGGTCGGCGGTGGCGCGTTCGATGCGATACCAGACCGCGTCTGACGCCCCGCGCAGGTTCAGCACGCTGCGAATCTTGTGCGCGGCCGTCCAGGCGGTCAGCTGCGCCTCGGACGGTTGGGCCGTTACGGGCTGACCGTTCTCCACAGAACGTCCGGCAGGAGCGGCGCACGGTCGCGGATGGCCGGGTGTTCGGCCGCCGTGGCCCTGGTGACGCCGGCGCCGACATGCAGGGTGCCGCCCCCCCGATCCTCAACCGTGTCATTGCCAGCGCGCCGATCTCGGTCAGACTGGGAGGCGCCACCACGAGAAGCTTCATCAGATCGACGACCATCGTGCCGCCGGCCAGGAACGCGCCCAACTGCCCGGCCGGCCCCATTGGGGCGACTTGCCCGACGGCATCTTCGGGCGACAAGGGGCGCTGATAGCCGGAGGGTCGCATCAGGTTGCCTCCGCCAACTTTATAGTGGCGTCGCGGGCCTTGGCCACAGCTTCGGCAGGGTCCTTGTAAACCCCGCAGCGGCAGAGGTTTCCCAACATGTATTCGCGGATCTCGGGCGGGTGCCGGCATCGCCCCGGTCACGCAGCCCACGGCGCTGAGGATCTGGCCCGACGTGCAGTATCCGCACTGGAACCTGTCATGCTGGATGAAGGCCGCCTGCATGGGGTGCAGCTCGTCCGGGCGCCCCGGCCCTTCGATCGTTGTGATTGCCTCGCCATGTCCCCGTCAGGTCCATCCGTTCGCGCAACAGGTCGAGAAGCGTGGTCCTGGCATCCAGGGTAAAGATGTGGTTCGCGCCGTTGATGGTCAGAGAGACATCCACCGCTCGCCGCTTCGGACTGCACCTCCTGCGCCCCGAAGCCATAGCTGCCAAGCGATGCGACCACACTGGCGGCGGAACCATTCGGCAGGTCCCGTCAGGTGACGCCGCCGGGAAATCGTCTGCGTCCGTGCCCTGTCTTGCTGCCAACTGGGGACCCTCTGACTGGCTCAGCCCGGTCACAGGCTGTGATTGCAGGGCTGAACAGGCTGGCTCTCAGCATGTTCCACAGGATCTCGAACCGCGCGCCGGAAGCCCGGATCATGGGCAGCCACTTGGCGAGGGACGGCCTTCCGATGCCTGACGGGCAAAGGCAACGAAAAAGACAGCTTAATGAGGCTCATGAAATGTGACAATTTCATGACGGTATCGTCAGGCAAACCCTCGGCTCCGGAGACCTTGATCCGCGGGGTGTGCGCCGGACGGCTTGTGCAAGAGAGTGTTTTCATGGTGGCTTATTCCGACGTTCCAATTCCCCGAAACCTGATAGCCTGGTGCGAGGCGGTGACGTATGCCGCCGGACTGTCGCTGCTCCTCATGCTGGTCATCGCCATCGAACGGCACTTCCCGGTCGGCTATGTCTATCTGATATCCGAGGACAAGATCGGCGAATATGCGACGTCGGTCGCCTTTGCTGCAGCCGGCGGCATCTTCCTGGCCTCGGGGCTGAAAACCGCGCGGCTCGACCGAACCTTCCTGTTGCTTCTCGCAATGGCCTGCATCTTCATCGCGGGCGAGGAGATCTCATGGGGCCAGCGGATCTTCGGCATCGACACCCCCGAGGTGCTGCGGTCCGTCAACCGCCAGGGCGAGATCACGCTGCACAACATCGGGCCGCTTCAGGGCGCGGACTTCCACGAGGTCGCGGGCGTGCTTCTGCAGGTCCTGATGCTGGCCTCTGCGCTCAGGACCAGACTACCCCGGCGCCTCGCCTGGGTCGCGCAGCTGTCCCTGCCCCCGCTCTCGCTCTGGCCGGCGTCGCTGGTCGTGTCCTATGTCCTGATCGCGCAACCGATGGTGAAGGGCGACGAGATCGCCGAAGCCTTCCTGGCCTTCATGATGCTAATGTGGAGCGTTCTCATCGGCCTTGACCTGCAAGTGCTGAAGAAGGGAACCCGCAGCCCCGAATTCGTCGTAGCCCTCATCCTGGCCGCGACCATCGCCGCGGGCGCCGTCCTCTCGGCCGGGTTCGGGAAGAACATGGGCTGGCGCTACAACATCACGGCCGCCCGCGACTATCCCGCCGCCGGGATGATGGAGCAGTCCCGCATTCTCTTTCAGCACATCCTGGCTCACCCCGACCTTGTTCAGCCGGACACGTTGGAAACCTATCGCCGGATTCACGAATAGGCCGAATCCGACGGAAGGGGAAAGCGCCTCGCGTCGAAGACATCCCTTGGCCGGCCGCACGCCTTGGCAGGCCGACGGTCGTAGTGGCCCGCCAGGCGCAAGATCGCATGATAGCACGAAAGGAACCAAGGCAGGCGACAAGGGTTCTTGAAGACCCGGATAAAGGCGGACATGTCATGGCTGACGACGATAAAGACCCCAAGGCCCATCCCTCGGACAATGCGCAGAAGGACCCCGAAGCCTGGGTCAGCGGTGACGATCCGATGACCGGTGCGCAGGCTTCCTATCTCAAGACGCTGAGCGAACAGGCGGAAGAGCCTGATGCTTTCGACCAGGACATCAGCAAAGCCGAGGCTTCAAAGCGCATCGACGCGCTGAAGTCCAAGCTGAACATCGACTAGCGTGGTCGGCCCGAAAAGGCTGAAGCTGGTCTGGTCGTCGAAGGCATCCGCGTCAGCGGGCAGTCGACCCGGAAGCGACGGCCACCTCTGGCGGTTTGCAAGCGACTACGGTGACGTCGGAGGCAGCAGTCATGCCACTTCGCAACGGCGAATGACACCTGCTGCAAGCCGGAGCCGCCTGCGGGTCTTCTAGCTGGCTGACCATCTCCATCTGGACGTTCCCGACGACTTCTCGATCGGCGCCGGCGCAGTCGTCGCTCTTCATATTCCCAGGGATCTCTCTCTATCCGTCGAAGCTGTCATATATCCATCCGTTTCATTAGTAATGAGCGAAAGTTGGTGATGCCTCGGGGGGGGGGCGGCATATCATGGCGGTGATCAGAACGCCGTCAATTCTCAACCGAGAAAGGGATATGCCCATGCCAGAGACTACCATCACCCA
>NZ_JAOTBE010000011.1 GCF_026162645.1 Paracoccus rhizosphaerae
CCGGAAATCGATCAAGACCCGTGGGTCATTCCCGACGGATGAGGCCGCGACCAAGCTGATCTACCTGACCATCCGAAACTACGAGAAGGACGGCCGGAATGTCCGCGAGTGGTTCGCAGTCAGTTCGCCATAACGTTTAGCGAACGCTTCGACGCTTGAGTGTCCCAAACGGCATGGACCGGGCCAGATACACAAAGTTCAGGACACTCCCAGGCAGTCGCCACTGGCACCCTCGCACCGACGGCCCTTGGTCCGGGTGTTTCAGTCTGCGAACTAGCTCCGCGCCACCTGCCGCGACCTTCCGCAAAGACGGCTGGACTGCCTTCGCTGCCAGTTGAGGATGCCAAACGAGCATCGCCAGCAGCCGCCTTACCGCCAACCGGACCCGGCCGCTGGCTGGCCCTCCGCAATCGTCCCACCCTTGGCTGGCGCCGCCCGAGGTGCCAAGCCGATCGATGTCGCGCGGAACCGGAAACCCCAGGAACATCCGACAGATCAAGCTGTTGGTAGGACTATGAACCTTATCCGACCGGAGGCTCCCGTCAGGCGCGAGAGAGCCTGAACCAGACGAGGCAGGAATGAACGACCAGACAAACCCGCAGCGGACCCGCCATTCCCTTTTGCTGTTGCTGGGCACCATCACCGTGATTCTGACCGGCTGGGCGCTGCATGCGACGGCGGCATTCATGGTTCCGGTGGTGTTTTCGGTATTTCTCGCCCTGCTGGTCGCGCCGCTGGACCGGATGGTGTCAGAAAGGGTGCCGGACAAGGTCAGCTGGCTGGGCCATCTTGCGGCAATCGGCGCAGTCGTGGTCGCGCTGCTGGTCTTCGCCGCGATGATCTGGGTGGCGGCTCAGCAGGTGGTCGAGAGGTTCCCCGACAGCAGCGGCAGCGGCGGCCTCCTGCCGCAGTTCGGACAGGAAATACGTGACCCGGCCGGAGGGTCCACCAGCGGCGCGGGTGCCACCGGCAGTGACCGGGCCACCCCCTCCTACGGCATGATGGAGGGACTTCGGGAACTTCTGCCCGACGCCGGCAGCACGGTCGTCGAGAACCTGGGCAGCTGGGCATCCGGCATTGCGATGCAGATCCTCAGGGCGGCCAGTTCGGCTCTGTTCGCGACGGTTCTGGTGATCTTCCTGACCCTGATCATGCTGATCGAGGCGCCCAAGTGGCAAAAAAAGGTCGCCGCCGTGTCCGACGGCGGAACGCGCCAGGATGTCCACGAGTCAACGGCCGTCATCGCCAGCCTGTTGCGCCGGTATCTTCTGGCCCGCACGATCCTGGGCGTGCTGACGGCGATCCTCTATGTCGCATGGTTGTGGATCTTCGGGATCGACCTGCTGGTGGTCTGGGCCCTGCTGACGGTCCTTCTGAACTATATCCCCACACTCGGCTCGCTCATTTCGGGGGTGCTGCCGGTGCTTTATGCTCTGGTCCAGAAGGATCCCGGCACGGCGGTCATGGTGGGTGCCGGCATCTTCGCGATCGAACAGGTGATGGGCAACTATGTCGACCCGCGCGTGCAGGGCCGGCAGGTGTCGCTGTCATCGTTGGTGGTGCTGATCACGCTGCTGGTCTGGGGCTGGATCTGGGGCATCGCCGGGGCCGTCCTTGCCGTGCCCGTTACGATCGCCACGATGATCATCTGCGCCCATATCGAATCGCTGCGCCCCTTCGCCCTGATGCTGAGCAATGAGACGGACATGGAGGGGTTGGACCGGCGGGCCAGCCAGTCTGGCGGCTGAGGGGCTTCGGCACCGGTCCACAGGCTTTCAAGGACATCGAGGCTGACTGATGTGAAAAAGGAGGTCCGCAGTGATCCGGATCCAAGACCTCGGGCCCAAGCGGTTCCTTCGCGAACTTGTCGCCTCGATCAACGACGACAATGTCTTCAATGGCGCAGCGGCGCTTGGTTTCTTCCTGACCATGGCAATCTTTCCGGGGCTGATCGTCCTGATGAGCGTCATTCCCTATCTTCCGATCGCCGACATCGACACCACCATCATGGACCTGCTTCGGCAGGCCCTGCCAAGTGAGGCTGCGGTCCTGCTTCAGGATGTGGTGACCGAGGTGACGCAGCAGCAGCGTGGCGGCGCGCTGTCCTTCGGCTTGCTTGCGACGCTGTGGATCGCGTCATCGGGGATGTATGCGATCATGCAGCAGCTCAACATCACCTATGGCGTCAAGGAGGCGCGCAGCCTGGTCCGTGGCCGCTTCACCGCGATCGTGCTCAGCCTGCTGTTCGGGGTCTTCGTCCTGGGTGCGATGTCGCTGATCGTCGCCGGCGGCAGCTTGGAACACTGGGTGACCGAGAGGTTCGGCACATCGGCGTCACTGGCCACCGCCTTCGCTGTCCTGCGCTGGATCGTCATCCTCTGCGCGCTGCTTCTGGGACACGCCTTCTTCTACAAGTTCGGTCCGAACGTCGAGCAGCGCTTCCGCTTCATCACGCCTGGCAGCGTATTCAGCACCATCGTCCTGGTCGTCGCGTCGCTGCTCTTTTCCCTCTATATCAGCAACTTCGGCACCTATGACGCAACCTATGGCAGCATCGGAGCGGTCATCATCCTGATGTTCTGGCTGTATATCGCGGGCTTCGTGATGCTGGTCGGCTCCGAGATAAATGCCCTGCTGGAGCATCACAGCAAGGAAGGGAAGCGGAAGGGGGAAAAGGAACTGCCCGACCCCTGATGGAGACACCGAGATCGAGCTGATACGCTGGAGGTCCCGTCAAGACGTCCAGCGGGCATGTGGAAGGTCACGCCTGATCATGCGTGATCGTCGCAGCAGGAGACAGTTGGCGTCAGTGCGTCCAGGGTGTGCGCCGGTCGGTGGCGAAGTTCTCTCCATAGCCACGCGGGCGGACGTTGGCACTGCGGCGATGGGGCTCTTGCACGACGAAGTCCAGCCCATGCTCCTTGGCATAGTCTTCGGCCTGCTTGCGGCTGTCGAAGCGCAGGCGGACCTGGCTTTGCGTGTCCTGGCTGCTGGTCCAGCCCATCAGCGGGTCAAGCTCGCGCGCGTCGGCGGGCGGAAACTCGAGGATCCAGCCCTTTGTGCGGGCGGTCCCGGACTGCATGGCGTTCCTGGATGGCTGATAGATGCGCACGAGCATGGGGCTGTCCTTCGGCTTCGGTCACCGGTATATCGCGAAATAGCCGGTCCGGATCAAGCCCCGGGAACATCGCACGCCTACAGACGTTCAGACTGCTGAACGCGACTGAGGAGTTTCCGATGACCGACAAAATTCTCTCCGCCAGCCTTGCCGTCCTGATGCTGTCCGCAGGCGCCGTCAGTGCCCAGGACGCCGCCTCCGAAAGCTTTACCGCGCAGGTCGCTGCGGCGGACGGCACCGACCACGGAACCGTGACGGTTCAGCCGACCGCGTCGGGCTATGCCCTGGTCACGCTGGATCTGCAGGGCCTGCCGCCCGGCCAGGTCGCTGTCCACCTGCACCAGACCGGCGCCTGCGAGGGCCCCAGCTTCGAAAGCGCTGGCGGCCACCTGGCGCTTGAAGGGCAGGACCACGGCATCATGACCGAAACCGGCCCGCATGTGGGCGATCTGCCGAACCTGCACGTCCCCGACAGCGGCGAAGTAATGGTCGAACATTTCGCGCCCGAACTGACAGCCGATGTGATCAACGATGATGATGGCACGGCCTTCATCATCCACGGCGGCACTGACGACTATGAAAGCCAGCCGTCCGGCGATGCCGGCGACCGGATCGCCTGCGGCGTCCTGGCCGCTGCGGAGTAAGCCCGCCCCCCCGCCCGACAGGGCGGGGGCGCCCGCCTGAAAGCCGAGGATCACCATGACCGCCCTGCCCCGTTTCGCCCGCCGCATCGGTGCCGCCACCCTCCCCGCCGCCCTGTTGGCGGTATCGGCCTGCGGCGGCAACCCCTATGACGTGGCGTCCCGCAGTTGCGATCCCGCCGAGCATCAGGCGCTGGTCGGCCGCAACGTCGGAGAGATCCTGCTGCCGCCGAGCCTTCGCGTTCGAGAGGTGATGACCCCAGGCGTCATGACCCGCGACTATAACCCGGCCCGGCTGACGATGTATGTCGACCCCAAGGGCTGGGTCACGGGCATTGCCTGCGGCTAACGACCGCGCTTCGACCGCTTGTTGCCGCCACGCTGTCCCGCACGACCGGCCGTCGAACGACCCGAGCTGCGTACTGCAGCCTCGGCCGCCTCGTCGATGGCGGATTGCCGCGCCATCGGATCGTCGGCGATCGCCAGATCCACCGCCTCCAGACGCTTGACCTCGTCTCGCAGCCGCGCGGCCTCCTCGAACTCAAGGTTCTCGGCGGCCTTGCGCATCTGAGCGCGCATCGCTTCGAGGTGAGCGGCCAGGTTCGCGCCGATCAGCGGCTTGTCGACCTTGGTGGTGATGCGCGACTGGTCGGTATCGCCCTGCCACAGTCCCGCGAGCACATCCTCGACGTTCTTGCGGACGGTCTGCGGCGTGATCCCGTGCGCCTCGTTGTATGCCATCTGCTTCTCGCGCCGCCGCTCGGTTTCGGCGATGGCACGCTCCATGCTGCCGGTCATACGGTCGGCATAGAGGATCACCCGCCCGTCGGCATTCCGCGCCGCCCGGCCGATCGTCTGGATCAGCGAGGTCTCTGACCGCAGGAAGCCCTCCTTGTCGGCGTCCAGGATGGCGACCAATCCGCACTCGGGAATGTCCAAACCCTCGCGCAACAGGTTGATGCCCACCAGCACGTCGAAGGCTCCAAGGCGCAGGTCGCGCAGGATCTCGATCCGTTCGATGGTGTCAATGTCGCTGTGCATGTAGCGGATCTTGATGCCCTGCTCGTGCAGGTACTCGGTCAAATCCTCGGCCATGCGCTTGGTCAGGGTGGTGACCAGCGTGCGATAACCCGCCGCCGTCACGCGCCGCACCTCATCCAGAAGGTCGTCCACCTGCATCTCGACGGGCCTGATCTCAATCTGCGGGTCCAGAAGGCCGGTCGGGCGGATGATCTGTTCGGCGAAGACGCCGCCGGTCTGGTCCATCTCCCATTGGGCGGGAGTTGCTGATACAAAGACGGACTGGGGCCGCATGGCGTCCCATTCTTCGAACTTCAGGGGGCGGTTGTCCATGCAGCTGGGCAGGCGGAAGCCGTGTTCCGCCAGCGTGAACTTGCGCCGGAAGTCGCCCCGGTACATGCCGCCAATCTGCGGCACGCTGACATGGCTTTCGTCAGCGAAGACGATGGCGTTGTCGGGGATGAACTCGAACAGCGTGGGGGGCGGCTCGCCCGGTGCGCGCCCGGTCAGATAACGCGAATAGTTCTCGATGCCGTTGCAGACGCCGGTGGACTCCAGCATCTCGATGTCGAAATTCGTCCGCTGTTCAAGCCGCTGCGCCTCAAGCAGCTTGCCCTCATCCTGAAGCTGCTTCAAGCGGCCCTGAAGCTCGGCCTTGATGCCCTTGATGGCCTGCTGCATCGTCGGGCGCGGTGTCACGTAGTGGCTGTTGGCATAGATGCGGATCTGCTTGAAGCTGTCGGACTTTGTCCCTGTCAGCGGATCGAATTCCGTGATCGCCTCCAATTCGTTGCCGAAGAAGTCGAACCGCCAGGCCCGATCCTCAAGGTGGGCGGGCCAGACCTCGACAAGATCGCCGCGCACACGGAAGCCGCCACGCTGGAAGCTGGCATCAAGGCGCTTGTATTGCTGCGCGACCAACTGGGCCAGGAACTCTCGCTGGTCATAACTTTGACCGACGATCATGTCTTGTGTCATGGCAGAATAGGTCTCGACCGAGCCGATACCATAGATGCAGCTGACCGAGGCGACGATGATCACGTCGTCACGCTCCAGCAGCGCACGCGTGGCGCTGTGGCGCATCCGGTCGATGGCCTCGTTGATCTGGGACTCCTTCTCGATATAGGTGTCCGACCGCGCGACATAGGCCTCGGGCTGGTAGTAGTCGTAGTAGCTGACAAAGTATTCGACGGCGTTGTCGGGGAAGAAACCCTTAAACTCTCCATAGAGCTGCGCGGCCAAGGTCTTGTTCGGGGCCAGGATGATCGCGGGGCGCTGAGTCTCCTCGATCACCTTGGCCATCGTATAGGTCTTGCCGGTGCCAGTCGCGCCCAGCAGCACCTGGTCGCGCTCCCCCTGCATCACGCCCGCCGCCAGTTCGCGGATCGCCGTCGGCTGGTCGCCGGCGGGCGAGAATTCTGACTTCATCACGAAACGCTTGCCGCCTTCCAGCTTGGGGCGGGTGACTTCCGGAAAGCGCAGCACGGGGGCGCTGGTGTTGTTGTGACCCATGGGGTTCCTGATCCGTTCGGAGTTGACCCCAAGATGTGCGCGACCTGCGCGAACTTCAACCGCGTTTCAGGCGCGCCGGCTGAAGTTCCTGCCAGCCGGGCTTTCCGTCCAGCTCATCGGCCAGGATCTCGGCCGTGACGGGGCCGAGGGTGAAGCCCTGGTGCCCATGCCCGAAATGCGCCCACAGGTTCGGCTGGTCAGGAACGCGGCCCACCAGCGGCAGCATGTCGGGCATGCATGGGCGGCGGCCAGTCCAAGGCTCGGCCTCGACCGGGGCGCCGATGTCGAACAGCTCGCGCGCGGCCCTCTCGCCATGCTTCAACTGCGGCGGGGACAGCCGCGGATGCGGGGTCAGCTCTGCCGCGGTGGCGATCCGCAGGCCACGGCGCATGGGCGACAGCACGACCGAGTTGCCGAAGTCCGCGATCGGGTGATGGGGCGGCATCTCCATGTGGTAATGCCGGTGATAGCCGCGCTTGTAGACCATCGGCACGCGCAGCCCGAAGCGTTCCGTCACCATGGGCGACCACGGGCCAAGTGCCACAACGGCATGTTCGGCGCTGACCTCGTCTGCGACCCAGGCCGCGCCCTTGCGGTGCAGATCGCCCGCGTCGCCGTTAACGATCCGGCCGCCGCGCTTCTGGAAAAGCGCCGCATAGGCCGCGACAAGCCCGCCCGGATCGGCGCAGTTCCAGCTGTCGGACCAGTGGGTCGCGCCCTCGACGCGGGTCCTGATCGACGGCTCCAGCGCCTGCAGCTCTTGCCTGTCCATCAGCCGCGCCTCGACGCCGAATTCGCTCCGGAACCGCTCGGCCGTCTGCCGCGCCTTGTCCATCTTGGCGGGCGTTCGGTGAAGCTCGATGTAGCCGTTGCGGCGGATAATGTTGTCGGCGCCGGCTGCCGCGATCAACGGGCCATGGCGTTCGGTCGACTGCCGGATCAGCTTGCCCCAGGTCACCGAGGCACGCCTGTGCGCCGCCGGCAGAGAGTTGCGTGCATAGGTCAGCACCGCGCCCAGCTGCGACATCAGCCCCTGCGGCGTCCACTTGACGTCATAGCCCCGCCCCATGGCGATCTGCAGAAGCGCACCGGGGGCCAGCGGCATGGCATAGGGCTCGACCGCTTCGGTCTGGATCAGGCCGGCATTGCCATAGCTGGTCTCACGGCCCGGCACGCCGCGCTCGACGATGGTAACGTCATGCCCCCGCGCCTGCAGCGCCAGCGCCGTGCTGACGCCCACCATACCCGCACCCAGAACCAGAACCTCGGCCATGCCTGCCCCCTTGCTGATAGGTCAGGGATGCAGACATTGCCGGCGCCGGGCAAGTTTTTTCGGGCAATCTTCGGCGTGCGCCCGAATCTTTGCAAGATTCAGGCGAAAAGCTCGCGGCAGAAGGTCAAACTTTCGACAAGAGCGTCAATATCCTCATGGGTGTTGTACATGGCAAAACTGGCCCGCGCGCTGGCGCTGATTCCCAGATGCTCCATAAGCGGCATGGCACAATGGGTGCCGGCCCTGACCGCGATGCCCTTCTTGTCCAGGATGGTCGAGATGTCGTGGGCATGCGCGCCCTCCATCGTCATCGAGAAGATCGCCCCCTTGCCGGGCGCGTCCCCCTGGACCTGCAGCCAATTCAGGCTGCGCAGCCGGTCGCGCGCATGGTCTCGCAACCCGCGTTCATGTGCGGCGATGTTCTCCATGCCCAAGTCCATCAGATATTCCAGGGCGGCACCAAGCCCGATCTGGTTGACGATGCCGGGGGTGCCAGCCTCGAACTTCAGCGGCGGGTCGGCATAGGTCACGGCGTCGCGCGTGACGGTGCGGATCATGTCGCCGCCGCCGATGAAGGGCCGCATCTCGGCCTGCCGGTCGGCGCTGATCCAGATCGCCCCCGACCCAGACGGACCATAGAGCTTGTGTCCCGTGATGCAGTAGAAATCCGCCCCCAAGGTCGAAAGGTCCACCGGCATGTGCACCGCAGCCTGGCTGCCATCCACCACCATCGGCAGGTCGGTGCCCGCCCTGATGCCGGCGATATCGACCACGGTCCCGGTGACGTTCGACATATGCGTGACGGCGATCATCTGCGTGCGCGGGCCGATGGCGGCCAGAACCTTTTCCGGCGGCAGGCTGCCGTCAGGTTCAGGCTCGACCCATTTCAGGACCACACCCTGGCGTTCCCGCAGGAAATGCCACGGCACGATGTTGGCATGATGCTCCAGCAGGGACAGCACGATCTCGTCCCCGGCCTGCAGGCGCGGCGCGGCCCAGCCATAGCTGACCATGTTCAGCGCTTCCGTCGATCCCGAGGTGAAGATCACCTCATCCTCTCGCGGAGCGTTCAGGAACCTCGCGATGATGCCGCGGACGCGTTCGTAATTGTCGGTCGCCAGGTTCGACAGGAAGTGCAGGCCGCGGTGCACATTGGCATATTCGCCCTCATAGGCGCGGGTGATTGCCTCGATCACCTGACGCGGCTTCTGCGCACTGGCGCCGCTGTCCAGATAGACCAGCGGGCGGCCGTTCACCTGCCGCGACAGGATCGGAAAGTCGGCTCGGACGGCGTTGACGTCAAAGCTCATTGCGGCATCTCCGGCATGAGGCCGAGCGCGGCCAGAATGAAGGACAGCACGAAGCCCATGGCCAGCAGCGTGGCGAACATCACCAGCAGCACCTTGGGTCCGCTGGTGAAGCCGTGCAGCGCCTTGGTGAACTGCACCGTCAGCCACAGGAACAACGCCACCGCAAGGATGCCCAGAATGCCCGCCAGCGCGGGCAGCGCCAGTGACAGGACGATCTGGGCCGCCTGGACGATCAGCAGCATGATCTCGATCCAGACGGTCAGCAGCAGCGCGTCCTCGAACCGGCCGTGGCCGCCGAACATGCGTCCCACACCGGCCATCAGCCCCGCGCCCAGGACGATCGCGACCATCTGCATGCCCGCCAGCACCAGGGGCTGGCGGCTCATGCCCAGCATGGCCGGAACCTCGCCTTCGGGAACGGGGAAGGCCAGCGTCGAGACATAGGCCAGCACACCCGACACGGACACGGCCAGAACCAGCGCCATCCAGCGCGCCTGCATCGGCCAATCCTGCGCGATCAGCCAGCGGGCAGCCTGTTCAGGCTCGGACAGGGTCCGGCGCGCCAGCGTCTTGAAGTCGTCAGAGGTCATGCACGTCTCGCAAGGGCCGAGATGCCGGAACACCAGATGAAGAAAAACCCCGCGCCGGCGATGGCGCGCGTCAGCGTCAGTTCGGGCCCCGGACCAATGAGCCCGGCCACCAGCCCCGCCAGCAGCGTCGCCGGAGAGGCCGCAAGCAGCGCCCAGAACAGCGCCACCCGCGACCGGCGGCTGTCGATGTGCCAAGGCGTCGCCCGCGACAGCACCGATATCAGCCCGGCCACTGCATATGACAGAAGCGGCATCATGAAGATCGTACCGAGCACCGCGCCACCCATGCGGGCATCCATTGGAATCGACGGGTCCAGCTGCGCCGCCCTGGCGTGGCCGGGGGCTTGCGCCACCAGCGTGATCAGCATCGCCAGCATCAGCACGATCAGCAGCACCCGGTCAGGCATGCCGGACAGGCCCCGCACCACCGGGCGCGGCGCCCACCAGCTGCGCAGCACGCGCTGCGCCATGCCGCCGCGTGGCGTCAGATCTGCGGTCGGGTCGTCAGCCACGCGTCCAGCCGCTCGTTGATCTCGTCGCGCAGGCTCTCATCCTCGACCTCTTCCAGCGCGTCGGCCAGGAAGGACAGGACCAGGAAGACGATCGCCCGCTCTCTCGGCACCCCCCGAGAGCGGAGGTAGAAGAGTGCGTCCTCGTCAATGGCGCCGGTGGTCGAACCATGCGAGCACTTGACGTCGTCGGCATAGATCTCAAGCTCTGGCTTTGCCAGGAACTGGCTCGCCTCGTCCAGCAGCAGCGCTTGGCTGATCTGATAGCCGTCGGTCTTCTGTGCGCCGGGCTTGACCAGGATCTTACCCTGGAAGACGCCCGTGGCCCCGTTCTTCAGCACCTTCTTGAACACCTGCCGGCTTTCGCCGCGCTCGGCGCCGTGGGTGATGAAGACCGTGTCGTCGTGGTGGAACGGCCCGACATCGCCATCGCCCAGGACGGCCGCCGCCACATGGGCCACCGCATCGTCGCCGGCCATGTCAATCACAGCCTCGTTGCGCATGTGCTGGCCATTGACGGCGAGGGTAAAGCTTTTCAGCGCAGCACCCTCGGCCACATGCGCGAAGACATGCGACAGGCCGACGCGCGGATCGACCGCCCGCTTGGCCGCCACGTGGTGCAGCTTGGCGCCAGGCGCCAGATCGACCTCGACCACGCCGTTCGACCGAGCGCCGACCATGCCGCTTTCCAGCAACGTCAGCTCGGCCCCGGATTCGACGCGGACGACGTGGTGCCACATCGCATCGGCATCGGCGGCGCGACGACGATGAAGCACGTGCACGGGCTTCGACGGCTTGCCGGTCACTCGGATCAGCAGGCCGTCATGCGCGGCGGCTGTGTTCAGCGCGGCGAACGGGCGCTCGACCGGCTTTTGACCCGCGGCCTCCAGCCTGCCGAACAGGTCCGCGGCCCAGTGGCCGTCGCCGGCCTGGGCAAGCGTGTCAATCTCGACCCCTTCCAGCGTCAGGTCGTCCGAGGACGCCGCGTCGAACCGGCCGTCCACGAAGACGATCGTCAGCTTGTCGCGCTCCGCGAACAGCGGCGATTCCAGCGCGGCCTCGACGGTCAGCGGCGAAGGTTCGGGCGCGTTGAACGGGCGCGGGTCGGTATAGCGCCAGTACTCGTCGCGCGGCCCCGGCAGGCCCATATCGCGAAAGCGCGCCAGCGCCTCGGCCCGCGCCGGGGCGAAAGCGCCCTGCGGCAGGTCCAGCGCAGCCAGCCGCGCGTCCAGCGCGTCGGCGGGCTTTGGCGCGCCGGACACCTGGGGCGTCTGCTGAACCTTGGTCTTGACGGCGGTATCGGACATCAGCCGGCCTCCGCCAGAAGATCGCCATAGCCGTTCTCTTCGACTTCCAGCGCCAGCTCGGGGCCGCCGGACTTGATGATGCGGCCGTTCGACATGATGTGGACCACGTCGGGCTGGATGTGGTTCAGCAGGCGCTGATAATGCGTGATGACCAGGAAGCTGCGGTCGGGGCTGCGGAGCGCATTCACACCCTCGCTAACCAGCCGCATCGCATCGACGTCGAGACCCGAGTCGGTCTCGTCCATGATGCACATGCGCGGCTCCAGCATCGCCATCTGCAGGATCTCGTTGCGCTTCTTCTCACCGCCGGAAAAGCCGACGTTCACCGGGCGCTTCAGCATCTCGGGGCTGATCTGCAGTTCGGCCGCCTTGGCACGGACGACCTTCAGGAACTCGCCCGAGGACAGCTCTTCCTCGCCGCGCGCCTTGCGCTGCGCGTTCACGGCAGTGCGCAGGAAAGTCATGTTGCCCACGCCCGGAATCTCGACCGGATACTGGAACGCCAGGAACAGGCCGGCGGCGGCACGCTCCTCGGGCTCCATGTCCAGCAGGCTCTCGCCGTCCAGCGTCGCCTCGCCCCCGGTCACCTCGTAGCCGTCGCGGCCCGACAGCACGTAGGAGAGCGTCGACTTGCCCGACCCGTTCGGGCCCATGATCGCATGGACCTCGCCAGCCGGAACCTCCAGCGACAGACCCTTCAGGATCTGCTTGTCCTCTTCTTCAAGTTTGACGTGCAGGTTGTTGATTTTCAGCATTCTTCTGACCTCAGTCGATGGTGACGGCGGTGCCGGAGGCCGACACCATCAGCATGGAATCCGCGACGACCTCGTAATCCAGATCGACGCCGACGACGGCGTTGGCGCCATGGGCGCGCGCACGCTCCTCAAGTTCGCGAAAGGCGATCGCCCGCGCATCGGCCAGCTTGGCCTCGTATGCACCCGAGCGGCCGCCGACGATATCGGTTATCTGCGCAAAGAAATCGCGCACGACATTGGCACCCATGATCGCCTCGCCGACCACGACACCGTGGTAGGCGGTGATGCGATGGCCCTCGATGTTGTTCGTGGTGGTGACGATCATCCGACCGACCCTTCCAGCGAGATCGCGACCAGCGACTGCGCTTCCATGGCGAATTCCATCGGCAGCGCCTGCAGCACCTCGCGGCAGAAGCCGTTCACGACCAGGGCAACGGCCTCTTCCTCGTCCATGCCGCGCTGACGGCAGTAGAACAGCTGGTCGTCGTCCACCTTGCTGGTCGTGGCCTCGTGCTCTACGCGGCTGCTGGTGTTCTTCACCTCGATATAGGGGACGGTATGCGCCCCGCACTTGTCCCCGATCAGCAGGCTGTCGCACTGGGTATAGTTGCGGCTGTTCGTCGCGCGCGGGTGCATGGTGACCAGACCGCGATAGGTGTTCTGCGCCTGCCCCGCCGAAATCCCCTTCGACACAATGCGTGACCGGGTGTTCTTGCCAAGATGGATCATCTTGGTGCCCGTATCAGCCTGCTGGAAGTTATTCGCGATGGCGATGGAATAGAACTCGCCCTGGCTTTCGTTGCCGCGCAGGATGCAGGACGGGTATTTCCAGGTGATCGCCGATCCGGTCTCGACCTGCGTCCACATGACCTTCGCCCGGTCACCCCGGCAATCGGCGCGCTTGGTGACGAAGTTGTAGATGCCGCCCTTGCCTTCCTCGTCGCCGGGGAACCAGTTCTGGACGGTGGAATACTTCACCTCGGCATCCTCGAGGATCACGATCTCGACCACGGCCGCATGCAGCTGGTTCGTGTCACGCTTGGGTGCCGTGCAACCTTCCAGATAGCTGACATAGCTGCCCTTGTCGGCGATGATCAGCGTCCGTTCGAACTGGCCGGTGTTCTCCGCGTTGATGCGGAAATAGGTCGACAGCTCCATCGGGCAGCGTACGCCCTCAGGGATGTAGACGAAGCTTCCGTCCGAGAACACGGCGCTGTTCAGCGTCGCGAAGTAGTTGTCGGACTGCGGCACGACAGAGCCGAGGTATTTCTTCACCAGTTCGGGATGCTCGCGGATCGCCTCCGAGATCGAGCAGAAGATGACGCCGGCCTTCGCCAATTCATCCTTGAAGGTCGTGCCCACGCTGACGCTGTCGAAGACGGCGTCCACGGCGACCTTGCGGCCCTCGGCCGGCGCGGCCTCTGCGCCCTCGACCCCGGCCAGGATCATCTGCTCGCGCAGCGGGATGCCCAGCTTGTCATAGGTCGCCAGCAGCTTGGGATCGACCTCGTCCAGCGACTTGGGCTTGTCTTCCATGCTTTTCGGGCGGGCGTAGTAGTACTGATCCTGATAGTCGATCCTGGGATAGTTCAGCATCGCCCATTTTGGCTCGGACATGGTGACCCAACGGCGATAGGCCTCCAGCCGCCATTCGGTCATCCATTCCGGTTCCCGGTTCTTCTTGGAGATCAGACGGACGATATCCTCGTTGACGCCCTTGGGGGCGTACTCCATCTCGATCTCGGTGTTCCAGCCATATTTATAGCTGCCCATGTTCTGAACGGCCTCGACCGTTTCGCGGTCGACGCCTTCGCGCACGTCAAGATCGGTGGTCGCCGTCATCCTGTATCCTTCCTCGGTCGCGGGCCCCTGCCCGGACATGTCCTCACGCGGGCCGATATCGGCCGTCGTCAAACCGACGCCGCCGCCATATTCCTGTCGCGCCAGCGTGCATAAGCCTTTTCCCAGGCATCCGCAAATCGGTTGATCTGATCGTCGCCCAAAGTGGGGCTTATCGAGATCCGGATCGCCGATTGCGAAAGCTGATTGTCGTAACCCATCGCCTGCAGCGTCCCGCTGGCCCTGACCTTGCCCGACGAACAGGCTGAGCCTGCCGATATGGCAAAGCCCGCCAGATCCATCTGCATGACCTGCGTTTCACCCTTCCACCCCGATGTAAGAAGGCAGGTGGTGTTCGGCAAGCGCCGGGCGCCTTTTCCGGCGATGATCGCCTGCGGCGCAATGTCCAGCAGCCGCGCCTCCAGCGCGTCCCGGCGCGCCTCGACCTCGGCCCAGAGGCCCGCGTCCAGGTCGCGTTGTGCCGCCGTGGCGGCCGCGGCAAAGCCCATGATGCCGATCAGGTTCTCGGTCCCGCCGCGGCGGCCCTGCTCTTGACCGCCGCCACGGATCAGCGGCGCCATGTCGGTGCCCTTCCGCAGGATCAGCGCGCCGATCCCCTTGGGGCCGCCCAGCTTGTGCGCGCTGACGAACCCCGCCGTCACGCCCAACCAGTTGAAGGCGAAGGGCACCTTGCCGAAAGCCTGCGTCAGGTCGCTGGAACCCAGACCCTGCGGCAGGTCCTGCATGACACCGGTTTCGTTGTTGGCCAGCTGCAGGCTAGTCGTCGCCGGGTCATCGACCGTTACGACCCCGTCCGGGTCCACCGGCAGCGTCGCATTGCACCAGGCCTTCACCGCGCTGTGCTCGACGGCGGCACAGCGGACCTCGCGCCCCGCCAGCACCATGGCCGCCGCCTCGGTCGCGCCCGAGGTGAAGACGACGTCCGCCCCCTCGGCCCCAAGTGCGGCTGCGACCTGTTCGCGGGCGCGTTCCAGCGCCCTCTTGGCCGCGCGCCCCTCGGTATGGACCGATGACGGATTGCCGCCGATCTCCATCGCCTCGACCATCGCGGCCTTCACCTCGGGGCGCAGCGGCGTCGTGGCGTTCCAGTCCAGGTATGTTCTCATCCGATGGTCTCCGCAATGCGGGCGGCCAGGCGGGCCGCCACGGCGCCCTTGGCCATGCGCGGCCAATCCTCGGCCCCCTCGGCGGTGATCAAGGTCACTGCGTTCTCCGAGCCGCCCATGATGCCGGTGCCGGGGCTGACATCGTTGGCGACGATCCAGTCGCAGCCCTTTCGCGCCCGCTTGGCGGTCGCATTTGCCGTCACGTCATCCGTTTCCGCGGCAAAACCCACAACAAGGCGCGGGCGCTGCGGCGCCTGGCTGATCCAGGACAGGATGTCGGGATTCTCGGCCATCTCAAGCGCCGGCGGACGGCCGCTGCCATCCTTCTTCAGCTTCCGTTCGCTGCCGTTCAGGACGCGCCAGTCCGCCACGGCGGCGGCCATCACGGCGGCGTCTGCGGGTAGCGCGGCCTCGACCGCGTCGCGCATCTGCTGCGCCGTCTCGACCGCAACCACGTCAACGCCCTGTGGCGGCGGGACCAAGGCCGGACCCGTCACGAAGCTGACCCGCGCACCCAGGTCGCGCAGCGCCGCGGCCACCGCCGCCCCCTGCGCGCCGCTGGAGCGGTTGGCGATATAGCGCACTGGGTCGATCGGCTCATGCGTGGGACCCGAGGTGACGATCACGTGCCGGCCTTTCAGCGGCCCGTCGGCCAGCGCCAGCCTGATCGCGGCCAGGATCGCCTCGGGCTCGGCCATCCTGCCGAGGCCGTATTCGCCGCAGGCCATGTCGCCGCTGTCTGGGCCGACCGTCAGGATGCCGTCGCCCTGCAGCGTCGCCAGGTTGCGTCGCGTCGCCGGATGGTCCCACATCCGGACGTTCATCGCCGGCGCGATCAGCACCCGCTTGTCCGTCGCCAGCAGCAGGGTCGCGGCGAGATCGCCCGCCGCCCCCTGCGCCATCTTCGCCATCAGGTCCGCCGTTGCCGGCGCCACGACGACAAGATCGGCTTGGCGCGACAGCTGGATGTGTCCGATCTCGGCCTCGGAATTGCGGTCCCACAGCGTGTCGTGCACCGGCTCTCCGGCCAGAACCGACAATGTCATGGGCGTAGTGAACTGTGCGCCCGCCGTCGTCAGGACCGGCGTCACCGCCGCACCCGCGCCGCGGATCAAACGGACCAGCTGCGGGATCTTGTAGGCCGAGATCCCCCCGCCCACGATCAGCAAGATGCGTTTGCCCTGCATAGTTCCCTCGGCCCGCGTCACGCTGCACAGATAGCGCCGCCCCGGCCCTCCCGCAAGGAAGCCTTGGCCGTTAACGCTTTCTTAAGCGGCTGGCCGTTAACCATTCCGCATCTTGAACGGGGGTTTCATGGTCGCCATCGCCTATTCGGTCGCCTTCGTCGGGGTCGAGGCCAGACTGGTCGAGGTGCAGTGCGCCGTCGCCGCGGGACTGCCAGGGTTCTCCATCGTCGGTCTGCCCGACAAGGCCATCAGCGAGGCGAAGGAACGTGTCCGCGCGGCCTTCGGCGCCTTGGCGATCGCGCTGCCGAACAAGCGGCTGACGGTCAATCTGTCGCCAGCCGACCTGCCCAAGGAAGGTTCGCATTTCGACCTGCCGATCGCGCTGGCGATCCTGGCGGCGCTGCAGATCGTGCCGGCGGAAGAGGTCGCCCGCTGCGTGGCCCTGGGCGAACTGGCGCTTGACGGACGGCTGGTGGCCGTCACAGGTGCCCTGCCCGCCGCCGTCGCCGCGTCCGAGGAAGACCGCGCCCTGATCTGCCCCCGCGCCTGCGGCGCTGAAGCCGCATGGATCGACGCGGTCCCGGTCTTCGCCCCCGATACGCTGCGCGCCGTCGTCGACCACCTGACCGACCGCAGCCCCTTGTCCCCCGCCCGACCCGGAGACATGGCAGACCCCGCCGACCACCGCTGCCTGTCCGAAGTGCGCGGCCAGGAACGCGCCAAGCGCGCCTTGGAGATTGCCGCCGCGGGGCGACACCATCTGCTGATGGTCGGGCCGCCCGGTGCTGGCAAGTCGATGCTGGCGCAGCGGCTGCCGGGGCTGATGCCGCCCCTGACTCCGCAGGAGGCGCTGGAAACCTCGATGGTCCATTCGGTGGCCGGTCTTCTGAAGAACGGCCGCATCTCGCGCCAGGCGCCCTATCAAAGCCCGCATCACACCGCATCCGGCCCCGCAATCACCGGCGGCGGCGCCAAGGCCCGACCCGGAGAGATCAGCCTGGCCCATAACGGCGTCCTTTTTCTGGATGAACTGCCCGAGTTCGAGGCCAGGGTCCTCGACAACCTGCGCCAGCCCATCGAGACCGGAGAGGTCTTCGTGTCTCGCGCCAGCGCCCATGTCCGATATCCGGCGCGCTTCCTGCTGGTGGCGGCCGCGAACCCCTGCCGCTGCGGCTATCTGGCCGATCCGGCCCGCGCCTGCGCACGCGCGCCCGTCTGCGGTGGAACCTACATGGGTAAGATCTCGGGGCCGCTGATGGACCGGTTCGACCTGCGGTTGGAGGTTCCGGGCGTCGGCCTGCACGACCTGGACCTGCCGCCGACAGGTGACAGCACGGCGACGGTCGCGGCGCGCGTGGCCGCCGCGCGTCAGATCCAGACGCGCCGCTTCCGCGATCACCCCGGCGTCGCCGTCAACGCCGACATGCCGGCCGCGCTGCTGGACCAGCTCGTCCTGCCAGACGATGCCGGCCGCGCGCTGCTGCACAAGGCCGCCGAGAGGCTGGGCCTTACCGCCCGCGGCTATCACCGCATCCTGCGCGCCGCGCGGACGATCGCCGACCTCGAGGCATCCGAACGCGTGCTGACCCACCATCTGGCCGAGGCAATCAGCTATCGCTTGCCATTCGTTGCCGGCGGCTGAAATGACCGGCTCGTGTTGCCTGCACTGGATCAAATCGGTCACCAGCACCGGCACATGGTCGCCGAGGCTGATAGCATTTTTCTGCCCTTCAGTCTGCCGATCCTTGGGTGTGATTCCCCTATCAGGTGAGCAGAATTCCTGAGCTTGTCGGAATGCACGAAGCGTCGACAGTCGCAGTCGCGCATAGACAACAATTCATCCACTCAAGCGGATGCTCCGCGCCTCATACCGCCATGACATTGCTGTTGGTGGCACTGCCCAAAGCCACATAGCTGATGCAGCGTAATTTGCGGCTTTGCTATGAAGGATCTCGGGCGCTCATCGCCCCCGCTTCGCAGTCACTTGTTCCGCCGCATATGTATGATGCAGTCCACTGGCATCCGTACCGGGTACCTTGGACAGGCTCGGGCAGCGTGAGGCGCGATCTGTCAATCACCTGCGATCGTGACTTTGGCACGGCGCTGCAGAAACCCTGGTCCGCCAGGAATGCCTGCTCCGCCCACACCGGAAGGCCGTCGCTATAGCTTAGGAAACCACCGTGCCGCAGGTGAAGCCTCCAAGGCGCAGCGTGCAAGAACAGCCGCCGGCAAGACCGCTGCCGGCAAGACCGCTGCCGGCGTGAGAAGGTTCAGCCGCGGGCCAGGATGCGACGCTCGATGGCCTGCCAGATGGCCTCGGCGGCGTTGATGCCGTCGAACCGTTCCAGCTCCTGGATGCCGGTGGGCGAGGTCACGTTGATCTCGGTCAGCCAGCCGTCGATCACGTCGATGCCGGTGAAGATCAGGCCCTTCTCGCGCAGGACCGGGGCAATGCGGGCGCAGATCTCGCGCTCGCGCTCGGTCAGGCCGACCTGTTCGGCGCGTCCGCCGACATGCATGTTCGACCGGGCCTCGCCTTCCTGCGGGACGCGGTTGATCGCGCCGACAGGCTCTCCATCCACCAGGATGATGCGCTTGTCCCCCTTGACGACGGCGGGCAGGTACTTCTGCGCGATCATTGGCTCGCGATTGATGCCTGCGAACGTTTCCAGCAGCGCCGACAGGTTCGGATCGCCCGGGCGCAGGTGGAAGACCCCTGCCCCGCCGTTGCCATAAAGCGGCTTGACGATGATCTCTCCGTGGCGGGCGCGGAAGGCGCGGAAGGCCGCCGGATCGCGAGCAATCATCGTGGGCGGCGTAAGGTCGGGGAAATCCAGCACCATCAGCTTTTCGGGGCAGTTCCTGACCCAGAACGGATCGTTCACGACCAGCGCCTGGTTGTGCACCCGGTCCAGAAGGTGGGTCGAGGTGACATAGGCCATGTCGAAGGGCGGGTCCTGGCGCAGCCAGATCACGTCGAAATCGGTGGCGTCGACGTCGGCCCAGTCGCCGAAATCGACATGGGCGCCAGCCTCTCGGCGCAGCGTGATGGGCCGGCCGCGCGCGATCACGCGGCCCTCGTCATAGCGCAGCTGGTCGACGGTGTACTGGAACAGCCGGTGACCCCGGACCTGGGCCTCGAGCCCGATGCGGAAGGTGCTGTCGGCATGGATCGAGACATGCTCGACCGGGTCCATCTGCAAGGCGACGTAAAGGCTCATCTGCACCTCCTGAAATGCGCGCCTGTTGTGGCCCGCGGTCCGGACGGATGCAAGCCTGCGTCAGAACTCTCCAAAGGCGTTCCTCAGCAGATCGACGCGGCCCGTCGCATCAACCAGCGCCGCGTCGAACCGCATGGTGACCTGACCAAGCCCCTGCGTCTCGCAGTATTCGCAGGCGGCCAACATGATCCGGCGCATCTGGGCGGGCTGCAGGCGTGCGGCGGCCTCGGCATGGGTGGCGGCGGCCTTCACCTCGACGAAGACAATGTCGTCACCGTCACGGAGGATCAGGTCGATCTCTCCGGCCCGGCCGCGCCAGCGTTCGGCCAGAAGATCGGCGCCCGCGCCTTTATAGGCACGCAGGACGTTCTCCTCGGCCATGCGCCCTGCGGTGGCGGCCACGCGGCCGCGCTGGCGGCGAAGCTGCGTCATTCGCCCGACAGCGCCAGCGCGCGCTGATAGACGTCGCGCCGGGGCAGGCCCAGTTCCTTTGCGGTTTCGCGGGCAGCGTCCTTGACCGACATCGTGGCCATGTGGCGCAAAAGGACGGTGCGCAGGCGGTCGTCGTCCACCTCGACGGCCGAGGGACGGTCGAGGACCATGACCACCTCGCCCTTCAGCGCCTCCATCCGGGGATCGGAGGCAAGGTCGCCGGCGGCGCCCCGGATCACCTCCTCGAACTTCTTGGTCAGCTCCCGGGCGACGACTGCGATGCGGGCCGGGTCGATCGCGGCAATGTCCTGCAGGCAGCGCGAAACGCGGCGCGGGCTTTCATAGAGGATCAGCGTCGAATCGACCGCCATCCAGCCTCGCAGCCAGGTCTGCCGTGCCGTGGCGGTCGAGGGCGGGAAGCCCAGGAACAGGAAGCGGTCGCTTGGCAGGCCCGCCACGCTCAGCGCCGCCAGCGCGGCCGAGGGGCCGGGCAAAGCGTGGACCCGCGCCCCCGCCTCGGCCGCATCCAGCGCCAGGCGATATCCGGGGTCGGCCACCAGGGGCGTTCCCGCGTCCGAGCAATAGGTCACGCTGCCTCCGTCAGCCAGCGCCGCCAGAAGCGCCGGGCGGGCGCGGTCGCCGTTATGGTCGTGATAGGACAGGATCCGCCGCCCCCGCAGGGGAATGCCGTGGATGTCCATCAGGTGGCGCAGCACGCGCGTATCCTCGGCCGCCAGCAGGTCGGCGCTGTTCAGCACATCAAGCGCCCGCAGGGTAATGTCGCGCGCAGCCCCGATGGGGGTCGCGACCAGATACAGCCCCGGATCAAGACGCGCGGCTTCGACATGCGCGGATAGTCGGCGCGGAGGTTCGCCCAAGGGTCTGTCGCTGCGGTCGCTCATCCTGCCTCCGTTCGGCGCCGGAGGGGGCCGGCGCTGATTGCCAATCGCGGATGCAGGTCCTAGGCTGCCGTCATCCGCGAGCGTTCTTATCACAAAGCAGGAAGTTTCACATGTTCGCCTTCGCCACAACCCGGCCTGCCCAGGGTCTGCACCGCGCGCTGCTGAAAACGGCCACGGTGGTCTCGGCCCTGTTCCTTGCGGCATGCGAACCCATGGGCGGGGCCGGTCAGGCCACGGGCCCCGAGACCGGGCCGATGATCGACCCGTCCGAGCCTGTCCAGATTGCGCTTCTGGCGCCCGGCGGCACCGGCTCCCAAGACCTCGAATGGCTGGCGCGCAGCATCAAGAACGCCGCTCGGATGGCGGCGGCCGACGCGCAGGGGGCGACAATCGACCTGCGGATCTATGATGTCGGCGCCTCGACCGAAACGGCGGTCGCGCAGGCCAACGCCGCCGCCGACGCCGGCGCGCAGATCATCCTCGGGCCGCTGTTCGCCGAGGGCGCGAACGCGGTCGGCAACGCGATGCTGCCGCGCAACATCAACGTCCTGACCTTTTCCAACAACACCCAGGTGGCCGGCGGCAACGTCTTCATCCTGGGCAACAGCTTCGAGAACATCGCCGACCGGCTGGTCGGCTATGGCGTGGACCAGGGCAAGCGGAACGTGCTGGTCGTGGCCGAGGACGACATCGCGGGCCAGTTGGGCGGCCGCGCGATCGAGACCGCCATCGCCCGCAACGGGGCGCGGCTGGCGGGGCGCGTGAACCATCCGGTGTCGATCTCGGGCATCGACGCGGTCACGCCGCGCATCGCCGAGGCCGCGAAGTCCGACCAGGTGGACGCCATCTTCATGACCGCCAACAACCAGGCCGTCCTGCCCTACCTGACCGAGCAGCTGGCCGAGGCGGGCGTCCGGTCGCCCGTCGCGCAGATGATGGGCCTGACCCGGTGGGACCAGCCGGCCGACCGCCTGCAGCTGCCGCAACTGGCCGAGGGGTGGTTCGCGATCCCCGACCAGACCCTGCAGCGCCAGTTCGAGGCCCGCTATGCCCAGGCCTATGGCGAGGCGCCGCACCCGCTGGCGTCATTGGGCTATGACGGCGTCGCCGCCGTGTCGTCGCTGGTACGCAACGGACAGCGCAATGCGCTGGCGACGTCGGGTCTGACGCAGCCGGCCGGGTTCTCGGGCGTGGGCGGCATCTTCCGGCTGCAGCGCGACGGCACGGTCCAGCGCGGGCTTGCGGTTGCCACCATCCGCAACAACCAGCTTGTGGTGCTCGACCCCGCGCCGCGCAGCACCCGAGGCTTCGGGTCGTAAGGGACAGTCCACGCAGATGACAAAGGTCATGAACAGCAGCGCCCCGGCATCGGCCGGGGCGCTTCCCGTTCCCGAAATCGGTCCGCTGCTGGGCCGGCTGGACCAGGCCCTGGCCGACCTGACCGAGCCGCGGCAGATCCGCGCCGCCACGGTCGCGATGCTGATGCAGACGCGGACCGAGTCGATGGCCGCGATCGAGGCGTCCTTCGCCACGCATCCGCGCGCCGCGCGAGAGACGGTCCGCGCCATCGCCTCGCTGACGGACGTGGTCGTGACGGCGGTGCACCACGTGGCCAGCACGCGGCTGCACCCGCAGCAGTCGCCGTCGGAAAGCGAACGTCTGGCCGTCCTGGGCGTCGGCGGCTACGGCCGGGCCGAGATGGCGCCGCATTCGGACGTGGACCTGCTGTTCCTGACGCCGTGGAAGATCACCCCCTGGGCCGAGAGCGTCGTTGAATCGATGCTCTACATGATGTGGGACCTCAAGTTGAAGATCGGCCATTCGATCCGCAGCGTCGACGACTGCCTGCGGCTGGGTGGCGCCGACATGACGATCCGGACCTCGCTGGTGGAGCACCGGGTGGTGACCGGTCACGCGCCACTGGCCGAGGAACTGCGGACGCGTCTCTGGACCGAGCTGTTTGCCGGCACCGTCCCCGAATTCATCGAGGCGAAGCTGGAGGAGCGCGCCAACCGCCACGCCCGTCAGGGCGGCCAGCGCTATGTCCTTGAACCGAACGTCAAGGAGGGCAAGGGCGGGCTGCGCGATCTTCAGACCCTCTATTGGATCGCCAAGTACATCCACCGCGTGGACCGTGCGGTGGAACTGGTGGATCTGGGCGTCTTCACCCGCGACGAGCATCTGGCCTTCTGGCAGGCCGAGGATTTCCTCTGGGCCGTGCGCAGCCACCTGCACCTGATCGCCGGCCGGCCGGTCGAGGTGCTGTCCTTCGACATGCAGGTCGAGGTGGCCCGCCGGATGCACTATGCCGACACCGCCGCTCGGCGCGGGGTCGAATACTTCATGCAGGATTATTTCCGCCACGCCACCCGCGTCGGTGAGCTGACCCGTGTCTTCCTGACCGAGCTCGAGGCGCGCCATGTCCGCACGGCGCCCTTCCTTGGCCGGTTCTTCCGCCGCCGCCGCAAGATGCGTCCGGGCTTCATCGACCGGGCCGGCCGGCTGACATTCGAGGACAGCAGGCAGTTCCTGTCGGACCCGCTGAACATCCTGCGCCTGTTCGAGGAGGCGCTGCGCAGCGGCGTCCTGATCCATCCCGATGCGATGCGCGTGGTGACCGCGAACCTCGACCTGATCGACGAGAAGGTGCAGAACGACCCCGAGGCGATCCGCATCTTCATGGACCTGCTGCTGAAGCACGGGAACCCGGAACGCGCCCTGCGGCGGATGAACGAACTGGGTGTGCTGGGGGCTTTCATCCCCGAATTCCAGCCCGTCGTGGCGATGATGCAGTTCAACCTGTATCACCACTATACCGTCGATGAACATTCGATCCAGTGCGTTGCCGCCCTGGCCGAGATCGAACGCGGCGAGCATCCTGACGACCTGCCCCTGTCCAGCGAGATCATCGACGCCGGCGTGAACCGCCGCGCACTCTATCTGGCGACGCTGCTTCATGACATCGGCAAGGGGCGGCGAGAGGATCACTCGATCCTCGGGGCCCGCATCGTGCGGCGCATCGCGACGCGCTTCGGCTTTCCGCAGGACGAGGTCGATATCGTCGAGTGGCTGGTCCGTAACCACCTGCTGATGTCCGACGTGGCGCAGAAGCGCGACATCAGCGACCCGCGCACGCTGCGAGACTTTGCCAAGGCGGTCAAGACCCGCAAGCGGCTGGACATGCTGCTGGTGCTTACCGTCTGCGACATCCGTGGCGTCGGCCCCGGCACATGGAACAACTGGAAAGCCATGCTGCTGCGCAAGCTGCACCAAGAAACGGCCGCCGCGCTGGAAAACGGGCTGGAGGAGCTGAACCGCGACCGCCGCCAAGCCGAGGCCAAGCGCAGCCTGCGCCACATGCTGGTCGCCAAGGGCTGGGACGCTCGCGCCATCCGGTCCGAGATGCAACGCCACTACGATGCGTACTGGCCGGGGCTGCCGACCCAGACGCAGGCGGTCTTCGCCGAACTTCTGTCGGGCCTGGGCGCCGACGAGATCCGCATCGACCTGCGTGCTGACACGGACCGGGACGCCACCAGGGCGGCCTTCGTGCTGTCTGACCATCCCGGCATCTTTTCCCGGCTGGCGGGGGCGCTGACCTTGACCGGGGCGAACGTGGTCGATGCGCGGACCTACACCACCCGCGACGGCTATGCGACCGCGGTGTTCTGGGTCCAGGACAGCGAGGGTCATCCCTTCGCCGAGGATCGCCTGCCCCGCCTGCGCCAGACCATCCTGCGCACCCTGGCCGGCGAAATCGTCGCCCGCGAAGCCTTCGCGACCCGCGACAAGCCCAAGAAGCGCAACCGGGAGTTCAAGTTCCCGACCCACATCACCTTCGACAACGACGGCAGCGACATCTATACGATCATCGAGGTGGACACCCGCGACCGTCCGGGCTTGCTCTATGACCTGACGCGGACGCTGGCGGCGAACCACATCCAGATCGTCAGCGCGGTCATCGCCACCTTCGGGGCGCAGGTCGTGGACAGCTTCTACGTCAAGGACATGTTCGGGCTGAAGCTGCACAGCCCGGCCAAGCGGGAAGCGCTGGAAAAGAAACTGCGCGCGGCGATCGCCGACGGCGTCAAACGGGCCGAGGCTGAACAGGCATGAAAAGCGGACTTGTGCGGGGGTTCCTCTCGGTGGGGCTCTGGACGCTGATCTCGCGTGCGTCGGGCTTCGTGCGCGACATCCTGATGGCGGCATGGCTGGGCACCGGTCCGGTCGCCGAGGCTTTTCTGATCGCCCTGTCGCTGCCCAACATGTTCCGGCGCTTCTTCGCCGAGGGCGCGTTCAACACCGCCTTCGTGCCGATGTTTTCAAAAAAAATCGAGAACATCGACGAGGCACGGGGCTTTGCCCAGGACGCGTTCTCGGGCCTCTTCATGACGGTGCTGGCGCTGTCGGCGCTGGCGATGATCTTCATGCCGGGGCTGGTCTGGCTGATGGCCTCGGGCTTCGTGGGCGATCCGCGGTTCGACCTTGCGGTGGAATACGGTCGCATCACCTTCCCCTACATCCTGCTGATCTCAATGGCGTCGATGATCTCGGGCGTGCTGAACGCCAACGGGCGCTTCACCGCCGCCGCTGCGGCGCCGGTGCTGCTGAACCTGCTGTTCATCGTGGCGATGTATCTGGGCCGCTGGCAGGGGTGGGACCTTGGCTTGACGCTGGCTTGGGCGACGCCGGTCACCGGCATCGCCCAATTGGGGCTGGTCTGGTGGGACGCGCGCGGCTCGGGTTATGTCTTCTGGCCGCGCCGCCCGCGGCTGACACCGGACATGCGCCGGCTGGTCGCCGTCGCCCTGCCAGCGGCCTTCGCCGGCGGCGTCGTCCAAATCAACCTGCTGATCGGCCGTCAGGTGGGATCGCGGTTCGAGGGTGCGATCGCCTGGCTGTCCTATTCCGACCGTCTTTACCAGCTGCCGTTGGGGGTCGTGGGGGCAGCGGTGGCGGTCGTCCTGCTGCCGGAACTGGCCCGCCGCATCCGTGCCGACGATCATGCCGGCGGCCAGTCCGCCTATTCCCGCGCGACGGAATTCGGGCTGTTCCTGACCCTGCCCGCCGCCTTCGCGATCGCCGTCATCGCCGAGCCGATGGTCTCCACCCTGTTCCAGCGCGGCGCCTTTTCGGCCTTCGACACGCAGCAGACCTCGGCGGCGCTGGTGGTCTATGCGCTCGGCCTGCCGGCCTTCGTGCTGCAGAAGATCCTCCAGCCGCTCTATTTCGCGCGCGAAGATACGAAGACGCCGTTCCGCTATGCGCTGTTCTCGATGATCGTGAATGCGGTGGCGGCGTTCGGCTTGATGCCGGTCTTCGGCTTCCTGGCCGCGGCGCTTGGCACCACGATCGCGGCCTGGGTCATGGTTGCGCAGCTTTGGTGGGGCACCCGCAGCATGGGGGCTGCGGCACGTGCCGATGCGCGGCTGCGCCGGGCTTTTCCGCGCATCCTGGCCGCTTCGGCGATCATGGCCATGGCCCTTTGGGTGATGCGCGGGTGGCTGGCGGGTGCAGAGTTGGGGCGCGGCGTCTCTCTGGCGATCCTGGTCTTCGGCGGGGCGGCGATCTATTTCGCGCTGGCCTACCTGGTCGCCGGCTATCGCCCGTCAGAACTGCGCGCGGCGGTCCGGCGGGGCTAACGCTGCCGGATCTGCGCCAGAGCCCGGCGGATGCCGCCGTCGACCAGCAGGAAAGACAGCGCAAATCCCGTGGCGAAGCCCGCAATCTCGGCGATCCAGCCCTGCCCGGCGCCGCCGAAGATCAGCCCGAAGACCAGCTGGAACGCCAGCAGCACACCGATCAGCACGAATGCGCGCAGGCGGTTGGCATTCTCGGCCGCAAGCCTTGTCCACAGAAGGAAGGTGAACGCCCCGACCAGCCCATAGACCGCCGGATAGCCGCCGATCAGCGGCGACGGCCGCGCCCCGATCAGCGGCAGGACCGCCGCATAGACCAGCGCCCCGCCGATGGCCGAACCCAGATACAGCGCCAGCACCGCCGCGGGTCGCAGGTTCTGGGCGACCATGTTGCCGAGCGCCAGCGTGAAGACCACGACGAACAGGGCATGGGTCAGCGACACGTGGATGAAGCTGTAGCTGAGGATGCGGTAGAACTGGTCCAGGTCCAGCACGCCGAAGCCCCAGGCCCTCTGCGCCAGTTCGGGCGGGAAGGCAGTCATTCGGATCGCCGACAGGCGCAGGCCGACGCCCTCGGCCCCGCCGATCAGGCCGGCGCTGCCAAGGGCGAACACTGCCTCGGATGCGATGACGGGAAGGGCCAGCAGCCAGATCACCGGCGGCAGCGGATTCAGCGGGGATTCAGTCAGGCCGGGGCGCATGGGCATTCCTTGGCGGTTGCGGAGGTTCCGACCAACCGCTAAGCCAGCGGCCAGGAAATTCCAAGGCAGGCCCGTCATGTCCGACCAGATCAACGCCCAGTTTCGTCAGCGCATCTTCTCGGGGATCCAGCCGTCTGGCGGGCTGACGCTTGGCAACTATCTGGGCGCGCTGAAGCGGTTCGCGGCCCTGCAGGGCGGAGAGGCCGAGACGATCTATTGCGTCGTTGACCTGCACGCCATCACCGTCTGGCAAGACCCTGAAGTCCTGCGCGTCCGCATCCGAGAGGCGGCGGCCGCCTTCATGGCGGCGGGTGTCGATCCCGCGCAATCGGTCCTGTTCAATCAAAGCCAGGTCAGCGCCCATGCGGAAATGGCGTGGCTCTTTAACACGGTCGCCCGCGTCGGCTGGATGTACCGGATGACGCAGTTCAAGGACAAGGCCGGCAAGAATACCGAAAACGTCAGCCTGGGCCTGCTGGCATATCCGGCGCTGATGGCGGCCGACATCCTGACCTATCAGGCGACCGCGGTTCCCGTGGGCGAGGATCAGAAGCAGCACCTGGAGCTGACCCGCGACATCGCCGCCAAGTTCAACCACGACTACGGGGTCGAGCATTTCCCGATGACCGAGCCGCTGATCGAGGGCGTGGCGACACGCGTGATGTCGCTGCGGGACGGGTCGAAGAAGATGTCCAAGTCAGATCCCTCGGACGCCAGCCGGATCAATCTGACCGACGACGCCGACACCATCGCCCAGAAGATCCGCAAGGCCCGCACCGATGCCGATCCCCTGCCCGGCCAGATGGAGGGCCTGAAGGACCGCCCCGAGGCGAAGAACCTGGTCAACATCTATGCCGCCCTGGCGGACGAGACGCCCGATCAGGTCCTGGCGCGGTTCGAGGGTCAGGGCTTCGGCGCCTTCAAGCCGGCCCTGGCCGAGATTGCGGTCGAGGCGCTGGCGCCCATCACCCGCCGGATGGCCGAATATACCGCCGACCCGGCCCAGATCGACCGCATCCTGGCCGACGGCGCCGACCGCGCCGCAGCCATCGCCAATCCCATCCTCGATCGCACCAAGGACATCATGGGACTGCTGCGCACCCGCGCCTGAGAACGCGCCACCCGCCGCGGGTGGCGTTTTCTCCTCAAAGTGTTGCCTTGCCGCACCTGCTGCGGCTATCAGACGCGCAATCGCATGGACCCGGTGAGATTCCGGGTGGCTACTCCGGCCGCCGATCCGCCGGACAATTCGAACCTTTCGCAAGAACATGCTGGGCCGCATCTCTGCCGGCCGGGAACGGATATCTCATGTTTTCGATGACACGTTACAAGAACGAATGGCTGGGCAATGTCCGCCCGGACCTTCTGTCGGGGCTGGTGGTGGCGCTGGCCCTCATCCCCGAGGCCATCGCCTTTTCCATCATCGCGGGCGTCGACCCCAAGGTCGGGCTCTATGCCAGCTTCTCGATCGCGGTGATCACGGCGATCACCGGCGGGCGACCGGGCATGATCTCGGCCGCGACGGCGGCCACGGCGGTCCTGATGGTCACGCTGGTGCGAGACCACGGGCTGGAATACCTGCTGGCGGCCACGGTGCTGGCCGGCCTGATCCAGATCGCCTGCGGCGCGCTGAGGCTGGGCTTCGTCATGCGCTTCGTGTCAAAGTCGGTGATGACCGGCTTCGTGAACGCGTTGGCGATCCTGATCTTCATGGCGCAGCTGCCGGAACTCGACCCCTCGACGCCGGGGGTCGGCTGGTTCACCTATGTCCTGGTCACCGCATCGCTGGCGATCATCTATCTGTTCCCGCGCCTGACGACGGCGGTCCCGTCACCCCTGGTCACCATCGTCGTGATGACCGCGCTGGCCATGGCCTTGGGATGGGACGTGCGGACAGTGGGCGACATGGGCGCGCTGCCCGATACGCTGCCGGTCTTCCTGCTGCCCAACGTGCCGCTGAACCTCGATACGCTGCGGATCATCCTGCCCTATTCCTTCGCTGTAGCAATCGTCGGCCTGCTGGAAAGCCTCATGACGCAGAACCTGGTGGACGAGCTGACCGACACCCGGACGAACCGCAACCAGGAGTGTATCGGCCAGGGGCTGGCCAACACCGCCACCGGCTTCATCGGCGGCATGGCGGGCTGCGCAATGATTGGTCAGTCGATGATCAACGTGAAGTCCGGCGGGCGCGGCCGCCTGTCGTCCTTCGTTGCCGGGGTGGCCCTGCTGATCCTGGTCGTGGGGCTGGGCGATCTGGTCAGCCGCATCCCCATGGCGGCGCTTGTCGCGATCATGATCATGGTCTCGATCGGCACGTTCAGCTGGTCGTCGATCTCCAATCTGCGCACTCATCCGCGATCGTCCTCGGTCGTGATGCTGGCGACGGTGGCGACGGTGGTCTGGACGCACAACCTGGCCATTGGGGTGCTGGTCGGGGTGCTTCTGTCGGGGATATTCTTCGCCGCGAAGATCGCGCAGCTGTTCCGCGTCACCTCAGTGCTGTCGACTGACGGGCGCAGCCGGACCTATGTGGTCGAGGGGCAGATGTTCTACGGCTCGGTCGAGGATTTCATGGCGGCTTTCGACTTCTCGGAAGCGCTTGATCATGTCACCATCGACGTCAGCCGGGCGCATATCTGGGACATCAGCTCGATTCAGGCATTGGACATGGCGATCCTCAAGTTCCGCCGCGACGGGGCCGAGGTCGAGCTGGTCGGCATGAACGAAGCCTCGGAAACGCTGGTCGACCGGCTTGCCATGCATGACAAGCCCGGCGCGCTGGATAAAATGGTTGCACACTAAAGGGGGGGGGGACGACCATGACGGACAAGATCATCGCGCTGGTGGACGGTTCGACCTATGCGGCGTCGGTCTGCGAACATGCGGCCTGGATGTCGGCGCGCAGCGGCAGTCCGGTGCACCTGCTGCACGTCCTCGGACGCCGGGAAGCGGCGGGCGCGCAGG
The DNA here is from genome assembly GCF_026162645.1 of Paracoccus rhizosphaerae. Lineage (GTDB taxonomy): Bacteria > Pseudomonadota > Alphaproteobacteria > Rhodobacterales > Rhodobacteraceae > Paracoccus > Paracoccus rhizosphaerae. The sequence continues at coordinate 30,051 of NZ_JAOTBE010000011.1, forward strand.
ACCTATCGGGTGCGATCCGGCTTGGCGCGCGCAGCGCCCTGCTGGAAGAGCTGTCGACGCTGGACGCGCAGCGGTCCCGAATCGCGAATGCCCAGGGGCGGGCGCTTCTGGAGGACGCCCGGGCGCTGGCCGAATCGACTGGCGCCGTCGACGTCACGACGCGACTGGATCAGGGCGACCTGATCGACCGCGCCGCCGGCCGGGAAACGGATGCGAAGATGATCGTCATCGGCAAGCGGGGCGCCGCGGCGGATTTCGCGCGGGGCCACCTGGGCTCCAACCTGGAACGCATCGTGCGTGCGGCGCGCGTGCCTGTCCTGGTGGCGGCCCGAGCCTTCCGCCCGATCTCGCGCGTGCTGATCGCCTTCGACGGCGGGTCCTCGGCCGTGAAGGCGGTCGATCACATCGCCGCCGATCCGGCATTCCAAGGCCTTGCCATCGAGGTCGCGATGGTAGCGCCCGGCCCCCGCAATGCCGACAGCCACCTGGACGAGGCGATCCTGCGGCTTCGCGCCTCGGGTCTGGATGCGCAGCAGGTCGTGCTGGACGGTCAGCCCGAAGCCGCGCTGATCAACCGCATCGAGGAGCGGGACCACGACCTGTTGGTGATGGGCGCCTACGGCCATAGCCGGATCCGCCAACTGATCATCGGATCGACGACAACGCAGATGCTGATCGAATCGCGCAGGCCCGTCCTGCTGTTCCGGTGACCATTCCCGCGGGCGTCATCTGATCGTGGCTCGGCTTCGCCCGCTGCGCTTCGACGCATAAAGCGCCTCATCCGCCAGGGCCAGCACCTCGTCTGGGTGCTCGGCCCCGTCGGTGGGCCAGACCACGATCCCCAGGCTGGTGGAAACTGGCAGCCCTGGCAGTTCCGGCGGCGTCAGGGCATTGATCGCACCGATGATGCGGGCGGAAAGCTGTTTCAGCGCAGGGCGCGAGGTCATGCCCGGCAGCAGCAGCACGAATTCGTCGCCGCCGATCCGGGTTGCCGTATCCGCGTGCCTGATCTGGTCGCGCAGCACCTTGCCGACCGCGCGGAGAAGATCATCCCCCGCCTGGTGGCCCAGCAGGTCGTTCACCTGCTTGAAGTTATCCAAATCCAGATGCACCAGCGCGAAGGGCCTGATCTCGCCCGTCTCTGAGGTCTTCAGCGCCGCCGAAAGCGTCGACTCCAGCTTTCTCCTGTTGCCCAGCCCGGTCAGTGGATCTGTCTGGGCCTGCAAAAGCGCCCGCGCACGCGACTGCTCCAGCTGTTCGTTGAAGCGCGACAGCTCATTCAGAACGCCGCGGTTGGCCTCTTGCAGGAACAGAAGTTCCATCGCCAGATCCGAGGGCGCGAAGTCGTCGTCGGTCAACGCGGCCTGCCGGATCGCATGGTGAAGCCCGATGCCGAAACCCAGGTTCAGCAGCACCGACCCGCCCGCAACCCGCACCCCGTGGCCGCGAAGGACAAGCTGGCTGCCCTCGACGCGCAGGAACAGCCTCCGACGGCCGTCCACCGCGCCGCGGATCGCGGTCATCGGGTCCGAGGGCTCACCCGGACGCGCCCCCGAAAGCCTGCCGACGAGCCCATCGTCCAGATCCGGCAGCAGCTTTGCCAAGGTCCGCCCGGCCGAGATGAGGGTTCCGTCTTCGCGCAGCCACAGGTGCATGGGCAGAAGCTGCGCCAGCGCAGAGGCCGGCATAAGGCATGAGGTTTCGGCCATGCTCATGTCGTCCCCAGCATGACGGACGCCCCCTCAAGGCTGAACAGGCGTCCTTCCGCAAACTGCTCGTCCCAGATGTCGATCCGGATAGATACCTCATCGATGGCGATGAGGCAGAGCGCACCATAGTCGTCGGCCATGCCGCGGATCAGGCCGACGAGCAGGAACTGCCATGCTGATTTCGGGTCAGGATCAATGATCATCACCTGGACGCCACGCTCGGACGTCCGGACCTGAAGCCGCGGAACGGGCAGCGTCGGCAGGACCAGGTTCGCCCGCCCCGGCAGTTCATCCAGGCGCAGCAGGAAATCCTTGAAGTCGCGCCCCGAAAATCGCAGCAGCCGCCGGATCGGTTCGATACGTGTCATCCAGCCGCCCATATCCTCGAGCATCTCGGACAGCGGCTTCGATAGGCGGCATCCAGCGCGCGAGAGGCCCGAGACGTCGATCCGCGCGGGGTCGGTGACGCCGGCCTCTGCCTCCGGCGTCCCGTCAAGCTCTTGCACCAGTTCCTCGCCGTAGGTGGAGCGCAGAAACTCCTCGATCGCCCGGCTGACCAACCTGTTCATGCTTCACCTCGATTCGAGTCGAGGTTACCCGTGCGGCGGTAAAGAAACCGGTAACGGCCGGCGGATTTCCGCTAGTCGGCGGACCATCCATAGCTGCCTGGTCCGGACAGCGCCGTCCGGGCTGACATGATGTCCTGGGGCCGCACATCGACGGCATCTGCAAAGGCACAGAGCCTCTCATCATCCTCGACAAGAAAATCTAGCAGGAACAGTGCCATGTCAGGCCGGTCAGCGAAGGCGCGCAGGTCGGATGGCTGGAGACCCGCACCGTCCAGGAACCGCACAAGATCATCCCGTCTTTCGGCCATGGCGATCAGGACGCGCGTCGCGATATCATGTGCCTGCTGCATACCTACCGCCATTCAAGTCTCCGATCGGGATTTCGCGCCGGGGCCAGGCCGCCGAGAAACCCTTTGTTAAGCATTTGCAGCGAAATTGGAACCTAGATGTCGAGATTCCCGGGTTAGCAGATGACGGCACGCATCCTTGTTGCAGACGGCACGGCGACGGCGCGGATCACCCTCAAGGTCCGTCTGTCTGCGGTATGCTATGACGTGGTGGCGGTCGGCGCGCTGGAGCAACTGACCGCCCAGCTTGCTATGGCCCGTCCGGACCTGATCATCATCGGCGGCGGGCTGTCGGACTGTCCGGCGATCGATGTCTGCAGGCAGCTGACCTCGGACATGCGCTACGCTGACATCCCCGTCCTGATGCTGGTCAGGCCCGAGGCCAGGCTGGCGGCGCTGCAGGCCGGCGCGACGGCCACCCTTGGCGCGGATGTCGAGGATCAGATGCTGATGGCGAGGGTCAGGGGCATCCTGCGCGATTCGCAGAACCCGCAAGAGGCGCAGCTGGGGCTGGCCGAAGCGCCCGCCGCATTCAGCCACGTCGCCCTGCCGCAGATCGTGCTGATCGCCGACAGTATCGGCCGGGCGCTGCGCTGGCGGCAGATGCTGTCGACGCGGATGGCGGGCCGGTTCGACATCCGCGACCCCGACGAGGCGCTTGGCGCCGCGGCCTCGGGGCGGACGGCCGACCTCTATCTGATCGCCGCCGACATTCGTGGCCGCGGCGACGGCCTGCGCCTTCTGTCCGAACTGCGGTCCCGCCAGGGGTCTAGGGATGCGGGCTTCGTGATCGCCATCGCACCCGAGCGCGAGGAGCTTGCCTCGATCGCGCTCGACCTTGGCGCCGGCGACGTGCTGTCGGACACGTTCGGTGGGGCCAGCGGGGCGCAGGCTGCCGTCGTGTCGCTGCAGCGCCTGCTGTCGCGAAAGACCAAGAGCGATCAGCACCGGGCCGAGGTGCAGCGTCACATGGTCTGGGCCATGACCGACCCGCTGACCGGCCTGTCGAACCGCCGCCACGCGCTGCCGAAGCTGGCCGAAATCGCGCGGGACGCGATGATCTCGAAGCACGGGTTCTGCGTCCTGGCCATCGACCTCGACCACTTCAAGTCGGTCAACGACAAGCACGGGCACAACGCCGGCGACGCCGTCCTGGTCGAAGTTGCGCAGCGGCTGCGCAACACGGTCGGCGGTGCCGGCCTTGTCGCCAGGATGGGGGGCGAAGAGTTTCTCTGCGCCCTCAGCGACTGCGACGCCGACTGCGGGCTCCGCATGGCCGAGGAACTGCGCCGCGCGGTCCAGGACAAGCCGGTGGCCCTTCCCGGCCTTTCCGGCGGAGGAGAGATTCGCGTGACCGCCTCGGTCGGCCTTGCCACCGTCCCGTCAGGCGGTGACGGCTGGCCGGACCAGATCGCGCAGCTGGCGATGGAGCGGGCGGATCGCGCGTTGCGCTCGGCCAAGGCCAGGGGCCGGAACCGCGTCGTTTCCGCCCCTTTTGAACAGGCGGCGTGACCGGGTCTTTCAATGACACGCCGCACCGCCTAGATTATCGGCAGCCGGAGCGGCCCGTCTTCGAAGGAGAACCCGATGAGCTATGGCGACAGCATGATGTCCCCCGACGATCAGGACGAGCGTCCGACCGGTATTGCCATGCGCCGCGCCGCGCTTGGCCGTTGCCCCGCCTGCGGACAGGGGCGCATCTTCAGCAGCTATCTGAAGGTCGCCGACCACTGCCCCAGTTGCAACGAGGCGCTGCATCACCAACGCGCCGACGACGGCCCGGCCTATCTGACGATCCTCATCGTTTCTCACCTCGGCGCGCCGCTGCTTCTGGCGTCGTTCGTGGCTTGGCGGCCAAGCGCGATGACGCTGCTTCTGGCCTTCGGCATCGGGTCAATAGTGCTGTCGCTGGCAATGCTTCCCGTCATCAAGGGCGGGTTCATCGGGCTGCAATGGGCGCGGCGGATGCATGGCTTTGATAACCGGTCCAAGGCCGGGGCATGACATCTGACGCCGCTTTGCCTGTGCGCGACGCGGCCACGATCGTGGCCCTGCGCCGTACGGGAAGTGGCACCTCGGTCCTGATGGGCATGCGCGGCGCCAAGGCGGTGTTCATGCCGTCGAAGTTCGTCTTCCCCGGCGGCGCCGTGGATCCCGAAGACGCGGCCGTCACGCTTGCAAAGCCGCTTCCGCCGCTCTGCCGCGAACGCCTGATGGCCGAACCCGCGGCAGGCCATGCTCCTGACCCGAATGCCCTGGCGGCCGCAGCCCTGCGAGAGCTGGCCGAGGAGACGGGCCTGCTGATTGGCCAGCCGGATGGATCGCCTTGCCCTTGGCCGGGCTATCGCGATGCCGGTCTGACACCTGATGCTAGTGCGTTGACCTATGTCTTCCGCGCAATCACCCCGCCTGGCCGCCCGCGCCGCTTCGATGCCCGTTTCTTCGTTGCGGATGCGGCGCACATCGTCGGTGATCCGGACGATTTCAGCATGGCCTGTGACGAGCTTTCGCACCTGCAATGGGTGCCCCTGCCCGAGGCACGCAATCTGGACCTGCCATTCATCACCGAGGTCGTTCTGGCCGAACTGGCCCGGTTGGTCGCAGGTGTCCCGCCCGAACAACCCTTGCCCCAGCCCCCGACCTTGCCCTTCTTCGACAACCGCGGGCCGGTGCCCCGGTTCTGCCAGATCCCCTAACCAGCGTTTGACGACGGCACATCAAACGGGGGACTAATCTGAATACCGCCCCAGGACGCCGGCAGCGCTTTCGAATGGTGCCGCCCCAAAGGCGAACACGGCACGAACCATCAGATCATCCCGGATCCCGCGTCAGCCCCCGCGCATGATCTCATCAAGCCGCTTCTTTTCAGCCGCGTCCAGCGCCGGGGTTTCCGTGGGGGCGCGGTCGCGGCTGCGCAAGAAGCGCCACGCCACAAGCGCCGCGATCAGCGCCATCAGAGGCCCGGCCAGCCACAAAATCAGCCCGCTGCCAGTGGCGCGTGGCTCGAAGAGGACGAACTCGCCGAAGCGGTCGACGACGTTGTCGATCACCTCGGGGTCGGTGTCACCGGCGACAAGACGTTCGCGAACATAGAGCCGAAGGTCGCGGCTGATTGCGGCGTTGGAATCATCGATGGTCTCGCCCTGGCAGACGGGACAGCGCAACTTGCGCGAGATTTCGCGCGCCCGCGCTTCGAGACCCGCATCTTCCAGCACCTCGTCTGGCTGAACGGCGAAAGCCGGCACGGAGAGGGGACCGGCCAGCGCCAGCACCAGCAGAAGGCCACGCAGCAGCCGCGTCATTCCGCGGCCACCGCCGTCGTGGGCGCAGCGCGTCGGGCGCCGGCAGCGACGCGATAGCGGCGGTCTGTCAGGCTGATCAGACCGCCAAGAGCCATCAGCATCGCACCGCCCCAGATCCAGTTGGCGAAGGGCTTGACATAGGTCCGCAGAGCCCAGCCTCCGTCCGGCTGTTCGTCACCCAGGACGACATAGAGATCGCGCCAGAAGCCATAGTCGATCGCCGCCTCGGTCGTGGGCATGCCCTGCACCGGATAAACGCGCTTTTCCGGATAAAGAGTTGCCACGTCGCGTCCGTCCCGCGTCACCTCGACCACGGCGCGCTGCGCCAGATAGTTCGGCCCGTCGTTCCGATCCACCGACCGCAGCACCATCTGATAGGGTCCGATTTGGAAGGGCTGGTCAACCTCCGCCACGCGGACATCCTCGATTTGCCACGCTTGGATCAAGGCGACGGCCACGAAGGTCACGCCAAGGCCGGCATGGGCGACGGCCTTGCCCCAATCCGCCCGCGGCAACCGCAGCAGGCGTCCCGCACCGGCCGAACCCGTCCGCAGCCACAGTTCGGAAAAGGCGCCGAACACCAGCCAGGACCCCAGCCCTGCGCCGATCACAGCCAGCGCCGAATGCCCGGTCGAGACGGCGAAGACCAGGGCCATGACCGCCGCCGCCAGCACCAGTGCCTCGCGGAGCGGCCTCAGGCTGCGGGCCAGTGTCGCGCGCTTCCACGGCATCAGCGAACCGACCGGCAGCACGATTGCAAGGACGATCATGAAGGGCGTGAAGGCCTGGTCGAAGAACGGCGGTCCGACCGACAGGACTCGGCCCCAGAACATCTCGGCCACCAAGGGCCAGATCGTGCCGATGAAGACCACGAAGGCGGCCACGGCCAACAGCACGTTGTTCAACACCAGCGCGCCTTCGCGTGACAGCGGCGCGAACACCCCTTTCGCCGTCATGGCCGAGGCGCGGAAGGCGTAAAGCGTCAACGCGCCGCCGATGAAGACCGCCAGGATCGCCAGGATGAACACCCCGCGTTCGGGGTCGTTGGCAAAGCTATGGACCGAGGTGATGACGCCCGACCGAACGATGAATGTCCCGATCAGCGAAAATCCAAAGGCCATGATCGCCAGAAGGATGGTCCAGCTTTTCAGGGCCTCGCGCTTTTCGACGACGATGGCGGAATGCAGAAGCGCCGCTGCCAGCAGCCACGGCATGAAGCTGGCATTCTCGACCGGGTCCCAGAACCAGAAGCCGCCCCAGCCCAGCTCGTAATAGGCCCACCAGGACCCGAGCGCGATGCCGATGGTCAGGAAGATCCATGCCGCCAGCGTCCAGGGACGCACCCACCGCGCCCAGGCCGCATCCACACGGCCCTCGATCAGGGCAGCGACCGCGAAGCTGAATGCCATCGAGAGGCCGACATAGCCGAGGTAAAGAAACGGCGGATGGAACGCCAGGCCCGGGTCCTGCAGCAGCGGGTTCAGGTCGCGGCCGTCGAAGGGCGGATTTCCCATCCGCCAGAACGGGTTCGAAGTGAAGATGATGAAGGCATAGAAGGCCACGCTGACCGCCGCCTGCACCCCCAGGACACGCGCCCGAAGGCTGGGCGGAAGGTTGCCTCCGAACAGCGCCGCCGCCGAACCGAACAGCGCCAGGATCAGCACCCACAGCAGCATCGAGCCTTCATGATTCCCCCAGACGCCGCTGATCTTGTAGATCAGCGGCTTCGAGGTATGCGAATTCTCATAGACGAGGCTGACCGAGAAGTCTGACGTGACAAAGGCAACCGTCAGCGCCCCGAAGCTGATCGCCATCAGCAGCAGCTGCGCCAGCGCCGCGGGGCGCGCGCTGTCCATCCAGCCCTGCCATCCCTTCGCGGCACCCACCATGGGCACCGTCATCTGATAGACGGCGACCGCGAAGGCCAGGATCAGGGCGAAATGGCCGTATTCAGCGATCATCAAGGGGTGTCCTCCGTTGATCGCAGCATAAGGCCGCGACGGCAGAGGTAAAAGTCCCTCGTTCGTCGCGGCCGGTCAGATTCGCGTGCGTCCTAATCGCGCAGGGTCTGCAGCCAGTCGCGCAGCGCCGCGTTGTCCTCGAAGCTGTCGTCGGGGCGCGGGGGCTGCTGGACGGCCACGACAGTCTGCTCGGCCACGGCGCTGGAGGGCCAGACCCGGTGGCGGAAGTAATGCGCCTCTCGCGCCCCGAAATAGAAGCCGACGATCGCGCCCAGCAGCCACCAGAGAGGCTCGGGGACCATCTGCAGACCCTGCATGCGGATGCCGAAGCCTACCGGCTCGACCATGGCATAGATGAACAGGCCCATCGTCCCAAGGGCCAGCAACGGTCGCGGCAGACGGTTCAGGCCGTTCACGAAATGGTCGAACCAGCCGGACCGGGGGCCGGTAAATTCTTGGCCCAACTGACCGATGGCGCGGGCATAGGCCTCTTCGTCCAGTTCCATCCGGCGGGTGGCGTTCTGCGTGAAGATCTCGGCCACGCCGGACGCGGCGCTGCCGAGGGCGGTGACGGTCGGGGCGACCCCGATGAAGCGGTCGATCAGGCCCATTTGGCGATCCTCGCGCGGTGTTCGGCGTCGGTCAGGCGATAGCGCGGCTGGATGAACTCCTCGGCACGCGTGATCCAGCCGCCCTTGCCGCCTGCGCGGGTGCGGGCATATTTGCGGCTGGCGGGACGCTGATCGGCCAGTGCGTAGTAATAGTTGCGCCGCGCGATCCCATAGGCGTCCGCCAGGTGCAGCGGCGCAGCCTGCGCGGCGTCGCGCACGGCGGCGATGGTCATCGGCCCCACCACACCGTCGTCGGCCGTCCTGAAGCCCATCCGTGTGATCAGCCGCTGCAGGATCTTGATCGCATTGCCGCCCGCGTTGACATACATGTCGAAGACGCTCGGCTGCAGCGCCTCTGGCAGCTCGGACAGGCGCGGCTTGCGGAAATAGTGCTCGACGAAGACCTGCTCGGCCTGGGCGCGTGTCAGGGCACGAACGTCGGCGGCATCGACCCGGCCGTCCCGGTTCAGGTCCATCCCCAGCAACTTCATCGTGCCGGTGGTCACGCCGTGATTGGTGGCACCCCCCGGATCGTCGGGATCGTTGACGTATCCACCCTCGCGCGCCACGATCTCTCGGGCAATCTGTTCGACGCTTGGCATTGGTTCCCCATGACTGGTCCGACCGGGATCGGTCGCCGGGGGATGCTGCGCTGGCGCGCTTAACCGTTCGTTAACCCTGCGCGCGTTGCGTCAGGCGCCGGGCTCCTGATAGACGCCGGTCTCCTTCAGCGTCTCGACGACCTCTCGCGGCATGTAGGTTTCGTCGTGCTTGGCCAGAAGCTCTCGCGCCTCGAAGCGGCCGTCGCGGTACCAGCCCTTGGCGATGGTGCCCTGGCCTTCGCCGAACAAGTCCGGGCGCGGGTCGCCGCCGACATAGGTCACGGGGATCTCGACCGCGCCGTCGGTGATGACGAAGTCGAAGGCGACGCCGGCGCCGTTCACGATCGAGCCGTCCTTGACCAGACCGCCCAGTTGGAAGAACTCGTCAGGTTCGGGCGCGGCCTCGCTGACCTGGGTAGGCGAGCGATAGAGGTTGATCCCGTCGCTGAACCCATAGCCGATCAGGACGACGGCGATGACCAGCGCGACCGCCGCCGAGGCGATGACCTGGATGCGGCGCTGCTTCTTGAGGGATTTCATTCCGGCCATTGCATGCTCCTCGGTTCAGGCGGCCTCGAAGGGGATGGGCCGGCGCAGGAACTGGGTGGCCTTTCCCGAAACCCGCGCGGGATCCCCCGTGGTCAGATACTTGCTGACGGTTCCCGACCCCAGGAATTCGGGCCGGCGCGTCAGGTAATCGGCAAGGCTTTCGGCCACAAGCCCCGCCTGGCTAAAGACCTTGACGCCGGGGCCAAGCGCGCGCTGGAACGCGGACTCCATCAGCGGATAGTGCGTGCAGCCCAGAACCGCGGCCTCGGGATGCGGCATCCGGCGCAGCAGGGCCTCGACGTGGCTGGTCACCAGCGCTTCGGCCAGCATCTCGTCGCCCATCTCGATCGCATCGACGACGCCGCCGCAGGGCTGCGCCTCGACATCGACGCCCACGGCGCGGAACGCGAGTTCGCGCTGGAAGGCGCGGCTGGCGACAGTCGCTGGCGTGGCGAACAGGGCCACGTTGTTCACCGCCACCCGTCGGGGCGGCGAATTGTCGCCCCAACGCCGCTCGGTCAGCGCCTCGATCATCGGCACGAAGACACCGAGGACGCGCTTGTCCTGCGGCAGCCATGTCTCCTGCATCCGCTTCAGGGCGGCGGCGCTGGCGGTGTTGCAGGCCAGGATGACCAGGTCGCAGCCCTCGGTCCACAATCTCTCGACGGCCCGGCAGGTCAGATCGAAGATGTCGTCGGCGGTGCGGACGCCGTAAGGCGCGTGCGCGTTGTCGCCAAGATAGACCAGGGGCAGATCGGGCAGCCGGGCGGCAATGGCCTGATGCACCGTCAAACCGCCCAGACCCGAATCGAACACCCCTACCGCCATGGTCGCATCTCCTGCCTCGCGTGGCGCCCTTCATAGGACGCCGCGCGCGGGTTGGAAATGATTCAGATCATTCAGCGGCTTCACGGATGGGTGCATGGCCGCTGCGGAACTGCGCCAGCAGCTCGGCGCGCCGTTCGGCGGCGCGGGCGGCCGCCTGTTCCTTGACGGGACCGTAACCGCGCACCGACAGCGGCAGCGCCGCCAGTTCAAGCGCTACAGGCATGGTGTGGTCGGTGACCGAGGCGAAGACCTCCTCCATGTCGGCCTCGAATTCTCGGATCATGGCGCGCTCGCGCTTGCGTTCGGCGGAGTGGCCGAAAGGGTCCAGCGGCGTGCCACGCAGTCCCTTCATCGCTGCCAGCACCCGGAACGCCCGCAGCATCCAAGCCCCGAACTCGCGCTTTCTTGGGCGGCCGTTCGAGTCGGTGCCGTTCAACATCGGCGGCGCCAGGTGCAACGACAGTTGCACGTCTCCTTCCCACTGCTCGGCCACCTGCTGCGCCGTCGTCAGGTGCAGTCGCGCAACCTCATATTCGTCCTTGTAGGCCAGCAGCTTGTAGTAGCTTCTTGCGACTGCTTCGCGCATCGGCTCCGGGGCGCGGTCGACCAGTTGCCGGAAGCGGCGCGACAGCCGGCGACCCTGATAATCGACCAGCCGCTTGGCCCGATAGTCGACAGGATCAACGGGCATTGGTGCCACTTCGGCCGGCTTGCGAACCTGATCGGGGAAGGCCATGGCCCACCGGCCAATCTGGAAGGCGCGCTGGTTTTGCGCTACCTTGGCGCCGTTCAGGCGGATCGCCTCCATGATCGCCTGTTCGGTCAGCGGGATCAGGCCCTGCTGCCAGCAGGCGCCCAGGACCAGCATGTTGGAATAAATCGAATCGCCCAGCATCCGCAGTGCCAGGTCGTTGGCATCGAAAAATGCCACCCGGTCCTGCAGCCGCGCCTGCAGCGACATCCGCAGGCGGTCGGACGGCACCTGGAAATCCCGGAACCGGGTGAAGTCGCCGGTGATGATCTCGTGGTCGTTGACCACGGCGCCGGTGCGTCCCTGGGTCATCAGGCCAACCGTCTTGGCGCCTGCGGTTACCACAAGATCGCCCCCGATGACGCAGTCGGCCTCACCCACGGCGACGCGGATGGCGCTGATGTCCTCCGGGCGGTTCGCCAGGCGCAGGTGGATATGGACCGCGCCGCCTTTCTGGGCCAATCCCGCCATCTCCATCATCCCGGCACCCTTGCCGTCCATATGGGCCGCCTGCGCCAGCACCGCGCCGATGGTCACGACGCCGGTGCCGCCGACGCCAGTGATGACGACATTGTGGGTGCCGTCGATGACCGGCAAAGCGGGCGCCGGCAGGTTGGGCAGGTCAAACGCTTCGGCCTTGGGCTTGCGCAGCTTGCCGCCCTTGACGGACACGAAACTGGGGCAGAAACCCTTCACGCAGCTGTAGTCCTTGTTGCAGCTGGACTGGTCGATCTGCCGCTTGCGGCCAAGTTCAGTGTCCAGCGGCACGACAGATACGCAGTTCGACTGGACCGAGCAGTCGCCGCAGCCTTCGCAAACCTCGGGGTTGATCCAGATGCGGCGGTCGGGGTCCGGGAACTGGCCCTTCTTGCGCCGCCGCCGCTTCTCGGCCGCGCAGGTCTGAATATAGAGGATCGCGCTGACGCCCTGGGCGGTCTCCAGCTCTCGCTGGACGGCGATCATCTCGGCCCGTTCCTCGAATCGCAGGCCGGCGGGGAACTGGCCGCGGTCCACGTCCTCCTTCTCGTCATAGACGACGACCAGCGGCGCCACGCCCATCGCCTGCAGCTCGCGCGCGATCTGCGGCGCGGTCAGCCCGCCCTCGTTCGGCTGCCCGCCAGTCATCGCGACGGCGTCGTTATAGAGGATCTTGTAGGTAATGTTGGTCCCCGCAGCCAGCGCCGCACGGATCGCCAGGATGCCGGAGTGGTTATAGGTTCCGTCGCCGAGGTTCTGGAAAACATGATCTCTCTTGCTGAACGGCGCCTCGCCGATCCAGTTCGCGCCCTCGCCGCCCATATGCGTGAAGCCTTCGGTTTCGCGGCCCATCCACTGCACCATGTAATGGCAGCCGATGCCTGCATAGGCGCGACTGCCCTCCGGCAGACGGGTCGAGCTGTTATGCGGGCAGCCGGAGCAGAACCAAGGCGTGCGGGTCGCGATCTCGGGGGCGTTGTCGTTGCGGCGAACCTCGTTCAGCCGCGCCAGTCCGGCTCGCACATGCTCGGTTCCCCGGCCCTCCTCGATCAGGATGTCGCCGATCTTCTGCGCGATCATCACCGGGTCCAGCGCATAGCGGGTCGGGAACAGCTCCTCGCCCGTGAGATCGTGCTTCCAGCCGTGGACGCGGCGGCCGCGGCGCTTGTCGAAGATTGCTTCCTTCAGCTGCACCTCGATCAGCTTGCGCTTTTCCTCGACGCAGACGATCAGCTCCAGGTCCTCGGACCATTCCTGGATCGACTTCATGTCCATGGGCCAGGTCTGCCCGACCTTGTAGGTGGTCAGGCCCAACCGCTCGGCCTCGGCCTCGTCGATGCCCAGAAGCGACAGGGCGTGGACCAGGTCCAGCCAGTTCTTGCCGGCGGCGACGAAACCGATCCGCGCACCGGGCCTGCCCCAGACGCGATGGTCGATGCGGTTCGCACGGCTGAACGCCTCGGCCGCCCACCGCTTGTGGTCGATCATCCGCGCTTCCTGCGCGACGGGCGTGTCGCCAAGCCGAATGTTCAGCCCGCCGTCGGGCATGTTGAACTGCTGCGGCTGGACGAACTGAAGCCGGTGCGGGTCGCCATCGACGACAGCCGTCGCCTCGACCGTGTCCTTCATCGTCTTCAGGCCGGTCCAGACACCGGCATAGCGTGACAGCGCGAAACCGTATAGGCCATAGTCCAGGATCTCCTGCACGCCGGCTGGCGACAGGACAGGAATATAGGCGTCGATCATCGCCCAGTCCGACTGGTGCAGCACGGTCGAGCTTTCGCCCGTGTGATCGTCGCCCATGGCCATGACCACGCCGCCATGCCGTGACGATCCCGCCATGTTGGCGTGCCGCATCACGTCGCCAGTGCGGTCGACGCCGGGCCCCTTGCCGTACCACAGCGCGAAGACGCCGTCGTGGCGACCCTCGCCCCGAAGTTCCGCCTGCTGGCTGCCCCAGATCGCCGTGGCGGCAAGATCCTCGTTGAGGCCGGGCTGGAAGATGACGCCGGCCTCTGACAGCCGCTTGCCCTCGCGCATCATCTGCAGGTCGACACCGCCGAGCGGGCTGCCGCGATAGCCCGTCACCAGGCCGGCGGTATCAAGCCCTGCATGCTTGTCGCGTGCCGATTGCATCAGCATCAGGCGCACCAGTGCCTGCGTGCCATTCAAAAGAACGTGTCGCTTCGACAAGTCAAAGCGGTCGGCGAGCGTAAATTCCTGCTGGCTCATTGCTGCGTCTCCTCCTATGCCTTACGGCCCCTCAAGGGAAGTATAGGTCAGAGTAGCTGACTTACGAACAGAAAAATCTGCGCTTGACGAACACGGTTTCGGTGCGCAGGTGAAAGTCAGGTCTGCAAAATTCGCATGGCTGTTATGACAGGAATGTAACGGGGATGGACTGGGACAAGCTTAGAATCTTTCACGCGGTGGCCGACGCGGGCAGCCTGACCCATGCCGGCGACACGTTGCACCTGTCGCAATCGGCGGTCAGCCGCCAGATCCGCGCGCTCGAGGAGTCGCTTGGCGCGACCCTGTTTCACCGCCACGCCCGCGGTCTGATTCTGACCGAGCAGGGAGAGCTGCTGTTCGAAGCCACCTCGTCCATGGCGCGCAAGCTGGACAGCGCCTCGGCCCGCATCCGCGACAGCGAGGAGAACGTCTTCGGCGAACTGAAGGTGACCGCGACGGTCGGCTTTGGCACGCTGTGGCTCGCGCCGCGGTTGGTGAAACTCTATGAGAAGTTCCCCGACCTGCGCATCGACCTGATGCTGGAGGAGCGGGTGCTGGACCTGCCGATGCGAGAGGCCGACGTGGCGATCCGCATGAAGGAACCCAGCCAATCCGACCTGATCCGGCGGCGCCTGCTGAACATCCGCATGCGGCTTTACGCCAGCCCCGAATATCTGGCGGCGCGGGGCGTCCCGGCCACGCTGGCCGAACTGGGCAAGCACCGCCTGATCTGCCAGAAGCCCGACCTGCCGCAGGTCGCCGCGGGCGCCCGGCTGGTGCAAGAGCTGATGTCGCAGAACGTCGGATCGACGCTGACCGTGAACAACTATTTCGGCGTCCTTCAGGCCGTGCTGGCGAACCTTGGGATCGGTGTGCTTCCGGACTACCTGACGGCTGACCATCCGAACCTGGTCCGGGTCTTTCCCGACGTCGAATCTGGTGAGGTTCCCGTCTTCCTCGCCTATCCCGAGGAACTGCGTCAGACGCGGCGCGTGGCCGTTTTCCGCGACTTCGTCCTCGAGGAGATCCAGGCCTATCGCCGCTTTCAGAGCGACGCCGGAGCCGCCTGACACGCGGCCGCGCCTCAACCGCTAGGTGCAGCCATTACGCCACTGCATGGCGGCTATGACATCTCGGCGGGCGCAATTGTCTTGAAGAGTTCACAGACTGCACATAGATCGGGCTTCGAAGGCGATGGTCCGCTTAATCGCGCATCACCTTCTACCTCCCTGTTGGACTTAGGCCGGGCCTCGTGCCCGGCTTTTTTTTGTCCGTTTCCCGCTGCCTGCGGCCTTCCCATGCGGGATGCCAGCGCCTAAAAGGCCGGTGATTTCACGCGCAGGAAGGCAGGATCATGCAGGACCCCCAGATCACCCCCGAACTGATCGCCGCGCACGGGCTGAAGCCCGACGAATACGACCGCATCCTGCAGATCATCGGGCGTGAGCCGACCTTCACGGAACTGGGCATCTTCAGCGCCATGTGGAACGAGCACTGTTCCTACAAGTCGTCGAAGAAATGGCTTCGCACCCTGCCCACTGATGGCCCGCAGGTCATCTGCGGCCCCGGTGAGAACGCGGGCGTCGTCGATATCGGCGACGGCCAGGCCGTGGTCTTCAAGATGGAGAGCCACAACCACCCCAGCTACATCGAGCCGCACCAGGGCGCCGCGACCGGGGTCGGCGGCATCCTGCGCGACGTCTTCACCATGGGCGCCCGCCCCATCGCCGCGATGGACGCCCTGTCCTTCGGCCGCCCCGAACACTCTAAGACTGCGCATCTGGTCAAGGGCGTGGTGGAAGGCATCGGCGCCTATGGCAACGCCTTCGGCGTGCCGAATGTCGGCGGAGAAGTGCGCTTTCACGCCAGCTATGATGGCAACTGCCTGGTCAACGCCTTCGCCGCGGGCCTCGCGGATGCCGACAAGATATTCTATTCCGCAGCGTCAGGCGTCGGCATGCCCGTCGTCTACCTGGGTGCCAAAACCGGCCGCGACGGCGTCGGCGGCGCCACCATGGCCAGCGCCGAATTCGACGACACGATCGAGGAAAAGCGCCCCACCGTTCAAGTCGGCGACCCCTTCACCGAGAAATGCCTGCTCGAGGCTTGCCTGGAGCTGATGGCGTCGGGCAGCGTGATCTCGATCCAGGACATGGGGGCCGCCGGCCTGACCTGCTCCGCGGTCGAGATGGGCGACAAGGGCGGCCTGGGGATCAAGCTGACGCTGGACCACGTCCCGCAGCGTGAAACCGGGATGACGGCATACGAGATGATGCTGTCGGAATCCCAGGAACGCATGCTGATGGTGCTGAAGCCTGAAAAGGAGGCCGAGGCCCGCGCGATCTTCGAAAAATGGGACCTGGATTTCGCCATCGTGGGCGAGACGATCCCCGAGGACCGCTTCCTGATCCTGCACGGGAACGAGGTCATGGCCGACCTGCCGCTGTCCAAGCTGTCCTCCAGCGCGCCTGAATACGACCGCCCCTGGGTCGAAACGCCCGTGGCGGCCGACGCCGCGCCCCTGCCGCAGATCGCGCCCATCGCGGCCCTGCGCGCCTTGATCGGCAGCCCGAACCACGCCCACAAGGCCTGGGTCTGGGAACAGTACGACACGCAGGTCGGTGCCGACACGATCCGGCGTCCGGGCATGGGCGCGGGCGTCGTGCGCGTGCACGGCACCCGCAAGGCGCTGGCCTTCACCAGCGACGTCACCCCGCGCTATGTCCGCGCAAATCCCTTCGAAGGCGGCAAGCAGGCCGTGGCCGAAGCCTATCGCAACCTGACGGCCGCAGGCGCCCTGCCCCTGGCCACCACCGACAACCTGAACTTCGGCAACCCGGAAAAGCCCGAGATCATGGGTCAGCTGGTCGGCGCCATCAAGGGTATCGGAGAGGCCTGCCGCGCGCTCGACTTCCCTATCGTGTCGGGCAACGTGTCGCTTTACAACGAGACCGACGGCAAGGGCATCATGCCCACGCCGACCATTGGTGGCGTCGGGCTGATCGCAGATCTGGACGACCTGATCGCAGGCCTGCCCGCTGACGGCGACGTGGCGCTGGTCATCGGCGAAACCGCAGGTCATCTTGGCCAGAGCGCGCTGGCATACGAGGCCTTTGGACGGGAAGACGGCGACGCGCCGCATGTCGACTTGGCGGCCGAGCGCAAGCACGGAGAGTTCCTGCGCGCCAACCGCAAGCTCGTCTCGTCGGCAACTGACCTGTCCGACGGCGGCCTGGCGCTGGCCGCCTTCGAGATGGCCGAAGCCGCAGGTCGGGGTGTCACCCTGGACAGTGACGACATCGCGCAGCTTTTTGGTGAGGATCAGGCCCGCTACCTGGTCGCCTGCGCACCCGACGCCGCCAAGGCGCTGCTGGCCGCGGCAGCGGATGCCGGTGTTCCGGCGGCCAGGGTCGGCCGCTTCGGCGGCGACGCCGTCGCCATCGGCGGCGATGCCGCACCGCTGGCACAGCTGTCCGACCTCTACCGCTCGGCCTTTGCGAAGGCGATCAGGGGCGACATGCCCGACCACGCATGAGGCTCTGCGCTCCGGAAGGTTTCGCCGCGCTGATCACGGCGGCCGGACGCGGAAGCCGCGCCGGCGGCGGCCAGCCCAAGCAGTGGCGCCACCTTGCTGGACGTCCGGTTCTGGACCGGACGATCGACGCCTTTCGCGGCTTCCAGCGCATCGTCCTGGTGGTACATCCCGACGACATGGCCGAGGCGATGGCCCGCTATGCCGGAGAGGTGACCATCGTCACCGGCGCCGACACGAGGACCGCCAGCGTCCGCGCCGGGCTGGCGGCGCTCGACGGTCAGTCAAACCATGTCCTGATCCATGACGGCGCACGCCCCCTGGTGTCGGCCAACGTGATCCGCGGCGTCATCGACGCCTTGCAATCGGGTGCCGAGGCTGCGGCGCCGGCCCTGCCCGTCTCGGACGCGCTGTGGCGCGGGGCGCAGGGGCATGTGACGGGGACGACGCCGCGCGACGACCTTTTCCGTGCGCAAACGCCGCAGGGCTTCGTGCTGGACCGCATCATCGCCGCCCATGACCAAGGCGCCGAGGCTGCCGATGACGTCGAACTGGCCCGGCAGGCCGGGATGACGGTTGTCATCACGCCCGGCTCGGAAGACAATCTGAAGATCACCTGGCCCGCCGATTTCGCGCGCGCCGAACGCATCCTGGGAGGTGCCATGGATATCCGCCTCGGCAACGGTTACGACGTCCACGCCTTCGGGCCGGGCGACCACGTGACGCTCTGCGGCGTCAGGATGGCGCACGACGCGGGCTTGGTCGGCCACTCCGACGCCGATGTCGGCATGCATGCGCTGACCGACGCGATTTACGGGGCGCTGGCGCAGGGCGATATCGGACGGCATTTCCCGCCGTCGGACCCGCAGTGGAAGGGCGTCGACAGCGCGATCTTTCTGACGCATGCTGCCGATCTCGCCCGCTCGTCCGGGTTTCGCTTTGGCAATGCCGATGTCACCCTGATCTGCGAGGCCCCAAAGATCGGCCCCCATGCGATGGCCATGCAGGACCGCCTGTGCGCCATCATGCAGATCGAACCGGGCCGCGTCAGCGTCAAGGCCACCACGTCAGAACGTCTGGGCTTCACCGGGCGCCGCGAAGGCATTGCCGCCATCGCGACAGTGACACTCATCAAGGATTAGGACATGGAGCGCCTGCTCTGCATCTGGTTCGGCGCCGGGCTGCTGCGCCCCGGACCCGGCACCTGGGGATCGATCGTTGCCGTCGCGTTGGGGCTGGTCCTGCACCGCATTGGGCACTTTCCCCTGCTGGCCCTTGCGACCGGGCTGGTGATCCCCCTGGGCTTCTGGGCAGTGGGCCGGCACACCGCTGGCATGACCAATCCCGACCGCCCCGAGATCGTCATCGACGAGGTCGGCGGCCAGTGGGTGGCACTGCTGTTCCCGTCATTCGGGTTCTGGATGATGGGACTGCCCAATGAAAGCTTCCCCTATCCGGGATGGGTTGCGGCCTTCCTCTTCTTCCGCCTGTTCGACATCTGGAAGCCCGGCATCATCGGTCGAGTCGACCGGCGGCATGACGTGCGCGGCGTGATGGTCGACGACCTCTGGGCCGGGATCTTCGCGGGCCTTGCCACCATGATGGCGGCGGCGGCGTTCCACATCCCGATGATGCTATGACCCTGGCGTCCGAGGTTCTGGACGCCGCCCGCGCACGTCGCGTGATGATCGCCACCGCCGAAAGCTGCACCGGCGGCCTGATCGCCGGCGCATTGACCGAGGTTTCTGGTTCGTCAGACGTGGTTGATCGCGGTTTCGTCACCTATTCGAACGCTGCCAAGATGCAGATGCTGGGCGTGTCGGCCGACACGCTGTCGGACCACGGCGCCGTCAGCGAGGAGGTGGCTGCGCAAATGGCGACCGGTGCCCTGCGCCACTCGGATGCCGGGATCGCGGTGTCGGTCACCGGCATCGCGGGACCCGGCGGGTCCGAACATAAGCCCGAGGGTCGCGTCTGCTTCGGCATTGCACAGCCCTTCGGTGTCACCACTTCGACAGTCGAGTTTGGCGCCATTGGCCGTCACCGTGTCCGTGCGGCGACGGTGGAACACGCGTTGAACCTGCTGCTGGGCGCGTTGCGGGCCTAGCCGCGCAGGATCGCCGCCAAGGCCTCGACATCCTCATCCGGACTGTCCCAGGCACAGACAAGGCGCAACGGCACCGGGTCCATCCCCTCGGCCGACTTGTCGGGCCAGAGGTGATAGACAGCCCCGGCCGCCCGCGCCCGCGCGTGCGTTTCGGCCGGAACGGTCGCGAAGACTGCATTGGACTGCACCGGCTGCAGCAGTTGCCCGCCCCCGGCCTCGACCGCGGCGGCCAATGTCCGGGCCTTGGCATTGGCGGCATCGGCCAAGGTCAGCCACAGCCCGTCGCTGGCCAAGGCCAGCATCTGCGCCGCCAGAAAACGGCTTTTCGAGAAGACATGGCCGGACTGCTTGCGGCGATAATCGAACGCCTCCGCCCGAGCCGGGTCGAAGAAGATCACCGCCTCGGCGGCCATGGCGCCGTTCTTGGTGCCGCCGAAGCAGAGCGCATCGACCCCCGCCCGCCACGTCACATCCGCGGCCGAACACCCCAGTGACGCGACTGCGTTCGCGAATCGGGCACCGTCCATGTGCAGCGGCAGCCCGGCCTCATGCGCGACCGATGCCAGCGCCGCCACGTCATCGGCAGTATACACGGTGCCCCACTCGGTCGCGTTCGTGATCGAAACCATGGCGTTTCGCCCGCCATTCAGGCCCCCGCCCGCGCCGATGCGGATGGCGTTGGACAGAACCGCTGGCAGCAGCTTGCCGCCGCTGCCTGGCAGCGTCATGAGCTTTGCGCCATGCGAGAAAAATTCGGGCGCCGCACATTCGCTGGTCTCGATATGCGCGTCCTCGTGGCAATAGATCCGCCCGAACGCGGGCGACAGCTGCGCGCAGACCAGCGCGTTGGCCGCCGTCCCGGTCGCCACGAACCGCACCACTGCATCCGGCGCGTCCAGAAGGTCGCGCATGGCGGCCTCGGCCTCGGCGGTCACGGGATCGGCGCCATAGCCCATCATCGCCCCCGAATTCGCCCGCGCCAGAGCGGCCATGACGGCAGGATGGGCAGCATAGGCATTGTCAGAAGCGAAATTCATGACAGGTCCTCGATGATGTGGTGTTCCCAGTCGTCTTCGCTAACCGTCACTTCGCTCACGGTCCAGCCGCGGACGCTGGCACCCGCCTTGTGCACGCTGTCCGGATCGCCCGAGATCAGGTGATGCCAGTCGTAAAGCGGCTTGCCCTCGTGCCGCAGGCGATAGGCGCAGGTGGCCGGCAGCCACCAGGCGATCTCGCTGATCTTGGCGGGGGTCAGGACCACGCAGTCGGGGACATAGTCGTGGCGATTGGCATAGCTGCTGCAGCGGCAGGCCTCGCCATCCAGCAGCTTGCAGGCGACGCGCGTGAAGGCCAGCTCGTTCGTGTCCTCGAACTCGATCTTGTTCAGGCAGCACTTGCCGCAACCGTCACAGAGCGCCTCCCACTCGTCGGGCGTCAAGTCGGGAAGCGGCAGTTCCCAGAAGCCCTCCCGCATCAGCGCCCCGCCAGCAGGCGACGCGCATCCTGCGCGTCCTGCGCGATCTGGGCGATCAGCGTGTCGACATCGGCAAAGCTCGCCTCGTCGCGCAGAAAGTCCACCAGCGCGACCGACAGGTGCTGGCCGTATAGATCGCCTGAAAAGTCAAAGAGGTGCACCTCGAGGTTGGGTGCATTCCTGCCGAACATCGGCCGCACGCCAAGCGAGGCGACGCCCTGACAGGATAGCCGGTCGGGGCCGGTCAGTACGTCGACCAGTACCGCATAGACACCCAGACGCGGCAGGTGCAGCCCGTCCATGCGCATGTTCGCCGTGGGCCAGCCGAAGTCGCGGCCGCGCTTGTGGCCATGCACGACCTCGCCCTCGATGCGGTGCCAATGGCCCAGCATGCGTTCCGCGTCATGGGTGCGGCCGTCGGTCAGCGCCTGGCGGATGGCGGTCGAGCTGTATTCCGCCCCCGCACCACCAACCAGCGGCACGATCGTCACGCCGAAGCCCATCTGCCGGCCAAGCGCGCGCAGCGTCTCGGCGGTGCCGGCGCGGTTCTTGCCGAAGCAGAAGTCGGCGCCGACGGTGACATTGGCCACGCTCAGGCCGTCCACCAGAACCTCTTGCGCGAAGGCTTGAGGCGACAGTCCCGCCAGGACAGGGCCGAACGGCAGTTCATAGAGCTGGTCCACGCCAAGACGCGCCAGACGGTTCGCCCGCGCCTCGGCGTTCATCAGACGGAAGGGCGGCGCGTCACTTGCGAAGTACTCGCGCGGATGCGGTTCGAAGGTCAGGACGCCCAATGGCGCATCGGCCGCGTTCCGCGCCGCCTCGATGACCGCCCGGTGGCCCTTGTGGACGCCGTCGAAGTTGCCCATGGCGATCGTCGCGCCGCATGCTTCTTTCGGAAGTCCGGTCCAGTCGCGATGGATTTGCAATGCGCCCCCACTGGGACGCCGGTTGCACGCCCCTTCAGTCGAACTTGCGGCTTGGGGCCAGCACGACCGCCTCGCCTTTCAGCACGACCGTATCACCCACGAGACACCGGGTTGCAAGCGTGACCCGCCGTTTTGCATGGTCGATCGTCTCGACGGTCACTTCCGCACGCACCAGGTCGCCCGGGCGCACTGGCGCCATGAACTTGAGCGTCTGACCCAGATAGACCGTCCCGTGCCCTGGCAGCTGTTCTCCAATCACGGCCGACACGAGGCCAGCCGTCAGCATCCCGTGAGCGATCCGACCCTCGAAGATCGTGTCCTGCGCATAATTGTCGTCCAGATGGACAGGATTGCGGTCGGTAGACACCTCGGCGAACAGTTCGATATCGCGATCGGTAATCCGCTTCTGCAGGTAGCGCGTCATCCCGATCTCAAGATCCTCGACGACAATCGTGCCGCGGGGAAGATTATCCAGCATCCTACGCTCCACTTGCGTGACCCGTTCGCGTTCAGTTTCTGCATAGCAGCAACCGATACGCGTGGCAACAATATTTCGCCACCGGAGCGCAAGGGATAAAAAGATTACTCGTTGGATCGACGCGCCATGAAGCGCGTCGCCTGATCAGCGCAGGCGCCCGATGGCAAAGGTCGGCGCGCGCTGCTGCACGGCCAGCCACTCGCGCAACAGCACTGCATCAGGCTGTTCCACATCGCTACCAAAGGCATCGGCGGCAAGCCCACCCGTCACGAAGATCGAGTCGATGCCCTGCGCCTCGGCGCCCTTGATGTCGGTCGCGATCCCGTCGCCGACCGCCAGATACCGTGCGTCCGGTCCCAGGCCCATCAGCCTGCGGGCCCGGTCATAGATCGGCGCATGGGGCTTGCCGAAATAAAGCGCCTTGCCGCCCATGCTCTCGTAGTATTCAGCCAGCGCGCCGGCGCAGTAGATCCGCGTTTCTCCCAAGTCGACAACGATATCGGGGTTGGCGCAGAGCATCGGCAGGCCGCGATCCCGCGCCGCCAGGAAGCGTTCGCGATAATCCTCGGGCGTCTCGTGCAACTCGTCGAAGGGGCCTGAGGCGACGATGCCTTCGGCTTCTTCCAAGGGCACCCGGACGACCGGCGTGGCGTCGCGGTGCTCATCGGGGACGTCGGTGAAGAACCCGAGGTCCTTCTCGGTCCCTATATGCCACAGGCGGCGGCCGACAGCGCCGTCGAACATAGCGTCCTGCGCGGCGTCCCCTGAACTCACCACCAAGTCCCAGCAGTCGCGGGGAACGCCCATCCGGTCCAACTGTCGGATGACATACTGGTTCGGGCGCGGGGCGTTCGTCATCAGGCAGACCTTGCCGCCCTGCGTCCGGAATGCCTGCAGTGCCGCGACGGCTGCCGCAAAGGGCTGCTTGCCGTTGTGCAGGCAGCCCCACAGGTCGCAGAACAGCGCGTCGTAGCCGGCCGAAATCTCGGCCAGCGAGGCGATGATGCGGGTCATCAGACCGCCAGGACCGGGATGATCTGCTTCTTGCGGCTCATGACGCCCGGCAGGACGACGGTATCGCCGGTGACAGTGGCGCCGAAGCTGCGTTCGGCCACGGACTTGACGAAATTGTTCGGAACCAGCAGCGTCGCCTCCTCGCGCAGGATGTCGACGATGAACAGAAGCACCTCGTCGGCGCCATCCTCGGCGGCGACTGCGGGCATTGCCGCCATCAACGCGCCCTTGCGGTCCAGCAGGACCTGCGGGGCCGTCGTCTCGAGCACAGAGACGCGCAGCTGCTTGCCCCCGAGGTCGTATTCCTTGCTATCCATGCGCAGAAGCGCCGCGTCGCTGAACGCGCTGACATCGGACTTGGCCGCAAACATCTCGGCCGCGAACTCGCTGACGTTCACGCTCAGGTCGGCCGCCAGCTTCTCGGCCACGGCGCGGTCGTGGGGCGTCGTCGTCGGGCTACGGAACTCCAGCGTGTCGGACAGGATGCAGGTCAGCATCGCGCCCTTGATACCTTCGGGCGCGCGCGCCATGTCGTCGCCGATCAGGTCGTGCATGATGGTGGCGGTGCAGGCCAGCGGGCGGATCGTGATGTTGATCGGCGCCCGGGTCTTGATGCCGCCGGCCAGCAGGTGGTGGTCGATGATCTCGATCACCTCGGCCTCGCTGATCGAGGCGGGCAGTTCGGCGGAGTTGTTCGTATCTACGACCACGCAGCGGTCGCCAGCGGCGACGTCGTCGATGATCTGCGGCTTGGTCAGGCTCCAGCGGTCCAGCATCCAGGCGGCTTCGGTGTTGGGTTCACCCTGCAGCACGGCCTCGGCCGGAGTCTTGCGGCACTCGGTCAGGTACCAGGCCCAGATGATGGGCGAGCCGGTCGAATCCGTATCCGGAGAGGTGTGGCCGAAAACCTTGATCATGATGTGCCTCAGATGCTGTGCGGGAACGTTGGCGCCTTATACCAGCCGGGTCAGCGTTGTCCACGACCGGAACAACGCCTTTGGAATGCAAAGAGGCGCCCCAAGGGCGCCTCTGGTCATCAATCTGACGCGGATCAGGCCGCGCGGGTCATCAGGACTTCCTCGACCCGCTTCTGCGCGCCGCCTTCGTCCAGACCGCCCACCGCCGCGACCTCGCGGGTCAACCGGTCCAGCGCAGCCTCATAGAGTTGACGCTCGGAATAGGACTGCTCGCGCTGGTCGTCACTGCGGTGAAGGTCGCGCACAACCTCGGCAATGGACATCAGGTCGCCCGAGTGGATCTTCTGTTCGTATTCCTGCGCCCGGCGCGACCACATCGCACGCTTGACGCGGGCCTTGCCCTTCAGCGTCTCCAGCGCGCGGTCGATCAGATCCGGGGTGGAGAGGCTCCGCATGCCGATCTCGCTGGCGCGGGCAGTCGGCACGCGCAACGTCATCTTGTCCTTGTCGAACGAAATCACGAACATTTCCAGCCGAAGCCCGGCGACTTCCTGCTCTTCGATCGAAACGATCCGGCCCACGCCATGGGCAGGATAAACGACAAAATCATCGGGACGGAATTCGTTCTTCTTGGATTTCGACATCTGGCTTCCTCTGAAACGCGCCCGCATGACGGGCACAAAGGGCCGCAGGGAGGCGGCGCCTCCCTCGGTCCATCTTGATCCTGACAGCTATCTCCGGTCCGGCAGCGGGCACGGAGGTGGCATCCACTGAGATGCGCAACTTAAGGAACCATAACACAAAAATGACGCGAAAAAAAGCGTCAGGAATGGTGCCAATTCCCGCGACTGGAACGTAGGGTCGCGGAACCTAATCAACGTCTTACGACCAGCCGGTCATGATGGCCGCCACCGAATCACCCCGGCCGGTCAGTCGCCCTCGCCCGGCGCTTCCGAAAAGTACTTGTCCAGCTTGCCGTCCTGCCCGTCCATCTCGGCGGCCGTCGGCAGCGGGTCCTTCTTGCGGGTGATGACCGGCCACATCTCGGAGTACTTGCGGTTGAACTCGACCCACTTCTCCATGTCCGGCTCGGTGTCGGGGCGGATCGCGTCGGCCGGGCATTCAGGTTCGCAGACGCCGCAGTCGATGCACTCGTCCGGGTGGATGACCAGCGTGTTCTCGCCCTCATAGAAGCAGTCGACGGGGCAGACCTCCACGCAGTCCGTGTATTTGCACATGATGCAGTTGTCGGTCACCACATAGGTCATCTGGTCGCTCGCGTCTTGATGTTCGGGGTGTCACCTAGTCGCTTCGGCGGGATCAATCAACCCGTCGCGATCTTCGGTGTAAAGCTGCTGCGCCTCAACCGCGGGGCCGCGACGTTCGGCGAGACCAGCAACGGTCAGAACGCGAACCCGGCCATGCGCGGAAATCGTCAGCCGGTCGCCGGGGCGCACTGTGCGGCCCGGCTTGCGGCAGGGCTGGCCGTTCACCCTGACGCCGCCGCCCTCGATGCGGTCGGCGGCCAGACCTCGCGTCTTGAAGACACGCGCGAAGAACAGCCACTTGTCCAGCCGCAGGCCGCCGGCCGCCTCGGTCACGTCAGGTCTTGTCCTTCAGCGCAGCAAGGATCGCGAACGGGCTGTCGGGATCGGCCTTCTTCTCAGGGCGAGAGGAGAAGGTCTTGGGACCCTGCTGCGCCGGCTTGCCGCCCTTCTTCGGGCCGCCGAACTTGCCGCCCGGCTTGCCCTGCCGGCGTTCGCCCTTCCCCGCGTCGTTCCGCGGATTCTCGGACCGCTGCCCGTCACGGTGCGCAGCTTCAGGCTTCTGCCCTTCGCGCGGGCCCTCACGGCGCTGGCCGCCACGGCGACCTTCGCCTTGCGGACGGTCGCCCTGCGGACGGCGATTGCCGCGCGGCTTGGGCGCCCAACGAAAGGTATAGAAGGTCTCCATCTCGGGCGCGGCGGCTTCCTCGGGAGTGGCGGCCTCCTCGGGCGTAGCGTCCGCCTCTGGAGCGGCATTTGCCTCGGCGCGGCGCTTCTCGGCCTGCTCGGCCTCCCACCGGGCGCGGGTCTCGGCAGCCAAGACCGATTCTTCCTCGGTCATCGGCGCGTCAGAGGTTTCACCTTCGGGCGCGGGCGTGGCCGCGACCGGCGCTTCGGCCGCCTTGACCTTGACCCGCTCGCCCTTCTCGGCGGCATAGCCCAAGCCCTGCATCAGGCCCGAGAACTGCTCCAGCGTCATGCCGGTGATCGACAGCATGTCAGGATTCGCCTCGAAGCCGCCGCGCGTGTCCTGCGCGCGCAGCAGGTCCGCCAGCCGTTCGAGCATGTCGATGCGGATCGCCCGGTCGCCCGCGGGCCGATAGCCCGAGAGCGCGTAGACCTGGTCAGGCACCTCGGCAAGGTGCGGGATCGTCACCAGGCCCGGCGGCGGGCTTTCGGGAAACTCGGCCAGACCTTCGGCCAGCGACCACAGCACCAGCCGCAGGCGCGTCGGCGCAGGCTTCAGCAGCGCCGGCATGAAGATGGTGAACTGGCCGAAGCGGACGCCGTGCTTGCGCAGCGCGCCGCGGGCGTCCTGGTCAAGCTCCTTCACCTCGGCGGCGATGCCGTCGCGGGGCAGGATGCCAAGCGCCTCGACCAGCCGGAAGGCGAAGCCGCGGGCCAGGCCGGTCAGCGCCTCGTCCTTCTGCAGCGTGATCAGCGGCTCGAACAACGCCGCCACCTTGCGGTCGATGAAGTGCTGCGCCCGCTTGCGGACCTTGTCGGCGATGTCGGGTCCGGCCTCTTCGTCCACGAAGACCTCGACAGCCGGATGCAGCGGGTCAGAGCCCTTGACCAGCTTGCCGACGGCCTGGTTGCCCCACATCAGGCCGCCCTGCTCGGTATAGTCCATCTCGGTGTCGGGCGCATTGTAGAACCGGTCCGCGCGCAGGTGGAACTCGGGGCGCAGCGCCTCGTAGCTGGCGCGGTTCAGCATCTTCGCCTCGTCCGCCGTCGCGGTCTGGTCGGGGCGGAAGCGGAATCCTTCAAGCCGACCGGCGAATTCGCCCTCGACCGTCACTTCGCCCTTGTCATTCACTTCGGCCACAAGGCTCTCCTTCTGGTTGAGCCGGCGCAAAAGCACTGACGTGCGCCGGTCCACAAATCTCTGGGTCAGCGCCGCATGCAGCGCATCTGACAGGCGGTCTTCTACAGCGCGAGTCTCGGCTCGCCAATGCTTTTCGTCCGCAACCCAGTTCGTTCTTTGCGCGACATAGGTCCAGGTCCGGATATAGGCCAGCCGCTTCGAGATCGCGTCGATGTCGCCATGCGTCCTGTCGATCCGCTTGATCGCGCGGTCCAGCCAGTCGGCGGGAATATGACCATCCTGCAGGAAACCGAAGATTCGCGCCAGCAGCGTCGCATGCTCCATCTGAGAGATGCCGCGGAAATCGGGGACGCGGCAGACCTCCCACAGCAGCCGGACGTCCTTGCCGCCGCGCACGCGGTCGCGGATCTCAGGCAGTTCCCGCAGGATCTTCAGCGCGGCGACGTCATCGGCCTCGCGGCCGCGGGCCAGCAGCTCGTGGCCGGACGCGGCCTCCAGGCTGTCCACCAGCCGGTCCATCGTGCCGAATTCCAGGGCCGTGTTGCGCCAGGTCAGCCGCTGGATCGGCGCGAAGCGGTGATTTTCCAGCGCGTCGATCAGGCCTTCGTCCAGCAATTGCGCATCCCCGGTGACGCCAAAGGTGCCGGATTCGGTATGCCGCCCGGCCCGGCCGGCGATCTGGCCCATCTCATGCGGGAACAGCGGTCGCACGCGGCGGCCGTCGAACTTGTGCGTGGCGCTGAAGGCGACGTGGCGGATGTCCAGGTTCAGGCCCATGCCGATGGCGTCGGTGGCGACCAGGTAATCGACCTCGCCGTTCTGGTACATCTCGACCTGGGCGTTGCGCGTGCGCGGCGACAGAGCGCCCATGACGACGGCGCACCCGCCCTTCTGGCGGCGGATCAGCTCGGCCATGGCATAGACGTCATCGACGCTGAAGCCGACGATGGCGCTGCGGGCGGGCATCCGCGACAGCTTCTTCGACCCCGACCAGCTGAGGGTCGAGAACCTCTCGCGCCGGACGAACTGCGCTTCGGGGACCAGCGCCGCGATGGCGGGACGCATCGTGTCGCTGCCTAGGAACAGCGTCTCGTGCAGCCCGCGCATGTTCAGCAGGCGGTCCGTGAAAACGTGACCGCGTTCGGGGTCGGCACACAGCTGGATCTCGTCGATTGCGACGAAATCGGCGGCGATGTCGGGCATCGCCTCGGTCGTGGCCACCCAGTACTGGACGCGGTCGGGAACGATCCGCTCCTCTCCGGTGACCAGGGCCACGACGGACGGTCCCCTCGCCTTGACGATCCGGTCATAGACTTCGCGCGCCAACAGCCGAAGCGGCAGGCCGATGACCCCCGTCCGGTGGCCCAGCATCCGCGAGATGGCGTGATGCGTCTTGCCCGTGTTGGTGGGCCCCAGGATGGCGGTGATCCGCCCGCGCGTCGTCATGTTCATTCCCTAGATATCGGTGCCGAGGCGCTTGCGTTCCAGACGTGCCGCACCGTCAATTGCCTCTTGCTGGTGCGGATGGATCTCCAGGCTTTGACGATAGGCGGCAAGCGCCCGGTCGTCCTGGCCCATCTCCTCCAGCATCACACCCAGTTGCGTCAGGGCTGCGAAGTGGCGCGGTTCCAGCTGCAGGGTCCGCGCAAGATCGGCAAGCGCCGGGCCGAACTGGCCAGCGGCGGCATAGGCTGCGGCCCGCGCCTGGAAGCCAGCGGCAAAATCGGGCGCATGGTCGGTCAGCGCCGTCAGGTGGCCGATGGCCGAGGGTATGTCGCCCATGTCCAGCGCGGCCTCTCCCCTCTGCAGCAGCAGGTCCATCGCGGGTGACCCCGACCGCGACCATTCGCGCAGGATGTCACTTTCGGCGATGCGCCAGCCTTCACCTTCCGGTTGGGCCAGGCGTTCGAAGGCATCCTTCAGGCTGTCTTGTGCGAAGGCCGGTAAGGCGATAGCTAATAGAAAGAAGATCGTCAGCAGATTGTGACGCAGTACCGCGACGGCATCATGGATAATGTTACGGTCCGGGCGCATATCATTCGTGTAACCCAGCCCGCAGGTCGGGCGCCAGACAAAGCGCGTTGAAAGGATCAAAATGAGCGATGTTGTGAATGCCGCCGTCGAAAAGCTCAGCCAGAAGATCGGCACGTTCGGGTCGACCGCCAAGTTCGTGATCAAGGACGAGGGCGCTATCATGATCGACGAAAGCGGCGTGCGCGAGGGCGACGAAGAGGCCGAGGTAACGCTGATCGCCAGCCGCGAGACGTTCGAGGGGATCCTGAACGGCGACGTGAACCCGGCCACCGCCTTCATGACCGGCAAGCTGAAGATCGACGGCTCGATGGGCGTGGCGATGCAGCTGGGCCAGGCCCTGTCCTAACCTGATGGAGCGGGCGCCGTTCCACCAGCTGCCCGATGACACGAAGGCGCTTGCCAGTGCCTTCTTCGTCACGGCAGAGGATGGGGTCCGCCTGCGCCTTGCGCATTGGGCAGCGCAGGATGGCGGCCTGGGCACGGTCCTGCTGTTCCCCGGACGCACCGAATACATCGAAAAATACGCGCCGATCGCCGCCAGGCTGACCGCCCAGGGCTATGACGTGCTGGCCATCGACTGGCGCGGTCAGGGCCTGTCGGACCGGCTTCAGGCCGACCCGCGGCCCGGCCACGTCCGCGAATTTTCGGATTATCAGCATGACGTGGTGGAGATGGTGGTCGCGGCTGAGGCGCTGGACCTGCCCAAGCCCTGGCACCTGCTGGCCCATTCCATGGGCGGCTGCATCGGGCTGGCCGCGCTGGAGGGTGACCTGCCCGTGCAGACGGCGGTCTTCTCGGCACCCATGTGGGGGATCAACCTGCGGCGGGCGCAGCAGGGGATCGCGCTCGGGATCGCCTATCTGGCGGGACGACTGGGGCGCGGTGGGCTCGCCGCACCGCGCAGCGGCGGGTCCGCGACCACCTACTTCCTGGACGAGTGTTTCCACGACAATCTATTGACCCACAACGTCGACGAATGGGCGCGGCTGCTGCGCGAGGCGGCGACCTGGCCCGACCTGACCATCGGCGGCGCCAGCTTCGACTGGGTGTCGAAGGCGCTGAACGAATGCGCACGGCTGTCGCGCATCCCGTCACCGCAGACGCCGATGCTGGTCGCCGTCGGTACCGAGGAGAAGGTCGTCTCGGTCCAGGCCATCCGCGACCGCGCGTCCCGCTGGCCGGGCGGCGACCTTCTGGAGGTCGCTGACACCCGTCACGAGGTCATGATGGAGCTTCCCCCGGCCCGAGAAACGTTCATCGCCGCGATGCTGGACCGCTTCGCCACGCGCTGACGGGTTCAGCCAGCTTCGGCCACTTCGGAAGGGGTGGCGGCGGTCGCGACGCTTGGCAGCCGCAGCCTGATCCGCTTGAGCCGGCGCGGATCGGCATCCACAACCTCGAACTCGACGCCCGACGGGTGGGCAATGACCTCGCCGCGCAGTGGCACCCGCCCGGTCAGCATGAAGATCAGGCCGCCCAAGGTATCGACCTCTTCGTCCTCTTCGTCGGCCAGCCGGGTCCCGGTTTCGGATTCAACGTCGCGCAGGTCGGCCCGGGCCTGGATCAGCCACTGGCCGGGCTTCTCATGGACCCACAAGCCGCCTTCGTCCTCGTCATGCTCGTCCTCGATCTCGCCGATGACCTGCTCGATCAGATCCTCGATCGTCACCAGCCCGTCGACCCCGCCGTATTCGTCGATGACCAGCGCCATGTGGATGCGCTTTGTCTGCATCTGCTGCAGCAGGACGCCGATCGGCATCGATGGCGGAACGTAGAGCAGCGGCCGCAGCATCGGCCGCAGGGTGAACTTGCCCCCCGCCCCGAAGCCATGCTTCAGCGCCAGATCCTTGAGGTGGATCAGCCCCAACGGGCTATCCAGGGTGCCGCGGAAGACCGGGATGCGCGAAAATCCATGTTCGCGGAACATCGTCACCAGATCGTCCAGCGTCACATTCAGCGGCGCCGCGATGATCTCGACCTTGGGGATAGCCACGTCGTCGACCCGCATCCGGCGCAGGTTCAGAAGGCCCGGCGCGCCGGCGACATGGCGCTCGCCCTGCCCCTCGGCCTGGTCCTGATCCTCTGCTCCGGTCAGGGCGTGGAACACGCGCCCGAAGAATCCGCGGGGACTCGGCGGCTCCTCGTCATGGCTTTCATCGTGGTCATAATCGGTATCAGGTAATCGGGCCTCGGAATTCATTGCTCGGTCTCCAGGTAGGGATCGGGGACGCCGATCGCCTGCAGGATGGCGCGCTCGGTCGCTTCCATCCGCTCGGCGTCGGGGTCGTTCTCGTGGTCATAGCCCAGCAGGTGCAGCGTCGCGTGGACGAGCAGATGCAGGACGTGATGATCGAAGGGCTTGCCCTGCGCCTGCGCTTCCGCCACGCAGGTCTCGAAGGCGATGGCGATGTCGCCCAGTTCGTCCTCGTCGGGAAGGTCCGGCGCGGCGCCCGGCTGCCTTGGGGTGTGCTCGACCGAGGGCCATGACAGCACGTTGGTGGCCCTGGGCTTGCCGCGGAAGTCGGCGTTCAGGCTGGCGATGCGGGCATCGCCGCAGCCCATGACCACGACCTCGCCGCCGATGCGGTGCCAGGACAGGGTCGCATCCACGGCACGGGCCGCCAGGCCTTCAAGCCCGGCGGCCTGCCATCTGCCATCCTCGATGACACAGTCGGCAGAGATCTGGTCAGGCATCGTTCCGCATCGCACGGCGCGGCACATACTGGCCGCGCGGCTCCTCTGCTTCGCCACGGGCCAGCGCCGCGACCTCCTCGGCGTCATAGGCCTTGATGATCCGCGCGACAAGCGGGTGGCGCACGACGTCGTCGGCGGTGAAATAGCTGAAGCTGATGCCCTTCACGTCCTTCAGGATCTTTTCGGCGTCCACCAGCCCCGACTGCATCCCGCGCGGCAGGTCGATCTGGGTGCGATCGCCGGTGATGACCATGCGCGACCCTTCCCCAAGGCGGGTCAGGAACATCTTCATCTGCATGCTGCTGGCATTCTGCGCCTCGTCCAGGACGACGAAGGCGCGCGACAGGGTGCGGCCGCGCATGAAGGCCAGCGGCGCGATCTCGATGCGCTTCTCCTCCATCAGCTTCTGCATCTGCTTGCCGGGAAGGAAGTCGTTCAGCGCGTCATAGAGCGGCTGCATGTAGGGATCGACCTTCTCCTTCATGTCGCCGGGAAGGAAGCCCAACCGCTCGCCCGCCTCGACGGCGGGGCGCGACAGGATGATCCGGTCGACATGGCCACCGATCAGCATGGTCACGCCGACGGCCACCGCCAGATAGGTCTTGCCGGTGCCCGCCGGGCCGATGCCGAAGGCCAGCTCGTTCTGGAACAGCGACCGGACATAAGCCTTCTGCGCGTCAGTCCGCGGCTCGACCGACTTCTTGCGGGTTCGAAGTTCATAATTGCCCTGCGCGAACATCTCGAGCTGCTCGGCCGGGCTGACGTCGGTCACCGGCTCGACGCCCATGCGCAGGGCGGCCTCGATCTCGGCCAGACTGACGGGACGCTGCTGCTCCAGGCGCGCATAAAGTCCGCGCAGAAGCTGCGCGGCCTCGGCCTGCGCCTCGGGTCCGCCGACGATGCCAAGCTGGTTGCCGCGCCGCAGGATGTGGACGCCAAGCGCCTCCTCGATGCGGGCCAGGTGCCGGTCATTGGCACCGCAGAGGTCGATCAGCAGCCGGTTGTCAGGAAATTCCAGCAGAGTTTCCGCCGAGGGGGTGGTCACGGGGGGCGTGGGGGTCAGACCCAAATCTTTCTCCTGCTCAGGCGTCTGTTTCTATCGTGGCAACTTGCCGGGATTCGCACAAGATCTTGTCAAGGACAGATAGGAACGACCTCTGCTGTTTTACAGCAGAACGCGACAATGGTGTAAAAGTTGCATGGCACGGGGGCAACGTCAGGCCAGGAAATGCGCCAGCGCCGGTGCCTGGTCCATCGACGCGACCGGGCCGTCATGGACGATCCGCCCGCCCTGCAGCAGCGCCACCCGGTCGCCGATCGCGCGGACCGACGCCATGTCATGGGTGATCGTCACGGCCGTTGCGCCGGTTTCGGTGACGATGCCGCGGATCAGCCCGTCAATGGCGCGCGCCCGGATCGGGTCGAGGCCGGTCGTCGGTTCGTCGAAGAAGATGACCGCCGGATCGTCGGCAATGGCGCGGGCAAGACCGACGCGCTTGGCCATGCCCCCCGACAGTTCGGCCGGCATCAGGTCGGCAACATTGCGGTCCAGTCCGACGCGGGCCAGTTTTTCCAGCGCAATCGCACGGGCGGCGCGGTCGGACATGCGCTGGCGCAGGCGGAAGGCGACGTTCTGCCAGACCGACAGGCTGTCGAACAGCGCAGCCCCTTGGAACAGCATCCCGAAACGCCGCATGAATCGATAAGGCTCCAGCGGCTGCCCCTGCGAGAGGATCACCCCCTCGTCCGGCTGGATCAAACCCAGGATGCATTTCAGCAGCACCGACTTGCCGGTGCCGGACTGGCCGATCACGCAGAGGCTCTCGCCCTGCCCCACGCGCAGGTCGACGCCGTCGAGGACGCGGGCCTGACCGAAGGCTTTGCGAAGTCCCCGGACCTCGATCATCGGAAGAACAGCCCTGTCAGGGCGAAATTCGCGGCAAGAATTCCGACAGCCGCGGCCACTACGGCCGAGGTCGTGGCCCGGCCGACGCCAGCCGCCCCCCGGCCCGACCGCATGCCGCACCAGCAGCCCGACAGCGCCACGATCAGGCCGAAGACCGCGCCTTTGATCAGCCCCGACATCACGTCCCAACCTTCGAGATAGGCCCAGCTGTTCGCGATATAGGTAACCGAGTTGAACCCCAGCGAGGTCGTCCCGATTAGCCAGCCGCCCATGATGCCGATGACGTCCCCCACGGCGACCAGCACCGGCAGCGACAGGACCGCCGCCCAGAGGCGCGGCGTCACAAGCCACCGGATCGGGTCAGTTGACAGCGTCACCAGCGCGTCAATTTGTTCGGTCACGCGCATGGTCCCGATCTCGGCGGCGATGGAGCTGGCGACGCGGGCGGCGACCATCAGCCCGCCAAGGACGGGGCCAAGCTCTCGCACCATGCCGATGGCGACGATCGCAGGCACGACGTCGCTGGCCTGGAAACGCTCGCCCCCGGAATGGATCTGCAGGGCCAGGGCCGCGCCGGTGAAAAGCGCCGTCAGGCCCACCACCGGCAGCGACAACCAGCCGATCTGCAGAAGCTGCGCCAGGATGGCCCACCAAGGAAACGGCCGCAGCCCCGCCAGCCCGCGCACCGCGAAAAGCGTCACCGCGCCGATCCCGCGCGTCACACGCAGGGCGGGCCGCCCGATCGCGCGGAGTGGGTTCACAGATAGGTCCGCTGGTAGCGCAGCCCCAGGGACGTCAGGATCTCGTACCCGATGGTGCCGGCCAGGTCGGCCAGCCGGTCGATCGGCTGCTGCGGGCAGATCAGGTGCAGGAGGTCCGGGACCGTCGCAAGGTCCGTAACGTCGACCGTGATCAGGTCCATCGACACGCGCCCCACGATTGGGCAGGCGACATCGCCCGCGTAAAGCACCGCCCCGCTGGAGGAGAGTGCCCGAAGGATGCCATCGGCATAGCCCGCATCGACCGTGGCGATGCGGCTGTCGCGCTCGGCATGCCAGGTCGCACCATAGCCGACCATCTCTCCGGCCCGGACGTCCCGCGTCTGGATTACGCGCAGCGACAGGCTCACGACCGGGCGGGCGTCGGCAAAGGGCATGCCGCCATAGAGGCCCACGCCCGGCCGCACCAGGTCGAAGTGATAGTCCGGCCCCAGCAGGATCCCGCCCGTCGCCGCCAGCGACCGGGGAACGCCGCAGCCGTCGGTCATTGCACGGAACGCCGCCAGCTGCGCCGCGTTTGCCGGATGTTCAGGCTCGTCGGCGCAAGCCAGGTGCGACATGATGAAGGACGGCCCCGCCGCCAGCGCCTCGGTACGGATGGCGGCCCATTCGGGCGCCTCCATCCCCAGGCGGTTCATCCCGGTGTCCAGCTGGATCGCGAAGGGCTGCCCCGGCCGCATCGTGCGGTCGCGGAAGAATTGCGCGGGACTGTTCAGGACCGGCGTCAGGCCGGTCAGGTCCTCGCCCTCCATATGGCCCGACAGCACGTTGATCCGCGCGTCGGGGGGCAGAAGCGGCCGGATCGCCCGGCCTTCGCGCGCCAGGGCGACGAAGAAGTCGCGCACTCCGGCGGCATAGAGCGCGGGTGCGACGCGGTCGGCCCCCAGGCCATAGGCGTCGGCCTTCACGACGGCCGCCGCCCGCGCGCCCGGCGCCTTGGCGGCAAGCGCCGCGTGGTTGGCCAGAATGGCCTGGATGTCGATCTGCAGTCCCATCCCGCGGGCTTGCCCCCACGCCGCCTTATCGTCAAGAGGCCGCCGCACCCTTTGCATATTTGCAATTTGCGTCACTGATTCTGAAGTTCCTTTGCAAATTTCCCGGAAACTCCTTTGAACCTCCCGACGGTGCGTCTAACCTGCCCGCAGAGTATCCACGGAGGCGCGCATGAAGGACATCCTGCAAGAGCTTGAGCGGCGGCGCGGAGAGGCGCGGCTTGGCGGCGGCCAGCGCCGGATCGATGCCCAGCACGCCCGCGGAAAGCTGACGGCGCGCGAACGGATTGAGCTGCTGCTGGACGAGGACAGCTTCGAAGAGTTCGACATGTTCGTCGCCCACCGCTCGACCGATTTCGGGATGGAGGCCGAGCGCCCCTATGGCGACGGCGTCGTGACGGGCTGGGGCACCATCAATGGGCGAATGGTCTATGTCTTCAGCCAGGACTTCACCGTCTTCGGGGGGTCGCTCTCGGAAACCCATGCCCAGAAGATCTGCAAGATCATGGACATGGCGATGCAGAACGGCGCCCCAGTGATCGGACTGAATGATTCGGGCGGCGCGCGCATCCAGGAAGGCGTGGCTAGCCTTGCGGGCTATGCCGACGTCTTCCAGCGCAACGTCATGGCGTCGGGCGTAATTCCGCAGATCAGCGTCATCATGGGACCTTGCGCGGGCGGCGCGGTCTATTCGCCCGCCATGACCGACTTCATCTTCATGGTGCAGGACACATCCTACATGT
Organism: Paracoccus rhizosphaerae; assembly: GCF_026162645.1. GTDB lineage: Bacteria > Pseudomonadota > Alphaproteobacteria > Rhodobacterales > Rhodobacteraceae > Paracoccus > Paracoccus rhizosphaerae. The sequence goes on from NZ_JAOTBE010000011.1 coordinate 66,681, forward strand.
TCGTGACCGGCCCCGACGTGGTCAAGACCGTCACGAACGAGGTGGTGACCGCCGAGCAACTGGGCGGCGCATCGACCCACACGCGCAAGTCTTCGGTCGCCGATGGCGCGTTCCGGGACGATGTCGAGGCGCTATCCGAGATCCGCCGGCTGTTCGACTTCCTGCCGCTGAACAACCGCGAAAAGGCGCCGACCCGGCCCTTCTTCGACGATCCGGCGCGGATCGAGCCTAGCCTAGACACGCTGATCCCCGACAACCCGAACCAGCCCTACGACATGAAGGAACTGATCGCGAAGATCGCGGATGAGGGTGACTTCTACGAGATCCAGAAGGATTTCGCCGGCAACATCATCGTGGGCTTCATCCGGATCGAGGGCCAGACCGTCGGCGTCGTCGCGAACCAGCCGATGGTGCTGGCCGGGTGCCTGGACATCGACAGCAGCCGCAAGGCCGCCCGCTTCGTGCGCTTCTGCGATGCTTTCGAGATCCCGATCCTGACGCTGGTCGACGTTCCTGGCTTCCTGCCCGGAACGGGGCAGGAATACGGCGGCGTCATCAAGCACGGGGCCAAGCTTCTGTTCGCCTATGGCGAGGCGACGGTGCCGAAGGTCACGGTCATCACGCGCAAGGCCTATGGCGGGGCCTATGACGTCATGGCCTCGAAGCACCTGAGGGGCGATTTCAACTATGCCTGGCCCACGGCCGAGATTGCAGTGATGGGCGCCAAGGGCGCGGTCGAGATCCTCTATCGCAGCGAGCTGGACCAGCCGGAAAAGATCGCCGCCCGCACGAAGGATTATGAGGACCGCTTCGCCAACCCCTTCGTCGCGGCCGAAAAGGGCTTCATCGACGAGGTGATCCAGCCGCGGTCGACCCGCAAGCGCGTCGCCCGCGCCTTCGCCAGCCTGCGCGGCAAGCGGCTGACGAACCCGTGGAAAAAGCACGACAACATCCCGCTGTAAGCCGCGCTTGGACATGGCCTCGATGCACAAAGTCGTGAATGATGCAGCCGCGCCACAGCGCGGGCGCGGCAAACGCCGGGCCGATGCCGCCGCCTGTCTCGGGCCTGCGGGCGCCGCTATGCTTGCGGCCAGGCCGGCCATCGAAGCCGGCCAGAACCCGAGCAGCCGGACGCCACAGCGTCCGTTTTACAGGAGCCTGACTTCATGTCGAAAAAGATCATCCTCGGCCTCGTCCTCGTGTCGGCCTTCGCGGCCTGTCAGCGCCAGCAGCCCGACGTCTATGTGCCGACCGCCCCGGCAGCGCCGGTCGTCAACCCCGTCACGACCGAGCCTGTCTATCAGGGCAAGTTCGGCTAAGGCCGGCGGACCGACCACCGCGCGCGGGCGGCCAGCCTGCCCGTGCGCAGCAGCCCCCGCGCGCCATAGCAAAGGGGCCTTGCCATGCTGAAGCATCGCGGCTTTCCCGGGCGCCTGCCCGGCACAGATTTCCAGTTCGTCATACGGCGCGAGAATCGCAAGAAGGGCGCCACGCCCATCACCCGTCGCGAGCGGTTCAAGGACCGCAAAGCCGCCGACAAGCGCGCCGACGCGGGCTTCCTGTCGGCACTGATCGAACATTTCGGCGACGAACCCTTCCCGCGCGGCAACCTTGATGCCGGTCGCCTGTCCTGGCTGATCGGCCGCGAGGTGAAGCCCGTCGGCGACTTCGACCCGGCCGATTACGACCAGCTGCTGCAGATCGACATGGCGGCCGCCGAAGCCGCCTTCCCCGAGCTTTTTGCCAAGGACGAGGCCCCGGCCTTCGACTGGGACGACGGAGATGACGACTGGGGCGACGACGATGACGAGGCCGGCCGCTGATGCGCGATTTGCTGCTGAACCCGTTGAAGTCACACGCATGTCAGTTTGACCTTACGCTCAGCTGTGCGATACCAGACCACGATCTACAACTGGTCCGGCAGCGGACCCACAAGACAGGCAGTTCATCATGCAGAAATCCGTCACCATCCGCCTTGCTGGCCTGGTTCTGGTCGCCGCCGGCCTTTCGGCCTGCGCCCCCAGCTATCAGGGCGGTGGCATCTCGCCCGACGCGCAGCGCGCAGCCGGCGGTGCCGTCGCCGGTGCCGTCATCGCGAAGGCGCTTGACGAAGACCTGGCCACCGGCGCGGCGATCGGCGCCGTCGGCGGCGCGCTCTGCGACGACGCCGGCGTCTGCCAGCGCCGCTACTGATCGCGCCTGCGGGCTTGAAACATTCGGGCAGGGCACGCGTTGCGTCCCTGCCTACGTAACGACAGGATCAGAAACATGTCCAAATTCTTCGCCATGGCCGCGCTGGTCGGCGCGACCGCAGTCGCCGGTTGCACGCAGGGCATCAACCCGACCGACACCGACCGCGCTCTCATCGGTGCCGGCGTCGGCGCAACCATCGCCAGCGTCAGCGGCGAAAACGCCATCAAGGGCGCGGCCATCGGCGGCGCTGCCGGTGCGCTGTGCAACGACGTTCGCCTGTGCGAATGATCGGCTGACCCATCCCGCCCGCCCGCGCGGCCGGACCAAGACCGATGCCGCCCAAGGTGCAGACCGCACCTTCGGGCGGTTTTTTCATGCCTGAGGGCCAGCAAGAGGGCTGGGGGGGACAGATGTTCAAGAAAATCCTGATCGCCAACCGGGGAGAGATCGCGTGCCGCGTCATCAAGACCGCGCGCAGGATGGGGATCGCCACAGTCGCCGTTTATTCGGATGCCGACCGCAACGCGCTGCATGTGAAGATGGCTGACGAGGCCGTTCATATCGGACCCTCACCGGCAAACCAGTCCTATATCGTGATCGACAAGATCATGGACGCGATCCGCCAGACCGGGGCCGAGGCCGTCCATCCCGGCTATGGGTTCCTGTCCGAAAACAGGAAGTTCGCCGAGGCGCTGGAGGCAGAAGGCGTGGTCTTCATCGGTCCGCCCTCGGGTGCGATCGAGGCGATGGGCGACAAGATCACCTCGAAGAAGATCGCGGCCGAGGCGGGTGTCAGCACCGTGCCGGGCCACATGGGCCTGATTGCGGACGCCGACGAGGCGGCCCGGATCAGCGCCGACATCGGCTATCCGGTGATGATCAAGGCCAGCGCCGGCGGCGGCGGCAAGGGGATGCGCATCGCTTGGAACGACGACGAGGCGCGCGAGGGCTTCCAGTCCTCGAAGAACGAGGCCGCCAACAGTTTCGGCGATGATCGCATCTTCATCGAGAAGTTCGTGACCCAGCCCCGCCATATCGAGATCCAGGTCCTGGCAGACCAGCATGGCAACGCTGTCTATCTGCATGAACGCGAATGCTCGATCCAGCGCAGGAACCAGAAGGTCATCGAAGAGGCACCGTCGCCCTTCCTGGACGAGGCCACCCGCGCCGCGATGGGCGCCCAGGCCGTCGCCCTAGCCAAGGCCGTCGGTTATACCAGTGCCGGAACGGTCGAGTTCATCGTCGACGGCCAGCGCAACTTCTACTTCCTCGAGATGAACACGCGCCTTCAGGTCGAACATCCGGTGACCGAGCTGATCACCGGCGTCGACCTGGTCGAGCAGATGATCCGCGTCGCCGCCGGTGAGCCCCTGCCCTTTGCACAATCCGACCTGAAGATTACCGGTTGGGCGATGGAAAGCCGACTCTATGCCGAAGACCCTTATCGCGGCTTCCTGCCCTCGATCGGACGGCTGACCCGCTATCGCCCGCCGGTCGAGGTTGCGGCCGGGCCGATGCTGGTCGAGGGGAAGTGGCTGGCGCAGGGTGCGCCACAGGGACCTGCGGCCGTGCGCAACGACACCGGCGTCTATGAAGGCGGCGAGATCAGCATGTTCTATGACCCGATGATCGCCAAGCTTTGCACCTGGGCGCCCGACCGCGCGCAGGCGATCGAGGCGATGCGCGTCGCCCTGGACCGGTTCGAGGTCGAGGGGATCGGCCATAACCTGCCCTTCCTGTCGGCTGTGATGGACCACCCGAAGTTCGTCTCGGGCGACATCACCACCGCGTTCATCGCGGAGGAATATCCCGAGGGCTTCCAGGGCGCATCCCTTGGCGTGGACGAGATGGAGCGCGTAGCCGCCGCCGCCGCCGCAATGCACCGCGTGGCCGAGATCCGGCGCACACGCATCAGCGGACGCCTGAGCAACCATGAACGCCATGTCGGCGAGAACTGGGTCGTCTTCGCCGGTGGCCGGGAATGGCCGGTGCGGATCGAGGCGGACCGGGACGGCGCGATGGTCCATCTGAACGGCCGCGCGATGCGCGTCGAAAGCGACTGGCGGCCGGGGCAGTCGCTGGCGCTGATCGAGGTCGATGGCAAGCCGCTGGTCCTCAAGGTCGACAAGATCCCGGCGGGCCTGCGTCTGCGGACCCGCGGCGCCGACCTTGCCGTCCATGTCCGCCGCCCGCGCGCCGCTGAACTGGCGCGCCTGATGCCCGAGAAGCTGCCGCCGGACACGTCGAAGTTCCTCCTCTGCCCCATGCCGGGGCTGGTGGTCCGCATCAATGTCGAGGCCGGGGACGAAGTGCAGGAGGGCCAGGCCCTCGCCACCGTCGAGGCGATGAAGATGGAGAACATCCTGCGCGCCGAACGCAGGGGCGTCGTCAGGTCCGTCAACGCGGCGCCCGGCGAGAGTCTGAAGGTGGACGATGTCATCATGGAGTTTGAGTGATGGCGCTGGTCAGGAACCTCTCGCCCAGGGACATCGCCTATCCGAAGAAGCACCGGGAGGTCGAGGCAACATGCTCGATCGTCATGGCCGAGGGCGAGAAGCTTCTGCAGATCGACACCTATGGATCGGCCGACCGAGCAATTCCGGGTAAGGTCAGCCAGTCGCTGCAGTTCGACCGGCAAGGGGCAGAGGAGTTGGCAAAACTTTTGCAGCAGATCCTGGACGGTCAGGAAGAAGGCTGACAGATGAAAATTGTCCTTGCCAGGCCACACTTGCTACGGCGCCCTGTCCCTTCCGTGGGTCAGCGCCGTCCGCTTCTGTGGCCACGCGGCGGGCGGGGTCAGTCGTCCTGTTCAGGGGCCGCCTCCCGCTGGCGCATCGGCATCGTGTCGATCAGGTCGATGATGTCGGCGGCGTCCACGGGCGTCTCGCGACGCAGCTTGACTCCGCCGTCCTTGCCGACCAGCAGCACCTGGAAGGCCGTTCCCTGTCGCAGAGGATCGGCCCCGCTGCCATCGGTCAAGATGACCACCTCGCGCTCGGCCAGTTCGGCCGCCCCGGCCTGCAGTCGCGCGATCTGGGCCTGCACGTCCCGGTCCGGGCCCAGAACGACCACCGGGCGTGCCTGCCATCGTAGCGTCCCAAGCGTGTCGTCCTGCAGGGGCATGACCCTCAGGCCGCTGTCCCCGCGTGCGGTGTCCGCAGGGGCCATGGCGGGCCAGAGACTGATTAGCGCAGTCAGACAGAGTCGGTGCATCGGCTTCTCCTTCGCTCTGCTTCAACGACGCATGCCGGCGGCGGCAGGTTCCCATGCCACCGCTTGACCTCTATCTCAGCCCGCAGTTGCAGCAGGCGGTGGTGACCGGCCTGTTCGTCGCGGTGGGCTGGATCGTGGTGGCGGCGCAGACGCGGCGGCGCGATGCGATCCTGCGCCGCACGCGCGAAGGCGACATCCAGCGGGCGCTGCTGGCCGAGATCCGCGCCCATGTTTTTGCGCTGGAGCAGCAGGTCCCCTCGGCCGAGGATGCCGCGACGCTGATCGCCCGAATCGAGACCGGCGACTTTGTCCCCACGCTGCCGCAGCACGCGAACGACCGGATCTTCTCGGCGGTGCTGACGGATATCCACATTCTGCCGGCGCCGGTGATCGACCCGATCGTGCTTTACTATCGGTTGCTGTCGATCATGTCGGCGCTGGCGGCGGACCTGCGTGAGATTGCGCGGACGGACGGGCAGCGCGCGGCGCAGATGATGGCGGATTACCTGTCGCTGATGGAGGAGACCCGCGACACCGGTCTTCAGGCCGTTCGCGTCCTGACGGAATGCCTGAGAGGTGGACCGGCCGCGGTCGAACGGATGCTGGATGCGGACGATGCTAACGTGTTGGCGCAGATGACGCGGCAGTTGCCGGCTGAACTGGCCGAGTTGCGCGACCGATTGGCTGCGCGCGACGGCGTCAATAGCCGATCTTGGGACCCGAGAGGCCAGTGATGGGACGCAACCCGATGGCACGCACGATCTCGTTGGCGCGGCTGATAACCGCAGCCTTGGGCTTGGCGTCAGGACGCGGGCCGGCGGTGGCGTCCCGGCGCACCGGTTTTTTTGTCGATGGGACCGACGCGAGGGACGCGGCGGCGCGGTCGGTACGCGAATTTGCCATGATCGAACCCTTCATATCTGCGGGCAACCTGCCCGGCTTCCTTCATGATATAAGCAACGCGCCGCAAATCCACAAGTTTCGCACAGCGGGCGGTCAGCGCATGACATTGCCGCGGCCGATCTCTTGCCGGCGGAGCGGCAGCCGGTCGATGGCGCGCCCGACCTCGCGCGCATCCCAGGGCGTCGGCCTGCGGATCTTGACCTGCCCGTCCTTGTCCAGCAGCACCAGCGAAAAGCCACGCGGCCGCAACTGCTGCCGCCACAGGCTGTTGGCCGCCGGATCGCTGTCGGTGACGATGACCACATCGCGGTCCAGCAGGGCGCGACCGTCAGTGGTCAGCGCCTCGATCTGCTCGACGAAGGCCGGATCCTCGGGCGTGTCGGCGAAGACGACCACGGGGCGGGCGTTCCACAGGAACTGCTGGGGGTCGACCTCTGCCGCCTCGAACCGGGGCGGCGCCGGCAGGATCAGCGGAGAGGTCGGCGGCGCCGGCTGGACAGGTCGTTGCGACACCGGCGGCAGGCGCGCCGGGTTGCGCTGCACCAGGCTGTCGGGATCGGGCGGCGGTGCGTCGCGGGCCGGCCCCATCGCCGCCAGCACCATCGTCAAAATCAGGAATTTCAACTTCATCGGCACCTCGTCATGGTCTGAATATAGGCCGGGACACGCCGCGGGAAAGGATCAGCCATGACAAAACCGACGCTGCAGGACTGGCGAAAGCAGGCCGAGGCCGAGCTGAAGGGCCGAGACCCCGACAGCCTGACCTGGCACACGCTGGAGGGAATTGCGGTGAAGCCGCTCTATACCCAGGAGGATACGGAGGGATTGTCGCATGTGGGCGGGCTTCCGGGTCTGGCGCCCTTCACGCGCGGCCCGCGCGCGACGATGTATGCCGGTCGCCCCTGGACGATCCGGCAATATGCGGGCTTTTCCACGGCCGAGGAATCGAACGCCTTCTATCGTCGCAACCTGGCGGCCGGGCAGCAGGGCGTGTCGGTGGCCTTCGATCTGGCCACCCATCGGGGCTATGACAGCGACCATCCCCGAGTCGAGGGCGATGTCGGCAAGGCCGGCGTCGCCATCGACAGCGTCGAGGACATGAAGATCCTGTTCGACGGCATCCCGCTGGACAAGGTCAGCGTCAGCATGACCATGAACGGCGCCGTCATCCCGATCCTGGCGAACTTCATCGTTGCCGGTCAGGAGCAGGGCCACCCGGTCGCGGCCCTGTCGGGGACCATCCAGAACGACATCCTGAAGGAGTTCATGGTCCGCAACACCTATATCTATCCGCCCGAACCCAGCATGCGGATCGTCAGCGACATCATCGAATACACGTCCGGCCAGATGCCGCGCTTCAACTCGATCTCGATTTCCGGCTATCACATGCAGGAAGCGGGCGCGAACCTGGTGCAGGAGCTGGCCTTCACCCTGGCCGACGGGCGCGAATACGTCCGCGCCGCCATCGCGGCGGGCATGGACGTGGACGCCTTTGCCGGGCGGCTGTCGTTCTTCTTCGCCATCGGCATGAACTTTTTCATGGAGATTGCCAAGCTGCGCGCCGCTCGCCTGCTGTGGCACCGCATCATGTCGGAATTCGAGCCGAAGAAGACCGCCAGCCTGATGCTGCGGACGCATTGCCAGACATCCGGCGTGTCCCTGCAGGAGCAGGACCCCTACAACAATGTCATACGTACTGCCTATGAGGCGATGTCGGCGGCGCTTGGGGGAACGCAGTCGCTGCACACCAATGCCCTGGACGAGGCCATTGCCCTGCCGACCGACTTCAGCGCCCGCATCGCCCGGAACACCCAGCTGATCCTGCAGGAGGAGACCGGCATCACCCATGTCGTCGATCCGCTGGCCGGGTCCTACTACATCGAAAGCCTGACAGCGGAGCTGGCCGAAAAGGCCTGGGCCCTGATCGAGGAGGTCGAGGAGATGGGCGGCATGACCAAGGCCGTGGCCTCCGGCATGCCGAAGCTGCGCATCGAGGAGACGGCGGCCCGCCGCCAGGCCCTGATCGACCGGGGAGAGGATGTGATCGTCGGCGTCAACAAGTATCGCAAGGACCGCGAAGATCCGATCGACATTCTGGACATCGACAACATGGCCGTCCGCGACAGCCAGATCGCGCGCCTGCAGCAGATCCGCGCCAGCCGCGACGAGGCCGCCTGCACGGCCGCGCTGGAGGAGATCACCCGCCGCGCCCGCGAGGGCGGCAACCTGCTGGAGGCCGCCGTGGAGGCCGCCCGCGCCCGTGCCACAGTCGGAGAGATCAGCATGGCGATGGAAAAGGAATTCGGCCGCCACCGTGCCGAGGTGAAGACCCTGGCCGGCGTCTATGGCGCCGCCTACGAGGGCGACGAGGGCTTTGCCCAGATCCAGAAGGACGTCGAGACCTTCGCCGAGGAAGAGGGTCGCCGCCCCCGCATGCTGGTCGTCAAGATGGGCCAGGATGGCCATGACCGCGGCGCCAAGGTGATCGCCACGGCCTTTGCCGATATCGGCTTCGATGTCGATGTCGGCCCGCTGTTCCAGACGCCCGAAGAGGCCGCGCAGGATGCGGTGGACAACGACGTCCACGTGGTCGGCATCTCCAGCCAGGCGGCGGGGCACCGGACGCTGGCGCCCAAGCTGATCGAGGCGCTGAAGGCGCAGGGCGCCGGCGACATCATCGTGATCTGCGGCGGCGTGATCCCCCAGCAGGACTACGACTTCCTGAAGTCGGCAGGCGTCAAGGCAATCTTCGGCCCGGGCACGAACATCCCGACGGCCGCCGCCGACATCCTGAACCTGATCCGCGCCGTGCGCCGCTGAGCGATGGCGCGGGTCTGGCTGCATGTCGGGATGCAGAAGACAGGCACCTCTGCGGTGCAGGACTGGCTGGCAGCATCCGAGGAGGAGCTGCTGGCGCAGGGACTTCTCTACCTGCGTCCCGGCAGGGGCCAGCCGGCCAGCGGCAGACTTGTCCGCGCGCTGGTCCGCGATCCGGCCAAGGCGGACCGCATCATCTCGGGCTTCGTCTCGCGCCTGAAAAAGGCGGCGGCGGGTGATGCGCTGATCTCGTCCGAAGATTTCTCGTGCCACCCGGCGCGGCTGGCGCGTCCCTTGATCAAGGCGTTCGACGGCCACCGCATCGGCGTCCTGATCTGGCTGCGCCGGCAGGACCTGTTCGCAGAGGCGCTGGTGAAGCAGTGGGTCAAGTGGAACGGCAGCCGGGCGCAGGACATGCCGGGTTTCCTGCACCACCATGTTCGGCCCCTTCTGGACTATGACCGACTGCTGCGGGACTGGGCCGACACATTCCCGAACGTGGACGTCGTTCCGGGGATCTATGCCGAGGAAGCCCCCGGCGCCCCGCGGCCAGACAGTATCCGGGCGCTGCTGACCGCCATCGGCCGGCAGGACCTCGCCCCGACTGACGCTGCCAGCCTGCGGGCCAATGTCTCGCCCCGCGCCGATCTGGTGCGCCATTACGCGACCCTTGATCAGGCCGAGGACGTGCGCCGCACCAACCGAGAGTTGATGCGCCGCCACGGCGCGCGGTTCGCCGGTCGCGGCGACCTTATCCCGCCGGCGCAGCGCGACCGGATCCGCGCCGAGTGCCTTGCGTCGAACGAGCGGCTGCGCGCCCGCTGGTTTCCCCGTCGCGAACGGCTGTTCGACGACAACGAACCTCTAACGCCAGACCCTGGATTGGGCGCCGAGGCAGTCGCGGCATTCCGCGAATTGCTCGGTCGGGGGTGATGGGTCATTGCCTCGGCGCGGCCAAGGTGGGAAAGCTGACCCCAAAGGCGGGGCACATGACATGAGCGACGGACGCGACGGCAATCTCAAGCAGATCATCTGCATCAAGTGGGGAACGAAGTTTGGGCCGGAATACGTGAACCGCCTGCACGCGATGATCGCTCGCAACATCACGCCGCCCTTTCGCCTGTTCTGCTTCACCGACGATGGCGCGGGTCTGCATCCCGATGTCGCGGTGCGGCCACTGCCCGACTTCACCTATGACGCGCCGCAGCGCACGCGCGGCAAGTGGCCGAAGTCGCGGCTGTGGGGTGATCTGGGCGACGTCACCGGGGTCGTGCTGTTTCTGGACCTCGACGTTATCGTCACCGGCAATCTGGACGCGTTCTTTACCTTCGGTGATCCCGACGACACGATCCTGGGACGCAATCCCAACACGCCGCTTGAAAAGATGGGCCAGACATCGGTCTATCGCATGCGCGTCGGCAAGTTGGCCCCGCTGCAGCAGATTTTCGCCGCCGACCCGCAGGGCGTGGCCGATAAGTACCACTATGAGCAGCGCTTCGTCACGCGCAACGCACCGGGCGGTGTCAAGTTCTGGCCGCGCGGCTGGCTCGCCCATTTCCGCTTCCACTGCGTCCCGGTTTTCCCCCTGAACTATATCCGGGAAGCCCGCATCCCCCGCGGCACGCGCATCGTCATGTTCCCGGGCAGCCTGAACCCGCCGGACGCCATCGCCGGCCGGTGGGACGAAGCCGACAAGGCGCGTCCGCCGCTGGAGCATCTGCGTGCGGCCTTCACCGGCGATCGGCGCGAAGGCTTCGTCAAGCACCTGCGCCACTATGTTCGCCCGACATCCTGGGTAGCGCAGCTGTGGCGGGAATGACCGGTGCCCCTGCCCCGCGCGCCTGACCGCCTGCCCGACGACATGGCCGCAGCCCTGGGCCACGCCGTCGCCAGCTTCGGCTTTCTTGAAGAGGCGCTGAAACGGGCCATCTTCTCACTGACCCGCAAGGGTCTGGGGGCGGACGCCAGCGACCTGGCCCTGCAGGCCTGGCTGCAGCGGGTCGAGGATATTGCCGACGACTCGCTTGGCACGCTGATCGACAGCTTCCTTGCGACCGCGCGCCGGGCCGAGACCCCCGACCTTGCCCCTCTGGCGCTAGAGCTGCCGCAGTTGCGCCGGTTGCGCAACCTGCTCTGCCATGCGTCCTGGCGCCCGGGCGAGATGGCTGGCGGCTGGCACCCGACCTTCGTGAACACGCGCGGCGAAAGCTATCCGGGCGAACTGACGACGCAGGACGTGCTGCAGATCCGCGACAGGGTCTTGGCCGCCGCGCGGCGCATCGTCCGCATCATGCGTGCGACAGGGATCGAGGGCCGGTGGGCGGGACATGACGATCCCGAATGAGGGCATCCGAAGTGATCCAGCCGGATCGCCTGCCGGCATGATCGGAGGGTTCGGTGCCCGCGGCATCGCCGGGCGGTGCCCCGCCTTTCACGCGTTGCAACAGCCGCCCAGCCGCGCTAACACCCGCGAAATCAAGGATGAGAGGAACCCATGTCGTCCCCCCTCCGCCTCGGCATCGCCGGGCTTGGCACCGTCGGGATCGGTGTCGTCAAGATCGTCCAGAAACATGCCGACCTTCTGGCGCGCCGGTCGGGGCGTGCAGTGACCATCACGGCCGTATCGGCGCGTGACCGGATGAAGAACCGCGATGCTGACCTTTCGGCCTATCGTTGGGAGGCCGATCCGATGGCGGTGGCAACGGCCGACGACGTGGACGTCTTCATCGAGTTGGTGGGCGGCGACGCCGGCATTGCCCGCGACAGCATCGAGGCCGCGCTGCGATCCGGCAAGGATGTCGTCACGGCAAACAAGGCGCTTCTGGCCATGCATGGGCAGTCCTTGGCCGAACTGGCCGAGGACCTGGGCCGAGTGATCCGGTTCGAGGCCGCCGTTGCTGGCGGCATCCCGGTCATCAAGTCGATGACCGAATCCCTGGCCGGCAACCGCGTCAGCCGCGTCATGGGCGTCATGAACGGCACCTGCAACTATATCCTGACGCGGATGGAAAGCGCGGGCCTGCCCTACGAGGCGGTCTTCGAAGAGGCGCGCCAGCTGGGCTATCTGGAGGCCGACCCGACACTGGACGTAGGCGGGATCGATGCGGGCCATAAGCTGGCGATCCTGTCCTCGATCGCCTTCGGCACGCAGGTGAACTTCGACGCGGTCGAGATCGAGGGGATCGAGCGAGTCAGCATCGACGACATCCGCCGCGCCGCCGACATGGGCTATCGCATCAAGCTGCTGGGCGTGGCGCAAATGACCGCCAGGGGGCTGGAACAGCGCATGTCGCCCTGCCTTGTGCCAGCCGACAGCCCCCTCGGCCAGCTGGTCGGCGGCACAAACATGGTGGTGATCGAGGGCGACAGCGTCGGCCAGATCGTCCTGCGCGGCGCGGGCGCGGGCGAGGGTCCCACCGCCAGTGCGGTCCTGTCAGACATCGTCGAGATCGCCCGCGGCGTCCGCCTGCCCGTTTTCGGCGAACCCGCCGGGGCGCTGGTCGCGGCGCAACCGGCCCGCACGGCCGTCCCGGCCGCCTACTACATGCGGCTGGAGCTGCAGGACAAGCCGGGCGCGCTGGCCAAGGTCGCGACCGTCCTGGGTGACGCAGGCATCTCGATCGATCGCATGCGCCAATACGGCCAGCACAGCCCGGCCAGCGTGCCTGTCCTGGTCGTGACGCACAAGACCACCCCCGAAGCCATCGACTTCGCCATCGAAGCCCTGCCCCGCACCGGTGTCCTGGTCAGCGACCCGGTCGAACTGCGCATCGAGGAGGTCTGAGACAAGCGGCGCGACTCCCTTCGTTGGCGGAACGTGGCGCAGGCTGAACGTCTGCAGCCTATCGACGCGCCCTCTCCATGAAGCCTGTGCGTTGATGTCCTCCGCAGCGAAGGTCGGGTTCATCGCCTCCCGTCTCGTCCGCCCGTGAATACTCTAAAGCGTGTTGCGGTTCGCCCGCTTCAGGGTACCTCTGTGGCTTGATCTGTGGTTCCCTGGCTGCATGACAGGTGGAGGGATGATATGGCAGTCCACATCCCATGGCACTTCGACAGCGCGTTGTGGCGCTCGAGGAGGAAGGGAGCTCGCACCGTCCAGCCGCTGCGCGGTTCCCGGTTTCGGTGAAGTTGGTCAACGACATGTTGATCCTGAAGCGCGGGACGGGCGGGTTGGCTCCGCCTGTCTTGGGCCATGGCGGTGGTCTTGGCAAATGGGTTGCTGTGGGGCTGGATCACCGCGCGAAGGCCCGATCTGCCCCCGAACGACCTGATGGGCGAACTTGCAGATCATCATGGCATTGCCATTCACCGTGTCTCGGTCTGGAGGTTTTCGCGCGGTCTCGGGCTGACCCACAAAAAGACCTGCAAGCCCCTCGAGCAGAAGCGGCCCGAGAGGCGTTGTTGCATGAAGCCTTTTTGGGATACACATTGCACGTCCAGCGACATAGCTGAACGGCATGTCCAAGCCCGCGCTTACTCGCTACCGCACCCTGAACTGGTCTGCCTACAACGCTG
>NZ_JAOTBE010000120.1 GCF_026162645.1 Paracoccus rhizosphaerae
CAACTCCCCCAATCAGTGTTGAAGGGGCAAACGCCCATCAACGCGCTCAAGGACTGGCAAAGGCAAAGGCCGGACATCTTCAAGAAGCGGCCGTATAATCACGCGGGATGTGACACCTAGGTTCGACGGCAATGCGCGAAAATATGCGCACCATTTAGTTTGGCTGCCCATCTTAATTCAATTTTAACGTTCTCCACGATACCCCTGCGCCATCGAACCGCGTGTTCAAGCTCCGCCTAAACGAGGCTGGGTCACGCATAGAGTTTTTGCAAACCTCGATCGAAAAGTGAGACAGCATGCCTTTGCCACGAGTCTTCATCTCTACGGACCTGCGGCTGGATTCGGCGGAACTCGATGACGCCCAATCACTGGTCCACGCGTTGATGTATCAGGACAAGATGGACATCGTTGGGATCTCGGCCACCGCCTCGAAATGGGGGATTCAAGACGGGCTGGTAGGCGACGTCAGGAAGATCCTCGATGTCTACGGCAAAGACCAAGAAAAACTTCAGGCGCATAGCGACAACTTCAAGACAGCCGCGGAACTGAAAGCAATCTCTTGGCAAGGTGCTACTGCGGTTGCGCCTTCGAAAGGCTACTCCAACTCAACCGACGGGTCCCACGCAATTGTAGCCGAAGCACGAGAGGCTGCCGCTGCCGGCGAGAAGCTGAATGTCCTCACTTGGGGTGGTGAGACCGACCTCGCACAAGCGTTGCATGATGCTCCTGATATTGCAAAGCACGTGCGCCTGTTCAGCATCAACAGGCAGGACAACGCGGCCTTCGACTACATCGCGTCGAACTTCAAAGGGAAGTTGGACATGTGGGTCGACAACCAGTCCAGCTACTTTGGAATGTGGAAGAGCGAGCAGAGCGGTTACATCAACGGCTGGCATCAGGAGCATGCGGACGGCCACGGCAATCTTGGAGATTTGTTCGCAGATTTGTCCCTCCGGATTCACGGTCAGGAAGGTGTGAAGATGGGGGACAGCCCAACTGTGCTGCGCTTCCTGAGCGGCGACCAGAACGACCCCACCAAGGAGAGCTGGGGCGGCGAGTTTAGGAAGGTGTCTGACAGATACTACACCGACAACCCAGCCTACACGCGGTACGGGAAGGTGGGAGCCGGGTCCATCGCCGAGGATCGGGCGGCCTGGATGGGCGACTTCGCCGAACGCTTTGACTTGCTCAAGGACAACGGTTCGGCTCCTGCTCCTGCTCCTGCTCCTGCTCCCACTGCTCCGAGTGCTGATAGCTTGCCCGCCGGCAGCATCAGCGGCGGTGTTGGCAACGACACCCTGAACGGCAATTCCGCCAACAACATCATTTTCGGCCTCGGCGGCAATGATGTCATTGACGGCAAGGGCGGCGCCGACCAGATGCACGGTGGAACCGGCAACGACGTCTACTGGGTCGACAACTCCGGCGACAAGACCGTCGAGAAGGCGGGTGAGGGGTATGACTGGACCCACGCTTCCGTCAACTGGACCCTGGCCGACCATGTCGAGGCGATGTCACTGCGCACCGCCGCCAACATCAATGGGACCGGCAACGCCAGCGACAACTTCATCAATGGCAACAGCGGCAATAACGTCATCTTGGGGATGGCGGGCAACGATACCTTGGAAGGACGAGGCGGGAACGACACCCTGATCGGGGGCACGGGAGATGACCGGCTGGTTGGTGGCACGGGTGTGGACAGCTTCCGCTTCGCGGCAGGTGACGGTCGCGACACTGTCACCGACTTTTCTGCAAGCGGAGGCGAGGTTCTCGATATCCGCGGCTATTCAGGCTATCGCGAACTGCGCAGCGAGAATGGCGGCACCCGCGTCGTGCTGTCCGACAGCGACAGCATCCTGCTCGAGGGCGTGGCAAAGGCCAGCCTTTCGGGCAAGAATTTCCGGTTCGACGGAACAGCCCCGCAGGGCCCGGTTGAAGCGCCGGCTGCATCTCCGGCACCTGTCCTGGTGCTACCGACAGGCGGCAACCTCCTCGTCAACGGTTCATTCGAAAGCTCCTATGTCGCTCCGGGCAAGTATGCCGACTTTGGATCGGTGTCAGGCTGGAATGCCCTCCCCGGCGGCCGGATCGAGCTTTGGAACGCGCTCAAGGGTGTCTATGCAACGGACGGCGACACCTTCGCCGAACTTGACTTCCAAGGTGCGCGCGACGGCTTCTACCAAGATGTCGCGACCGTTGCCAACCAAGCCTATACACTGAGCTTCGACTTGCGCGGTCGGCCGGGTTCGTCACCGTCCACACAGCAGGTTGAGGTTGTCTGGAACGACAAGGTCGTGGCCACAACGACGCCGGGCTCGTCCTGGGGCACCTTTACCGTCGACGTCACCGGCACCAGCGGGACGGATCGCCTGATCATCCGCGAAGTCGGCAGCCAAAGCGCTGACGGCCTGGGCGCTTTGCTGGACGACTTCTCGCTGGTTGCCAAGGGCAGCACTTCGCCGGCCCCGGCTCCGGTCGTGCCGCCGGCACCCGAAGGCGACACCGTCGACTTCTCGGCTTCCAAACGGCCGGTGGTTGCCGATCTGCAAATCGATGCGGGATACCGCGTCCTCAACATCATGCCTTTCGGCGACTCCTTGACGGAAGGCTATGTGAGCAAGGGCAACACCGAGAGCGGCGGCTATCGTACATTCCTGTGGCGCGGTCTGGCCGAGAAAGACATCAAGGTAAACATGGTCGGCTCCCTCTTGGACGGACCTTCCAGCATCGACGCTGATCATCAGGGCCATCGTGGCTGGACGATCAACCAGCTCGATGCGTCTCACAAGCAGTTCCTTGAGAACGCCGATCCGGACGTGATCATGCTTATGGCCGGCACCAACGATAGCAAGACTGATACCGTTCAGCAGATGGTCGCGGAACTCCGCACCCTTGTGACGAACATCAGCGCCGACAGGCCCGACGCCATCATCATGGTCGGGTCCCTGCCGCCGATCCGGGTAGGGCAGTATCCGCAGTCGATGGCCGACAAGATAAAGGCCTACAACGAGGCGATGGATCCACTGATCGAGAACCTTGCGAAGCAGGGGCACAATGTCGTCTTCGTGAACATGAGCTTAATCCAGGTGAGTGACATGTCCAGCCTGTCCGTCGACAGTGGCACCCATCTGTCCGAAGCAGGCTACCAGAAGATGGCAGACCTGTGGCTGAAGGCGTTCCAGGATCATCTGGGCCTCGATGAGACCGGGATCGGGCTTGAGCGGGAGATCCTGACAGGCGTCCAGAACCTCGTAGGCTCAACTTATGGTGACACTCTGCTCGGCGATGGACAGAACAACAGCCTGTCCGGCCTTGCCGGAGCTGACACCTTGGACGGGCGCGCCGGCAATGACGTGCTGAACGGAGGCACTGGCAGCGACAGACTTATCGGCGGTGCGGGTACGGACATCATGTTTGGCGGCTCTGACACGTCGCGAGACACCTTCGTGTTCAATATGGCTTCGGAAAGCCGGCCAGGTTCCGCCCGCGATACCGTCCACAACTTCGTCTCGGGAACGGACAAGTTCGACTTCAGCGCATTTGACGCGAACGCTTCCGCTTCAGGCCACCAGGACTTCAGCTTTTCTGGCACAAACGCAGCAGCCCACTCCGTCTGGACGGCTACATCCGGAAAGGATCTCATCCTGAGAGCGGACGTGACCGGCGACAGGACAGCTGACTTCGAGGTGCTGGTCACAGACATTGCATCTCTTGCAACTTCCGACTTCCTATTTTGAGGTTGGTACCAACAGCGCAATGTGGAGCGTGATTACATCCGGATCACACTCCCTCTTGGAAGGCGATGATCCACCGGCGGCTCATCGCCTTTTCAAGTCGTGCCTTATGCCATCTATCTGGTCGGCACTGAACAATCCCCTCAGGCGGCCATTGCTTCCCGGTGATGGGTCCGTTCGCCTTGGATAGCCGTCACGATCAGGTTGAGTAACAGGGTCCAAAAGCCCGAAGATGGGTCAGGATCTTGCGGATGTTATGGCCGCAGGCGCAAAGGACGGCGAAGATCGCGTCGCCGATGCGGCCCTTCAGCGGGCACCTGGCGAGCCGCCCGTCGGACTTCATGTGCCCGATCTCGGGCTCAATGGCGCTTCGTCGCTTGAGGAGCTTTGCCAGGAGCGGGGTAACGCCGCGTCTCGTGCCGCTGATCAGGACCCTGGTCGTCTCCACGCCGTGGCCGCGATCAATGACGACCAGATCCGGCACCTGATCAGTTAGAATGGCGACCTGCTTCAGCGCAGGTGCCAGGATATGAGGCGAGTTCGCAATGGGTCTCGTTCCGACAGCGCATGCTGCCAAGCCGCGCTCCAGATTGCACCACCTCGCTCTTCTGATCCCATGATGAAAGAGCCGCTATGCTGATTCCTGTCAAACGACATCAGGAACCGACCCCTCGGCGTCACGAGGAACTGACCCCCTCCATTTTGGTCTGAACGTTGCTGTTGTTGGACCTGTCCCGGTTCCGTTCCGGTCTCGTGCTCATGTTAGGCGGCCTTGTTTTCGAAGGCCACGGGTGATTTCCAGCCCAATGCAGAGTGTCGGCGCCGCGGATTGTAGAAGCCGTTGATGTATTCGAGGAGGGCGATCTCGACGTCACGCCGGGTGTGCCAGTCGCGACGCCAGACCAATTCGGCCTTCAGCGACCTGAAGAAGCTCTCGACGGCCGAATTATCATAGCAATTGCCCTTGCCGCTCATCGATACGCTGAACCCATGTTAGCGTCCGAGGAGCTGGTGTAATTTCGTCGCCGCTGGCGGTGTGATCCCGGGTGGCCATCGAGGTGTAGGATCGAGGTGGAGTTTGGCGACTTCAACCACGGACCTTACGGAGACCC
>NZ_JAOTBE010000121.1 GCF_026162645.1 Paracoccus rhizosphaerae
CACTTCGAGTTCTTCGGCCCCGCCGACGAACAACTGGCCGCGTGAAGGGGGGAAGGGGATGGAACGTCAGGGCGCGGCCATGAAGATCGAGTTCCGAGACGGGCAGCCGGTCGTGGACGCGGCCGAGATCGCGCCCCTGCTGGAACTGGACGTGCCCGACTTCCAGAACCTCATGCGGTCGGGAAAGATCAGGACCACCATGGAGCGCGGCGAAGGAGAGGATGACGGCAAGTTCCGACTGACCTTCCAGTCGCCTTTTTGGCGAGTGCGGTTGACCTGCGGGCGCGACGGCAAGGTTGCAACAATGACACGGGTGCAGCTGAGAGGAGCAATGGCGGCATCGTAATTAACGCAACCGGTTCGTGTCTGCTTCGTTGGCTTTTGCCTGGGGCGCAGGCGTCGGTTCGTCCGAAGCTCGCCCTGCGTCCCCTGTCGCAGGACAGAAGAAGGAGAAAGGGATGGCTCTCAAACACGCGAAACCGGGTGAGGTGGTCGACCTCGGGCCCCTTGGGAATGGCTTGGCAAACGCCAGAACCAGCGCGATCGTCCGCACACCATCCTTCGAGGCGGTGCGCCTCATCGTTCCCGCGGGCTCTGAGATACCGGCGCACCAGGTGCCGGGACGGATCATGCTTCACTGCATCGAGGGGCGTGTCAGGATTGGGCTTGCGGCTGGTCCGGCTGAACTGGACGAGGGAGAATGGCTCTATCTGGAGGGCGGGGAACCGCATTCGGTCGAGGGCGTCCGGGATGCCTCGCTGCTCCTCACCATCCTGTTCGACGCCTGAAAGGAAAAGAAGCCGATGTATGTTCAGAAGATCATGCGAATGGCCGTAACATTAAAGGAGGACGCCGCACTCGTCGACGCAGCCGAGCGGCTCAGCGATCCGGACACGAACCTCGTGATCGTCTGCAATCGTGATGGAGCCATGCAAGGCGTCGTGAGCAAGACCGATGTGGTGAACAGGATCAGGCAATGCGCGGGCGCAGATTGCACTCGTCCCGTCGCCTCCGCCATGACCCGGGAGATCGTCTACTGCCGGTCCGATGCGACGATCCGCGAGGCCTGGAATATGATGAAGGAGCGTAGCCTGAAGCACGTACCCGTCGCAGACGCCGATGGACGACCGATCGGTATGCTCAACGCGGGCGCAGTAATGCAGGTGCTGCTGGAGGAAACCGAGCAGGAGGAGGAGCTCTTGCGCGACTATGTCATGTGCGTGGGCTATCACTGAGGTGAGGCCGCCCTTCTGCACGATTGGCCATTCGAACCGGACCCTCGACGAGTTTGCCGGCATTCTCCGCGCGGCAGATGTGGGCTTGGTGGTGGATGTCCGCAGCTTCCCCCGGTCGCGCAGCAACCCTGAGTACAACATTGAGACGCTGCCAGAGCGGCTGGCGGAGTACCAGATCGCCTACCACCACATGCCATCCTTGGGAGGCCGGCGAAAGGTTCAGCCAGAAATCCCTGACGAACTCAATGCCCAGTGGCGCAACCGGAGCTTCCACAACTACGCCGACCATGCGCTTTCTCCCGAATTTCAACTGGCGCTCGACGAGCTGGTCGAGCTGGGACAATCGCGACGGTTGGCGATGATGTGCTCTGAGGCAGTCTGGTGGCGATGTCACCGCCGCATAATCACCGATTACCTGGTACTCGCTGGGCACGAAGTGGTGCATCTGATGGGAAACGGCCGCGAGCAGGTTGCCAAGCCAACGCCAGGCGCGGAAGGTACGCCCGGCGGTAAGGTCGTCTACCCAGCCCAGAAGCCGGTATGATCTGAGCCAGGCAACTCACAAGATCGGCGGCCGCCGAACTCGCTTTTCGTGCTGCTGTCGATGCCGGTGGTCAGGATCGCCGCCTCGCCGGCGCTGAGCCGTGCATGCTCGCGAACATCCAGTCGAACCGGAGGACTGTATGCTCAAGGAGCAAATGCACTTGTTCGAGCAGCTGCTCCGCCGGCTGGAAGGTGGAAGTCCCGGCAACCTCGGTGACGTCGCTCTTCACAGGTCGCGACTGATTAGCGGTCGAGCAGCTGCACCATCCGTATCTGACGGCACTGGCAGATCTCCCTTGGCAGGGAGGTCCGGAAACGCATGCGGGGCGCCGGATTCAAAACACGCATTTACAATGCATCTTTTACCCATTAGATTGACTGGCAACACCGGCTTGTCGAGGTGCCCATGAGCAATGCTGTCGCACAACTAGGTTCGTTGCAGTCGATGCGTCCTGCAATCACCGCTGATCTGATGGCGCAGACAGGGCTCGACGAATGTTGGCTGACCGAGTTGGTGCACCGCTTTTACATCAAGGTTCGCGCCGACGCTGTGCTCGGACCGATCTTTGCCGAGCGTATCGTGGACTGGGAGCCACATCTGGAACGGATGGTCGCCTTCTGGTCCTCCGTCGCCTTGATGACGGGCCGGTATCATGGCGCGCCGGTGCCGAAGCATGTGAGTCTGCCAGTGACGTGGAGCCACTTCGAACGCTGGCTCACGCTGTTCCGGGAGACTGCGATCGAGACCTGTTCCCCGGCAGGAGCCGCCCACGTTATCGAACGGGCCGAACGCATCGCGCGGTCGCTCAACATGGCGGTTGAGGGGGCGCAATCAGCATCCGATACCGCTCCGAACCTCAGGTGACGAAAGGACGAGCTGCAATGTCTGATGCTCTTTCTGGAAGTAACGCCAGCGGGTTGACCCGCCACATCGAGACGCAGTTTCATGCGCGTCACCGGCGGCAATTGTCGCCTCTCCTCCGGCTGGCCGACATGATCGAGGATCTGCATGTAGGCGATGCCGGTGTTCCTGAAGGCCTCTTTGGCATCCTGAGGCGGATGACGGAAGACCTGGAGGTTCAAATGAAAAAGGAGGAGTTGATCCTGTTTCCGGCGATACGGCGGGCCGGTGATCTGCAGCTCGAGAATGAGATAGCGAAGCTGCGCGCCGCCAACCAGGACCTGAAGCGCAATGCCGCCGAAATATGCCGCATCACCAATGACCTGACGCTTCCTCAAGGAGCATGCGAACCGTGGGAGACGCTCTACTCCGGCCTCGCTGAGTTTGTCGCCGATCTTGAAGAGCATATGCGCCTCGAGAACGACGTCCTGTTTTCTCGAGACGTGGACGCAGACTGACGCAAACAGTCTGCCGGTTCGGCACTGGGCAAGGCCGCCCCGGTGTCTATAGCGCCCACTGCAAGCATGCCAAGATGGTGGAGTCGTTCTTCTTGTGCATTTGCCATGTGATCGGTGCCTCGCTCACGCTGTTGTCCTTCGTGCTTCGTGAAGTTCGAGCCGCCGAGGGACTCAGCGCTCCAGGTACGTCCCATCCGACAGGAGCACTTCGCTCATCGGCACATCCCAGGGCATCGGGTAGATGGTGGGCAGAAGACAGCCGGCGAACCCGACGCCGATGATCCGCGGCCGAGGATCCATCCTCGCCAATGTGCGGTCATAGTATCCGCCGCCATTCCCGAGACGGTAGAGGGCCTTGTCGACGCCAACGAGGGGAGCGATGACGACGTCCGGCACACCCGCTTCCCCTTCGATCGGCACCGGGATGTTCCAGACCCCGCAGGACATTCGGCAGTCTGGCCACCAGGCGTGGAAATTCAGCGGCGCCAGCTTCTCAACGACCACTGGAAGCAGGACCCTGGCGCCAGCTGCATGTGCGGTACTCATCCAGGGGCGGAGATCCGGCTCGCCCCTGATGGGCCAGTAGGCGGCAATGCTCATCCCGGCCCGGGACGCGATGATCTGGCCCAGCCCTTCGATCAGGGCGTGGGTCGCTTTCTCCCGATCCTGCGAAGCCAGGGCGCGGGCTGCAACCAGCCGCGCCCGTTCAGCGCGTCTGAACCGCGCCACATCCCGTGCCGTGCCGGGATCAACGTTATGACCGTCGACGAGGAGATGAGCGAAACAGGGGGCGGCGCCTCCGCCGGTTTCATCATCCACCATCAGGCCGTCCTTTCCGTTCCTTGCGGTGGGAACAGACTATCGTATCCCCAGGTGAAGACGAAGGCATAGGGTCTGTCCCCATAAACATCAGATCCAGAATATGACGATGGTTGCGAGGATGATGGCGTTGAGGAAGATGTCTCCGCAACGTTCGTAACGGGTGGCGATGCCGCGCCAATCCTTCAGTCGACCGAAGGCATTCTCGATGCGGTATCGCTTCCGGTAGAGGCGCTTGTTGTAGCTGGCCGGTTTCCTGCGCTTCTTGCGGGGCGGGATGCAGGGGCAGATGCCACGGTCCCTGAGGCCATCGCGCAGCCAATCGGCATCATACGCCTTGTCACCCAGAAAGCGCTTGGCTGGCGGCAGATGGCGCAACAGCACAAGTGCGCCCCGACTGTCGGCCATCTGACCTGGGGAGAGGAAGAAGTTCAGCGGCCGGCCCTTGCCGTCGCTGAGCATGTGCAGCTTGGAGTTCAGGCCGCCTTTCGTGCGTCCGATCGCCCGCGGACGATCCCCTTTATGGATGGCCCGCCCCTCCCGCCGATCTCCGTGTAGGATGTCGGTGTTCAATGGAGGAAGGAGCGGATCATGAGCATTGTGATCGTTGGCATCGACCTGGGCAAGAACAGCTGC
>NZ_JAOTBE010000122.1 GCF_026162645.1 Paracoccus rhizosphaerae
AGCTGTTCTTGCCCAGGTCGATGCCAACGATCACAATGCTCATGATCCGCTCCTTCCTCCATTGAACACCGACATCCTACACGGAGATCGGCGGGAGGGGCGGGCCATCCATAAAGGGGGGACTCCACGCCAAGGTTTCGGCCGCTCTCGAGGTGGCTTCACGTCCAAGATCCATCTGCGGGTCAATGCGGCAGGCCTGCCCATGAGGTCGGACATCGCGCCGGGACAGACCTCGGACTATCTGGGTTTCGATCTGGTCGTGGACAGCAACCTGCCCGAGCCCCACGTCCTGCTGACGGATCGTGGATATGACGCTGACAGAGTTCGCTAAACCATGGAGGATCGTAACGTCTTGCCGGTGATCCCCATGCAAAAATTCCGAAAGCTGCGCGTAAAAATTGATCGGAAGCTCTACCGGCTCCGCAACCTCGTCGAGCGGTGCTTCAACAAGCTCAAGAACGCTCGCCGTGTCGCCACTCGCTACGACAAGACCGCCGAAAGCTTCCTGGGCTTCATCGACGTTACATCCATCCGCCTCTGGCTCCGCCATTTGTCAACATGACCTAGCAATCCTGTGGGCTTGGCTGGCGCTCTCCTACGAGCCCTGTCGGGCACCACTGTCGCAGGCGCGTTGGTCAGCCGGCTGTCATGTCCGGAGTTTTATCGAAACTTAGATGAACCGCCTCATGCTCTTTGGAGAGCGGATCATGTCAAGCGATTCAGATTGCCAAACCGCAAAGATCCGGATCCGCATCGCCATCATGAACCGCCGTTCGGACCTTGGATAGGCCGAGAGCAGAGCCGTCGCCTGAAGTCAGAGGCAAGGGAGGATCCTCGGCCTCGAAGATAAGAAGCTCAACAAGCCCTTGCGGATCCAAGAAAACTGCAAATATTGTAATGCCACGAAACAGGGAGATGAGAATCTATGTGCCGATCCACCGCACGCGCTTTCATGCGGGCGCGGCAGATTGACTTGTCTGAATTGCACGCAAGCGGAACATCTTTCGCAGCGGGTAATCGGTTGATTTTTTGATGGAAGACTTGCAGGAGCAACACGATGAAGGCTGTCATTCTTGCCGGAGGTTACGGCACCCGGCTTAGCGAGGAAACGGGCGTCGTGCCCAAACCCTTGCTTGAGATTGGGGGGCGCCCGATCCTTTGGCACATTATGAAAATATACGGTGCACACGGTATCACCGATTTCGTTATCTGCTGCGGCTATAAGGGAACGCTCATCAAGGAGTATTTTCTGAACTACTTCAACCGCAACAGCGACTTCACCATCGACTTAAGCTCGAATAGCGTCGAAATTACCCATACCGCCATCGAGCCCTGGCGCGTGACACTTGCCGATACCGGCCTTGAAACGATGACTGGCGGGCGGATCAAGCGCATCGCACCGTATGTCGGCAACGAGACGTTTTGCCTGACCTATGGAGATGGCGTAAGCGATATCGACATCGGTAAGCTGGTGGAATTTCATCGGCAGCAGGGCACTATGGCAACGGTGACCGCAGTCCGGCAACCGGGGCGTTTCGGCACACTTGACCTGTCCGAGGATGTGACCCGTGTGAACGCAATCCGCGAGAAAAGTGTCCTTGACGGACAAACCATCAACGGCGGCTTTTTCGTGCTGGAACCTTCCATCTTCGACCTGATCGAAGGGGACAGCACCGTCTGGGAGGAGGCGCCCCTCCAAGGCCTTGTCTCTTCAGGGCAACTGTCAGTCTTCCGCCACGGAGGCTTCTGGCAGAACATGGACACGCTGAGGGACAAGAACCTTCTTCAATCTATGTGGGATAGCAACAACCCGCCTTGGCGCATCTGGAACTGACTACCGAGGACCGGCGGGCACTGTAATGTTCATGAGAGTATCTCGTCCAGCATCGACTTGAACTCCACCATAACCTGCCGGTCCGAGCTTCGTTCCTTGACCTGACGCATGATCGCCTGCGCCTTGCCCCATTCCTTGCTGCCGAAGGCCGAAGCGGCTTTCAACCAAGCCATTTCTAGATCTGCCGTCGCAAGGCTGTCGGCGTAAAAAGGATAGTCATCCCCCAAGTAATGCATGGCGTTCATGTCGTCGCGTGTGACGATCACCACAGCCCCGCATCGCGCGGCGACAAATCCTTTCAAGAAAGGTTTCCACTCCTGAAGGTGGTCAATCTCGCGGATGATCCAGTGGCAGTTGTACATCGGGGCCTGCCGTGCCCATTCGGAGGGGGTGAAGCTTGCATCCACTACGTTGACCAGTTCGATCATCGTGGACAGACTGTTAGGACAGGAAGTGTTAGCAAAGCGCCCAAAATAGCCGGTCCGCAGCCTATCGGTCGGGCCGGTGCATTCGGGAACAGCCGGATTGACGTGATGGGTGACATGAAAGGCGGGCGTATTCGGGTAAAGCTTGTTTAGTGCAATGGTCTGCGGCAGGCACAGTGTCATATGCGCATCGAACACCGGGATTGTCTTTGGCCTGACCGGCAAATCCAGCCAGTCGCTGATCGACGCAATGTTCCGGCCCCGCAGTTCGTCAAGATCCTCGCGAGAATTGAACTCGATTGCTCCGCGGTTGACAATCACTACCTGATCCCGAACAGAACCGATGTCTGAGCGCAAAGTCACC
Organism: Paracoccus rhizosphaerae; assembly: GCF_026162645.1. GTDB lineage: Bacteria > Pseudomonadota > Alphaproteobacteria > Rhodobacterales > Rhodobacteraceae > Paracoccus > Paracoccus rhizosphaerae. The sequence goes on from NZ_JAOTBE010000122.1 coordinate 2,624, forward strand.
TCATAACGGTCAGGGTAGGCTGTTGCGACCATCTGGCTGAGCTGCCGGGCACGCATCAGCGTGATCCCTGACTGCCGGCGCTGTTCAGCAAAAAGGAACGTAATGGGGATCTTATGTGTTTGCAGCCCCGGAGACTGCAAGCGCGGCTGCAATGCCAGAAGATCCGGCACGTTGCGCGCAAAAAAGATATTATCTTCGGCCGTGCCAAGCGCGGAAGGCAACTGAGCGATCATCTCGGTCGGGAAGTGATCTTGCTGCGTCAGGCGATGCAGTGATAGCGCCGGGTCTCCTTTCGGCTCTGCCTCTTGCAATGCCCACCATGCGTCCATCTGAGCTTTGACGGCGACGTTGGCATGCCTCCGCCAGATCATTCCCGTATCGCATGCGGTATGCTTCTCGTGAGCGTCTGCTGATTGATATTTCTTTGCCTGTGCCAAGACCGCCGCAGCAGGATGCCGGCCCGTTAGCAGCGAATACTCAACAAGTCCCCGCCAATCGCTCGCTGCAGGGTGTCGCCAGAGCGCAATGTCCTGTTTTATCAGCCAGCGTGTGATCAGAGTGTGCAGGTTGCCAAGCGGGATCCGGCTGCTTTCGAGGAAAAGCGACCATTCGGCATCGGGCGCAGCTTCCGTCAACAGGCGGTGAGGGCAGATGGCGGCAAAAGTTTCGCTCGCCGCATGGTCGGGAGTGACGATGACCTCCCAGCCCGTGACCTCCATGGGAACGTCAGCAAAGCACAAGAAGCGAAGTCCCTTGGGCTGCCCCACAATAGGTGGAGGAGAGGATCTCCTCCCAAAGCAGGTAGTGTAGACGACAATAAGTCGGGCCAGATCCGGTGGCAGGTCTACCGGGCGATCGCTTTGAGGAACACAAAGGTGAAACTCCGGCGCCACGCGAGGAGGAGCCAGCAAAAAATGCGGCAGCGCCGTAGACTGGCTGCCTCGTTCTCTTTCGATTTGCAGGAAGAGGGGGGCTGCCTTGTGCCATCCAGACGTCCGCGCGGTCAGCATGGCATGCATCTGGGCCGCCGCGATGTGATGTGGCGCAGTCCATCGCAACGGCAACAGAACCCCCATCAGGACTTTGGGCCTGCGTTGCCCGAACTGGAACAACCAATAAGCTGACCTCCGCCGCACAGCCTCGTGCACCTGCCGAGAGGCATGGAGGAGATGACGGCGGACAGTCCAAGCGCGGTCTCCTAAACATTGAAAACGAAGCACGGCAGATAGGTTCATGACGGCGGCTTCAAACGCGGTCCACTGCTTCATTCGCTTCAACACCAAACTATCAAAGACACAGGGGGAAACATAAAATAAGTGCAGCACCGGGGGTGAAGGACTGTTCCGCTCAGCCTCGTCCGGGACCACCTAAGGTGATAAATCAACTCTATGGATATAAATACGTTAGATAGCATAATGACCGCCCACGCCCATAGTACAACTGGCAACACACCGGTGGTACATATCAAAATTTTCTTGTTTTGAAAGAGCGTTGATACTGAACTTCTGAGCTACTTGTCACATCCCGCGTGATTATACGGCCGCTTCTTGAAGATGTCCGGCCTTTGCCTTTGCCAGTCCTTGAGCGCGTTGATGGGCGTTTGCCCCTTCAACACTGATTGGGGGAGTTGGCCGTT
>NZ_JAOTBE010000123.1 GCF_026162645.1 Paracoccus rhizosphaerae
GAAGGTCATCTCGTGGCCGGCTTCGACATCCGGAGACGCTTCGCCGGCCACGCCCGCCGTAGCGCCCAGACCCGTCATGCATTAAGACTGAAACCGGACCACCCGATGGGGGCAGGTCAGCATGAGCCTCGGATCCTGGGTTGCCGGTCTTGTCGCAGCCAACGACCCTGCAGTCAAAAAAGCTGCGTTGTTACTGACCGCGGGAAGTCTCGCTGACATGGTTTGGACGGGGCGAGCCACAGAGCATATCCGCGCCAGCCTTGCGGGGCAGATTGACGTGACCCAGCTCAATAGAGCGTGGAGTCTGCTGAACCTCGAGAACTACGTAGGACAGTTGGCGCGGCCCGGCTTGGAGCTTCAGATCGTGCTGGCGAGGAGAGATACTGTGGTGTTGCCCCACCTATCGGAACGTCTGGTTGCAAAGCTGAGGCAGGCTGGGGCCAAGCCTGACGTTCTCGAGCTAAATTGCGGACACTATTCCTTTGCACTACCGCCTTACATCCTGCGTCCGGGTCTCCGCACCTTGCGGCTGCTGGCAGGATGACATCTCTGGATCAAACATATCTGGATTGTTGCCGCACCCCCCTGCCCGGCCTGACCTGTTGACGTTGATCTTCCGCATCAACACGGCTGCGGCACAGCATGGTCATGTCTTCCAGACCAACAGGCTCGAACGCAACGACAGAACCAGCCTCATTGGGCGGGCCGTAGTTCTTGAAACTCAGTGAAGGTGCCCTGCCGCGGGAACATACGACAGGGCTGCCCTTGGGAAGGCTGTCCGCAAAAGACAACCCGATCCTACCGCAACAAGCGCCGGAAGGAAGCTGCTTTCGTGCAACCAGGACCTTTCCCGTGCATGCGCCGGGGGAAGCAGGACGCCGGCCGGCTTCAGTTTGCCCTCGATTTGCTCTGCCTGCTTCCGCGGGCGGCATGGAAATGATCTGAAAGGCCGCTCACTCCTGCCATTGTGCGCGCAAGTTCGTGGGCCGCCACCTGAGGAGCCTGCTCATTGCGGCTTCCTGGCCAGCCACTCATCAAGCTTCGTCCAGCGGCGGCGCCCCGAGATGTTCCTAACCGCGATCGCCACAGCCTTCTTCTGGCCGACCAGCACGACCAGCTTCCTGCCGCGGGTAACGCCGGTGTAGATCAGGTTGCGCTGAAGCATGGCGTAATGCTGGGTCATCACCGGGATGACGACAGCGGGGTACTCTGAGCCCTGGCTCTTGTGGATGGTGGCGGCGTAAGCCGGCACCAGCGTGTCGAGTTCGCCAAAGGCAAAGGCGACCGTGCGGCCGTCGAAGTTGACGGTGAGATCGCCCTCGTCCAGATCGACATTCTCTACCCTGCCAATGTCGCCGTTATAGACTTCCTTGTCATAGTCGTTCTCGATCTGCATCACCTTGTCGCCAGGAGCGAAGGTCCAGCCGAAACGCTCGACTTTCCTGTCACCGGCAGGGTTCAGTACCGCCTGCAGCTCGATGTTGAGCGACCGGGCGCCGACACCGCCCCGGTTCATCGGGCAGAGGACCTGGATGTCCCTGATCGGGTCAAGCCCGAACCGGCGGGGGATGCGCTTGCTGACCAGTTCCACGACCCGCGCCACAGCCTGGTCTGGGTCCGCAGCCGGCACGAAATAGAAATCGGCCTCATTGTCGGGTGGGGCGAGATCCGGCATGCGCCCGGCGTTGATCGCATGCGCGGTGGTGATGATCTTGCTCAGCGCTGCCTGGCGGAAGACCTCGGTCAGCCGGACCACCGGCACGGCGCCGGAACCGATGATGTCGGCGAGCACCTGCCCGGGACCGACAGAGGGCAACTGGTCGATGTCACCCACGACGAGAAGCGCTGCCGCGGTCGGCACAGCCTTCATCAGCGACTGCATCAGCAGCACGTCGACCATCGAGCTCTCGTCGACCACCAGCAGGTCGCAGTCGAGCGGGTTCTCGTCATTGCGCTTGAAGCCGAAGGCCTTGGGATCGAACTCGAGCAGCCGGTGGATGGTCCTGGCCTCCATGCCGGTCGCCTCGGACATGCGCTTGGCCGCGCGGCCGGTGGGGGCGCAAAGCAGAAGCTTCACGGCCTTGGCCGCGAGGATGCGGAGGATCGAGTTCACGATGGTGGTCTTGCCTACCCCGGGGCCACCGGTGATCACGGTGACCTTGGACCTGAGCGCCAGCCGGACGGCCTCGGCCTGATTGGCGGCAAGGCTGAGGCCCGTCTTCTGCTCGATCCAGGGCAGGGCCTTGTCCACATCAATCTCCGGCCAGGGCAGCGAGCCGCTGCGTATCCGCCCCAGCTGCTCCGCAATTGCACGCTCGGCCTGGTAAAGTCCTGACAGGAAAACGCAGTCGGCATCCCCCACCCGGTCGGCGGTGAGGGTGCCTTCGGAAAGTTCCTTCTCCAGAGCGCTCCCGATCAGCCGGGCGGGCACTTCGAGGAGCATTTCCGCCAGCGCGACCAGCTCCGTCCTTGGCAGACCGCAATGGCCGCCGCCCATGGCCTCGCTCAGCGCGAATGACACCCCTGCGCGGACGCGGATCATGGCGGTCTTCTCGATCCCTAGCTTGGCGGCAATCATGTCGGCCGTACGGAAGCCGATGCCGCGGATGTCCATGGCCAGGCGATACGGGTTCTCGCTCATCACCTGGACGGCGTCGGTCCCGTAGGTCTTGAAGATCCTCACTGCCCGCGCCGTACCCACACCATGCTGATGCAGGAAGACCATGATCTCGCGGATCACCTTCTGATCCGCCCAACCGGCGGTGATCTTGGCGGCGCGGACGGGGCCGATCCCCTCGACCTCGCGCAGGCGCTCGGGCGTCGCCTCGATGATGTCGAAGACGTCGGTGCCGAAGCTCCCGACCAGCCGCCGCGCATAGATCGGCCCGATCCCCCGGATCATGCCGGAGCCGAGGTACTTCTCGATCCCCTCGCGGGTGGAGGGTGCGTGCGTCTTCAGAAACTGTGTCTTGAACTGCAGGCCGTGGGCTCGGTCATTGAGCCAGATGCCGGTGGCCGTGACCCATTCTCCAGCCGAAATCATCGCTGCATGGCCGACGACCGTCACAAGGTCCCGATGCCCGCGGGCCTTCACCCGCAGGACACAGAAGCCATTCTCGGCGTTGTGGAACGTGACCCGCTCGACCAGTCCGGCAAGCACTTCAGTCGGGCTGTCAGCGGCCTGCGGGGTCATGAGCGGCGCAACCTGCAGCCCGCCTATTCAGCTGTGTCGGAGCCTTCGGCGACAACCTTTGGCTTGCGGCCCCTCTTCGCCTTTGGCGCGTCGTCCTCTCCACCGGCAGCAGCCGGCGCTTTTCGGGTTCGCCGGGCCTTCGGCGCTTCCGTGCCCTCTTCGGCCACGGCTTTGGGCTTGCGGCCCCTGGTTGCCCGTGGCGTCTCGGCTGATCCCTCGGCTGCCGTATCGGCCACGGCTTTGGGAGGGCGGCCCCGCCGCGGCTTTGGGGCTTCCGCTGCCTCTTCCGCGACGGCCTTCGGCTTGCGCCCCCGGCGGACGGCGGCTTTCCCCGCCGGGGCGGAGGATTGTGCCTCCTCCTCTGCGGCAATTTCATGCTCGGCCTGCGACCAGTGCTGGGCATCCTGTCCCTCGGGACGGCCCGCCTGCTCCCACAGAGCGTGCGCCCGGTCCCGGACCCTTTGCGTGCGTTCGTCATTCATGATGACTTCTCCTTCTGCCATGGCGGACACCTGATGCCTGTCAAAGCGCTCAGCGGGGTCGCCACCGTCTGAACATCTGTACCTCATCGTGGCAGAGATAAGCGATGCAGCCAACGGCCTCTGTGGCGCACCACTCGAGGCGCATCAATATGAGGCGGAGTGGCTGGCTGACGCGGTCAGCCAGCTGCACAGGTTCCCCTGCGTGGCGCCGGTGATGGCGCTACGCCGTTCTGGAAGACGTCCAATACTCACCATTCGGCCACCGATCCGTCAGCATGGCGCCAAAGCGGGTTGCGCCACCGATGGCCGGTCGAC
>NZ_JAOTBE010000124.1 GCF_026162645.1 Paracoccus rhizosphaerae
GACCAGTTCGTCGTGCGGTAGCGGGCGGGTGGAGGCTTACTCATGCGACCCGTCTAACCGCACGGGTTCGCGATGTGAATCGTCCCACGTCAGAGTTACGCAACAACGCCTTCTGGATCTGCCCTGACGCCAGGAGCGCCCAGAGCAGCATCGGCACGGTTTCAGCGCAGGGCAGCACGGTCTGAGTCTTGATCCGGCGCCGGAATTCCTCGTTCAAGCGCTCGATGGCATTGGTGGTCCGTGCGGATTTCCATTGCGAGGGATCAAGGCGGGTGAAGGTGAAGAGTCGGTCACCCGCTTCTTCAAGGCTGTCTGCCACGGCCCGGCACTTGAGCTTCCACTTCCGCAGGAAAGCCTTGCGGCGCTTCTCGATCTCGGCGGCCGTGGCGGCATAGATCATGTCGCGGTAATCTTCGCTCAGTTCGTCGTGCAGGCGCTTGGGCGCGTGGCCCAGCAGGTTGCGGTGTTTGTGAACTGTGCAGCGCTGGATGGGCAGATCCTCGCCCCAGAGCGCCACGAGCGCGGCCTCAAGTCCGGGAGCGCCGTCAACGATCACGAACTCCGGGCGCCTCAGGCCCCGCGCGTCCAGGTCGGCAAGGAAGCTGCCCCAGGCAGCCGTGCTTTCGCCGCCCATGTTCCTGATGGCGAGGAGCACCTTTTGTCCGTCGCGCCGAACACCGATTGCGGCCAGCACCGAGATGTGGGTGGCCTTGCGGTCCAGCCAGGTCTTGATGACGGTGCCGTCGAGAATGAGCCGAACGATCTCTTCGCCGGACAGATCACGGGCCGACCAGGCGTCCCAGTCGACCTTCACCTTGCGCTAAGCGCGGCTGACCACATCCTTGCTCACCGCGCCTTCGAACAGCTCGAAGAGCGCCCGCTTGACGCGCCGGGTATTGGTCCCGGCCAGATAGACTGCTGCGATCAGCGCCTCGGCCTTCTTCGTCAGCCGCTTGTAACGGGGCAGTGCCTTCGAGCGCCATTCGCTGAGCTTGCCGGTCTCGTTCTCGATCCGGGCGCGCGGCACACGCACCGTCTCAGTCCCAAACGTGCCGGTGAGTTGCCGTTCGCGGTGCCCATGGCGGTAACCCTTGGCCCGCTCGTTGCCGCGGCCGTAACGAAGCCGACCAAGAAAGACGGCCAGTTCCTCTTCGAACATGGCCTCGATGGTGGCACGGACATTCGCCCGCAGGCGATCCTCGACCCGATCATACCCACTTGCGTCGGGCAGTGGCGAAAAGGACGAGCTAGAGGTATTCTGCTTCATGGCGTCATCTCCCTGGCGGTTGCAGCCGCCGGTTGGGTGGGTGTTGGTTCACCCGGAGATTACGCCGCCAGACAATTTCTACCACTTCCGAGACACGACCGAGCGCCACCCTTGCGCCCGAGGGCGAAGTGTCAGCGATCAGCGCAAGGCACTCCCGCATGCAGTCATCGACCACGGTCATGATCCGAAAGCGGCGACCATCGGTCAGCTGGTCCGAGACAAAATCCAGTGACCAGCGCTGGTCCGGCATCAGCGGCAGCGCCATCGGGGCCCGCGTGCCGATGGCCCGCTTGCGCCCACCGCGACGACGGACATGCAGCCGCTCCTCGCGGTAGATGCGGAACAGGCGCTTGTGGTTCACCTCGTGACCTTCACGGCGCAAGAACACGTGCAGCCGCCGACAGCCGAGACCGGCGACGGACCCGCGCCAACTCCTTCAACCGCTCGCGCAGCACGGGGGCATCCTGCCGGATCGCCTTATAGCGCATGGTCATCCGGCAACAGCCGATCACCCGGCACGCCCGCCGTTCGCTCATCCCGTGGCCTGACACCAGATGCGCGACCGCTTGCCGCTTTCCGGCGGGCGTCACCACTTTTTTCCAAGGAGGTCCTTCAGCGCTGCATTATCCAGCATCGCATCGGCCAGCAGCCGCTTCAGACGGGCGTTCTCGTCCTCGAGCCCTTTAAGGCGCTTGGCCTCGCTGACATCCATACCGCCATATTTGGCTTTCCATTTGCAGACCGTCGCATCGCTGACGCCGTGCCTGCGGCACAGATCAGCGACGGAAACCCCAGCCTCGTGCTCCTTCAGAATGCCGATGATCTGATCTTCGGTGAACCTGCTGCGCTTCATCTCTGGTCCGACAGGTTGGGCCAGAGACTATCTCAAACTGGATTAGGCGCAGGGGGCAACGTCAGGGACCAATACCGGCACGTCAAGGAATCGTTAGACAGGAGCTACCACTCGTGGGCTTGTTCCGTCGTCTTTGATCCCGAAGACACCACAAGGTCAGAAGTCACCTTTTTCTTCGATGACATGGAGGTAGGGTGCCACGTGCTGCACGCGCGCCACGAGGATCTGAACCGCAGGATGCAGTTCTAGCCCATAGCCAATGTGGCTGTCATGGCGCCGTCGACCTATACGCCCGAAGAATACAACACCGACAACGGGCGCGGACACAGCGGCGACATGCTGATTCGGGACATCAGCTATTACCCAACCGGCTTCAGCTTCACCTAACCTGATCCCGGTGTGCAAGCGCCGAGGCTTTTCGCGCTGGGGATCTTGCATCATTGAACCTGCATGGCAGGTCAAGGGGTCGTCCACACATGAGCTGCGTTGATGCCCTCGGCAATGCCGACAGGCGCAACGATTATGGCGCTCCGCGGGCCGGCTGGTACCGCCAAACCCTCGACCACGAGATCGTTGCCAAGCTGTGCTCAGTTGCCATCTGGTGATGGACACCGCCGATTTCGAAGCCCGCTCTGCCAGGCATGGAGCCGGACCCTTGAAAGGAGCGAGTTGTCGAAATAAGCTCAAACTACTTCAGCTGGATAACGCGACTATCAGCGGACAAGGGCCTCTTTCCTTGTCGATCACTGGCCGATTAACCGCGACCAGAGCCGTGCGGCTTGAAATTTGCCGGTCGAAGCTCACCGGTATTTTGCTGTTCCCCCGCGTCGGGCGGTGGCAAGAACCGCATCTTCCGGACACAGCTGAGGGATCGGCTTTGAGTGAACCTCCCCGTCCGGGGCTGCCTTAATGGCACTGTCCTCCGTCCGTCACCGGACACAGTAAAAGGAAAGACACGATGCCGTTCGGAAGGATCGATCTCATAGCCGCCCTTTTCACCCTGGCCGCAATCCTGGCGCTTCTGTCCGTCCATTTATAACACCTCTTAAAGCTTGATCGGCAGCCAGAGGTTGAGGAGGAAGAGTTTCCGCGCCGGCTGACGACGGCGGCGCCTGTGCCTCATGCGGCGATCATGACCGTCGTTAGGCCGACCAGCAGAACAGCCCGGTAATTAAGAACTTCAGACCAGCGCACCGTCAGCCGCAAAAAGGTATAGACGACAAGGACTGGCCAGACGATCAGGGCTGCAAGGCCCCACAGCCAGGACACATCCTGCCAGCCATTTAGGATAAGGACCAGAAGGCCGACCAAGAAAAGATCAACAAGGGCCATACGTAAACCGATCTTGATGAGGTGACAACGGCCATACATCACTCGGTCTACTCCAATCGCTTGCAAATATTTACAGGCTCCTATACTACCTCAGGTTGAATTGGTCTCAAAGCATAACCTGCTGCTAATTCAGCATGAGGAAGCTGCGCGACCAGCCCTGCCCATCAGGCGGGGCTTTTTACTTAGAGCGAAGGCGGAGCAAGGTCACGTCCGTCAAGCTGGTGTAAATTCCTAGATGGCTTGACGTCATGATCAGGCGGCTCTCGTGGTTATGCTGAGAAATAGGTCGATCTCCTCTTTGTCGATTTGAGCGAAGTGGACCTGCACCTGTTCCGTTCCGGTCTTCTGAGAGCGATGCTCTCTTCAAAGGAGACAGGATATGGCAGCGACACACAGCGAGGAGTTCAAGCGTGATGCGGTTCGCATCGCGCTCAC
>NZ_JAOTBE010000125.1 GCF_026162645.1 Paracoccus rhizosphaerae
CAGCGACGACGACGGCCGCCATCGGTGATGATTTCAATCTCAGACATAAGCACGTGCTCAGGCATATGCCTAAGCCTCCATGGTTATGCCCAAGTGTCCGGTCGAAACAGGGGCCACTTCACGTAAGAATTCATCTCGCTCCGGCCATGGTTGTGACAGCAAGACCCACGATGATAAGCGCAAGCCCTGCAATACGTGCCAAATTGATACTTTCCTGATGCAGCAGCACCCCAATCATTGTCAGCAGCACCATCGCCAAGGCAGTTACTGCTGTGTAGGTCAGGCTTAGAGAATAGAGACGAATAGCCGCCACAAAAGCGGTTAACAAAAAACCAGCACTCAGCACCGCAAGCCACATCCAACCTGAAGTTATGATCGACATGACGATGGTCCAGGGGCTAGAGATATTTAGCTCCTGCCCGCCCTTTTTCAGACACAGGTTCAACGCTACGTTTGCTCCCGCGGCGATCAAGATCAGCAACCAGTGATTCATGTGGCGTGCTCCGTAACAAATGGCGCGACAGCAAAGCATTCAGCACAACCGCGGCCAGTATCGCGATAAAAGGTGATGAGGGGACGTGATACCGATCATCGGCCACCACCACCACATGTAGCGCCGTAAAATATCCCCACAGTGCAACCGGCGGATTGAAAAATACTGCGGCGATACCGTCTCGCCGCCCGATTACCACCATCCCGGCTAGTGCTCCGACCAGCAGCAGATACCAATATCCGGTGGAGATCAGTTTAGCGGCCTGTACCCCTCTTTCGCCGGTTAGGAAACGCAAATGTTCCTCGTTCCAAGCAACGCCGATGGTTTCGCGGATGTTCAGGCGCACCAGCTTCATGCCCAGCAGCCGGATCGCCGCTCCCGGATTCTCGATGATAAATTGCTTCGCTTCGGCCTTCAGGTAATCGCTGCGCTCGATCTCTGACATGGTAATGACCTTGGGCGGCAGCTGCATGTAGCCGCCATTGCTGGCTGGATTGTTGCCCATCCACAGGTTTGGACCAAAATTGGTAGAGATCATCACCGGTTTGCCAAAGACCTGCTGGTTGCGCATTGTCCAAGGCATAGCGACTAGGATAATCAATAGCACAGCGATCATGGCTTCCATTGCGGTGACGGTAAAACGACGTGGTCCTCGGACCAGATCGACCAGTGCCAGCGCAACCGGCACCAAGAGAATTACTGGCCGAATATAGGAGGTCAGCCCCCAGACCAACCCGGCAAGAATTAGGTTCGCCATTGGATTGCCAACCGGTCTCTGCCAGAAGAACAGCCCGGCAAGACTCATGGCGATAAAGAACAGCTCGCTCGACAGGATGGTCGTGAAGAAGATTAGATTCGGCCAGAACGCAACTACTGCCATGGCCAAAAGCCCGCTCCGGGGGCCGAACCAGCGTGCCGCCAGATGATGCGTCAGCGTCAGGATCATGAGGCTCGCGATGAGGTTCAGGATCACCACGCCGATGTAGCTGTCGGTAAAGAGATAGGTGAAGGCAACCAGCGCTGACGTTCCGACCGCCCAATAAGCGCTCGGCTCCAGCGCGCTCCAACCATAAATGCCATGATCGACCAGCGTTCGCGCAAATTGATGGTAAGCAAAGCCGTCCGACACCGGGAGCACGGGGATTGCAAAGGCCCACAGAATGCGCAGCCCCATTCCGATCAGCAGCAGCTTCCAAAAACTGCCCGGCAGGTGAGACCAGGTTGTCGCATGGGATGTCATGCCCGTCCTCCCTGTGCGGAAACAAGAAAAATAGCCATCATTAGCACTCCGCATACTAGGCTGACCCGGTCGCGCAGGGTAAACACGATCGGATCATCAGTCATGAAGCCACGGCGGGTCATCAGCTGCATCCGACCAATCCACACCATCAGAACTGGGCAGATCAGCAACAGCAGGTCAGGGCTGCCGAATTGCTGCTGAACTTCGCCATCCTGTGAATAGAGCGCGAAGACCAAGACCGCCGCCTGCGCCGCAGCGATGGACATTGCCTGGTAGATCGGCAGATCTACAACCATCAGGTTACGACCCACGGTCGCCGTCTTGCCGCGCAGGACAAGATCCTCAAGTTCGGCCTGTCGCTTGATTGTGGCCAGCGCAAAGAACAGGAACATCGAAAAGACCAGCAGCCAAGGCGAAAGCACAATGCCTGTCGCCATGCTGCCTGCCACGATGCGCAACGTGTAAAGCGCCGCCAAACCAATTACGTCGGCCATCATCTTGCGCTTGAGCGTCAACGAATAAAGCGTCGTCGTCACCAGATAGAGCAGCAGAATCCACAGAAAAGCCACTGGCAGGACCAGCGCTGCCGGCACGATCGATACCGCCAGCAAGCCCGCCGCTACTGTCAGCCCCTGCACCGCATTAGCCGAGCCGGAAGCGAAGGGGCGGTTACGCTTGCGCGGATGCATGCGATCCGAAGGCAGATCCAGCAGATCGTTGACGATATAAATTGCCGACGCTGTGAGAGAGAAGCACAGGATTGCCAGGAGCGCGGCGGGCAACCCAGCCAAATCCTGAGAGGCCAGCACTGGCAACAGGATCAGCAGATTCTTGGCCCATTGATGTGGGCGGCAGGCCTTGATAAGCGCCGGCATGGGCCAGCCGCCCGCGTCGCCGACTTTGACAAGATCGATGCCCATGGCCGTTGCGCGACGCTGCAATCCCGGCGAAAGCCGCACCCCAAAGGCGCGTCTTGCCTCCTTCCATACCGGTAGATCCGTAGCACTGTCGCCCAAATAATCGAACCCCTGCGCGCCAAACTGCCCGATCAGGAAGTCAGCCTTGGCCTTGCCGCGCAGGTTTCCGTCAACCCCGGAACTGCCGGTACTGGTAACGAGGTCGAATAGACCTAGATGTGCTGCCACGGCCTTAACCTGTCTGTGATCGGCGGCAGATACCAGAGCTACCTTCCGTCCCTCGGTCCGAGTTTGGGCGATCAGCTCCAGAACGTCCCTGTCATAGGGCAGAAGGGCGGGGTCTAGGACCGATCGATCCGCGACTTTCCCCTTGAAGGCGGCTTTTCCTTCGGCAAGCCACAAAGGTAATTGTAATAGTGCTGCTGGGCGATGCGCAATCAGGCTGAGCATCCCCTCGTGTAGAGTATCGCTGCGGCACAGCGTGCCATCCATGTCAATGACCAATGGAACCTTTACCTCGGTCCCAGGCAGGTCCAGATCGAGCACCGGATCAACTGAGACTGATCCGGTGCTTGGGTATGTTTTGTTCTCCGTCACAAGCATCCTTAACTTTACTAATTAACAAGTTGCCACAGGCCACGTAAGAACCGCCTACCCTTCATCAATTACGGCATCACAACCAGATTCGGGAGATTTTTTCGTAGTTAACGGTGCTTTTTGTCAGGCGACACGGCGAACTGCCCCCCTGTCGACATGAGGGACTGACCCTTCCTGTGGAGAGGAGGTTCCAAGATGAGCGAGTTGAGGGGCGTTGTTGCAGAACTCACACCTAAGGCATGACGCCCCGTTGCCCCGCTGATGTCAGGCCACGCGAACGATCTCGGCGGTGCCGAGGGCTGAGAAGCGGTTCATGAGAGCGACGCGGATATGGATCTCGGCGGTTTGGCGGTCAGGATCTCTTGCGGCGA
>NZ_JAOTBE010000126.1 GCF_026162645.1 Paracoccus rhizosphaerae
TCGGCGCTGAATCCGGATGGATCGGGCAGCTGGGTGATGGTAGTCTCTGGCATGGGCATATCCCTTTCTCGGTTGAGAATTGACGGCGTTCTGATCACCGCCATGATATGCCGCCCCCCCCGAGGCATCACCAACTTTCGCTCATTACTTGTTGCTCATCAACCCCAGTCTGCCCGAAGAGGCGCTACTTGCGCTGGTGCTTGTCACGCTGTTTTCTTATGGGGGGGGGCCGCATTGGCTTGCCTGACCGCGCCTGGGCGCAAAACGCCGCAAGAACTCGGCGATATCCTGGTGGGTGCTGTCCGCCGAATTCGTTGATAAAAGCTGGAGATACCCGATGCACTATCGCTCGATAAACGACATGAACGATGCGATCGTTCGGAATCTGCACCGTCTTCCGCCAGACATCGATCTGGTGGTCGGGATCCCGCGCAGCGGAATGCTGGCCGCGAACCTCTTCTGCCTTATTACTAACATTGCGATGACGGACTTGGACAGCCTCCTGGAAGGGCGCATTTATTCCTCTGGCACCTCGTCGAAGCGACGCAGCGCGCTCGACCGGGGTCTTCCCGATATGCGCCGGATCCTGGTGCTCGATGACAGTATCCGCAGCGGCAAGGCAATGCGGGCTGCTCGCGAACGGCTGGAGGCTGCCGGACTGGGTGGCAGGGTCATGATGGGGGCAGTCTTTGGAATCCAGTCAAAGCACGTCGAGACCGATTTCATCTTCGAGGTCGTACCTGATCCGCGCGTGTTCCAGTGGAACCTGATGCACCATGTCATTCTGAAGAAAAGCTGCGTGGACATCGACGGCGTGCTGTGCGTCGATCCGACACGTGAAGAAAATGATGACGGTCCCGCCTATGCAAAATTCCTTGCGGAAGCCTTTCGCCTGCATGCCCCGACTCAGCGCATCGGCACTCTTGTCACCAGTCGTCTGGAAAAGTACCGCGGACCGACCGAAGCTTGGCTTGCCCGTCATGAAATCGAATACGACAAGCTGGTCATGCTGGATTTGCCAAGCAAGGCTGAACGTCAGCGCCTCAAGGCACACGGCAGCTTCAAGGCAGAGGTCTATCGAAAGTCGGACGCCCACCTGTTCATTGAAAGTGAGTTTGGCCAAGCCGAAACGATCGCGCGTGTTTCTGGTAAGCCGGTATTCTGTGTCGACACCCAGCAGATGATCTCTCCGGACGCTCTTTCCGTGGCCGCGCTGCGGCAGGAGTTGCGCAACCTCCCATCCCGGCTGCGCCAGGCCAACTCCGCCGGGAGCAAGATCAAGACCCTAGCGCGCTCTGTTCTAGGAGAGGCGGGTTATCTTCGTCTCAAGAATATCGTTAAATCCGGAACGACGAAATGACCGGTTGCATCAGCGTTGTCATCCCAGTCTGGAACGGTGAGAGCAGGATAGCTGCTACACTGGACGCCATCTCCCTGCAGACTGCGGCTCGCGACCAATTCGAAGTGATCGTGGTAGACAACGGCTCGACCGACGGCACGGCCGATATCGTGCGGCGTTACCCATTCGTGACATTGCTATCCGAGCCTCAACCCGGGTCGTATCGTGCACGAAATCGCGGCGTAGCTGTGGCCCGATGCGAGTATATCTTATTCACGGATGGAGACTGCATTCCCGTTCCGGAGTGGATTGAGGAGGCTATGAAAGAAATTGGCAAAAATCGGGATGTGGGGATTTGGGCAGGGCAAATCACGATGTTCACGGAGCCAGGAGCGACCTTCTTCAGTTCGCGCTACGAGAAGCTGATCAACGGCTTTGACCAAAAACATAATGCCGAGGCCGGCCGTTGCGTCACCGCGAACTGGCTGTGCCGTCGAGACACTCTGATCGCCTTGGGAGGTTTCGATGATGCGGCCCTGTCCTCCGGGGACATAGAATGTTCGGGGCGATTCGTGAAGGCTGGCCACCGAATCGTCTATGCTCCCGGAATGACCGTAGGACATCCGACGCGCGCCAATCTTCCCGAACTTGCACGTAAGCGCCGACGTGTCGTGGGTGGTCGTTGGCGGCTGCGAGGCATTTCGGAAATGGGCGCCGTGAAGGGCGCAGTCTTGTTCGCACGTGAATCTTTGAGTCACGTGAAATGGATTATCCGCTCTGATATCGAAGCCTGGGCGAAGCCTGGCGTGATATTGATCGTGCTATCCCTATTACTTACTACCTATTACGAACTGCTGCGTCTGGGTTCTGGAAAGTCTTCGTACCGCTCCTAATTTTGAAGCAAATTTGGCGCCGTTGCAGTGTACGGATCAATGGGAGCGGTTCTTTCGGCCAACATAGGCATCTCGCAGGAGAACTACTGCGAAGGGTAACCAGCGCCGAGCGGTTCGTATACGCCCATTTTGATATCACCTTTTTTACAACAGTGCATTTTGTTGCCATTTTTTCAGAACCCGCTGGCGTTGATGATGTGACCGCCCCCCGACGGCATCTGTGTGCCAAGGTGGGTCTGCAACGATCCACAAAGGGGAGCGGTCATGTCGGAGATTATCACGGTCGGGCTCGATCTGGCGAAGAATGTATTCCAGGTGCATGGAGCCGACGGCGCAGGCCGGACCGTGCTGCGCAAGAAGTTGCGGCGTGCTCAAGTGCTGGAGTTTTTCAGCCAACTGCCCTGTTGCGTCGTGGCGATGGAAGCCTGTGGCGGCGCGCTTTTTTTGGGGGCGCGAGATGGGCAGGCTGGGCCACGATGTGCGGCTGATCCCGCCTGCTTATGTAGTCCGGCCTGAACAACTCCTACCGTTTTGATCTGATGTGCTGAAGCCGCGGTTCTGCTCGCTTCGGATTGCGGGGTTTGGTATGCTCTGGCCAGAAACCCTGCAATTTCCGGTCGCCGATGAAGCCCCATCCCCGCGCCCTGAGCAGGATGACCTGCTCCGTCCACGATTGGTCGACATGATTGACACGCGCCACGAGCTGGTGAAGCTTGCGGTGCTGATCGATTGGGAGTTTTTCGAACGGGAATGGGCCGCCTTCTTCCCGTCGCATCAGGGTCGGCCTGCGACCTCGCCGCGCCTCGTCGCCGGGCTGATGTATCTCCAGCACGCCTTCAAGCTGTCGGATGAGGCAGTTGTGGCCTGGTGGGTCGAGAGCCCCTACTATCAGCACTTCACTGGCGGGACGTTCGTCGGGAAAGCAGTCCACCGGACTGTTTTCTGATCCTCCTCACGATGCTGTCCCAGCTGATGGTGTAGCTGGCGATGGGCCTCGCGGTCTGTTGAGGGCCGAGCTGATCAGTCTCGCTGCGCAGCAGGCAGGCTGACCATGACATCATCGCAGACAGGCGCAAGCGTTTCCAGCGTCATGTAACGGCCGCGCTGGACGGTCCATTCCTCAGTCTGCTCCATCAGGAACGCCCCCACCAGTCTCCGGATCGAGGCTTCGTTGGGGAGCGAGGGCCTGGTGGACCTGTCGCGGTTTGGTGCCGCTCCTTTGACCACGTAATGTGCAGCAGAGGAGATGAACCATGGGCACAGTCAGGACGGATGAATTTCGCAAGGATGCAGTGCGGATTGCGCTGA
>NZ_JAOTBE010000127.1 GCF_026162645.1 Paracoccus rhizosphaerae
CCTGACGCTGCGCAACCCACAAAGCTCCGCGCCAGCCCCCGTTGCCCAACCCGCCCAAACAGGCAAAAACCAAACCCGGAGTCTCGCTCACGCTGGATAAAAGTTGGGGGCAACGTCACCATGAGCCGTCGAGGGAATCCTTACGATAACGCGCAAGCCGAAAGCTTCATGAAGACGCTGAAGGTCGAGGCGGTCTATGTGACCGAATACGAGACCTTCGAAGACGTCGCAGCGGATTTGCCAAACTTCATCGACAACGTCTACAACTCCACCAGGCTGCATTCTGCGCTCGGCTACTTGAGCCCCAACCAGTTCGACGAAAGAAACGCCGCGCCCCGGTCAAAGCGAGCCGCCTGAGTGGTCCAGCCCGAGGGGCGCACTCCACTAACGGGTCAAGATTGCACACCGAAACACAACCATCTTCCTTCAAGTGCTTCCCAGCCGCTGTCCGCAGGCTGAAACAGGCGAAGATATCGATAAAGCGGCTTGCATTCTGGGCGCCTTCACCGCCACGCATGGCCAGAAGACGCCTGCCGGCCAGCATGCCTCAGCGCAAATGATCTGCGATGAGTTCGGCGAAGGGCCGGACGTCCTGGTGGACGCTGGCGGCGTCCAGTGCCTTCATGTAGCGCGCACGCTCATCGAGCCTGATGACAACCCAATCGTATCCGCCCGCAACCAGAAGACAGTTCATCGTAAACCGCGCGAGCCTGCCGTTCCCATCCGGATACGGATGGATGTAACCCAGGAGCCAGTGGCCGAGCACCGCCTGCACTGCAGGGTGTTCCTCCTCCTCGACAAGATCGAAGTACGTCTCCATCGCATCGTTCAGCGCCTCTGATCGCGGGGGAACGTGCTGGGCCGTGCGGATGAATACCGGGTGGTTGCGGTAGCCGATGATCTGCTCCGGCCTCACGATCCCGGCCGTGACGGCAGGCGCGAAGAGCTGCTGGTACCATTGGCCCTGCTCGTCGCGAAGGCTCAGGTCCTGACCATCCACCAGTACCCTTTCCAGCACTTCCCGAACAGACTTGAAGGCGTCCCAGTAGCCCCGGGCGGCAAGCGCATCGACGCTCTTGCGATCATCTTCGTCCTGCTCAGGCTTCCAGTCGCCGGCACGGATCTTGTCGATCAGCTCGCGAGTGACGCGGTAGCCCTCGATCGACAGAGAATGCCAAGCATCCTCGCGGTAGACATCATCGACCTGGCCGAGAACTTCCCCGACGTCCCGCCGCGGCTGCGGAGACGGCATGATCCGGGTGATTTCAGCCCGCGTCTTGTCCCAGTAGGACCTGAGCCGGGTGGAGATCGGCGCGGCGCCCGGCCGGATGCCGAAGGAGTTGATGGCCGTCGGCTCGTCGTTCCTGATCTGGATCCCGAACCGGCGCATGCCATCCGTCAGCCGCTCCGCCTGCCGCTCCATGCCAAGGCGGCGAAAGGCTCCAGCAAGCCGGTTCCCCGCCGATTGATGCGACCCCGCCACGATAACGTTGAGGAGCCTGTCGACCGAACGATACTGGCCAAGGAGAGCCGCCACCTCGGCGGGCTGGCTGTCAAAGCAGTTCATCGACATCAACACCAGCGTGGCCTCGGGCGTGTAGATCCGCAGACCATCCGGCGTCACCGTAACGCGCTCCGCCTCGGGCAGCTGCGTCCTCAGGTCGAAGATCGACCTCCCATCTGGCAAGGAAAGCGTGTTGTTGCCGCCCTTGGGCGCATGAATGACGATCTGCTTCGGGCACGTCCGGTTCTCGGCATGGATCATCAGCGACACCTCTGGGCTCAGCACCCAGTCATCACCGAACCGCTCGTCGCAATAGCGGCGCACGAAGGACCAGTAGGCCATCGTCCAGGCAGTCGTATCACCCGGTCGGGTGGCCGGATCGGACAGATGATACCAGCCCTTGATGATCGGCTGGACATA
The DNA here is from genome assembly GCF_026162645.1 of Paracoccus rhizosphaerae. Taxonomy (GTDB): domain Bacteria; phylum Pseudomonadota; class Alphaproteobacteria; order Rhodobacterales; family Rhodobacteraceae; genus Paracoccus; species Paracoccus rhizosphaerae. The sequence goes on from NZ_JAOTBE010000127.1 coordinate 1,925, forward strand.
GCCCTGCCGTTTGAGGATTTTCATACGCTGCACTGAGATTGCCCTGCTCTTGAAGACAAGATGGCCTTCATCCTGCAGGACGTGCAGATCCTCCAAAGCATCGGCGAGCAAGCCGTTCTTGGCTATGGTCGACATCGCTCAATCCCTTGTCTGCTGACATGTTTATGCAGCTGTCTATCTGCAAGTATATAGTGATGTCTGACCACACGTAAATATTGTTGTCTGCTCACAAGTAGATATCACTGTTAGTTAGCAAGTATATGCTGACGCTCACCCGCGATCGGCCGCCCCCCGAGGGCATCTGATGTGCCAAGGTGAGTCTCCAACGATCCACGGAGGGGAGCGGTCATGTCGAAGATTATCACGGTCGAGCTCGACCTGGCGAAGAATGTATTCCAGGTGCATGGAGCCGACGGCGCAGGGTGGACCGTCCTGCGCAAGAAGACACGGCGGGCTCACGTGCTGGAATTTTTCAGCCAGCTGCCATCATACATTCTGACGATCTTGCGGTCGAACTCGGGGAAGCGCCGCTGATATTTGGCGATCAGCTGTTGATTTCCACCCAGACGCTTTCCCTACCAGGGCGAACGTGCGAAACCTCCGGCAGCCGGCTTCTACAACATCGCCGGAGACAGGATATCGGGCTACTACAACTTCAGAGCGGCACACGCTGATATTCATAATGGTTTTTTGGTGCCCCCACACGGACTCGAACCGCGGACCTACTGATTCATACCACTACGACTTTCGCCGCCACGCACTTTGCGCTTCGTGGTCTGGACTTTCCCTTCACCATGGCCTCGAGAGGCTTTAGGTGGGTGCCGTCAAGTCTCTACACGTTCAATCCAAGTTGCCTCGGAAAGCTTCGCTCGGGATTGCCAGCGGCAAGAGCCGCGAAGGTTTCCCCGAATTTGACACCAGTTCACCTCGATGTTTCCATCCAGGGCTGCAACATGCCTCGGTTTGGAGCCTGAGGCGGCGCTACAAATCAGTTGCTCTACCAGCTGAGCTATAGGGGCACAAACACTACCTTTCTCCGGATCATCCCGCCGAAGATCAGCGGATCGAACGAAGTAAGTAGCATAACGATGAAGCCAATTCTCCGTCGCAATATGCGTCTATCGCTACGCGGATGAACAAGCAAGACTATTTCGCATAAATCCACAAGAGCCTCCCGCGAAAGCACTTGCGGCTCTTGTGAAACAAAAAGCGACCCGGCTGGGTACCTCACCATTGCAACAAACAGCGTCTGGAGGAAGGTAACATACCGCGAGCGCGCTCAGGCTGCACCGCGGGGCACGATGTGGCGGCAAAATTACCGCGATGCACGGGTTTGCTGACTTGCCGATGAGATGCTCTCCGGAAAGCGAGTGGTCAAGCGAGCAAGCTCCTCATTGCTTTCCCTCGCCCTCTACAAGCCAGTCGACGAAGGAACTGGCGAGGTTCTCACCTGCCACAATGTCCTCTCCGGGAATGACGTTGCCCCCAACTTTTATCCAGCGTGAGCGAGACTCCGGGTTTGGTTTTTGCCTGTTTGGGCGGGTTGGGCAACGGGGGCTGGCGCGGAGCTTTGTGGGTTGCGCAGCGTCAGGCC
>NZ_JAOTBE010000128.1 GCF_026162645.1 Paracoccus rhizosphaerae
TGGAAAACCGCACAAGGTCATCATCACCGCCGTTGCCAGAAAGCCCGTCACCATCGCGAACGCCCTGTGCAGGAGCCGTCGGAAACGGACCGCCGCGATGGCCTGAAAGATACAGTTGCTAAGCGTAATGCCGGATCAGAAAGAAGTGAGACGGTTGATCTTCTCGCCTGTTTAAGATTATCAGGTTACTAAGCGCAAGGACCCGGTGAGATCCCGGGTGGCTCTTCCGGCCGCCGATCCGCCGGACAATCTTTTGATAACCCGTAAAAAGCAACTAAGACGTTTGGGTAAGACCGCACGTTGTAGGGTTTGGGATTGTTCATGATTATCTATTTCAATGACTTAAACAGCTGGTTTGGTCACCTTCCGGACCATGTTTTGGCGCGGACTCATTGCGGTTGCTCCCAATATTTACTCAACGTACCCCCTTGACCCAGATCATTTCTGAGCAAGCCGCTGCACTGCTCGCACGCTGATCCCCGGAGACGTCGGCGCTTCAGGAACAACTACAGTACGACCCGGTTTCGAAGCAGATCTTCCACGAGAAACAAGGTTATAGTCCAATGAGATACAGGCCGGAGATAGACGGACTGCGTGCGGTGGCGGTGTTGCCAGTAATGTTTTTTCATGCAGGGTTCACAACCTTTCGCGGTGGTTTTGTGGGCGTCGACGTTTTTTTTGTCATCTCCGGCTATCTCATCACGACAATCGTCATGGGCGATCTCGCTGAGGGAAGATTCTCCCTTGCACAATTCTATGCCAGACGTGCGCGGCGGATCCTGCCGGCCCTTTTTGTCATTGTTACGGCCTGCATTCCCTTTGCCTGGCTGTGGATGACCCCGGACCAGTTTGAGGCTTTCGGTGAAAGTGTCATCGCCGTGCTGCTCTTCGTGTCAAACATCCACTTCTGGCAGGAAAGTGGATACTTTGCAGCCGCTGCTGACCTCATGCCCCTTCTCCACACCTGGAGCTTGGCGGTGGAGGAACAGTTCTACATGATCTTTCCACTCCTGCTCATCGTTGCATGGCGTCTCGGGCGCACCGTCATCTTCGGGCTCTTTTTGTTGCTTGCGACAGTGAGCTTGGTCTGGGCCGAGATGCAGTGGCATTTCGCGCCGCCCGCCAGTTTCTTCCTGAGCCATACCCGAGCATGGGAATTGCTCATCGGCTCTTTGTGTGCTCTCGTCCTGTTCAAAAGATCGCTGCCTGCCAATAACTGGCTGGCAGGGCTCGGGCTTGCCATGATCGTCGCTGCTATCACGAAGTTCGCACCATGGACTGAGATACCGGGGATCAAGGGCTTGGTTCCAGTGCTGGGGGCCGCTCTTATCATTCTCTTTGGATCGCCCGGGACCCAAGTTGCGCGGCTTCTTTCCATGCGTGGTTTCGTCGGCATCGGCTTGATCAGCTATAGCACATATCTTTGGCATCAGCCGCTCTTTGCTTTCGCCCGGCTGCGGAGCGCGGAAGGTCCGTCGCCCGTGGTTCTGCTGGCGTTGTGCGCGGCCTCGCTTTTCTTGGGCTGGATAACGTGGTGGTTGGTGGAGATCCCGTGGCGGCGCAGAGGGAACGTCTCCTTACGCAGTCAGAAAGTTTCGAGTGCAGCAGCTGCCGCGCTGGCAGTTGCGCTTTTCGGCTTTGGAGTATCCGCAGCGGTTACAAACGGCCTCCCGCAGCGCTTCCCGGATGGTCCGAGGCAGCAGTTCACCGAAGGCAGGTGGTCACGGAATTGCCTCTTCCAGGCACGCGGCGGGCGCGTGGATTTCCCCACGGAGGAATGTATCTTCGGCGAAGGGTCATTCAAAATCGCCATTCTTGGTGACTCCATAGCCGCGAGCCTCGCACCCGCAGTGATCGACCGCTTTCGCGACATGGACGTAGAGATCCACCAGCTGACCCACGGCATGTGCATGCCTGCAGTTCGGACTATTGCAACGACGCCATTGGCGGTCGCTTGCGCAGACTATACAGAACGCGCCGTTCAATATCTGGAAGAGATGGGAGTGGATCTAGTTGTAACGGCGGCATCTTGGCCCGACTTTGGTCAAAGCACACTCTACGATGGCCAAAGCATCAGCGATATGACGAATGCTCAGCGCGATCTCGTGGCGGACGACATCGAGTCCACGCTGAAGCGTCTGGATGCACCAGTTCTGATGATCATGCCCTACCCTCATGCCGACTTCTGGATCTTAGACACAGCGGCTCGACACTACCTATCCGATGGCGAGCTAATCAAAGAGCTGGCCGTTCCCTTGGAGCAGTTCATGGCAGAAAACGCCGTGGCGCTCGACGTGCTGAGTCGCGTAGAGGATGTAAACATTGCGAAAGTCTTCGCACACGAAGCAATGTGCGATAGCGAGCAGTGTTACTTTCTGCAAGATCAAAAGCTGATCCTGTCTGATAATCAGCATCTGACAAGGTACGGGGCGGAGAAGATACTGGCACTGCCGTCCTTTAATCATGCAGTAACCAACATTTTCCACGACGCTGGCCGTATTCCGGCCAGTAGGGAGAACTGGGCATCAGATTGAGCCAGCTGTGGGCACAACGGCCACGACAACGGAGATCTGGACGGCGTTGATGATGTGACCGCCCCCGACGGCATCTGTGTGCCAAGGTGGGTCTGCAACGATCCACAAAGGGGGCGGTCATGTCAGAGATTATCACGGTCGGGCTCGATCTGGCTAAGAATGTGTTCCAGGTGCATGCAGCCGACGGCGCAGGCCGGGCCGTGTTGCGAAAGAAGTTGCGGCGGGCGCAGGTGCTGGGATTTTTCAGCCAGCTGCCATCTTGCCTTGTCGCAGTGGAAGCCTGCGGCGGCGCGCATTTCTGGGGCCGTGAGATCGGCAAGCTGGGCCATGACGTGCGGCTGATCCCGCGTGCCTATGTAAAGCCATTCGTAAAGCGTCAGAAGAATGATGCTGCCGATGTCGAAGCGATCTTCGAGGCGGCAATGCGTTTTGTCCCTGTGAAAAGTACAGAAACTCAAGCGGCCACCATGGTCTTTCGCATCCGCGAGCTGCTGATCCGGCAACGCACGCAAGCCATCAATGCCTTGCGCGGCCATCTGACCGAGTTCGGACAGATCGTGCCGCAGGGAGCATCCAACGCCGCGCGCCTGATCGCCCTCGTCGAGGGCCCGGAAGTGATCTGCTTGCCGGCGCCATTCCTACACTGAAGGCCTTGATCGCGGCGCTCACGCATCTGGATTCAGAGATCGCTAAGCTTGATGCGGAGATTACCCGGTAATCCTCCCTGTGATTAAGGGGATGCGGAAGTAGAATTTTCTCGGCAAGTTGGACGAGGAGATTCCGATGAAGAAGAGCCGTTTCTCCGAGGCACAGATCATGGGCGTGCTGCGC
>NZ_JAOTBE010000129.1 GCF_026162645.1 Paracoccus rhizosphaerae
CCTGACGCTGCGCAACCCACAAAGCTCCGCGCCAGCCCCCGTTGCCCAACCCGCCCAAACAGGCAAAAACCAAACCCGGAGTCTCGCTCACGCTGGATAAAAGTTGGGGGCAACGTCACCAGCAACGCAAACCCTGTGCCGAAAAGCGATCGAGACAACCACCGGCGCATTCTGCCAGGATAGAACAGGAGCACCAGAAGCAGACACATCTGAACGTAGGCTTCAACAAACCAGTAGAGATAGGGCAGCATGAGCTGCGTCTCTGGAGTGGTGATGGCGAAATTACCGATCAGCGCCACGGAGGCCCAAGGCACCTGCTGCCACGCGACCGCGTATCCAGTGAGCACAATGAAATACGGGATCAAAACGCGGCTCAGGGGCGCCAGGAATCCCTGACGTTACCTTCGGACAAGAAACGCGAGCGGTGCTGCGCAACGCTCATGCCGAGAAGGATGATCATTGCGGCGGCGCCTCCGTAGACGGGCCAGAAGGTTTGATGCGCGACTACCACGGCGAGGATAGCCAAGGCGCGCCAGAAGCGGCATCGGCACGGAACTGCCTGTCGCCGCACGGGCTCCTTCAAGATCCGAGATCGGGCGCTTTTCCCACTCACCGGGCAGACCACCAAAATGTTGATCCAGTGCGAGTGACAGTTCGACATGCTGCAATGAGTCGCCGCCGAGGCTCTGGAAGCTGTCGGAGCGACGCACGCGGGTCCCAGTAAAAGTTTGTTGGAACAAGGTCAGAAGATCCGTGTCGGCATCGGTCGGCACGGCCGTAGCCTTCAGCGCCGGATAGTTGATCTTGCCATTCGCGCGCCGGGGTAAGGCTGCGCATGCCAAGAGGCGGACATGCTGTGATCCAATTCCCGCGAGGCGGGCAATATGCCTGCGCAGCGCTTCGTCGGGCTGACCTGTGGCCACCCAGATATGTGCATCATCGCCCCAGACCGCCGCCTCGATGTTGGAAGCGGCAAGTGCTTGTTCGAGCGCGTCGTGGCCGACCCGGAGCCCAGCGATCTTGGACATGCGTGATCGCCGCCCGGTGATGCGGAACAAGCCGTCCTCGCCGGCCACTGCCATGTCGCCGGTGCGCAGCTCGTCGATTTCGTGCCCACGGGTGAGATCCTCAGCATCCTCGGCATAGCCCATCATCACGTTCGGTCCGCGGTAGATGAGCTCGCCTTCCCGCAACGGCTCTGTAATCGTGTTGTCCGTAAGGCCGCGTAGTAACAGGTGGCCACCGGGAATGGCGCGACCGATTGCGTCCGGCGCCTGCGCAGCCATGTCGGGCGGCAGATAGGCGATGCGAGCCGTGGCCTCGGTCTGGCCATACATCACCACGAAACGGCCATCGCGTTCGGCCATACGCTGGCTCCAGCGGATCACCTCGGCGGGGGGCATGGCGCCACCGGCGACCGTCATGCAGGTCAGCGACTGCGGCAGACCATGATCGGCAGTTGCCGTGTCCAGCATGCGGAAATGGTGGGGTACACCGGCAAGGCGGTCGCCCGCGCGTCCGCGAGACGTGGCAGGAAGCTTGGGTCAAGAATTGTTCCCTGATGGAGCCAGAGGCTTGCTCCGGCTGCCAGATGGGAATGCAGGACAGAGAGGCCGTAGGAATAATGGAGCGGCAGGACGAGTGCCGCGCGGTCTCTTTCACCGATTTCGAGAAACTCCATGATGGATGCTGCGTTCGCTGCGACAGCGTCTCGAGACAAACGGACACCTCGACCCTGCCCGGTGCTCCCAGAGGTCATCAGCAGGAGCGACAGATCGGGATGAAGCACGGCTGGGTTACCGTAACAAATGAGTCGGTGTTGGCCTCCCGCGGCGCGCCACCTTACTGCTGGGCGAAACTGCGCCTCTAGGGTGCGCGCTTGCTCGGCCTGCCCGACAGGCAAGGGCATGACCGCGTGCCCGGCCTCCAAGGCGCCGAGATAGGCGGCGATCGTGGTGAGCGTGGGCGCCATTTCAATGGCCACAAGGCTTCGCCGAACTGGGAACCGATCGGCAAACCGCGCGGCCGCTGTAGCCAATCCCGCATAGCCGGTGACGCCGGTGTCAGTGATCAACGCCGGCCAATCCCCGAACGTCTTCAAGGCTTCTTCACTGTAGAACATGGGGGGGCAGACTCCCGACAAGACCGCGCGGCGGGGACCTCTATGTTAACCTACAATTTCGTCAAGATTGATGGCGAATGGCATGAATTTGCCCGCTGCACGACTCATTAAGTCCGGGAACGGGTTTCCTTGAAATCAGGAAATGCAGCAAAACCCCATCGACTGCGGATCGTGGTTCAGCTTGATCCTTTTTTGAAGTTCCTTTGCGTGAGGCGCGACTTACACCTTCTCGCTCGGTTCAGGCAATGCGAGCGATCTGGGCGGTGCCGAGGACATCGAAGGGGCTCATGAGGGCGATACGGATGCGAATTTCGGGACTTAGCGGTTGCAGTCTCGTGCTGCGATGCGTTCCCAGAAGGCCGTGAGATAGCACATCCTAACCCCAATCCTGCCGCAGGCATGGTATCCAGTCCAGCTCTTCTTTTGCGGGCGCGTCCTGCCCGGCCGTTTGACCACTTGTCCCGTGTCTGCCGTCCCGCGGTAATGGCTGAAGGTAAAAACGGCTCGCTAAGCTGACCTCGGCAATGCCTCTTCGACACCTGCGTTCTCTCGCGCCTAACCACGAGAATAATTCGAAAATCCATTTCGTGTTCTGGGGAACCAGCCAATGTTGATTTCGAAGCAACGATTGCCATGCCCTTGAAAGGAGGATTTGGGCACCTTGAAGCTGCCGCACTGGTGCAGCATAAACAAGAAGAACCACGCCGATGTTCGACTATCTGCCCACGGAAATCCACCACGAACCCCTTAGCCTCGCGCAGCGCCTCTTCTTCAACCACGGTCATGATCTGGCCGAAGCCGCAGCCCAGTTAGGCGGTGCATGCGGCAAAGCGCGCGTCGTCTCCTGCGGCCTCCAGATCGAGGCTGCGACTCGGATGACGTTTCGTATCCGGAGAGAGTTAGCTGCAATCCACCGGCTGCTCGCCCTCGAGAACGTAGGCAACCTCGCGTTGTTGCATGAAGCCTTTTTGGGATACACATTGCACGTCCAGCGACATAGCTGAACGGCATGTCCAAGCCCGCGCTTACTCGCTACCGCACCCTGAACTGGTCTGCCTACAACGCTGC
>NZ_JAOTBE010000012.1 GCF_026162645.1 Paracoccus rhizosphaerae
CAGCGACGACGACGGCCGCCATCGGTGATGATTTCAATCTCAGACATAAGCACGTGCTCAGGCATATGCCTAAGCCTCCATGGTTATGCCCAAGTGTCCGGTCGAAACAGGGGCCACTTCAGATACGGCGTCACCAAAGACGACAGCTGTGGCATGGTTGAGGCAGTCATCCCCCGGTCCTCGAATTGCGCCGGGGCTGTCCCTAGTCCGATCTTCGGGCATGACGCCAGATGCCGCTGGTGATCGTGCTGCAGAGTTTCTTTCCTGCACGAGATCCAGCTTGTGCCGAAGGGTCGGGGTGGGCAAAACCGTTTTCTAGTATGGCTACCGCTTCATCTGTCGATATATCCGGACCCTCACATGATGTTCAACATGGCTGCAAAGCCTTATGCCGACCCTGCGCCAAGGCCCCTCGGCGCAATGGGGCCATCGGACGTCGTCCCGATCAGCCTTAAATGCGCGCGCCCTACGGCTGCTGAAAGCAGACGAACATATTCGGTCTTTCATGGGCACGTCGGAACGCGGGATGCGACCGGCGGGGGGCGCGGCTGATGCTGGGGCTGTGGCTGATCGTCATTCTGCTGGTCCTTGGGCGGGTGCTGCGCATGCCGAGGCGGGTGACGCTGGCCATGATCGGGGTGCTGTGGGCGGGCATGATGCTGCTGCAGCTAATGCTGCCGGACAGCGCGGCGGCGCGTGCCGTGGGCGGCTCGGCCAGGGGCTGGCTGCTGCTGGGGGCGGCGGTGGCGCTGGTTGCGGGCTATCGCCGGGGGCTGGCCATGTTGCGGCGGCGTGCGGCGCCGTTGCCCTTGACCGGGGTGCCGGACGATGGCCTTTCGGACGCCGATCTTGACCGCTACGCCAGGCACCTGGTGCTGCGCCAGATTGGCGGGCCGGGGCAGATGCGGCTCAGGGCGGCGCGGGTGCTGGTTGTCGGCGCGGGCGGACTGGGGTCGCCCATCTGCCTCTATCTGGCGGCGGCGGGGGTGGGGCGCATCACGCTGGCCGATGACGACACCGTCAGCTTGTCGAACCTGCAACGCCAGGTGATCTTCCGCGATGACCTGCAGGGCGAACCCAAGGCCTATGCCGCGGCCGAGGCGATGCTGAAGCTGAACCCGCGCATCGATGTCACGCCGCTGCTGCGCCGGATCGGCGAGGATGACGGCGACTTGATCGCGGACCATGACCTCGTGATTGACGGCACCGACAGCTTCGACGGCCGCGCGGCGATCAACCGGGCCTGTGTGGCGGCAGGGGTGCCGCTGATCTGGGGCGCGATCGCGCAGTGGGAGGGGCAGGCCACCCTGTTCGACCCCGCGCGCGGCGGTCCCTGCATGGCCTGCCTGTTCCCCACCGCCCCCGTCCACGACGCCCCGTGTGCCGCGGCTGGCGTGGTCGGCGCCCTGCCGGGCGTCATCGGCAGCGTCATGGCGCTCGAGGCGATCAAGCATCTGACGGGTTCGGGGCAGGGGCTGCGCGGCCGGATGATGCTGTTTGACGGGCTCTACGGCGAAAACCGGATGGTCGAGGTGGCGCGCGACAGCGACTGCCCCGTCTGCGGCCCGCAGGCTCTGGCACCCGGCGCGGCGTGACCCTAGGGTGTCTGCCAATGAAGGAGGCGCCGATGAACCGCGAACTGACCCACTGGACCGGCCCCGAGGGGCTGCCCCGCTTCGACCTGATCGACGACGGCGACTTCGCCCCTGCCTTCGATCGCGAGCTGACGGCGGCCGAGGCCGCGCACGAGGCGATCGCCGCCAATCCCGATGCGCCGACCTTCGACAACACGATTGCGGCGATGGAGGTCGCCGACGAGGGGCTGAACCGCCTTCTGTCGATCTTCTATACGCTGGCCGGTGTCGATTCGAACGACGCGCGGCAGGCGCTGCAGCGTGACTTCGCGCCGCGGCTGGCGGAGTATGGCAGCCGGATCAGCATGGACCCGCGGCTCTATGCGCGGGTCAAGGCCGTGGCCGAGGGCGCCGAGGAGCTGGTGCCTGAGGATCGCCGCATCATCGAGCTGGCGCTGCGTGACCTGACGCGGGCGGGCGCGGGGCTGAACCCGGAAGACCGGACCAGGATGGCCGCCATTCGGGCGCGGCTGGCGGTGCTGACGACCGATTTTACGCAAAACGTGCTGGCGGACGAACGCGACTTTATCCTGCCTGTCGCCGACGACCGCTTGGCCGGACTTCCCGACTGGCTGGTCCGGGCCATGCGCGCCGCCGCGCGCGAACGGGGCCTGCAGGGGCAGGCCGTGACGCTGAACCGCTCGCTGATCGTGCCTTTCCTGGAACATGCCGACGACAGGGCTCTGCGCGAGACGGCCTTCCGGGCATGGATCGCGCGCGGATCGGGCCAAGGGGCCGGCGGTGCCAAGACGGACAACCTGCCGCTGGTGCAGGAGATCCTGCAGCTGCGGCACGAACGCGCGCGGCTGCTGGGCCACGACGATTTCGCCAGCTGGAAGCTGGAGACGCAGATGGCGGCCACGCCCGACCGGGTGGAGGACCTGCTGTCACAGGTCTGGACCGCCGCCCGCGCCCGCGCGGCCGAGGATCAGGACAAGCTGACGGCCATGCTGCATGCCGACGGCGTCAACGGCACGCTCGAGGCTTGGGACTGGCGCCATTATGCGGAAAGGCTGCGCCAGCAAGAGCACAGCATCGACGCGGGGCAGGTGGCGCCCTATCTGACGCTGGAGGCGATGCTGGGTGCCGTCTTCGACGTGGCGCATCGCCTGTTCGCGCTGGAGTTCGAGGTGTTGGAGGCGCCGCTCTGGGCGCCGGATGTCCGGGCTTGGCGGGTGACGAGGGGCGGGCGACTGATGGCGATCTTCGTCGGCGACTTCTTCGCGCGGCCCTCGAAGCGGTCCGGGGCCTGGTGTTCCGCCCTGCAGGTGCAGCACAAGATCGGGGAAGGTCAGCGCGCCATCGTGGTGAACGTCTGCAACTTCACCCCACCGGAAACGGCGGGCGGACCGGCCTTCCTGTCGTGGGACGACGCGCGGACGCTGTTCCACGAGTTCGGCCATGCGACGCATCACATCCTGTCCGACGTGTCTTGGCCGTCGATCTCGGGGACGTCGGTGGCGCAGGACTTCGTCGAGCTTCCGAGCCAGCTCTATGAGCATTGGCTTGAGCAGCCGTCGGTGCTGGATGCCCATGCCCGCCACCATGAAACCGGCGCTCCCTTGCCGGCGGATCTGCGTGACCGCCTGCTGGCGGCTGGCAATGCCGACGCGGGATTCTCAACGGTGGAGTATCTGGAGAGCGCGCTGGTGGACCTAGCCTTCCACCGTGGCGCGCCGCCGGCGGATGCCATGGCGCGGCAGGCCGAGGTGCTGCACGACCTTGATGCACCGGCGGCGATCCCGATGCGCCATGCGACGCCGCATTTCGCGCATGTCTTCGCCGGAGACGGCTATGCGGCCGGATACTACAGCTATATGTGGTCCGAGGTTATGGATGCCGACGCCTTCGCGGCCTTTGAGGAGACGGGCGATGTCTTCGATCCGGCCACGGCCCGGCGGCTGGTGGAGACGATCCTGTCGCGCGGCGGGTCGGCCCCTGCCGACGATCTGTGGATGGCATTTCGCGGGCGCATGCCGGGAGTGGACGCGCTGCTGAAGGGCCGCGGGTTGACCTGAGACAGAGGAGCCGACCGCCGGTCGGCGCCCTGCCGGGCAGGCCGGGGGCGCGCCGCTGACGCGGTGCGCGGGCGGTTCAATCGCGGATCTCGCCCGCGTCGACGCCCCAGATTGCCGACTTGGGCACCCAGCCGCGCTGTCCGCCGCCGGACACGCGGCACCAGTCGGGCTCGCATTCGTTCAGGCGCAGGATCGCACCCGCCTCGGCCCTGGCGACGATATCGGCGTCCTGGTGCGGTCGAGAGCGCAGTTCGAGCATGTCCTGGGTCACCAACGCGGTGCGCACGCCCGACAGCAGCGCATAGTGCACCCATCCGCCAGCACCATCCTTGTCCTCGACCCGCCGCCAGTGGCCGAACTCGGCCACCACGCGCAGCGGCATGCCGGCGTGGCGGAACACCCAGTCGATGCGGTGCGACAGGCTGGGTCCACGCCTGGCGTTGCCCTCGTTCCCCTTCAGGCTGACATAGCGGGGCAGGGGCAGGTTCGTCACCGGGCCGCGCTGTTCGGTCTGCGCCTCGGGGGCGGGCTGGGCGGCCAATGGCCCGGCCAGGCCCGCCATCAAGACTGCGGCCAGCGCAAGAACCCCCGCTGCGCCGCGCATGCTGCCTGTCGCTGATCTCATCCGCTGTCCGTTCCTGTCCTTCGCGTCGGCCGGCCCGGCGCCAGGGCGCAGGCGGAACCACCTTCTGGGGTCTTGTGCCGGCCCCTCAACGCGGGCAGTTTGCCAAAAGCGCCCGGTCATTGGAAGGGCGCCGCGACACGAGTTCGACACAGTGAGGTGACCATGCCAGCCGCGACCCCCTCGGCCCGCCAGAAGCTGCGCGTGGCGGTGACCCGCCGTCTGCCCGAAGCGGTCGAGACCCGCATGTCGGAACTGTTCGACGTGGTGCTGCGCGACGACGACCGCAAGCTGAGCCAAGACGAGATCGTGTCGCTGATGCAGGGCGTGGACGTGCTGGTGCCGACGGTCACCGACCAGATCACCGCCAACATGCTGGCCCGTGCGGGCGAGCGGCTGAAGCTGATCGCCAACTTCGGCGCTGGGGTGGACCATATCGACGTCCTGTCGGCACGCCAGCGGGGCGTGCTGGTCAGCAACACCCCCGGAGTCGTGACCGAGGATACCGCCGACATGACCATGGCGCTGATCCTGGCGGTGACGCGGCGCATCCCCGAAGGCATGGCCGAGATGCAGGCGGGACGCTGGCAAGGCTGGTCGCCCACGGCCTATCTGGGTGGCCGGGTTGGCGGGCGCCGCTTGGGCATCTTGGGCATGGGCCGGATCGGCCAAGCAGTTGCGCGACGCGCCAATGCGTTCGGCATGCAGGTCCACTACCACAACCGCCGCCGCCTGCGCCCCGAGATCGAGGAGAGCCTGCAGGCCACTTGGTGGGAGAGCCTGGACCAGATGCTGGCGCGCATGGACATCCTCAGCGTGAACGCACCGCACACGCCATCGACATTCCATCTGCTGAACGCGCGGCGGCTGAAGCTGATGAAGCCCTCGGCGGTGGTCGTCAACACCTCGCGAGGCGAGGTGATCGACGAGAACGCGCTGACCCGCATGCTGCGTGCCGGAGAGATCGCAGGCGCGGGCCTCGACGTCTTCGAGCATGGCCACGAGATCAACCCGCGCCTGCGCGAACTGCCGAATGTCGTCCTGCTGCCTCACATGGGCTCGGCCACGGTCGAGGGCCGGGCCGAGATGGGCGAGAAGGTGATCATCAACATCAAGACCTTCGCCGACGGGCACCGGCCGCCGGACTTGGTCGTGCCGTCGATGCTGTGACCGCGCCCGGCGTGACCGTCCGTTGGGCGGTTTCCGTGCTGTTCTTCGTGAACGGGCTGATCGTCGGCAGCTGGGCGCCGAAGCTGCCGGTGCTGCTGTCGCGCCTGTCCATCACCGAGGCGACGCTGGGGCTGATCGTTTTGGGGCTGGGGATCGGATCGCTTGTGATGATGCCGGTCTTTGGTGCGATGGTGGCGCGGCGCGGATCGCGTCAGGCGGTGACGCTAGGCGCCTGGCTGGCGGCGCCTTCCCTGATCTGGATCTCGATCGCGCCGGACCTGTGGTCGGTGGCGGCGGCGGTCTTCCTGTTCGGCGGCGTGATCGGGGGCATGGATGTCGCCATGAATGCCAACGCTGTCGCGGTCGAGCGGGCGCGTGATCGCGCGATCATGTCTTCTTGCCACGGCTTCTGGAGCCTGGGTGCCTTTGCCGGCGCCGGGGCGGGGGGCGCGGTCATCCAAGCCGGCGGCGACATCCTGCACGCGGTTTTTGTGACGGCCGTCGCGCTTGCCGCCCTGGCTTGGGCGCTGCCCCGCCTGCTGACCGATGCGCCCGCCCCGGATGCCCCCAAGGCGCCGCTGCGACTGCCGCGCACGGGGTTGCCCTATCTGCTGGGGCTGATGGCGCTGACCTCGATGGTGCCGGAAGGGGCAATCCTTGATTGGGCTGCCGTCTATCTTGAGCGCGAGATGGGCGCCTCTCTGGCAGTGGCCGGCTGGGGCTTTGCCGCCTGTGCCGGAACGATGGCCACGATGCGCTTTCTGGGCGATGCGCTGCGGCTGCGCTTCGGCGCAGTCCGCACCCTGCGGATCAGCGCGGCCATTGCCATGGCGGGGCTGGCGCTTGCGGGCCTGGGGACCGTACCCGCAGCGGCCATCGCAGGTTTCGCGCTGGCGGGCATCGGCATTGCCAACATGGTGCCGATCGCGCTGTCGGCAGCGGGCAACGTGCCGGGTCTTGCGGCAGGCGTCGGGCTGTCGGTCGTGACCATCATGGGCTATTCCGGCATCCTGCTGGCACCTGGCAGCATCGGATGGCTGGCCGAAAAGCTGAGCCTGGGGACGATCTATCTGGGTCTGGCAGTCCTGCTGCTGGTCCCGCTGGCGCTGTCGCGACTGGCCGCCACGGCCGATTTCGAGACCCGCTGAACGGCGCTTTTGTCGTAGGATGGCGTTTCCGCGTTACAGGAGTTGCCGATGTTCACTGCGGGAAATCGGTCGTGGCTGCTTGCTCCGCGGTTGGCAGCCGCCAGGCCTCCGGCAGCCCAGGAACTGGCTCGGCCCTTCGGTCCTCGGATGCCCTAGCCCCTGCTGTGGTGCGGCCGAGGTGATGGGGCTGGATCCGAACGGCGACGGGTCCCTGGCGATCCGCACCGGGGTCCGAACTACCGATGATCGGGCAGGCGCCTAGCGGCGACCGGGTGGGCGTCTATGACCGGCGCGGCGACGGGTACGCGATCAGCTTCGGGCCGGCGAACCGGCTTGGCTGGGTGCACGGGAACTGGCTGGGAACTTCATCCCCTGAGGGTCAACGATAGACCTGCGTGTCGTCGGGAAAGCTGCGGTCGCGGACGGCGGCGGCATATTCGGCGATCGCCTGATCGGCGCGGTCGCCCAGATCGCCGAACTTGCGCACGAAGCGCGGCACACGGCCTGACAGGCCCAGCATGTCGTCCAGCACCAGAATTTGTCCGTCACAGCGGGCGCTGGCGCCGATGCCGATGGTCGGGATCGGCACGGCCTCGGTGATGCGGTCGGCCAGCGCCTCCATGACGCCCTCAACGACGACCGAGAATGCTCCTGCCTCTGCCACCGCCTGCGCGTCAGCCAGGTGGACGGGCCAGCTGGCCTGGTCGCGCCCTTGCGTCTTGAAGCCGCCCATCACATTGGTCGCCTGCGGGGTCAGCCCGACATGCGCCATCACCGGGATGCCGCGGTCGACCATGAAGCGGATGGTAGGGGCCATGCGGCTGCCACCCTCGAGCTTGACGGCGCCGCAGCCGGTCTCGGCGATGATGCGGGCTGCGTTGCGGAAGGCCTGCTCGGGGCTTTCCTCATAGCTGCCGAAGGGCATGTCGATCACAACCATGGCGCGCCGACTGCCGCGCATAACGGCCTGCCCGTGTAGGATCATCATGTCCAAAGTGACGCCCAGGGTCGAGGGCATGCCGTGCACCACCATCCCCAGCGAATCACCCACCAGGATGATCTCGGCATGCGCGTCGACAAGCATCGCCATCGGGGCGGTATAGGCCGTCAGCGCCACGATGGGCGCGGCACCCTTGGCCTGCATGATCTGGGGGACGGTAACGCGTTTGACGGGGGCCTGTGCGGACATCGGGAACCTTTCAGGGTTGAGCCACGCGCTGGTCGATCAGCAGCACGTCGCCGAAGCGGACTGCCAGCAGGATCACCACCGGGGCCGAGAGCGACGCGACCCGCATCAGGCTGCGGGCGTCACGGATATCGACGGACTGGACCTCGGCCCGCGGCTCGGACCGCAGGATCTCGCGAATCCGGCGGCGGACCTGCGACAGGGGCTGGCCCTCGGCCACCATCGCCTGCGCATGATCCAGCGCGCGGTTCAGCACCGGTGCGGCGGCGCGGTCGGCCGGGGACAGGCGCTGGTTGCGCGACGACATGGCCAGGCCATCGGCTTCGCGGACCGTGGGCACGGGCAGGATCTGCACCGGCACGTCCAGGTCGTCGACCATCTGCCGGATCAGAGTCAGCTGCTGGAAGTCCTTTTCGCCGAAGGCAGCGGCGTCGGGCTGCACGATGTTGAAGAGCTTCGTCACGACCGTTGCCACGCCCCGGAAGTGACCGGGGCGCAGCCGGCCGATCAGCATGCGGCCAAGGCCGGCGACCTCGACATGGGTCTGCGAGCCGGGGCGATAGATGTCAGCGACGCCCGGCAAGAAGACCGCGTCGCAGCCCGCCTGTCGCAGCAGTGCCAGGTCACCTGGTTCGTTTCGCGGATATTTCTCCAGGTCCTCGTTCGGGCCGAACTGGGTGGGATTCACGAAGATCGAGGTGACCACGCGGCCGCCACCCTCGGCCTCGACCCAGTCGCGGGCGCGGGCAACCAGGGCCAGGTGGCCGTCATGCAGCGCACCCATGGTCGGCACCAGCGCCAGGCGCGCGCCGGCAGCGCGCCAGCCGCGCGTGCAGGCCCGCATCTCTTGCGTGCTGCGACAGATCTGCATGGTCGTCCCCCCGAGGCGTGGGGCGCAACCTAGCCTCCCGCCCCCTCCCGGGCAAGGGCGGCAACGCAGTGTATTGTATTCCATCAGGAAGGCCCGGTGGCTTGTCGACCCCACCGAGCGGCTCCGCCCCCGAGAGGCCGGGCGGCTGCTTCTTGTAAGGCCGTGAGATGTTGGTCGAGGGGGGCCAAGTTGTCTCTGGGCCGCCGATGTCGGCGATGAGATGCCTTGGTCAGGTCGTCACAGCGACATGCGTCCTATTACGACGGAGACTCCGTTAACCTGTCACGACGCACTCAGTTGAAACGACGGCCACGTGATCATTTTGATGCTGCGGTGCAGCAAAAACTTGACAGGACGGGGCCAGGCTGCGCAAGCTTCAGGTGCGCGGTCCTGTGCGGGCGGTCCATCATGTTCCGGGAACGGATTATGTTGTCTCGCGTGGCGTGTCGGGTGACCCGCAGACGGCCTTGGTTGGCCGGTGCATGGTTGATGTTTCAAGATTGACGCCGCCAAGGTCGTCTTCATACACATGCAAGTATGCTGCATGCAAAAGGCCGAACCCGAAGGCCCGGCCTTTTTGTATTGGAGCGGGCGATGAGATTCGAACTCACGACCCTAACCTTGGCAAGGTTATGCTCTACCCCTGAGCTACGCCCGCACTCCGTTCCGTCTGCGATCCGCTTCCGTTTCCAGTGACCGTCTCGCCTTCGGTGAGCGGTGATTTACGGGAGGTGGCGGAGGGCCGCAAGAGGAAAAAACACCAACGGCCGAACTTTTTTCACACGTCCCGCCGTGCCCCGTCATTCGGCCGCGCGCAGCCGCGCAGGCTTCAGCATCGGCCCAAGATAGCGGCCCGTGTGGCTGGCCTCGACCTTGGCGACGGCCTCTGGCGTGCCGGTGGCGACAAGCTGTCCGCCGCCATCGCCGCCTTCAGGGCCGATGTCGATGATCCAGTCCGCGGTCTTGATGACATCGAGGTTGTGCTCGATCACCACCACGGTGTTGCCCTGGTCGACCAGCGAATGCAGCACTTCGAGCAGCTTCCTCACGTCCTCGAAATGCAGACCGGTCGTCGGCTCATCCAGGATATAGAGCGTGCGGCCCGTGGACCTGCGCGACAGTTCCTTGGACAGCTTCA
Source organism: Paracoccus rhizosphaerae (assembly GCF_026162645.1). Lineage (GTDB taxonomy): Bacteria > Pseudomonadota > Alphaproteobacteria > Rhodobacterales > Rhodobacteraceae > Paracoccus > Paracoccus rhizosphaerae. Next base: position 9,788 of record NZ_JAOTBE010000012.1, read on the forward strand.
CGCGCTGTGCTTCGCCGCCCGAAAGAGTGGTCGCCTGCTGGCCGACCTTGATATAACCAAGGCCCACCTGCATCAGTGCGTCCATCTTCTCACGGATCGACGGGACAGCGGCGAAGAAGGTCTGCGCATCCTCGACCGTCATGTCCAGCACATCTGCGATGGACTTGCCCTTGAACTGCACCTCCAGCGTCTCGCGATTGTAGCGCTTGCCCTTGCAGGTCTCGCATTCGACATAGACGTCGGGCAGGAAGTGCATCTCGATCTTGATGACGCCGTCGCCTTGGCAGGCCTCGCAGCGGCCGCCCTTGACGTTGAAGCTGAAGCGGCCGGGCTTGTAGCCGCGCGCTTTCGATTCGGGCAGGTTCGCGAACCAGTCACGGATCGGAGTGAAGGCGCCGGTATAGGTCGCCGGGTTCGACCGCGGTGTGCGGCCGATGGGGCGCTGGTCGATGTCGATGACCTTGTCCAGATGCTCCAGCCCCTTGATCGTCTCGCAGGGGGCAGGGGTCTGTCGTGCCCCGTTCAGGCGCAGGGATGCGGTCTTGAACAGCGTCTCGATGGTCAGCGTGGATTTGCCGCCCCCTGACACGCCGCTGACGCAGACGAACTTGCCCAACGGGAAATCGGCGGTGACGTTCTTGAGGTTGTTGCCGGTCGCCTTGACCACCGTGATCTTCTTGCCGTTGCCCTTGCGGCGTTCCGACGGAACGTCGATGGCACGGGTGCCCGACAGGTATTGCCCGGTCAGGCTGTTCGGGTCCGAGGCAATCTGATCGGGCGTGCCGTGGCTGACCACGGTGCCGCCATGAACCCCGGCACCGGGCCCCATGTCGAAGACATAGTCCGCGTGACGAATCGCGTCCTCGTCATGCTCGACCACCAATACCGAGTTCCCCTGGTCGCGCAGGTTCATCAGCGTGGTCAGCAATCGGTCGTTGTCGCGCTGGTGAAGGCCGATGGAGGGTTCGTCCAGCACGTAAAGCACGCCCGTCAAGCCGCTGCCGATCTGTGATGCCAGGCGGATCCGCTGGCTTTCACCGCCAGACAGGGTGCCTGCCGCGCGCGACAGCGTCAGGTAGTCCAGCCCCACGTTCACCAGGAACCCCAACCGTTCGCGGATCTCCTTCAGGATCGCGACAGCAATCTCGTTCTTCTGCTTGGACAGTTGCGCGGGCGCCGCCTCGATCCAGGCCAGCGCCTCCTTGATCGACAGCTCGACCACTTGGCCGATGTGGTTTCCGGCGATCTTGACGGCGAGCGCCTCGGGCTTGAGGCGATAGCCCGCGCAGGCGCCGCAGGGGCGGTTGTTCTGGTAGCGCTCGAACTCCTCCCGCACCCACTGGCTGTCCGATTCGCGCAGCCGCCGCTCCATGTTGGGGATCACGCCCTCGAAGGTGCGGCCGATCTCGTAGACGCGGCCGGCATCGTCAAAGCGGAACTTGATCTCCTCCTTGCCGGACCCGCGCAGGAACATGTCGCGGATATCGTCCGGCAGGTCCTTCCAAGCGGTTTTCTTGTCGAAGCCATAGTGCTTGGCCAAGGCGTTCACGGTCTGCGTCAGATAGGCTGATTTCGACTTGGCCCAAGGCGCGATGGCACCCTTGTCGACCGACAGGGCCGCGTCGGGGACGATCAGGCGTTCGTCGAAGAACAGCTCGACCCCCAGGCCGTCGCAGACCGGGCAGGCGCCGAAGGGAGCGTTGAACGAAAACAGCCGCGGCTCGATCTCGGGAATGGTGAAGCCGCTGACGGGGCAGGCGAATTTCTCGCTGAAGGTCAGGCGCTGCGGCTCGTCCTCGGCGGTTTCCAGATGCGCGATCCCGTCGGCCAGGTCCAGGGCGGTGCGCAGGGAATCGGCCAGTCGCGTCTCCAGCCCTTCGCGGACGACAATCCGGTCGACGACGACGTCGATGTTGTGACGGAACTTCTTGTCCAGCGCCGGCGCGTCCTCCAGGTCATGGAAGGTGCCGTTGATCTTGACGCGCTGGAAGCCTTGGCGGCGCAGCTCCAGCAGCTCTTTCTTGTATTCGCCCTTTCGGTCGCGGACGATGGGAGCCAGCAGATAGGCGCGCGTGCCCTCGGGCAGGGCCATGACGCGGTCGACCATGTCCTGCACCTGCTGCGCCTCGATCGGCAGGCCGGTGGCGGGAGAATAGGGCGTGCCTGCGCGGGCGAACAGCAGGCGCAGATAGTCATAGATTTCCGTGACGGTGCCGACGGTTGACCGGGGGTTCTTCGACGTCGTCTTCTGTTCGATGCTGATGGCGGGGGACAGGCCGCTGATGTGGTCGACGTCCGGCTTGCCCATCATGTCCAGGAACTGGCGCGCATAGGCCGACAGGCTTTCGACATAGCGCCGCTGCCCTTCGGCATAGATCGTGTCAAAGGCCAAGGACGACTTGCCGCTGCCCGACAGGCCGGTGATCACCACCAGCTGGTCGCGCGGGATGTCCATATCCACGCCCTTGAGATTATGTTCGCGCGCGCCGCGCACCTCGATGAACTTCTGTTCCATCACGTGCCCCTCTGCCAAGTCGCATCAGATAGGGACGCTTGGCCGGAAAGCAAGTTCCAAATACGAACATAAAGTGAACAGCGCAGACGTGTCCGCCTTTCGTCGCTCTTGCGTCATGATGATGGCGATGGTTGCGCTGCAACGCAGCACGGCTAGGATGCGGCCGAGGACGATAAGGGGGACGGCATGTTCAAGAAGATCCTGATCGCGAACCGTGGCGAGATCGCGATCCGCGTGATGCGGGCGGCGAACGAGCTGGGCAAGAAGACGGTTGCCGTCTATGCCGAGGAAGACAAGCTGGGCCTGCACCGCTTCAAGGCGGACGAGGCCTATCGCATCGGCGAGGGGCTGGGACCGGTCGCGGCCTACCTGTCGATCCCCGAGATCATCCGCGTGGCGAAGCTCTCGGGCGCCGACGCGATCCATCCGGGTTATGGGCTCCTGTCGGAAAACCCGGATTTCGTGGATGCGTGCGCCGAGGCCGGCATCACCTTCATCGGCCCGCGCGCCGACACGATGCGCGCGCTTGGCGACAAGGCCAGCGCGCGGCGCGTGGCCATCGAGGCGGGCGTGCCCGTCATCCCCGCGACCGAGGTGCTGGGCGAGGACTTCGACGCCATCAAGGCCGAGGCGGCCGAGATCGGTTATCCGCTGATGCTGAAGGCCAGCTGGGGCGGCGGCGGGCGCGGGATGCGGCCCATCAACAAGCCCGAAGAGCTGGTGGAAAAGGTTCGCGAGGGCCGCCGCGAGGCCGAGGCCGCCTTCGGCAATGGCGAGGGCTATCTGGAGAAGATGATCCTGCGTGCCCGCCATGTCGAGGTGCAGCTGCTGGGCGACACGCACGGCGGCCTTTATCATCTTTATGAGCGCGACTGCACGGTGCAGCGCCGCAACCAGAAGGTTGTCGAACGCGCGCCTGCGCCCTATCTGACCGACGCGCAGCGCGAGGAAGTCTGTGGCCTGGCGCTGAAGATCGGCCAGGCGGTCGGATACCAGAATGCCGGCACCGTCGAGTTCCTGATGGATATGGACAGCCAGCAGTTCTACTTCATCGAGGTGAACCCGCGCGTCCAGGTCGAGCATACCGTGACCGAGGAGGTCACCGGCATCGACATCGTCCAGTCCCAGATCAAGATCGCCGAGGGCGCGACCCTGGCCGAGGCGACCGGCCACGCCCGGCAGGAAGACGTGACGCTGTCGGGCCACGCGCTGCAGTGCCGCGTGACCACGGAAGACCCGCAGAACAACTTCATCCCGGACTACGGCCGGATCACTGCCTATCGCAGTGCGACGGGGATGGGCATCCGCCTGGACGGCGGCACCGCCTATTCCGGCGGCGTCATCACGCGGTACTATGACTCGCTGCTGGTCAAGGTCACGGCCTGGGCACAGACGCCCGATCAGGCGATCAAGCGCATGGATCGCGCGCTGCGCGAGTTCCGGGTGCGGGGCGTTTCCACGAATATCGACTTCGTCATCAACCTGCTGAAGCACCCGACCTTCCTGAACGACACCTACACGACCAAGTTCATCGACACGACCGAGGACCTCTTCGACTTCAAGAAGCGGCAGGACCGGGCGACCAAGATCCTGACCTACCTGGCCGACATCAGCGTGAACGGGCACCCGGAAACGGCGGGCCGCCCGCTGCCGCCCGCGCAGGCGCGCCCGCCCGTGCCGCCCGCGCCCGTCGCGGACCCCCGGCCCGGCACCCGCCAACTGCTGGAGGAGAAGGGCGCGCAGGCCGTGGCCGACTGGATGGCGGCGCAGAAGCAGCTTCTGATCACCGACACGACCATGCGCGACGGTCACCAGTCGCTGCTGGCGACGCGGATGCGGTCCATCGACATGATCCGTGTGGCGCCCTCCTATGCCGCGAACCTGTCGCAGCTGTTCTCGGTCGAATGCTGGGGCGGGGCGACCTTCGACGTGGCCTATCGCTTCCTGCAGGAATGCCCGTGGCAGCGCCTGCGCGACATCCGCGCGGGCATGCCGAACCTGATGACGCAGATGCTGCTGCGCGCGTCGAACGGCGTGGGCTATACCAACTATCCCGACAACGTGGTGCAGTCCTTCGTGGCGCAGGCCGCCAGGACCGGCATCGACGTCTTCCGCGTCTTCGACAGTCTCAACTGGGTCGAGAACATGCGCGTCGCCATGGACGCGGTGATCGACAGCGGCAAGATCTGCGAAGGCACCGTCTGCTATACCGGCAACATGCTGGACCGCGAGCGGTCGAAGTATGACCTGCAATACTATGTCCGCACCGCGCAGGACCTGAAGGCCGCCGGCGCGCATGTGCTGGGGCTGAAGGACATGGCGGGCCTGCTGAAGCCGGCTGCCGCGCGCGTCCTGATCCGCGCGCTGAAGGAAGAAGTCGGCCTGCCGATCCACTTCCACACGCATGACACCAGCGGCATGGGCGGCGCCACGATCCTGGCCGCGGCCGAGGCCGGCGTGGATGCGGTCGATTGCGCCATGGACGCCCTGTCTGGCAACACCAGCCAGCCGACGCTTGGGTCCGTGGTCGAGGCGCTGGCCCAGACCGATCGCGACACGGGCCTGGACATCGGCGCGATTCGCGCGATCAGCAACTATTGGGAGCGGGTGCGCGAAAGCTATGCTGCCTTCGAATCGGGCCTGCAATCGCCCGCGTCCGAGGTCTATCTGCACGAGATGCCGGGCGGGCAGTTCACCAACTTGAAATCGCAGGCGCGGTCGATGGGGCTGGAGGACCGCTGGCACGAGGTGGCCCAGGCCTATGCCGACGTGAACCGGATGTTCGGCGACATCGTGAAGGTCACGCCGTCGTCCAAGGTCGTGGGTGACATGGCGCTGATGATGGTGTCGCAGAACCTGACGCCCGCCGATGTCATGGACCCGAACCGCGACATGTCCTTCCCCGACAGCGTCGTCGACATGATGCGCGGCAACCTGGGCCAACCCCCCGGCGGATGGCCCGAGGCGATCCAGAAGAAGGTCCTGAAGGGTGAGGCCCCCATCACCGACCGCCCCGGTGCGCATCTGGAGCCTGTCGACATCGAGGCCGTCCGCCGAAAGCTGATCGAGGAGCTGGACGTCGAGATCGACGACGAGGATCTGAACGGCTACCTGATGTATCCCAAGGTCTTCACCGACTACATGCAGCGCCACCAGACCTATGGTCCGGTGCGCACGCTGCCGACGCGAACCTTCTTCTACGGCATGGAGCCGGGGCAGGAGATCAGCGTTGAGATCGACCCCGGCAAGACGCTGGAGATCCGCCTGCTGACCCTGGGCGAGACCGACGAGACCGGCCAGATGAAGGTCTTCTTCGAGCTGAACGGCCAGCCGCGCCAGGTGCGGGTCCCGAACCGCAAGGCGACCGGCGCGCAGGCCGCGCGGCCCAAGGCCGATCCGACGAACTCGGGCCATGTCGGCGCGCCCATGCCGGGCGTCGTGGCCTCGGTCGGCGTGACGGCGGGGCAGGCGGTCACCCAGGGCGACCTGCTCTTGACCATCGAGGCCATGAAGATGGAGACCGGCATCCACGCCGACCGCGACGGCACCATCAAGGCCCTCCATGTCAGCCCCGGACAGCAGATCGACGCCAAGGATCTGATGGTCGAGATCGAGTGACAATCCGCCGCGGCCCTGCGACTTGAAGGGCCGCGGCCTAGCCCCCAGCTTGGTCAGGCATGCCTGCGCTCTGGTGCGGCACGGCTGTTGGATTCTGTGCAACTGCGTCCAATGCCCCGCGTTTCGCCGCCCCGGAGCCGTTGACCCCGCAGCCTGCCGGGTCTAAACGGCACACAGCCAACCCGTCGCGAGGTGAGCCGTGATCCCCGCGACCGACAAGGGGATCAACGCCCGTGGAAAACCTTCTGCAGGATTATCTGCCCATCCTCGTCTTCCTGGGGATGGCGTCGGCACTTGCAATCATCCTGATGCTGTCGGCCATCGTCATCGCCGTGCGCAACCCCGATCCGGAAAAGGTCAGCGCCTACGAAAGCGGCTTCAACCCGTTCGACGACGCGCGGATGAAGTTCGACGTCAGGTTCTACCTCGTGTCGATCCTGTTCATCATCTTCGACCTTGAGGTCGCGTTCCTGTTCCCCTGGGCCACGACCTTCGCCGTCCTCAGCGACGTCGCCTTCTGGTCGATGATGGTGTTCCTGGGCGTGCTGACCGTGGGCTTCGCCTACGAATGGAAGAAAGGGGCGCTTGAATGGGCGTGATGACCGGAGCGAACACCGCCGGTCCCGACCGCGAGGTCGCGACCGCCACCCTGAACCGCGAGCTGCAGGACAAGGGCTTCCTGCTGACCACGACCGAGGACATCATCAACTGGGCGCGCAACGGGTCGCTGCACTGGATGACCTTCGGCCTGGCCTGCTGCGCGGTCGAGATGATGCACACGTCGATGCCGCGCTATGACTTAGAACGCTTCGGGACCGCGCCGCGCGCATCGCCGCGCCAGTCGGACCTGATGATCATCGCGGGCACGCTGACCAACAAGATGGCGCCGGCGCTGCGCAAGGTCTATGACCAGATGCCGGAACCGCGCTATGTGATCAGCATGGGCAGCTGCGCCAATGGTGGCGGCTATTACCACTATAGCTATTCCGTGGTGCGCGGCGCCGATCGGATCGTCCCCGTGGACATCTACGTCCCCGGCTGTCCGCCCACGGCCGAGGCGCTGCTGTACGGCATCCTGCAACTTCAGCGCCGGATCCGGCGCACCGGCACCTTGGTGAGGTAACGATGGCCGTTTATCCCGACACCGACGCGCTGGACCAGCTGGCCGAACATATCCGCACCCGCCGCCCGGCCGAGGTCGTCGACACCGCCATCGCCCACGGCGACCTGACGGTGACGGCCACGGCCGCGGGCATCCTCGACCTGATCGAGTTCCTGCGCAGCGACAGCAGTTGCCGGTTTTCTACGCTGATCGACATCACCGCCGTCGACTATCCTTCGCGCCAGCAGCGCTTTGACGTGGTCTGGCACTTCCTGTCGATGTACCAGAACCAGCGCATCCGCGTGAAGGTCGCCATCCGCGAGGATGAGATGCTGCCGTCGCTGACGCGCATCCATCCCTCGGCCAACTGGTTCGAGCGCGAGGTCTTCGACATGTTCGGCATCCTCTTCACGGGGCACCCGGACATGCGGCGCATCCTGACCGATTACGGCTTTGCAGGCCATCCGCTGCGCAAGGACTTCCCGACCACGGGCTATGTCGAGGTCCGCTACGACGAAGCCGAAAAGCGGGTCATCTACGAACCCGTCAGCCTGGTGCAGGAATATCGGCAGTTCGACTTCCTCTCGCCGTGGGAAGGGACGCAGTACGTCCTGCCCGGCGACGAAAAGAGCAAGGGGTAAGGCCATGGACGGCAATCTCCGAGAGAACCAGTATGGTGACGGTTCGCTGGACGCCACGACCGGCGAACAGCGCATTCGCAACTTCAACATCAACTTCGGGCCCCAGCACCCGGCGGCCCACGGCGTGCTGCGCATGGTGCTGGAGCTGGACGGCGAGATCGTCGAGCGTGCGGACCCGCATATCGGCCTGCTGCACCGCGGCACCGAGAAGCTGATGGAAAGCCGCACCTACCTGCAGAACCTGCCCTATTTCGACCGTCTGGACTACGTGTCGCCGATGAATCAGGAGCACGCCTGGTGTCTGGCGATCGAGCGTCTGACCGGCACGGTCGTGCCGCGCCGCGCCAGCCTGATCCGGGTCCTTTATTGCGAGATCGGCCGCATCCTGAACCACCTTCTGGGCCTGACCACGGGCGCGCTGGACGTCGGCGCGCTGACCCCGCCGCTTTGGGGGTTCGAGGCGCGCGAGCAGCTGATGATCTTCTATGAGCGCGCGTCGGGTGCGCGTCTTCATGCGGCCTATTTCCGGCCCGGTGGCGTTCATCAGGACCTGCCGCCCGACCTTCTGGACGACATCGAGGCCTGGTGCGACCAGTTCCCGAAGGTGCTGGACGATCTAGACACGCTGCTGACCGAGAACCGGATCTTCAAGCAGCGCCTGGTTGGCATCGGCGTCGTGGGCGAACAGGACGCGCTGGACTGGGGCTTCTCGGGCGTCATGGTGCGCGGCTCCGGCATGGCTTGGGACCTGCGTCGCAGTCAGCCTTACGAATGCTATGACGAGTTCGACTTCAAGATCCCCGTCGGCACCAACGGCGACTGCTATGACCGCTTCCTCTGCCGGATGCAGGAGATGCGGGAATCGACCAGCATCATGCGCCAGGCGATCCACAAGCTGCGGGCCGAGCCGATGGGCGACATCCTGGCGCGCGGCAAGCTGACGCCGCCCAAGCGGGGCGACATGAAGCGCGACATGGAAAGCCTGATCCACCACTTCAAGCTTTATACCGAGGGCTTCCACGTCCCGGCGGGCGAAATCTATGCCGCCGTCGAGGCGCCCAAGGGCGAGTTCGGCGTCTATCTGGTCAGCGATGGCACCAACAAGCCGTACCGCGCCAAGCTGCGGGCGCCGGGCTTCCTGCACCTGCAATCCATGGACTGGATGGCCAAGGGTCACCTGCTGGCGGACGTGCCGGCGCTGATCGCCACCCAGGATATCGTCTTCGGAGAGGTTGACCGCTGATGCTGCGCCGCCTTCACCCCGTCCAGCCGGACAGCTTCGACTTCACGCCCGCGAACCTGGAATGGGCGCGGGCGCAGATGACGAAGTATCCCGAAGGTCGCCAGCAGTCGGCGATCATTCCGCTTCTGTGGCGCGCGCAAGAGCAGGAGGGCTGGCTGTCCCGGCCCGCGATCGAAACCTGCGCCGAGATGCTGGGCATGGCCTACATCCGGGCCTTGGAAGTGGCGACGTTCTACTTCATGTTCCAGCTGCAACCCGTTGGGACTGTGGCGAATATCCAGATTTGCGGCACCACGACCTGCATGATCTGCGGGGCCGAGGCGCTGATCGAGGTCTGCAAACGCAAGATCGCGCCTGCGCCGCATACGCTGTCGGCCGACGGCAAGTTCAGCTGGGAAGAGGTCGAATGTCTGGGCGCCTGCGCCAATGCGCCGATGGCCCAGATCGGCAAGGACTACTATGAGGATCTGACGCCCGAGAGCCTCGAGGCGCTGATCGACCGCATGTCGGCGGGCGAGGTGCCCCAGCCGGGGTCGCAGACCGGACGCTTCGCATCGGAACCGGCAGAGGGCCTGACCAGCCTGACCGGCACCGAGGGCAGCCGGATGAACGCAAGCGTCCAACTCGCGACGGATCTGGGCGAGACGCTGAAGCGAATCGACGGGACCGAGGCCCCGATCCTGACCAAGTGGCGCCGGACGCCGGATGCCGCGGTGGACGACCGCTCGGGCCGCGACACCGCTCCCGAGACGGAACCGCGTCCCGCCAAGGGCACGCCTGTCGACGACACCGGCATTACCGAGCAGGAGGCCGAGGCCGCATCCGCCGCGCGCCCCCGGTCGAAGCGCGAGCCCGCCGGCGTCAGGTCCGAGGAGACGCGGGACGGCGGCAAGGACTGAAACGCGGCACGGCCGCCTGAACCGGAGCGATGAATGTCAGCCAGGACGATGACCCCCAGCAGCGCGACAGGCACCGTGACCGCGGCGCTGGTTCTGCTTGGGCTGGCTGGCCCGGTCGGCTGGGTGGCGGCGATGGTGCTGGCGGTGCTGGCCGGGCTTTTCCTCGGTGCTATGGTCGACTGGATGACTGAGGCGGGCACGCCCGCGATGGACGCCGAGGCCTGGGCCCCTGCGGCAGGCTTGCCGTCGCAGGCGGACCATCAGCCTGCCGAGGCCCCGGAATTGCCCGAGGACGACCTGAGGCAGATCCGCGGCATCGGCGACAAGGTTGCCTCGTCGTTGCGTGATGCCGGCGTGACGCGGTTCGCGCAGATCGCGCTCTGGGACGATGCCCAGATCGATGAGATGGCGGGGCGGATCGGGCGGCCGGCGGCGCTGATCCGGCGCGACGACTGGGTCGGGCAGGCCCGTGCCTTCGCCATCGAGGAAGGTGCCTGATGGCGGGCCGGGATGAGCAGGATGCCCGCCAGATGCGGCTGGTGGGGATCGTGATCGCGGTTGCCATGGTGACCTGGATCGCCGTTCAGGCGATCGGGGAGGAATATGACTGGGCGGGACGGTGGGCCTATCTGGCCGACCTTGCCGCCATCGGTGCTTTTGTCTGGTCGCTGATCGTGACCTGGCGTATCTGGCGGCGCAGGAATGGGTGACGCCGGAATGAGAGGATTGAACGGATGCTGAAAGACCAGGATCGCATTTTCACCAACCTCTACGGGATGGGCGACCGCAGCCTGGCGGGTGCGCAGAAGCGTGGCCATTGGGACGGCACGGCCGAGATCCTGGGCCGTGGCCGCGACAAGATCATCGAGCAGATGAAGGCGTCGGGGCTGCGGGGGCGGGGCGGCGCAGGCTTTCCCACCGGTCTGAAATGGTCCTTCATGCCCAAGGAATCGGACGGGCGCCCAGCCTACCTGGTCATCAACGCCGACGAATCCGAGCCCGCGACGTGCAAGGACCGCGAGATCATGCGCCATGATCCGCACACGCTGATCGAGGGCGCGCTGATCGCCAGCTTCGCGATGAACGCCCATGCCTGCTATATCTACATCCGCGGCGAATATATCCGCGAGAAAGAGGCGCTGCAGTCGGCCATTGACGAGTGCTATGACGCGGGCCTTCTGGGCGCGAACGCGGCAGGCTCGGGCTGGGACTTCGATCTTTACCTGCACCACGGCGCCGGCGCCTATATCTGCGGCGAGGAAACGGCACTTCTGGAAAGCTTGGAAGGCAAGAAGGGCATGCCGCGCATGAAGCCGCCGTTCCCGGCGGGCGCGGGCCTTTACGGCTGCCCGACGACGGTGAACAACGTTGAATCGATCGCGGTGGTCCCGACCATCCTACGGCGCGGACCGGAGTGGTTCGCGGGCTTCGGCCGGCCGAACAACGCCGGCGTCAAGCTCTTCGGCCTGACCGGTCACCTGAACACGCCCTGCGTGGTCGAGGAAGCCATGTCGATCCCCATGCGCGAGCTGATCGAAAAGCATGGCGGCGGCGTGCGCGGCGGCTGGAAGAACCTGAAGGCGGTGATCCCCGGCGGCGCCTCGTGCCCCATCCTGACTGCCGAGCAGTGCGAGACCGCCATCATGGACTACGACGGCATGCGGGAACTGCGGTCGTCCTTCGGCACCGCCTGCATGATCGTGATGGACCAGGACACAGACGTCATCAAGGCGGTCTGGCGCCTGTCCAAGTTCTTCAAGCACGAAAGCTGCGGCCAGTGCACGCCCTGCCGGGAAGGCACCGGCTGGATGATGCGCGTGATGGAACGTCTGGTCACCGGCGAGGCTGAGGTCGAAGAGATCGACATGCTGCTGGACGTGACCAAGCAGGTGGAAGGCCACACGATCTGCGCCTTGGGCGACGCGGCCGCCTGGCCGATCCAGGGCCTGATCCGCAATTTCCGCGGAGAGATCGAGGACCGGCTGAAGGCCAAGAAGACCGGGCGCATCGGCGCGCTGGCCGCTGAATGACCGGTGCCGGCGATCATAGGCATCACGGGCCGCGCACGGCCTCGTGTCGGGCGGGTCGCCTGTCGGATGATTATGTGGCAACACATCATCATCAAAAGGATCGTGCCATGCTGCGCCCCCTGATCGCCGCCGCCCTGCTGGCGGCCACCCCCACTGCCGCGCTGGAGCCGCTGAGCCAGAACAACTATGTCAACGACCGGCTGGTCCAGGCCCGTGTGGCGGACCTGATCCGCCGCGGCTGCCCCAGCATCGATGCGCGGATCATTCGTGCCTTTTCGGAGGCGCGCAAGCTCAAGCGCTATGCTTTGGACCAAGGCTATTCCGAGGCGCAGATCGAGGCGTTTTTGGACAGTCGCGATGACAAGCAGCGGATATATGCGACGGCGGATCGATATATGGTCGAACGCGGCGTCGTGAATGGAGAGCCGGAAACCTTTTGCCGCCTCGGGCGGGACGAAATCGCACGGCAGACGGTCGCCGGATCGTTGCTGAGTGCCAGGTAAGGAAGACATCATGGCCGATTTGCGGACAATCAAGATCGACGGCATGGAGATCGAGGTCGATCCCAACCTGACCCTGATCCAGGCCTGTGAGCAGGCCGGGATCGAGATCCCGCGCTTCTGCTATCACGAGCGGCTGTCGATCGCCGGCAACTGCCGCATGTGCCTTGTGGAGGTCGTGGGCGGCCCGCCCAAGCCCGCCGCCAGCTGCGCGATGCAGGTCAAGGACCTGCGGCCGGGGCCGGAGGGCGCGCCCTCAGAGATCCGCACCAACAGTCCGATGGTCAAGAAGGCCCGCGAGGGCGTGATGGAGTTCCTGCTGATCAACCATCCGCTGGACTGCCCGATCTGCGACCAGGGCGGTGAATGCGACCTGCAGGACCAGGCCATGGCCTATGGCGTCGATTTCAGCCGCTATCGCGAACCCAAGCGCGCCGCTGAGGAATTGAACCTGGGTCCGCTGGTCGAAACCCACATGACCCGCTGCATCAGCTGCACCCGCTGCGTGCGCTTCACCAGTGAGGTCGCGGGCATCAGCCAGATGGGCCAGACCGGCCGTGGCGAGGACAGCGAGATCACCAGCTATCTGAACCAGACGTTGGCCTCGAACCTGCAGGGCAACATCATCGACCTGTGCCCGGTGGGGGCGCTGGTCAGCAAGCCCTATGCCTTCACCGCCCGCCCGTGGGAGCTGTCGAAGACCGAGACCATCGACGTGATGGACGCGCTCGGCAGCAACATCCGCGTGGACACGAAGGGGCGCGAGGTCATGCGCATCCTGCCGCGAAACCATGACGGCGTGAACGAGGAGTGGATCAGCGACAAGACCCGCTTCGTCTGGGACGGGTTGCGGCGTCAGCGGCTGGACAAGCCCTATCTGCGCGAAAACGGCAAGCTGCGCCCGGCCACCTGGCCCGAGGCGCTGGCCGCCGCCGCCCGCGCGATGCAGGGCCGCAAGGTCGCGGGCCTGGTCGGCGATCTGGCCTCGGTCGAGGCGGCCTTCAGCCTCAAGACGCTGGTCAAGGGGCTGGGCGGCAAGGTCGAGTGCCGCACCGACGGGGCACGCTTGCCGGCCGGCAACCGCTCGGCCTACATAGGCAACGCGACGATTGCGGATGTCGATGGCGCCGCCAGCATCGTGCTGATCGGCACCAATCCGCGCGACGAGGCGCCCGTGTTGAACTCGCGCATCCGCAAGGCCTGGATCCATGGCGCACAGGTCACCGTGATCGGCGAGGCGGTCGATCTGACCTATGACTACGACCACGCGGGAACCGACCGTGCGGCGCTGGCTGCGCTGCTGGACACGGCCGAAGCGTCCGAAAAGCCGGGCGTGGTGATCGTGGGGCAGGGCGCGTTGCGCGAGGCCGACGGAGAGGCTGTCCTGGCCCATGCCCAGGCTTTGGCCGAGACGACGGGCGCCCGGTTGCTGGTGCTGCACAGTGCGGCATCCCGGGTCGGCGCGATGGATGTCGGCGCCGTCACCGAAGGCGGCCTGACCGCCGCTATCGACGGGGCCGAGGTGATCTTCAACCTAGGCGCCGACGAGGTCGAGATCGCGGCGGGTGCGACGGTGATCTATCAGGGCAGCCACGGCGACCGCGGCGCCCATCGCGCCGACATCATTCTTCCGGCCGCCTGCTATACCGAGGAGATGGGTCTTTTCGTCAACACCGAAGGCCGCCCGCAGCTGGCGCTGCGGGCGAACTTTGCCCCGGGCGAGGCCAAGGAGAACTGGGCCATCCTGCGCGCGCTTTCGGCCGAGGTGGGCCAGACCCTGCCGTGGGACAGTCTGCCGCAGCTGCGCCGCAAGTTGGTCGAGGCCGTGCCGCATCTCGCCCGCGTTGACCAGATCGTCGAGAGCGAATGGCAGCGTCTGCCGATGCGCGACCTGGGCCGGGCCAGCTTCGTGAACCCGATCAGGGACTTTTACCTGACGAATCCGATCGCGCGCTGCTCTCCGCTGATGGCAGAGCTGTCGCGCATGGCGGCGGCGCGGGTTGCGCCCGCATTGGCAGCGGAGTAGATCATGAAGACGCGCATCATCCCGGTTGCAATGACCGTGCTGGCCCTTGGGGGCTGCTTCACCGGCACCGACGAAGCCACTGACCGGCCCCGAACCAAGCCGTCACAGCTTTCGGCGGCGACGGCGCCCGGCGGCGGGGCGCCGCTTGGCCGCGCGCGCGTCTCGACCCAATCGGGCGAGATCCTGATCCTCGAGGAGGATGGCAGCGTCACCACCATGGACCTCGACAGCCCCGCGGGGCGCGACGCGTTCCAGGTGACCGAGGCCGATCTTGCCGCGCTGAACGCGAACCTTGACCTGGATCTGTCCGGCGTCGTCGCGCGGAACCTGCCGCGGGAAAAAACCGCGCAGCAGAAGGCGCTGGAAGCCTTCGCCGCCCGCACCGGCCCCGCCTTGCCCGCAATGCGCGAGGGCGTTGTGGTCGATCCTAAACAGTTCATCGCCGCGAAGGTCGAAGTCCTTGGATCGGGCGACCGCAACGATCTGGTCGAGGTGACGGCGAATCTGCGGCAGGGGGTGGACGCCGATATCGCCTTCTCGTATGCCACCTGCGCATTGGCCGGTTGGGCCAAGGCCAACGGCGCCCCCTATGGGCGTCACATCCGGACATTGCAGGCTGAACGGAACGGCAAGCTGCTGATCGGTTCGGCCTTCACCCTGTCGAAGGACAAGCCGATGGGGCTGCGGGTGATGGAAACTGAAAATACCCTGCGGGAATGCAGGTCGCGCGGCATCCCCGCGGCGTAAGGAAGAGGAACAGGCATCATGGCTGATTTTTGGGCATCTTCCTTGGGCATCGCGATCATCCTGCTGGCGCAGGGTCTGGCGATCATCGCCTTCGTGATGCTGTCGCTGGTCTACATGGTCTATGGCGACCGCAAGGTGTGGGCGGCGGTGCAGATGCGCCGCGGCCCCAACGTGGTAGGACCCTGGGGCCTGCTGCAGACCTTTGCCGACGCGCTGAAGTTCGTGGTCAAGGAAATCGTGGTGCCCGCCGGCGCCGACAAGTTCGTCTTCTTCCTCGCGCCATTCCTGTCGATGATGCTGGCGCTGCTGGCCTTCGTCGCCATCCCCTTCGCGCCCGGCTGGGTGATGGCCGACATCAATGTCGGCATCCTCTTCATCTTCGCGGTTTCCTCGCTCGAGGTCTACGGCGTGATCATGGGGGGATGGGCGTCGAACTCGAAGTTCCCGTTCCTTGGGTCGCTGCGCTCGGCCGCGCAGATGATCTCTTACGAGGTCAGCCTGGGCCTGATCATCATCGGGGTGATCATCTCGACCGGGTCGATGAACCTGTCGCTGATCGTCGAGGCGCAGCGCGGGGCGGGCATCCTGTCCTGGTACTGGCTGCCGCACCTGCCAATGGTCGTGCTGTTCTTCGTCTCGGCCCTGGCCGAAACCAACCGCCCGCCGTTCGACCTTCCCGAAGCCGAATCCGAGCTGGTCGCGGGCTTCATGACCGAATACTCCTCGACGCCCTACCTGCTGTTCATGGCCGGCGAATACATCGCCATGTGGCTGATGTGCGCGCTGATCACGCTGCTGTTCTTCGGCGGCTGGCTGTCGCCCATCCCGGGGCTGCCGGACGGTGCGATCTGGATGTTCCTGAAGATGGTAATGTGGTTCTTCATGTTCGCCATGGTGAAGGCCATCGTGCCGCGGTACCGCTATGACCAGCTGATGCGGATCGGCTGGAAGGTCTTCCTGCCGCTGTCGCTTGGCTGGGTCGTGATCGTGGCGTTCCTTGCGAAGTTCGAAGTTTTCGGCGGGTTCTGGGCCCGGTGGGCAGGAGTGTGAGCGATGGCCTATTCCAACAAGATCGCCGAGGCGCTGGCCCGCGCGAGTGAATCCGACAAGGCCGAGTTCGCGCATTTCCTGTCGAACAACCTCGACCGCGATAAGGCCGACGATGCCAGGTTGCGCGACTATGTGGCGGCCTTCGACCGCTTCGCCGCGCCCAAGCAAGGAGAGCAGTTCTGATGGCTTTCGACATCGCGCGCGCCACCAAGTACTTCCTGATGGTGGACTTCATCAAAGGCTTCGGCTTGGGCCTGCGCTATTTCTTCGCGCCCAAGGCGACCATCAACTATCCGCATGAAAAGGGCCCGCTGAGCCCGCGTTTCCGGGGCGAGCATGCCCTGCGCCGCTATCCCAACGGCGAGGAACGCTGCATCGCCTGCAAGCTGTGCGAGGCGGTCTGCCCCGCACAGGCCATCACCATCGATGCCGAACCGCGCGACGACGGCTCGCGCCGCACGACGCGCTACGACATCGACATGACAAAGTGCATCTATTGCGGCTTCTGCCAGGAAGCCTGCCCGGTCGATGCCATCGTCGAGGGGCCAAACTTCGAATTCGCGACCGAAACGCGCGAGGAGTTGTTCTACGACAAAGAGCGTCTTCTGGACAACGGCCTGCGGTGGGAGGCCGAGATCGCGCGGAACCTCGCGATGGACGCGCCCTACAGATGACCGATCCGTTCACCAAGATGTTCCAGCAGATGATGTCGCAGGGCCAGGAGATGGCGCGGGCCTTCAACCCCGCGCTCGAGCATTTCGATGCGCGGGCGCTGGAGAAGATGTTCCCGACCATGCCCGCCGACATGCTGGAGATGTGGTTCGGCAAGACCTTCAACCGCGACGGGCTGGATGCCAAGACGCGGCTTCTGGTCACCATCGCCGCGCTGACCGTTCAGGGCGCCATGGCCGAGCCTCAGCTGCGCCTGACCATCCGGCACGCGATCGAGGCCGGCGCCACCCCGCGCGAGATCGCCGAGGTGATCTACCAGATGGGGATGTTCGGCGGCCTGCCCGCGATGCAGAAGGCGCTCGAGATCGCCCGCGGCGTCTTCACCGAAACGGAAGGAAATTCCGAATGATCACCTTTGCCTTCTACCTGTTCGCCATCACGGTCTGCATCGCGGGTTTCATGGTCGTTCTGGCGCGCAACCCGGTTCATTCGGTCCTGTGGCTGATCCTGTCCTTTTTGTCGGCGGCTGGCCTTTTCGTCCTTCTGGGGGCGGAGTTCGTCGCGATGCTGCTGGTCATCGTCTATGTCGGTGCGGTCGCCGTCCTCTTCCTGTTCGTGGTCATGATGCTGGACGTCGACTTCAAGCAGCTGAAGGGCGAATTCGCGCAGTACCTGCCGCTGGCGGCGCTGATCGCCATCGTGCTGCTGGCGCAGCTGGCGATCGCCTTCGGCGCGTGGGAGGCCTCCGACCAGTCGGCGACGCTGCGCTCGGTCCCGATGCCGGTTCCCGCGCTGAACACCAACGCGATCGGGCTGGTGCTCTATGACCGGTATCTGCTGCCGTTCCAGGTGGCGGGGCTGATCCTGCTGGTGGCAATGATCGGAGCGATCACGCTGACCATGCGGCACCGCACCGACGTCAAGCGCCAGGACGTGATCGCCCAGATGCATCGCGACCCCGCGAAGGCGATGCAGTTGCGTGACGTCAAGCCGGGGCAGGGGCTCTGAAAGCCCCCGCCTTCGCAACGAATATCAACGGGTACGAGAGCCCGGAGGGACTGAAAAGATGATCGGATTGACACATTACCTTGTCGTGGGGGCGATCCTGTTCGTCGCCGGGATCTTCGGCATCTTCGTGAACCGCAAGAACGTCATCGTCATCCTGATGTCGATCGAACTGATGCTTCTGGCGGTCAACATCAACTTCGTCGCCTTCTCCGCCTATCTGGGCGATCTGGGCGGGCAGATCTTCACGATGTTCATCCTGACGGTCGCCGCGGCCGAGGCCGCCATCGGCCTTGCCATCCTGGTCGTCTTCTTCCGCAACCGCGGCTCGATCGCGGTGGAAGACATCAACGTGATGAAGGGGTAAGGCAGCCATGGCGCAATTCATCCTTTTCGCCCCGCTGCTGGGCGCGCTGATCGCCGGCTTCGGCTGGCGGCTGATCGGCGAACGCGGCGCGCAGGTCCTGACGACGGCGATCCTGTTCGCCGGCGCCGCGCTGTCCTGGGTCGTCTTCCTGACGCTTGATGGCGAGCTGCGGCAGGTTCCGATCTTCGACTGGATCGTCTCGGGCGACTTTGCCGCCGAATGGGCGATCCGCCTGGACCGGCTGACGGCGATCATGCTGATCGTGATCAACACGGTCTCGGCGCTCGTGCACCTGTATTCATTCGGCTACATGGCACATGACGAGAACTTCACCGATGCCGAGCCATACCGGGCGCGCTTCTTCGCCTATCTGTCCTTCTTCACCTTCGCCATGCTGATGCTGGTGACGGCGGACAACCTGCTGCAGATGTTCTTCGGCTGGGAGGGCGTGGGCGTCGCGTCCTATCTGCTGATCGGCTTCTACTACAAGAAGCAGTCGGCCGGCGCCGCCGCAATGAAGGCCTTCATCGTCAACCGCGTGGGCGACTTCGGCTTCCTTCTGGGGATCTTCGGCCTCTGGTGGCTCACCGGCTCGATCCAGTTCGATGAGATCTTCGCGCAGGTCCCGATGTTGGCCGACACGCAGATGACCTTCCTGTGGCGCGATTGGAACGCCGCGAACGTGCTGGCGGTCCTGCTGTTCATCGGCGCGATGGGCAAGTCGGCCCAGCTGTTCCTGCACACCTGGCTGCCAGACGCGATGGAGGGTCCGACGCCGGTGTCGGCCCTGATCCACGCCGCGACAATGGTGACCGCAGGCGTCTTCCTCGTCTGCCGGATGTCGCCGCTATTTGAGTTCGCGCCCGAAGCAAAGCTGTTCATCGTCATCATCGGCGCAACGACCGCCTTCTTCGCAGCGACCGTGGGCCTGGTGCAAAACGACATCAAGCGCGTCATTGCCTATTCCACCTGTTCGCAGCTGGGCTACATGTTCGTCGCCGCAGGCGTCGGCGTCTATTCGGTCGCCATGTTCCACCTGTTCACGCACGCCTTCTTCAAGGCGATGCTGTTCCTGGGCGCGGGGTCGGTGATCCATGCGATGCACCACGAACAGGACATGCGGAACTATGGCGGGCTGCGGAAGAAGATCCCGCTGACCTTCTGGGCGATGGTGATCGGCACGATGGCCATCACCGGCGTGGGCATCCCGCTGACCCATATCGGCTTTGCGGGCTTCCTGTCCAAGGACGCGGTGATCGAAAGCGCCTATGCGTCCGGCAACGGCTATGCGTTCTGGATGCTGGTGATCGCCGCTGCCATGACCAGCTTCTACAGCTGGCGGCTGATCTTCATGACCTTCTTCGGCAAGCCGCGGGGCGATCATCATGCGCATGACCATGCCCATGAAGGCCCCCGTGTCATGACCATCCCGCTTGGCGTCCTGGCGCTTGGCGCGATCTTCTCTGGGATGGTCTGGTACGGCAGCTTCTTCGGCGACAATGTCGAGCGCTTCTTCGGCCTGCCGCCCGCGGCGCATCACGATACTGGTGCTGACCACGGCAACGAAGGCGCTACCGCGCTGGAAGGCAGCGTCCTCGAGGCGCCGCATGACGACCCCGAGGGGGCCGCCACGCATTCTGCGGCAGGTGCCGCCGAGGACCCGGCCGAGGCGCACGTCCCCGTCGCGGGCTACGAGCGCGGCGCGATCTTCATGGGGGCCGAGAACAGCGTCATGCACGATGCGCACTCGGTCCCGGCTTGGGTCAAGCTGTCGCCGTTCATCGCGATGATCCTGGGCCTGGGCCTTGCTTGGCTGATGTATATCCGCAACCCCGACGCGCCGGCCAAGCTGGCCCGGCAGCAACACGGCCTCTACCAGTTCCTGTTGAACAAGTGGTATTTCGACGAAGCCTACGACGCGATGTTCGTCCGGCCCGCGCGCTGGATCGGCCGCAAGCTGTGGACGGGCGGTGACGGAGCCGTTATCGACGGCGCCATCAACGGGGTCGCCCTGGGAATCATCCCGCGCCTGACACGGTTCGCCGGCCGGGTGCAGTCGGGCTATCTGTTCCACTACGCCTTCGCGATGGTTCTGGGCATCGTGGGCTTGCTGATCTGGGTGATGATGCGGGGCACGTACTGACCATGACGAACCTTCTTTCGATCATCACCTTCCTGCCGATCGTCGCGGCCGGGATCCTGGCGCTGTTCTTGCGCGGCGACGATGCCGCGTCGCAGAAGAACGCCAAGTACCTTGCGCTGATCGCGACGACCGCCACCTTCCTGATATCGTTGTTCCTGCTGGCGGGGTTCGACCCTTCGAACACCGGTTTCCAGTTCGTCGAGGATCACGCCTGGATCATGGGCCTGCGCTACAAGATGGGCGTGGACGGCATCTCGATCCTGTTCGTCCTGCTGACGACCTTCCTGATGCCGCTGACGATCCTGTCCACTTGGGACGTCAAGACCCGGGTCAAGGAATACATGATCGCCTTCCTGGTGCTGGAGGGGCTGATGATCGGCGTCTTCGCGGCGCTGGACCTGATCCTCTTCTACCTGTTCTTCGAAGCGGGTCTGATCCCGATGTTCCTGATCATCGGCATCTGGGGCGGCGCGAACAGGATCTATGCGGCGTTCAAGTTCTTCCTCTATACCTTTATTGGCTCGGTCCTGATGCTGGTGGCGATGATCGCCATGATTACCACGGCAGGCACGACGGACATCGTGCAACTGCTGGCCTTCGACTTCCCGTCGCAGACCATGCAGGTGCTGGGCTTCACCGTCGTCGGCGGCATGCAGACGCTGCTGTTCCTGGCCTTCTTCGCCAGCTTCGCGGTCAAGATGCCGATGTGGCCGGTCCATACCTGGCTGCCCGACGCGCACGTCCAGGCGCCGACCGCGGGGTCGGTCGTGCTGGCGGCGGTGCTGCTGAAGATGGGCGGCTACGGTTTTCTGCGCTTCAGCCTGCCGATGTTCCCGGTGGCGGCCGATCAACTCCAGGGCCTCGTGCTGTGGATGTCGGCGATCGCCATCGTCTACACCTCGCTGGTGGCGCTGGCGCAGTCGGACATGAAGAAGCTGATCGCATATTCGTCGGTGGCGCACATGGGCTATGTCACCATGGGCATCTTCGCTGCGAACCAGCAGGGGCTGGACGGGGCGATCTTCCAGATGCTGTCGCACGGCTTCATCTCGGGCGCTCTGTTCCTCTGCGTGGGCGTCATCTATGACCGCATGCACACGCGAGAGATCGACGCCTATGGCGGCCTGGTGAACCGGATGCCGGTCTATGCGCTGGTCTTCATGTTCTTCACGATGTCGAATGTCGGCCTGCCCGGCACCTCGGGCTTCGTGGGTGAATTCCTGACGCTGCTGGGGACGTTCCGGGCCAACACCTGGGTAGCTTTTGTAGCATGCACGGGCGTGATTTTCTCGGCCGCCTACGCGCTCTGGCTCTATCGCCGCGTGACCATGGGCGCGCTGATCAAGGAAAGCCTGCGCACCATCGCCGACATGACTCCGCGAGAAAAGTGGATCTTCGTTCCGCTGATCGCCATGACCCTGATCCTGGGCGTCTATCCGCGCCTGGCGACCGACATCACCGGCCCCTCGGTCGAGGCGCTGCTGGTGAACTTCCACGACGCGCTGCCCGCCGAGGCGGCAACGGACGACTTGGCCGCGGCCACCGTCAGCCATTGAGGAACGCAAGATGACCGGACTGGATCTTTCCACCATTCTGCCCGAGCTTCTGCTTGCGATCTATGCCCTGGCGGCGCTGCTGGCAGGGGCCTATTTCGGCAAGGACCAGATCGCACGGCCGATCCTGTGGGCCAGCGTCTTGGCGCTGCTGGTGGCGGGCATGTATGTCGGCGTTACCGACAGGCCGCAGCAGGGCGCCTTTTTCGGCATGTTCATGGACGACGCCTTCGCGCGCTTCGCCAAGGTCACGATCCTGCTGTCCGCGGCCGCCGTCCTGGCGATGAGCGCCGAGTACATGACGCGCCACGGGCTGATGAAGTTCGAATATCCGATCCTGATGGTGCTTTCGACCGTCGGCATGATGCTGATGGTGTCGGCGGGCGATCTGCTGACGCTCTACATGGGGTTGGAGCTGCAGTCCCTCTCGATCTACGTTTTGGCCGCCTCGCGCCGCGAAAGCGCCAAGTCGTCGGAGGCAGGCCTCAAGTACTTCATCCTGGGGTCGCTCAGCTCGGGCCTGCTCCTCTATGGGGCGTCCCTGGTCTATGGCTTCGCGGGCACCACCAGCTTCGCGGGCATCATCACCGCCGTGACGTTCGGCGCGCTGCCCCTGGGGCTGCTCTTCGGTCTGGTGTTCCTGCTGGTCGGACTGGCGTTCAAGGTGTCGGCGGTGCCGTTCCACATGTGGACCCCGGACGTTTACGAAGGTGCGCCGTCCCCGGTGACGGCCTTCATGGCGACCGCACCCAAGGTCGCGGCCACTGCGCTGATCGCCCGTCTGATGTTCGACGCCTTCGGCAACGTTCCCGCCGACTGGACGCAGATCATCGCGGTACTGGCGGTGCTGTCGATGTTCCTCGGCTCGATCGCCGGGATCGGACAGCGCAACGTCAAGCGCCTGATGGCCTATTCCTCGATCGCGCACATGGGTTTTGCGCTTGTCGGGCTTGCGGCTGGTACGGCCGTTGGTGTGCAGGCGATGTTGATGTACATGGCGATCTATGCCGTGATGAACATCGGCACCTTCGCCTTCATCCTGTCGCTCGAGCGTGACGGCCGCCCGGTCACGGACCTGGCCAGCCTGCATCGTTTCGCCCAAGGCGAGCCGCTGAAAAGCTTCGCGGTCCTGTTCCTGATGTTCAGCCTGGCGGGCGTCCCGCCCTTCCTGGGCTTCTTCGCCAAGTACGGCGTCCTGCTTGCGGCGGTCGACGCCGGAATGTCTTGGCTGGCCGTGCTGGGCGTCATCGCCTCGGTAATCGGGGCGTTCTACTACCTCCGCATCGTCTACTACATGTTCTTCGGCGATGAGGCCGAGCCGGTGATCAGCCGGATGGGCGCGGTGCAGTATGCGGCGCTAATGGTCCCCGCTGCAATCCTGCTGTTGGGCGCCATCACCATGGTCGGCGTCGACGAGGCCGCGGCCGTCGCCGCGCAGTCGCTGGTCGATCCGCTTGTGGTGGTCGATCCCACCATCGTCGTCGAGCCGGCTGCGGTCGTTGTCCAGTAACCCGGTCACAGGTAACTGGCCGGAGGGCGTGGCGCGCCACGTCCTCGACCGCGTGGACAGCACCAACTCTCATGCCATGCGGCTGGCGCTGTCGCTGACGGGGCCGGCCTGGATCTTGGCGCGGCGGCAAGAGGCCGGGCGTGGCCGCCGCGGCCGGGCCTGGGCCGATCCACCGGGCAACTTCGCTGCATCGCTGGTCATGCGCCCGACGGGAAACCCGGCCGAGGCGGCGAGATTTTCCTTCGTTGCCGCGCTGGCGGTTCACGACGCGCTGCGGACCCTCGGCGGTCCCAGTCTGAACCTTGCACTGAAATGGCCGAACGACGTGCTGCTGAACGGCGGGAAGCTGGCAGGCATCTTGCTGGAGAGCACCGGCGCCGGCGGCCAGGTGACGACATTGGTCATCGGCATCGGCGTCAATCTTGTTGCCGCGCCGGATGCTGCGCTGGTGGAAGCCGATGCGCTCCGCCCGGTCAGCCTTGCAGGAGAGACCGGCCTGCAGATCGCACCAGAGGATCTGCTGGATGCGATCGCGGCCGCCTTCGACGTCTGGCAGCGGCAGATGGAGGCCTTCGGCTTCGGCCCCATCCGGAACGCCTGGCTGGCCCGCGCTGCGAAACTGCGCGAGACCATCACCGCCCGAACCGGCGCGTCCGAGACGCAGGGGCGGTTCGAAGGCATCGATGAAAGCGGCGCCTTGATCCTGACGACCGCAAGGGGGCGACAGGTCATCGCGGCCGCAGACGTCCATTTCGGCGGATAGACCCATGCTGCTCTGCATCGACACTGGCAACACGAACACCGTCTTCTCGATCTGGGACGGCACCCGCTTCCTCGCGCACTGGCGCATCAGCACCGATCACCGGCGCACGGCTGACGAATACTACGTCTGGCTTTCCACGCTGATTGCTGTCCAGAAGTTCACGCTGCAGATCGACGCCTGCATCATCAGCGCCACTGCGCCTCGGGTGGTCTTCAACCTGCGCGTCCTCTGCAACCGCTATTTCGAGACCCGCCCTCTGGTTGTCGGCAAGCCCGACTGCCTGCTGCCAGTCCCGCCGCGAGTCGATCCGGGCACGACCGTCGGCCCCGACCGGCTGGTGAACACCGTCGGCGCCTATGACCGGCACGGGCCCGACCTGATCGTGGTCGACTTCGGCACGGCCACCACCTTCGATGTCGTGGATGTCGACGGCGCCTATATCGGCGGCGTGATCTCTCCGGGCGTAAACCTCTCGCTCGAGGCGCTGCACATGGGCGCGGCCTCTCTTCCTCATGTCGATGTGACCATGCCGCAGAGCGTCATCGGCACGAATACGGTTGCATGTATCCAGTCAGGCGTGTTCTGGGGATACGTCGGTCTGGTCGACGGTATCGTGGACAAGATCCGCGCCGAGCGCGACCGCCCGATGAAAGTGATAGCCACCGGCGGGCTTGCGCCGTTGTTCGATCAGGGGTTTGACCTGTTCGACGCCATAGAAGACGATTTGACGATGCACGGGTTGCGTCTGATTCACGATTACAACAAGGAGATGGGCAATGGCTGACCGCCTGATCTATCTGCCGCTTGGCGGCGCGGGCGAAATCGGCATGAACGCCTATGTCTATGGATATGGCGCGCCGGGGAAGGAACGGCTGATCCTGGTGGATCTGGGCGTGACCTTCGGGGACATGGATGCCAGCCCCGGCATCGACCTGATCATGCCGGACCTGACCTGGCTGGAGCAGAACCGCGACCGGCTGGAGGCGATCTTCGTCACCCACGGGCACGAGGATCACATCGGCGCCATTGGCCACCTGTGGGGCCGGCTGGACGTCCCTATCTATGCCCGCCGCTTCACCGGGACGCTGGTCCGCCTGAAGATGGAGGAGATGGGGCTGCCGGTCGAGGCGGTCAACATCGCCGATGCGCGTCCGGCAGTGACCCAGGTCGGGCCGTTCAGCGTCCAGTTCCTGCCGATCAGCCACTCGATCCCGGAAAGTTCGGCCCTGCTGATCGACACCCCGGCGGGTCGGATCGTCCACACCGGCGACTTCAAGACCGACGTCACGCCGGTCGTCGGCGACGCGTTCGATCCGGTGGGCCTGGCCGAGGTCGCGGCCGAGGGCGAGGGCGTGAAGGTCCTAGCCTGCGACAGCACCAACATCTTCTCGACCCATCCCGGCCGCTCCGAGGCGCTTCTGGCCACGCCGATCCTGGAATGGGTCATGGCGCAGCCGAACCTGGTGGTGGCGACGACCTTTGCCAGCAACATCGCGCGGCTGAAGACGCTGGCCGATGCCGCCAAGGCATCGGGGCGCAGGATCTGCCTGCTGGGCCGCGCGATGCGGCGCATGGTCAGCGTCGGGCTGGAGAGCGGCGTCCTGAGAGAGTTCCCTGACACGATTGGCCCCGACGAGGCCGCCAAGCTGCCGCGGAGCGAGGTTCTGCTGCTGGTCACCGGCAGCCAGGGCGAACGCCGCGCGGCCAGTGCGCAGCTGTCGCGGGGCCGCTATCTGGGGCTGTCGCTGAAGGAAGGCGACAGCTTCCTCTTCAGCTCGAAGACGATCCCCGGCAACGAACGCTCCGTCGGCCGGATCATGAACGCGCTGAGCGAGATCGGCGTCGAGGTCTATGACGCCGACGACGGCCTCTTCCACGTCTCGGGGCACGCGAACCGTCCTGACATCGAGGCCATGCACGACATCCTGAAGCCCCGGATCGTCGTGCCCATGCACGGAGAGCACCTGCACCTGCGAGAGCATGTGATGCTGGCGCGTGCCAAGGGCATGGCCGCCGAAATCGCGGTGAACGGTGCCGTGCTGGACCTGACGGGAACCACGCCTAAGGTCGTCGATCATGTGGAAACCGGGCGCCTCTACCTCGACGGCAACGTCTTGATCGGCTCGATGGACGGCGTCGTCCGCGACCGGATCCGCATGGCTTTGAACGGTCATGCGACCGTCAGCGTCATCGTCGACGAGGACGACAACGCCCTTCCCGATGCCTGGGTCGAGCTGATGGGTCTGGCCGAGCGCGGCCGCAGCGGCGCCGATCTGGTCCGCCAGATCGAAAGCGAGCTCTCTGATTTTCTGGAGCGCGCGGACGCCCGGACCGTGCGCGACGACGGCAAGCTGGACGAGGCAATCCGCAAGATCGCCAGGCAGGTCGCCATGGAGGAGATCGGTAAGAAGCCTGAAGTGACCGTGATCATCAGCCGGCTGATGGCAGACTGATCCGCCACGCCTGCGACGGTCCGCACATATCCTGCGGGGGTCCGGGGGCGCAAAGCCCCCGGCGGCCGCGGGACGCAAACAGCGCCCCTTGTATTCGCCAGCGCCTTGCGGCTATGCGCAGGAAATGAGCGACACACCGAAATCAAGCTTCGATCCCGATCCGCCGCGCCGCAACTTCTACGGCCGCCGGCACGGCAAGACCCTGCGCCAGAGCCAGAAGGGCTACCTGTCCGAGGATCTGGGCGACCTGCGACCACGCGGGATCACCGTCGAGGAAAATCCCGAACGTCGCCACATCGACCCGCAGGCCATCTTCGGCGACGACCGGCCGGTGTGGCTGGAGGTCGGCTTCGGCGGCGGTGAGCATATGGTGCACATGGCCGCAACCTATCCCGACATCGGCATCATTGGCTGCGAGCCGTTCATCAACGGTGTCGCGATGCTGCTGGGCAAGATCAGGGCAGCCAGGGTCTCGAATGTCAGCGTGCATCCGGGCGACGCACGCGACCTGATGGACGTCCTGCCAGACGCCAGCATCCAGCGCGCCTTCCTGATGTACCCCGACCCCTGGCCCAAGGCCCGCCATCACCGCCGCCGCTTCGTGACGCCAGAACACCTGCTGCCGCTGGCGCGCGTGATGCAGCCGGGTGGGATATTCCGGGTCGCCAGCGACATTTCGGACTATATTCGCCAGGCACGGGAAGAGGTCCCGCCCGCCGGTTTTGAGACGATCCTCGACACCGACCAGGCCTGGGACGACTGGATCAGCACCCGGTATGAACAGAAGGCCCTACGCGAGGGGCGGGTGCCCCATTACGTAACCTTCCGCCGGCTTTAACCGCGGCTACTCGACCGTTACAGATTTCGCCAGGTTGCGGGGTTGGTCCACGTCCGTGCCCTTGGCGACGGCGGTGTGATAGGCCAGGTACTGCATCGGCACGGCATACAGGATCGGCTGGAAGACGCCGCCGCCCGTCGGCAGGGCCAGGGTCGCCGTCACGCCGTCGCCAGCGGCGGCGATGCCGGCAGCGTCCGAGATCAGCAGGATCCTTCCGTTCCGGGCCATCACCTCCTGCATGTTCGAAATGGTCTTGTCGAAGAGCGCGTCATGCGGCGCCAGCACCACCACCGGCACGTCGCCGTCGATCAGCGCAATGGGCCCGTGCTTCAACTCTCCCGAGGCATAGCCCTCGGCATGGATGTAGCTCAGCTCCTTCAGCTTCAGCGCGCCCTCCAGCGCCACGGGGTAAAGCGCCCCGCGCCCGAGGTAGAGAACGTCGCGCGCCTGCGCGAGCCAGGCCGCCTGCGTGCGGCAATCATCCGTCAGCGCCAGTGCCTGCGCCAGCAGCGCGGGCACCGCGCGCAGGTCGCGCAGATGCGCGGCCAGCCCGGCACCGTCGATCCGGCCCCGGTCATGCGCGGCCTTCAACGCCAGCACGCCCAGAACAGCCAGCTGGCAGGTGAAGGCCTTGGACGAGGCCACGCTGACCTCGATCCCGGCCAGCGTCGGCAGCGCCGTGTCGCTGTCGCGCGCGATGGCCGAGGTGCCGACATTGACCAGCCCGACCGTTCGCGCCACCCGGCCACGGGCATAGTGCAGGGCGGCCAGCGTGTCGGCAGTCTCGCCCGACTGGCTGACGGCAACGAACAGGCTGCGATCCGACAGCGGCGGCTCGCGATAGCGGAACTCGGAGGCGACGTCGATGTCGCAGGGCAGGCCGGCCAACTGCTCGAACCAGTATTTCGCGACATGCCCCGCCAGATGCGCCGTGCCGCAACCGACCAGCGTCACGCGGTCCAGCGCAACGAAGTCCAGGCCCTCGGGCAGGACGATGCGGTCGCCCTTGACGTAATGGTTCAGCACGTCGCCAATGACCACCGGCTGTTCGGCGATCTCCTTGGCCATGAAATGGCGATGACCGCCCCTGTCGATGATCGTGGCGCCGACGTCGATGCGCGCCACCGGGCGGTCCACCGGCTGGCCGGCGGCGTCCCAGACCTGCACACCGGCACGGGTCAGGACGGCATGGTCGCCGTCCTCCAGATAGGTGATGCGGTCGGTGAAGGGCGCCAGAGCCACCGCGTCCGAGCCCAGGAACATCTCGTTCTTTCCGTGACCGATGGCCAGCGGGCTGCCGCGCCGGGCGGCGATCATCAGGTCGCCCTCGCCCTCGAACAGGAAGGCCAGCGCGAAGGCGCCGTGCAGCTGCGACAGCGTCGCGCGGGCGGCCTCGACCGGGCCCATGCCCTGGTCCATGTGATGCGCGGTCCAGAGCGCCACGGTCTCGGTGTCGGTCTGGGACTGCGGCTGGATGCCCAGGTCGGCCAGGCGGGCCCGCAACTCGCGAAAGTTCTCGATGATGCCGTTGTGCACGATGGCCACGCGGCCCGACTGATGCGGGTGGGCATTCACCTCGGTGGCAGCGCCGTGGGTGGCCCAACGGGTGTGACCGATGCCTGCCTGGCCGGGCAGCGGCTGGTGGACAAGCCGGTCCGACAGGTTGATCAGCTTGCCCACGGCGCGCCGCCGGTCCAACCGCCCCGAGGCATCCACCGTCGCCACGCCGGCGCTGTCATAGCCGCGATACTCCAGCCGCTTCAGCGCATCTACCAGCAGGGGCGACACCTCATGGCTGCCCAGAATCCCGATAATGCCGCACATCAGCGTGTCTCCTTCTTCAGGCGCAGCGCCGCCATCAGTCGCGTGGCGAGGCCGGGTTTCGTGACCTGACGTGCCCGTCCTAGGGCCAGTGCGCCGTCCGGCACGTCTTCGGTGATGGTGCTGCCCGATCCGGTCATCGCATCCGCACCGACCGTCACCGGGGCCACCAGCATGGTGTCGCTGCCGATGAAGGCGCGCGGCCCGATGGTGGTGCGGTGCTTCATCACGCCGTCATAGTTGCAGGTGATGGTGCCCGCGCCGATGTTCGTCTGCTCGCCCACATGGGCGTCGCCCAGATAGGTCAGGTGGCCGACCTTCACGCCCTCGTCAAGGACGCTGTTCTTGATCTCGACGAAGTTGCCGACATGCACGTCGCCGCCGAGTTCGGCGCCCGGACGCAGCCGCGCGAAGGGACCGACCGTGGCGCCCGAGGACACGTGGCAGCCTTCCAGATGGCAGAAGGGCAGGATCTCGGCGCCGGATTCGACGGTGACACCGGGGCCGAAGACGACGTTCGGGCCGATGATCGCGTCGCGGCCGATGACCGTG
This sequence comes from Paracoccus rhizosphaerae, assembly GCF_026162645.1. Classification (GTDB taxonomy): domain Bacteria; phylum Pseudomonadota; class Alphaproteobacteria; order Rhodobacterales; family Rhodobacteraceae; genus Paracoccus; species Paracoccus rhizosphaerae. Next base: position 39,836 of record NZ_JAOTBE010000012.1, read on the forward strand.
TCCAGCGCCAGGAAGGTGCTGGCGGGGTCGATCAGGGTGACGCCGTCCTCCATCAGCGCGGCGCGGGCGCGGGTCTGGAAGGCGGCCTCGGCGGCGGCCAGTTCGCCGCGGGTGTTGATGCCAAGCGTCTCGGCCTCGTCGCAGATGATCACGTCGGCCTGCGCGCCCTCGGCCCGGGCCAGCGCCACCAGGTCGGTCAGGTAGTATTCGCCGGCAGCGTTCTCGTTGCCAAGGCCCGCAATCAGCCGGCGCAGCAGCCCGGCATCCAGTGCCATCACCCCGGAATTGCACAGCACGATGTCACGGGTGGCCTCGTCGGCGTCCTTCCATTCGACGATCCGCTCCAGCCCCTTGTCGGTGACGACAAGGCGGCCATAGCGGCCCGGATCGGCGGCCTCGAAGCCCAGCACCACCATGTCGGACCGGTGCCCCGCCAGCGCGGCCAGTGTATCGCGGCCGATGAAGGGCGTGTCGCCGTAAAGCACGATCACCCGCCCCTCGAACCCTTCCAGCGCGGGCAGGGCCTGCGCGACGGCATGACCGGTGCCGAGCTGTTCGGCCTGCAGGACGGTCGCGGCGTCGGGGTCAAGCTTGGCCACCGCTCGGGCCACGGCGTCAGATCCGTGGCCTGTGACGACGACGACCTGTTCTGGGTCCAGGCTGCGGGCGGCGGCCAGCGCATGGCCGACCAGCGGCACGCCGCCAAGGCGGTGCAACACCTTGGGCAGGTCGGACTGCATCCGGCTGCCCTGACCCGCCGCAAGAACCACCACCGCCAACGCCGCATCCGACATGCCCGACCCCACGAGTTGTTTGCTTATCGTTCGCCCGCGTTCTAAGCGGGGACGGGCGCAGGCGAAAGAGGCTGTCTCTTCACCTTTGTTTTCGGTTCATTGCGGAGGATGCGGCTTGGCGGGCACGGTGGTATTCGATCTGGACGGCACGCTGGCGGACACGTCCGGCGACCTGGTGGGGGCGGCCAATGCCTGCTTTCGCGCACGGGGTCTGGGCGACCTGCTGGACCCGGTCGAGGATGCGCTGATCGCCTTCCATGGCGGCCGCGCGATGCTGCGCGCGGGCTATGGGCGCATGGATGCCGACACCCTGCTGCCGCCCGGCGCGGAGGATGAGGATTATTATCGCCTGTTGGACAACTATGCCGACAAGATCGCCGAACATACCCGGCTTTATCCGGGGGTCGAGGCGGCCTTGGACCGGCTGGCCGAGGCCGGGCATCGGCTGGCGGTGTGCACAAACAAGCCCGAGGGCCTAGCCGAGACGCTGCTGAGAGAGATGGGGATCCGCGACCGGTTCGCCGCGATGATCGGCGCCGATACGCTGCCAGTCAGGAAGCCAGACCCGCGCCCCTATCAGGCGGCGGTGGAACAGGCAGGGGGGCAGGTGCAGCGGTCGTTTCTGGTGGGCGACACCGAAACCGACCGCAAGACGGCGTCGGCGGCGGGCGTGAAGGTTGCTCTGATCGCTTTCGGTCCTGAGGGCGAGGCGATTTCACGCCTGGCCCCGGAGGCGCTGCTTGAGTCGTTCGACGACCTGCCGGACCTCGCGCGGGACTGGCTGGGCTAGCCTCGCGCCGCGCGATTACATCGCGTCGTCCTTTTCCGCCTGATCGGCCGGGCTTGCGTTCAACTGGCCGTAATTCTGGGCGCCGATCGACTGGTAGAGGTCCAGCTGCGTTTCCAGGAAGTCGATATGACCTTCCTCGTCCTGGATCAGCTCCTCGAAAAGGATCTTGCTGGCATAGTCGCGGACGGATTCGCAGTAGTCGCGCGCCTCAATGTAGAGGTTGCGGGCATCATGTTCCGCCGCCAGGTCGCTTTCCAGCGTCTCGTGAAGGTTCTGGCCGATCCGCAGCGGGTCCAGCTTCTGCAGGTTCGGATGGCCTTCCAGGAAGATGATTCGCTCGATCAGGCGGTCGGCGTGGTGCATCTCCTCGATGGATTCCTCGCGCGACTTCTTGGCGATCTTGCCGAAGCCCCAGTCCTCCTGCAGCCGATAGTGCAGCCAGTACTGACTGACCGCCGTCAGCTCAGACCGCAGTGCGGCGTTGAGATATTCGATGACCTTGGCGTCGCCCTTCATGGGTGGCATCCTTCTTGCTGTCTGTTCTGGCCCGCAAAATCGGCGGTGCGACGCCCAGCTTATCGCAGGTGCGCATGGTGTCCAGAAAGAGCGGCATGCAGCCGCCGCAATCGGCGCGTTTTCCCAAGGCGTGATAGATCTTGCCTGGCGTGATGATCGTCTGCGGGTCGGCTGTGCGCATCCAGTCGATGGCGGCGCGGATGTCGTGGTCCGAGATCTGGGTGCAGTGGCAGACGATCATGGCTGGCTCCCTGTTCAAATGTTACCTAGCATTTTTGTCGGCCATGTAAAGTCCGATGAATTTGGTGGGGCATCACGGGTCCTTGACCTTGCGCGGGGTCGGACGCAGAAGCCGGATCATGAAACTCTCGGATTTCGACTTCGACCTGCCAGACCACCTGATCGCGACGCGGCCGGCGCGGCCGCGCAGCGCGGCCCGGCTGCTGCTGGCCGAGGGCGGCGCCATCGCTGACCGCCGCGTCAGCGATCTGCCCGACATCCTGCGGCCCGGCGACGTGCTGGTGCTGAACGACACCAAGGTGATCCCGGCGCGACTGACCGGCACGCGCACCCGCGCCTCGGCACAGGGGGACGCGACCGCGAAGATCGAGGTCACGCTGCTGGAGCCTGCCGCCGAAGGGTGGCAGGCGCTGGCGAAACCCATGCGAAAGCTGCGCGTGGGCGAGGTGATCAGATTTGGCGACGCCCTATCGGCCGAGGTGGTCGAGATGGGGGCGGCGGGGCTGCGGCTGGTCTTCGACGCGACCGGCGATGCCTTCGACGCGGCGCTGCAGACGGTCGGCGCGATGCCGCTGCCGCCCTATATCGCCTCGCTGAGGGCGCCGGACGAGCAGGACCGGCAGGATTACCAGACGATCTGGGCTGCGCGACAGGGTGCCGTGGCCGCGCCGACCGCCAGCCTGCATTTCGATGCTCCCTTGCTGGACGCGCTGGAGACGCTGGGGGTCGAGTTCGTGCATGTCACGCTGCATGTCGGCGCCGGCACCTTCCTGCCCGTCAAGGTCGACGACGTGACCACCCACCGGATGCACGCCGAGTGGGGTGAGATCGGCGCCGATGCGGCCAACGCGATCAACCGCGCCAAGGCCGAGGGGCGGCGCGTGATCCCGGTCGGAACCACGGCGCTGCGGCTGATCGAATCGGCCGCCGACGGTCCCGGCCGTGTGGCGCCCTTCGAAGGCACGACCGATATCTTCATCTATCCGGGCTATCAATTCCGGGTGACCGACGGGCTGATGACCAATTTTCACCTGCCGAAGTCGACGCTGCTGATGCTGGTCTCGGCGCTGATGGGGCCGGAAAAAATCCGCCAGATCTATGGACATGCAGTCGCTGACGGTTATCGTTTCTTCAGCTATGGCGACGCGTCGCTGCTGATCCCCTGAGGTCGGATTCCCGCTGGCATCCCGCCCGCGCCGGGACTAGGGCTGGGTCATCGACCCTCCCCCGACCCAACGTTGAGACGAGACCGCGATGATATCGGTGTTGCGTACCACATGGCCGCTGCTTCTGGGCATCCTGCTGCTGATGGTCGGCAACGGGATGCAGGGTACCCTGTTGGGTATCCGCGGGGGCATCGAGGGAATCCCCACCTTCCAGATGTCGATCGTCATGACCGGGTATTTCGGCGGCTTCCTGCTGGGCAGCCTGACGGTTCCTGACCTGATCAAGAACGTGGGCCATGTCCGCGTCTTCGCGGCACTGGGGTCGCTGATCTCGGCTACGCTGATTTTGTTCCCGATCGAGCCGCACTGGCTGGTCTGGACCTTCCTGCGCTTCCTGATCGGCTTCAGCTTTTGCGGCGTCTATGTGACTGCCGAAAGCTGGCTGAACACCGGCTCGACGAACGAGAACCGGGGCCAGGCGCTGTCGGCCTACATGATCGTGCAGCTTCTGGGCATCGTTACCGCGCAGGCGCTGCTGAACGTCGCCGATCCGGCGGGCTTTCTGCTGTTCGTGATCCCGTCGGTGCTGGTGTCGCTGGCCTTCACGCCGATCCTGCTGTCGGCCCAGCCCGCCCCCCAGTTCGAGACGATCAAGCGGATGTCCTTCCGCCGCCTCTATGAAGCGTCGCCCCTGGGCTGCGTGGGCATCTTCCTGATGGGCGGCGTGTTTGCGGTGCTGTCGGGGATGTCGTCGGTCTGGGGGGCGCAGGTCGGGCTGTCGGTGGCCCAGATCTCGCTGTTCGTGGCGTCGGTCTATGCGGGTGGGCTGATCCTGCAATATCCGATCGGCTGGATTTCGGACCGTTATGACCGGCGCAAGCTGGTGCTGATGCTGTCGGCCGTGGGCGGCCTTTGTGGGCTGATCGTGATCGCCGCGCAGCCGGGCACGGTCGGGTTGGTGATCGCGGGCGGTATCATGGGCGGCGTCGCGAACCCGATCTATGCGCTGCTTCTGGCCTATACGAACGACTATCTGGACCAGTCAGACATGGCCGCGGCCTCGGCGGGTCTGCTGTTCATCTATGGCATCGGCAGCATGGGCGGGCCAATCATCACCGGCTGGCTGATGGGCACGATCGGCCCCGACGGCTTCTGGATCTACATGGGCGTGCTGATGGCGCTGCTGACGGCCTATGCCGGCTGGCGGACCACGCAGCGCCGCGCGCTGACGCCCGAGGAGCAGGGCAGCTTCGCTGTCATCACCCCCAACGCGACAACCCTGGCCGTCGAGGCGGTGCTGGACGACGCGCAGTCCAGCCCCGAGGAGGTGCCCCAGCCCGAGGTCGAGGAGGAACCGCGCCGGATCAACCACGGCTGAGCCACGCTTGCCGCCCTGCGGCAAATCGTTTAACGCTGAACTATATTTTCAGTCAGCGGGGGACGTGATGGCCCAGAATTTCGACATGGTGGTGATCGGCGCCGGACCCGGCGGCTATGTCGCCGCGATCCGTGGCGCGCAGCTGGGCCTGAAGGTGGCCTGTGTCGAGCGCGAGCACTTGGGCGGCATCTGCCTGAACTGGGGCTGCATTCCAACAAAGGCAATGCTGCGCAGCGCCGAGGTGTTCCACCTGATGCACCGTGCCAAGGATTTCGGCCTGAAGGCCGACGGCATCGGCTATGACCTTGACGCGGTGGTGAAAAGGTCGCGTGGAGTTGCCAAGCAGCTGTCTGGCGGGATCGGGCACCTGTTCAAGAAGAACAAGGTCACCACGATCATGGGCGAGGCGAAGCTGGCCGGGAAGGGCCGCGTCACCGTCAAGACCGACAAGGGCACCGAGGAAATCACCGCGAAATCCATCGTCCTGGCCACCGGCGCACGCGCCCGCGAACTGCCGGGGCTGGAGCCTGACGGCAAGCTGGTCTGGAACTACAAGCACGCGCTCGTGCCGCCGCATATGCCCAAGAAGCTGCTGGTCATTGGCTCGGGCGCCATCGGAATCGAGTTCGCCAGCTTCTTCAACACCTTGGGCGCCAAGACGACCGTGGTCGAGGTCATGGACCGCGTCCTACCGGTCGAGGATGCCGAGATCAGCGCCTTCGCCAAGAAGCAGTTCGTCAAGCAGGGCATGACGATCCTGGAAAAGGCCGGCGTCAAAAAGCTGGACCGCAAGGGCGATACCGTCACCGCCCATATCGAGACCGGCGGCAAGATCGAGACGCAGGAGTTCGATACCGTCATCTCGGCCGTGGGCATCGTGGGCAACACCGAGGGCTTGGGCCTGGAGGAGGCCGGCATCAAGGTCGACCGCACCCATGTCATCACCGACGAATACTGCCGCACCGGGGTCGAGGGCGTCTATGCCATCGGCGACCTGGCGGGCGCACCCTGGCTGGCGCACAAGGCCAGCCATGAAGGCGTCATGGTCGCCGAGCTGATCGCGGGCAAGCGCCCGCACCCAATCAAGCCGGGCAGCATCGCCGGCTGCACCTATTGCCAGCCGCAGGTCGCCAGCGTCGGCCTGACCGAACAGAAGGCGAAAGAGCAGGGGCTGGACATCAAGGTCGGCCGCTTCCCCTTCATCGGCAATGGCAAGGCCATCGCCCTGGGCGAACCCGAGGGCATGATCAAGACCATCTTCGATGCCAAGACCGGAGAGCTTCTGGGCGCCCACATGGTCGGCGCCGAGGTGACCGAGCTGATCCAGGGCTATGTCGTCGGCCGCCAGCTCGAGACGACCGAGCAGGACCTGATGGAGACGGTTTTCCCGCACCCGACCCTGTCCGAAATGATGCACGAGGCCGTTCTGGACGCCTACGGCCGCGCGATTCACTTCTGAGGGTGACGGGGGCCTGGTGCCCCCGTTTCCTTTTCAGCGGCACAAGGCGGTGATGTCAGTCGGTCGGCGTCAGGACGGTGACGCCAACCGCCGCCGCGCGGGCAAGGTCGGGGTCCAGCGACATGCCGACATATTCGCCGCGTCGCCACAGGCCCGCCATGTCGTCATAGTGACGCGAGAACGGGTGGCCTGACTGACCCGTGGACGTGATGAAAACCGAGCTGTCGGGGTCCGCCAGATCATAGACACCGCGATAGCCAGCCCCGCTGACGGCTTCGAAGGGTTGCGGGCCGGTGGCCAAAAGGCCGGTGCGGGCAACCGTGAACTCTCCTCCCGAGATGGACTGCGTGATGTTCACGATCCAGCCGAGCGCCGACAGGGCGCCAAGTCCGGGATGGATATGGCGTGCCTGGTGCGCGTCGCCCCAACGCCAGCTGGCCACGTCGCTGCCATAGCGCGCCGACAGGTCCAGGATCGCGCGGTCCAGCGACTGCCGCGCGATCAGGGCGCAGTCCTCGGTCACGGCGCTCTGGATGACGTTGCACCAGGCCCCTGCGCCGCCGCTGTTGCGGAAGACGCTGTCGATGAAGCCGGGCTGCAGTTGCGTGATGTCATCGGCCAGGGGTCCCAGCTCGTCCCGGATCAGCCTGTCCTGAAGCGCCGACATCCATGCGACATAGATCAGCGGTTCGGGCAGGTGTTCGTTCATCGCGCCGTCCCATTCGGCCAGCAGCGTCAGCGCGTCCTGACGCTGACGTTCCGGCGTGCCGGGGGCGGCGGGTTCGCCCGTGAACCACAGATCCGCCCCCACCAGCGGCAGAAGCGCCCGCGCCGCCGGGCTGACGACGTCCAGCTGCGCCGCAATGAAGCTGTCGCGAGAGTGGACGTCGCGGTCGCCCAGCAGCTTCTCGAGCCGCTTGTGCCGCATCCCGAGGGCGGGGTCCTCATCGGTGTCGAACGCCAGGGCGACGGCCGGTCCCTGAGGCTCGGCCGCGAGAGAGGTGGCGCCGAGCCAGGCGGTCTCGGGCAGCCAGCCGGGCGAGGGCATGGCGCCCGCGGTCGGGTGGTTGCCGCCACGTTCCGGCGCCGCGCCCGCGGCCAGCCTCAAAACCTGCTTCCTGTCGGCCAGGGTCACTGTCAGGGCAGGCGCCACGATGCCCGACAGCGCGCGGCCGGCCTCGGCCGCCGTGTCCGACCGCATGAGCGCCATCAGCGACGACATCGTCGTGTCCTGCCGCGAGAGGCCCGTCCAGCGGAGTGCCGCGACATGGCCGATAGGGATCACGTCGGCCAGTCCGGGATCCAGCGAGGACAGGACCGGGCCGTTCTGCGTGGCGCGCAGCGTGACCGTCCGGGCACCGCCGTCCAGCACGCGGATCGTCTCGGTCCGGGTCTCGAACTCGGTCCAGCCGCGTGGTCCGCGATACCGGTTGGTGTTTCCGGGCTGCACTTCCTCGATCGCGATGTCGGCGTCGTCGATGTGCAGGGGCGCGATCCCCCACGAGAAGGCCGGGCTGCGTCCCGACAGGACCAGCGGCATGCCGGGAATGGTGGCGCCGATGACGCCGCCGCCCTGAAGCTCGATCCGGGCGAGATAGAAGAGAGACGGCGCCGTCAGTCCTGTCTGCAGATCATTCGCCAGAAGCGAACCCTCCGCCGCAGTGCGCTGCGGACCTGCGCCAAAGACGTTCCCACCGACCGGAAGGGTAGGGCTCAGGAAGGTGCCCTGGTTGCGAACCGCGTCTGGATCGCGCCGCCGTTCTGGAATTCCAAGACGCCGGTCCGGGAAGATCGAGCTGTAGCTGGGCAGGTCGCTCGGGACGCCCGGCCCGTCGATCAGCTCGGGGCCGCGTTCGGGCCAGGCCAGGGACAGGCGCGCGCGCAGGATCTCGTCCGCGGCGGCGGTGGTGCTGCTGGCGGCCAGCAGCTTCAGGATGGCGATCGAGTCGGCGGGCTGCCAAAAGGTGATCACGTCGGGATAGAGGAAGAACTCCGGCGCGCCCCTGCCCATCGCGCCTTCGTTCACAATGCGAATCCACTGGTTCACACCGTCTGCATAGGCGCGCAGCGCAGCCTTGGTGGCATCGTCCTGCACGTCGAAGGATGCCTGCGCCGAACGATAGATCTCCAGCCGCCGGACCAGCACGTCCGCGGCCAGGGCTTGCGGGCCCTGAACCTCGGCCATGCGGCCTTGGGCGGCGCGTCGCAGCAGTGTCATCTGGAACAGCCGGTCCTGGGCATGGACCAGGCCAAGTGCGAAGAACGCGTCCGTGTCGTTCCTGGCGAAGATGTGCGGGACGTTTTCGGTCGACCGGACGATCTCGACCGGGGAGTCGAGGCCCTGAACGCTGAACCGGCCATCATAATTGGGCAGAGACCGCATTGCAAAATACCACACCAAGCCAGCGGATAGCACGATCAGGATCATCAGCCCGACGGTTAGCCGCAAGAGCCAGCGAAACAGGGTCAGCATATCGGGCAAGTCCTCGGGCCGGGTCGCGGCACGGGTTGACCCGGCCGCGCATGGGTGGTGGTGTGCTGCATAGGACAGCCGCGCCGCCAATTCAACGCGCGGCGACAGCGTGATCGGCAGGAGAAAAGCGATGGCTGCAGCGGCGTTTCTGGGACTTGGCGTGATGGGTTTTCCGATGGCCGGCCATCTGGCCAAGGCGGGGCACCAGATGACCGTCTTCAACCGCAGCCCGGCGAAGGCGCAGGCCTGGTCCGAACGTCACGGCGGCCGTCACGCCGCTACCCCACGAGAGGCGGCCGAGGGCGCCGAGTTCGTGATGGCCTGCGTGGGCAACGATGACGACCTGCGCCAGATCTGCCTCGGCCCCGACGGCGCGTTCGCCGGGATGTCGAAGGGCGCGGTCTTCGTCGACCACACCACGGTTTCGGCCGAGGTCACGCGAGAGCTGGCCCAGATCGCGCACGAGGCCGGCTTGGGATATGTCGACGCGCCGGTGTCGGGTGGGCAGGCCGGGGCAGAGAACGGGCAGCTGTCGATCATGTGCGGCGGCGATGCGGCGGATTTTGACCGCGCGGCGCAGGTGATCGGCGTCTATGCCAAGATCTGCCGTCGCATGGGTGCGGTCGGGGCGGGGCAGCTGACGAAGATGTGCAACCAGATCGCCATCGCGGGGCTGGTGCAGGCACTGTCCGAATCGCTGGCCTTCGCGCGCAAGTCCGGCCTGGACACGGCCGCCGTGGTCGAGGTGATCAGCCAGGGCGCCGCGGGAAGCTGGCAGATGGTGAACCGCCACGCCACCATGGCCGAGGGTCATTTCGAACACGGCTTCGCAGTCGACTGGATGCGCAAGGATCTGGCTATTTGTCTGGCCGCGGCAGACGAGGTGGGAGCCTTATTGCCCGTCACCGCGTTGGTCGATCAGTTCTACAAGGACGTCCAGCTGATGGGCGGCGGCCGGTGGGATACCTCGGCGCTGATCGCGCGGCTGGTCGACTGAACGCGGAAGCTGGGTCGCCTGCGGCCGCTGTCCGACAGCTGAGAAGGATGACCTGCGATGACTGAACGGACCCTTAGCGGCAAGATCGAATGCGACATCACGGGCGTCAGCCAGACCGAGGTCGAGGGCGAGATGACGGTGAACGACGACATCCTCAGCGCGCAAGGAACGATCCAGCCCGGCGCGCTGGTTTGGTTTGCGGACATGATCGCCACCTGCCTTGTCCTCGGAGGAGAGCAGCCGCAGGAAGAGGTCGACAGCGTCCCCGAGGCGATCACCATCAACGCGCAGGTCCTGTCGAACCGTAGCGGCGGCGTGCTGACCGCACGGGCACGATGGCTGCGGCGCGAAAGAAACGTGTTGACCGTCCGCACCCAGGTTCGCAACGCCGAGGGCGACATCCTGCTGGACCTGACCTCAACCCATATCGGCGCCCGCTGATCGGCAGCCGGTCTCAGGCCTGTCGATCGGACATCAGCCTGTCCACGACGAACAGGCGCAGCGCGGTGGCAAGGCCGACCTCTGGCTGGCGCGCGTGGTCGATCAGCCCGATCAGAGCGGCGCGGGTGATCCCGCGTGCTGCGGCCAGCTCGGCCAGCGCCTTCCAGAACGGGTCCTCGAGCGAAACCGAGGTCCGGTGCCCGTCGATGGTCACCGACCGCTTGATCGGCGGCGTCATCGGCGGAAGGTCGATCATTCCTTAGGGTCCCGGGTGGCGCGGTGGGCGTCGAGCACGCGCCTTGCGCGATCCTCCTCGGCCTTCCGCGCATCGCGCAGGGGCTTCGGTTCGCCGTGGATCGCCGAATTCATGTTGCCGCGGGCGCGCTTTTCGTCGCGGGCGCGGGACTTGCGGGCCTGGCGCAGGTTGATGATGCTGGTCATGGGTCCGGAACTGGAAACGGGGCGCGCCGAGAATAGCGCGCCCCGCAAGGGTCGGGTCAAGGGGCGTCAGCCCTTGGGGCTGATCATGTCTTCGGGGCGCACGACGCGGTCGAAGGTCTCGCCGTCGACGAATCCCAAGTTGATCGCTTCTTCGCGCAGGGTGGTGCCGTTCTTGTGCGCGGTCTTGGCGACCTTGGTCGCGTTGTCATAGCCGATGGTCGGCGCCAGCGCCGTCACCAGCATCAGCGATTCCTTCATCAGCTTCTCGATCCGCTCGACATTGGCCTTTGTGCCGACAACCATGTTGTCGGTGAAGCTGGAGGCCGCGTCGCCAAGAAGCTGCATCGACTGCAGCACGTTGTAGGACATCATCGGGTTATAGACGTTCAGCTCGAAATGGCCCTGCGATCCGGCAAAGCCGACCGCGGCGTCGTTGCCCATCACATGGGCGCAGACCATGGTCAGCGCCTCGGCCTGCGTCGGGTTGACCTTGCCCGGCATGATCGAAGACCCCGGCTCGTTCTCGGGCAGGATCAGCTCGCCCAGACCCGAGCGGGGGCCCGAGCCCAAGAGCCGCATGTCATTGGCAATCTTGAACAGGCTGCCCGCCACCGTCTTCAGCGCGCCCGAGAACATGACCATGGCGTCATGGGCGGCCAGCGCCTCGAACTTATTCGGGGCGGTGACGAACGGCAGATCGGTGATCTTGGCAATTTCGGCCGCGATGGCGGTGTCCCAGCCCTTCCTGGTGTTGAGCCCGGTGCCGACGGCGGTGCCGCCCTGCGCCAGCTCGTAGATGTCGGGCAGGCAGGCCTTCACCCGCTCGATCCCCTTGCGGATCTGATGGGCATAGCCGCCGAACTCCTGGCCCAGGGTCAGGGGCGTCGCGTCCTGCGTGTGGGTGCGGCCGATCTTGATGATGTCCTTGAACTCATCCGATTTGGCTTCCAGCGCGGCGGCCAGTTTCTCAAGGCCCGGCAGCAGTACATCGCGCGCTTGCATCCCGATGGCGACATGCATCGCGGTCGGGAAGGTGTCGTTCGAAGACTGGCCCATGTTGCAGTGATCGTTGGGGTGGACGGGCTTCTTGCTGCCCATCTCGCCGCCCATGATCTCGATCGCGCGGTTGCTGACGACCTCGTTGGCGTTCATGTTCGACTGCGTGCCGGACCCGGTCTGCCAGACGACCAGCGGGAAGTTGTCGTCGAACTTGCCCTCGAAGACCTCGGTCGCGGCCTGCTCCATCGCGTCGGCCAGATCGGCCGGAAGATCGCCCGAGGCACGGTTCACGCGCGCTGCCGCCAGCTTGATCGCGCCCAGGGCGCGGATGATCGGGACGGGCTGACGCTCCCATCCAATAGGGAAGTTGATGATCGAACGCTGCGTCTGCGCGCCCCAGTACTTGCTGGCATCAACCTCCAGCGGTCCGAAGCTGTCGGTTTCGGTGCGGGTCTTGGTCATCGGGTCGCTCCCTCACGGTTTCGCCGAGGGGTGTAGCGGCAGCCGCGCGCGGACGCAATTCGCATGCCGCTGCATACCGTCGCTAACAGTCGCTCAGCTTTCCAGTGCGGCGACCGCGGCCCCGACCTCGGCATGGATCGGGTCTGGCAGCGGCAGGATCGGGCGTGGCGGGCGTGCAGTCGTCAGGCCCAGGATGTTCGCGGCCGCATACACCACCCGGAGACTTCCATGGTCCCGGAACAGTTTCCAGAGCGGCCCGAACCGATCTTGCGAGAGGGCTGTCGCAGTCTGGTCGCCGTCGCTGGCGGCGCGGGCCAGCAACGCCGTTTGTTCGGGCCAGAGTCCCGCCGCCACGCTGAACCAGGCGTCGGCGCCCCGCAGCAGGGCCGAGGTGCAACCCCAATCGCCGCTGTAGCCGACGACAAAACCCGGCGGCAGATCCCGGCGCAGAAGGTCGATCTCGGCGGCGAAATCACCATCAGCGGGTAGGGGCATCTTCACCGCCGTCACGGTGGGCAACGTCGCCAGACGCGCCAGCAATTGGGGCGAGAAGGTGAAATGCGTGGTGGTGGGGTTGTTGTAGATGCAGATCGGCAGGTCCGATGCGTCGGCCACAGCCTGAAAGTGTTGAAGGACCTCGTCATCGGTCAGCGGCGTGTAGGACATCGGCGCCAGCAGCAGGCCTGCCGCGCCCGCGTCAGTGGCGTGACGCGCCAGCGATTCCGCAGTGTCGGTGCGCAGCGCGCCAACGCCGACGATGACGGGCACCTTGACGTCCGCCGCCTGCAACGCTGCCTCCACCACCTGCCGTCGTTGGCCAGGGTCCAGATAGGCATAGCCGCCGGTGGAGCCCAGCAGGCCTATGCTGTCGACGCCGGACCCGGCCAGACGACGGACCAGACCGCAGAGGTCGTCCAGGATCGGCTGCCCATCCTCGGAGGTCGGCGTGATCGGAAAGGCCGAGAGCCCTCGCATCGACGCGACTATTTCCGCCATCGGTCGAGGCGAACCACTTCCCCGCCGCCCGATGGTGGGGTGTCGTCGCCGTCGTCCTCGGCGTCGAGGTGGTATTCGGCGTCCTCGTCCTCCTCCTCATCAGTCGCGCTTTCCTGCGTCTCGAACCGCAAGCCGAATTCGACCGAGGGGTCGACGAAGGTGCGCAGCGCGTCGAAGGGGATCTTCAGCGGCTCGGGCGAGTTGCCGAAGTTCAGCGTGATCGTGAAGTGGTCCGGCTGGATCGTCAGGTTGTCGAACCAGTGCTGGACGACGATTGTCATCTCCTCTGGATAGCGCTGGCGGAGCCAGTCCGCCATCTCGACGCCGTCTTCGCGGGTGTCGAAGGTGATGAAGAAGTGGTGATCTCCCGGCAGCCCCTCGGCCGCGACCTTGCGCAGCACCTCGGCGATCATGCCCTGCAGCGCCTGCAGCATCATTCCGCCATAATCGAGTCCAGACCGCGCCATGCCATCACCCTTCCTTGTCAGGGGCAAGCATAGGCATATGAACGACGATGAAAAGGGGGCGGCGCGGGAATCGCCGCCCCCGCGGGTTGTCCGCGCGCCGGTGGGTCCAGATGCGCCGGCCGAAGCGGCCTGTGTCGCGCACCGCAGTTCACGGTAGGCTTCCATGCCGGGATCACGGGGCCGGCGTATCCCAGACTTCGACTGCCAGGACATGCTGCGCGGCGGCTGCTGGGTTGCCCGACAGCCGCTCGGCCTGCGCCCTCAGGTCCAAGCCTTGCACTGCCGACGCGGTGTCGCCTCCCGCGGCAGCAAGCGCACCCAGAAAACGTGCCAGCCCCTCGGCCTCTTGGCGAAGAAGGTCGGCGCCTTGCAGCGACGCGGCCGCGTCACCGCCTTCTGCAAGCGCCCGGTCGAACGCGGTCAGCGAGGCCGCCAATCGTCGGGCCTCGCGCTCGGCGGCAAGGATGCCGTCGATCAGCGGCCTGTCACTTGCATACGCGACCGCCCCGCAGCCCTTCGTCATTGCAGCTTTCCCGTCACCGACTCGATGCAGCGCAGCAGCGCTTCCTTGGTGAAGGGTTTGGCAATGAAGTTGTTCATTCCCGCGCGCTGTCCCCGTTCGATCATCTCGCGGTTGGCGGTGCCCGTGATCAGGATGAAGCCGATCCGCTGGGTGCTGGGGTTCTGCCGCAGCGCCTCGAGCAGCGACAGTCCGTCCATCCCTGGCATGTTGTAGTCCGAGATGACCAGATGAACAGGGGCCGCCGCCAGCCTGCGGAACGCGTTTTCGCCGTTGGCCTCGTATTGCACGTTGACGAGACCGGCCCAGTCCAGTGCCTGCTCGATCAGAGAGCGGCTGATGGTCATGTCGTCAACCACCATGACGTGAAGGTTCGATTTGAGTGCCATTTTGGGTCTTTCAGGTAGTGGTCGGAACAGGGTGAAGGTTACGGCGATAGTGAGTGGTGCCCGCCACGTCGAAGCAGGCGCTTGCGGGGCCGTCGAGGCGTTCGGAATGCCCGATATAGAGGGAGCCGCCGGGTTCGATCGCGCCCGCGAAGCGCGACCAAAGGCGCCTCCGCGACGGACCGTCGAAATAAATCGCGGCATTGCGGCAGAAGATCACGTCGAACCGTCCCGAGAAGGGCCAGTCTCCGTGAAGGTTCAGTTCCGCGAACCGCATGATGCCCCTGATCTCGGCGCTGGCCTCGACGCCCGCCTGCGTGGCATGGAAGTGGCGCTTCACCTGCGCCGGGGCGACGGGCTTGAGGGCCTCTCCCGAGAAGACGCCGCGTTCGGCCCTGTCCACCATCTCGGGGTCGATATCGGTCGCCAGGATCAGCGCGTCGTGACGGGCGGCATCGGGCATGACCTCCAGAAGCGTCAGGGCGATGGAATAGGCCTCCTCGCCCGAGGAGCAGGCGGCGGACCAGATCCGCAGTTTGCGGCCGCGCCGGACCTGTTCGACCAGCGGCGGCAGGATGGCGCGGGCTAGGGATTGGAAGTGGTGGTTCTCTCGGAAGAAGGCCGTGACGTTGGTGGTGATCGCCGACAGCAGGTGACGCCGTTCGTCCGGGCCGTCGCGGCTGTCCAGCCGTTGACAATAGGCGCCATAGTCCGGCAGCGACAGCGCGCGCAGCCTGCGGTTCAGGCGGGCCATCAGCAGGCTGCGCTTGGCCTCGGACAGGATGATCCCGCTGTCCTCGTAGACCAGGCCCGCAATCTTGCGGAACTGGACGTCGCTCAGCTGGGGGCCGGGGGCAGAGGGCGTGCTCAAGCGTCGGCTCCGTGCGGGACGGGCAGCAGCTGCGCCAGGTCGATCTTGCGCAGGATGCGGCCATCCTCCAGCGTGATCATGCCGGTGATGAATTCCCGCGCCGGGTTCGAGGCGATGTCGGGAACGCCTTGGATGTGATCCTCGTCAATGGTGAGGATGTCCGAGACGAGATCCGCCAGAAGCCCGACCACGCGGCCGGCATGCATCGCAATGATGACTACGTGGCGTTGCGACGGCGTCGCTGAGCCGAACCCCAGCCGCGCGGACAGATCGACGACCGTGACGACCGATCCGCGCAGGTTGATCACGCCCTTCACGTATCCCGGGGCATGCGGCAGCATGGTGGTGGGCGTCCAGCCGCGGATCTCGCGGACGAGGCCGATGTCAATGCAGAAGTCCTGATCGGCAAGCTTGAACGCGACGACGTCGCTTTGTCCGATGGCATTGGAAGAGATGGCTTGCAGCATGTGTCACCCGTTTGAGGCCATGGCAGCCATGTGGCGGCCGTGGTCGTTTGACAAAGACAGAATAATTTCCTCGGGATCGATGATCAGTGCGATCTTGCCGTCGCCGAGGATGGTGGCGGCCGAGACGCCGGGAACGCGGCCATAGTTCTGCTCTAGGCTCTTGATGACGACCTGGCGCTGGTCAAAGATGCCGTCCACGCGGAAGGCGGCGCGCTTTCTACTGTCGCTTTCCACCACGATCAGGACTCCACCCTCCTTCTCGGCCTCGTCAAGCCCGAAGGTCTGGCAGAGGTCGATGATCGGGATCAGGTCCCCGCGGTTGGCCAGCAATTGCGAATCCTTGCCCACGCCGTGCAGCATCGAGCGGTCAGGCTGCAACGTCTCTTGAACCGCAGTGATGGGCAGCACCATCGTCTGGCCCCCCAGCTGGATCAGCATGCCTTCCAGAACCGCCAGCGTCAGGGGCAGCGCGATCGAGAAGGTCGTGCCCTTGCCCTCGACCGAATCGATCATCACCCGGCCGCCAAGCGCCATAATCTCGCGGCGCACCACGTCGAGCCCCACGCCGCGCCCCGACAGCGCCGAGACCTCATCCTTCGACGAGAAGCCCGGCAGGAACAGCAGCTGGTCGATTTCCGATGGCGTCAGGTTGCTGCCGGGCGCGATCAGCCCCTTGTCCTCGGCAATCTGGCGAACCTTCGGACGATTGATCCCGCCCCCGTCGTCCGAGACCTCGATCTGCACGCGGCCGGAGCGATGCGCAGCCGAGAGGGTGATGGTGCCTTCCTGCGGCTTGCCGCGCCTCTGGCGGGTCAGCGCATCTTCCAGCCCGTGATCGACCGAGTTGCGGATCATGTGGGTCAGCGGATCGACCAGCCGCTCGATCATCGTCTTGTCAACTTCGGTCTGCTCGCCGATGGTGACCAGGCGGACCGGCTTGCCGGTGGCGTCCGCCGCCTCTCGCAGGATGCGGTGCATGCGCTGGAAGACCAGCTTCAGCGGCTGGGCCCGGATCGCCATGACGCTTTCCTGGATATCGCCCGCCAGCTGCCGAATCGAATCAAGACCGGCGACGACGTCGGGCGATTCGTGCAGCCCCGCGGTCTGGATCACCTGGGACAGCATGGCCTCCTTGATGACCAGTTCGCCGATCATGTTCATCAGCCGGTCGACGCGGTCCAGGCCCACGCGGATCGTGGCGCCCTGCGCAGGCTCGGTCACGGCGCCCGAGGGTCGCGCCGCTGGTGGGGCAACAACGGGCGGCACTTCGGCAACGGGTGCCTGCGGGGCCGAAGTGGGCGAGGGCGGCGTGTCCATGACCGGATCAGCCATCGGCAGCTGCGCCATCACGGGCTGTTCTTCCTCGATCCGGCTGATCGAAAGCCGGCAGCAATCGTCGACGAATTCGAAGACGGAACGGACGTCGAGTTCGGATACCGCACCGGAGATGCGGACGGTCCAACCCAGTTGGGGCCGTTCCAGGGCCCAGTCTTCCAGCCGCGGCACTGCATCGACGTTCAGTTCGACCGTCGCGTCGCCCAGCTTGCGCAGGGCCGCCAGCAGCGCCAGCGGATCGTTGCCAGACCGGTACAGCTCGAAATTCGGCGTCATCCGGACGATAATGCCTTCTTCGGCGGTCGGAGCCGGGGTCGGTGCGTCGCCGAAGTCGAGCACGATCGGCGTGAATTCGAACGACGTATCCGCCACCGGATCGTCATCCTCAATCAGCGCGTCAAGCTCGGCCAGAAGGCCGTCGACATGCGCCTGATCGGGCTCCGCCGACTGACGTGCGGACATCACCAAGTCGGACAGGCAGTCGGACGAACGGTGCAGAAGAGCAATGATCTGGGGCGGCGTGTCCATCCGGTCGGATCGGATCAAGTCCAGAAGCGTCTCGAACCGGTGTGCGAATGTCACAAGGGTCGTCAGGGCAAAGGCTGCGGCGCCGCCCTTGATCGAATGCACCGCGCGGAA
Source organism: Paracoccus rhizosphaerae (assembly GCF_026162645.1). Taxonomy (GTDB): domain Bacteria; phylum Pseudomonadota; class Alphaproteobacteria; order Rhodobacterales; family Rhodobacteraceae; genus Paracoccus; species Paracoccus rhizosphaerae. The sequence continues at coordinate 57,673 of NZ_JAOTBE010000012.1, forward strand.
GACGGCATGCACCGTCTCCTTGTCGAAGTCGGGATCCTCCATTTTCCGCAGGCCGTTGGCCAGGCCTTCCAGAAGTTCGTCGCATTCGACGAAGAACATCTCGCGGAATTCGTCCATCTCGTCCATCTCAGCGCCCCAGCACCTTGTCGATGACGGCGATCAGGCGCGCGTCCTCGAAGGGTTTCACGATCCAGCCGGTAGCCCCGGCGCTACGAGCGCGGGCCTTCAGGTCGGCGCCACTTTCGGTGGTCAAGACCAGGATCGGCACCTCGGCATGGGTGCCGGTCGAACGGACACTTTCGATCAGACCAAAGCCGTCCATGCGGGGCATGTTGATGTCGGTGATGATCAGGTGAGGGTCGGCTTCGGACAATGCGCCCACGCCTTCCACGCCGTCAGAGGCCAAGAAGACCTCGAAACCGGCGTTGCGCAGGGCCTTCGAGACCAGCGCGCGGATTGTGGGCGAATCGTCGACCGCCAGGATGCGGGTGGTCATGCAGGGGCCTCTGCTTGCAAGAGATCCAGGGAGGCGCCGAAATCGTCGAGCGTCGCGAGGAATGCCGCCGAAGGATTGCGGACCTGCAGGCTGCGCCCGTCGGCCAGCCACTGCTTTCGCGCGGCCACCAGAAGCTCGACCGCGGGAACACCGATCCGCGACACCGACGCGGCATCCAGGACGGCATCCTTGCCGCGGTGGTCAATCAGCGTCTGCGCGAACAGCGCGACGGCCTTGCGGTCGAATGTCTCTGGCAGGGGCAGGGCGTGCATGTGATCCATCTCGTTACGGTAATCGGCACCCCATCGGTAGCATCCGAACCTTAACGAAGCGTTCCGCGCGAACTTAAAATGCCATTGATCCGGACCGGCTGCGGGAAAGGAATTCTTCACCTTTTCCGTCGCATCGTCGCAGGACATTGTCCGGAGAGTGCACGTGCCGAAAGCGATCCTGCTCATTGCCGATCCCAACGCCGCGCGGCGCATGGCCATCCGCCGTTGCTGCGAAGCCGGAGGCAACGTCGCCGCGCTGCCGGCCGCGACCCTGGGCGAGGCTTACGTGCTGATCGAGAAGCATCTTCCACGGCGCGTGGCCATCGCCTCGGAGTTGGCCGACATGCCCGAGTTCGAGATGCTGTCGGACATGCTGGCGATGATCGAGGCGGATGTCGTGATCTTCAAGGAAGGGCAGGGCGGGACGAACCTGGACAGCGCGGCCGAGCGCCTGGCGGCGACGCTGATTCGCGACCTGGGTGGCTGGCCGGCCGTCACCCCCCGCGGGCCATCCGTCTCGCCTGCCACGACAGCTCCGTTTGATTCGGTGATCCTGATCGGGGCGTCGACAGGCGGCATCACTGCGCTCGAGGCCGTGCTGGGGACGTTCCCCGACGATTGCCCGCCGACGCTGGTGGTCCAGCACATCCGCCCGGGCTTCGCCGAGGGGCTTGTGCGACGGCTTGACCAGCTGCTGGCGCCGACGGTCGTGGCCGCGCTCGACGCCACGCCGCTCCGCCGTGGCACTATTTATCTGGCGGCGGCGCCGGACCAGCATCTTACGGTCGAACTGCGCGGCGGCGTCCGGACGCGGCTGTTGGCGGGACCTGCAGTCTCGGGGCACCGGCCCTCGGTCGATGTGCTCTTCTCCGAGGCCGCTGCGCTTGCCGGGCGGATCGAACTGCGGGCCGCGATCCTGACGGGAATGGGCGCCGATGGGGCAGAAGGCATGTGTCGCCTGCGCCGCGCAGGCGCCGCCACCATTGCGCAGGATCGCGAGACCTCGGTCGTCTGGGGCATGCCGCGGATGGCCGTCGAGATGGGCGGCGCGGCAGAGGTCCTGCCCCTTGGCCGGATCGGAGCGGCGCTTCTGGGGCGCGAGACAACCCCCGCGAGGTTCGCGTCATGACGCGGATAGACGCCGCCAAGGTCATCCACGTCATCCAGGGTGAACACGCGATCCACGACGACCCTGACATGGTCATCACCACTGTCCTCGGGTCCTGTGTGTCGGCCTGCATCGCCGATCCGGAGCGCGGTATCGGCGGGATGAACCACTTCCTTCTGCCCGATTCGGGGCCTGGTGGTTCCGACATCCGCTATGCGGCGGCGGCGATGGAGGTGCTTGTGAACGGCCTCCTAAGGCGCGGCGCCGCGCGCGGACGGCTGCGGGCGAAGCTGTTTGGTGGCGCACGCATGATGGCGGGGCTGCCTGATATCGGACAGCGCAACGCCGACGCGGCCCGCCGCTTCCTGATGGACGAAGGGATCCCGCTGATCGGCAGCGATCTCTGCGGCACGCAGGCCAGGCGCATCCGGTTCTGGCCGGTCAACGGGCGCGTGCAGATGCACCTGCTTGGCGAAGCGCGCCTGGCCGAGCGGGAACAGCCGATGCGTCCGCGCGGCGGCGATGTCGAGCTGTTCTGACGTTCCCTCTGCGCCGGGATGTGATGCATCTGCTGCGGTCAGGCAGCGCCGTCAGGGCTGGATCATCGCGCCTTGCCATTCGGCAAGCAGCCCTGCACGGCGCAACCGGTCGTGATAGACGAGAAGGCCCGCATCCAACCGGATCGGTCGAAGATGCGGCGATGGCGGCGGCCCGGTTCCGGGCACCAGCGCCACGCCCGCGCCGGTGGCGAAGGTCCGCTGCGACGTATCCGACAGAAGATGAGACAGCAGCAGCGTTGCACCCTCGGGGTCAGGGGCATCGACCGGGACCAGCGCAGAGCGCAGGATCGCGAATGTGTAGTCGTCGAATGCCAGCTGCACCAGATCGGGATCGTCGGGCCGGAAGCGGGCGGCATAGCTGGCCACCACGTTGTAGGCGATGGCGATCCGGCCCGCGCGCAGTTCGCCGATCATCTCTTCCGAACAGCAGTAGAGCTGCGCGTCGAGGCGCCCCATGACCTCGGCCAGCCGCCAGAACCCGTCCGAGACCTGATCGTCCTGTGCGACCAGGAAATAGCCGACGCCCGACTCTTCGGGGTCATAGGTGGCGACGCGGCCTTGGAAGCGGCCCGGATTCTCTCGCAGGACGGCGATCAGGTCGCGGCGCGTCCGCGGCAGGGGCAAGCCGCGAAGTGCCTGGCGCGAAGCCAGCGTCACCACGGGTTCAAGCGCGATGCCCCACAGCATGTCGCGCCACCGGGCCCAGGGCGGCAGCCGCTCGGCCGCGGGCGCCACCGATCTGGCGAAGCCATCGTTGGCCAGCTTCATCTGCAGGTCCATGGCCGAACTGATCACCAGGTCGAAGCGCGCGTCCTCGTGCCGGATCGCCGCATCGATCTCGGTTGATGCGGCCTGCAGGTAGCGCACCTTGCGGCCGGGATTGCCCTGGACAAAATCCTCCAGAACGGGCGCGATGGCGGCAAGGTCGGTCGTCGACAGCACCGAGATCTCGTCGCCGTCGGCCGCGCCGAAGACACGCTCGGCCTCGACCTCCAGCGCGGCGGCCGGCGCCGCCCACAGCATCAGCGCAACGGCAACTTCAGCAAGGCGCATGTGCCCTCCGTCTTGCGGTTCGACAGCGCGAAGCGGCCGCGATGCGCCGAGGCCACCTCGGTGACGATGGTCAGTCCCAGGCCCGACCCGCTTGTGTCGCCCACATTGGCGCCGCGCCGGAACCGGCCTGCCAGCGTCGCCGGATCGTCCGACAGGCCGCGCCCGTCGTCAAGCACCGCAACGGCCGCGAAGCCGTCGCTGCGGGTCAGCTCAACCTCGATCAGCCCGTCGGGGGCTGCGTACTTGACCGCGTTGTCGAGGATGTTGCGCAAGGCGATCTCCAGCATCCGTTCATCGCCCTCAATGGGGCAGGGCAGGTCGGTGCCGCGTTCGACGATACGGATGTCGCGCATGTCGGCCAGCGGGCGGATCGCCCGGACGACCGCCTTGACGAGGGCGGACATGTCCAGCGACGCCGCCGCGAACTGGTCTGTCCGATAGAGGACCATCGCGTGATCAAGGATCTGGTTGGCCGAGCGGCTGCTTTCTCCAATCGCCCGCACCATGCGGCGCAGGCGCAGGCGAGTGGCGGGATCGGTGGTCTCGGACAGGGCCAGTTCGGCCTCGGTCCGGACCAGCGACAGGGGGGTGCGGATGCGGTGGGCGGCCTCGAAGATGAACGTCTCGGCCAGGTCCAGCGCCGCGCGCAGCCGGCCGATCAGCCCGTTCAGCGCCCGCAGCAACGGGGCCAGTTCCTTGGGTGTATGGTGGCGGACGGGGCGCAGGTCACGCGGACCGCGACGGCCGACCACCTCGGCCAGGCTGCGGATCGGTGACAGCACCGCCTGCGCAGCCAACAGGGCGACCGGCAGCGCCAGCACCAGAAAGGCCAGCGCCGCCCATGCCGCGCTGCGGGCCGTTTCCCGGGCGATCGCGGCTTGGCCAAGACGGGTCTGGCCCAAGCTGACCAGCACCGGCTCGGACCGGTTGTCGACCAGCATCTGCCGCATGACGGCGGCCAGCCGCAGATCGGCCCCGCGATAGTCGGCGTTCCAGAAGACCGGCTGCATGTCGTCCGGCTGACGGGCGGGCTGGGGCAGGTCGTCGTATCCGGTCAACATCCGCCCGCCGACCGTCATCGCATAGAAGACCCGCTCTTCCCCCATGGCGCCCAGCATCGAGAACGTGGCATAGGGCAGCTCCAGCTCCAGCCCTTCATCGACGCTGCGGATGCCTTCGGCGATGGCAGTGACGGCGGCCCCCAGGACTGCGTCCTGCGACGCGCGTGACGCCCGGTCGGCCACCCAGCCCACCGTCACGAACAGACCGATGACCAGCAGCGCCGAGAGGGTCAGGAACTGCCACACCAGCCGTCGGCGCAGCGACACCGTGCGCGATGGGTCCAGCAGCCGTGTCAGCGCCATCATTCCGGGATCAGCCGATAGCCGACGCCACGCAGTGTCTCCAACCGTGCGCCCGACCCTTCCAGCTTGCGGCGAAGGCGGCCGACATAGACTTCGATCGCATTGTCACTGACCTCTTCGTCGAAGGAAAACAGCCGGTCGATCAGGTGCGCCTTGGAATAGGCCTGCCCCGGCCGAGACAGCAGGATTTCCAGCAGGCGCAGTTCGCGTGCGCGCAGTTCGCGTACCTCGCCCGCGACAGTCAACGTGGCGGCCAGCGAATCGAAGACGAAACCCGCGAAATGGCGGCGGCTGTCGATGGCGCCGTCCCGACGGCGCAGGACCGCCCGGCAGCGGGCCTGCAGTTCGGCAAAGTCGAAGGGCTTAGTGATGTAGTCGTCGGCGCCCTGGTCAAGCGTGCTGACCCGGTCACTGACCGAGGCGCTGGCCGTCATCATGATGACGGGCGTGTCCCGCCGCGCCGCGCGTTCGCGCACCAGAAAGTCGCGCCCGTCGCCGTCCGGCAGGGAAATGTCCAGCAGGATCAGGTCGTAGGGAACGGTTTCCAGAAAGTGTCGTGCATCGGCCAGCGTCGGCGCATGGTCCACCCCGTGACCCTCCATCGCCAGCCGCGAAGCAACGGCGCGGGCCAGCTCGTCGCTGTCCTCGACCAGAAGAAAACGCATCCGCTCAACTTTTCAGCATCTGTGACAGGTTGGTGTCAGCTTTTCATCAAACCCTGTGCCCCGCAAGCCCGCCGCCTTTCGTGCGGGCCATGTCTGGGAGGACAGCATGAAACTTTGGACCCGTGCGGCCGCTGCCGCGCTGTTGATGACCGTCGCCGTTCCCGCCACCGCTGCGGAATGCATCGCGCCCGCAAACCCGGGCGGCGGCTGGGACTTCACCTGCCGCCAGATCGGCCGGATCATGACCGAACTGGGGCTGGTGCCGAATATGGTGCAGGTGACCAACCTTGCCGGCGCCGGCGGTGGCGTCGCTTATACGCAGGTCGTCAGCAAGCGCAGCGACGATCCGGAAGTGTTCGTCGCCGCCTCGTCCTCGACCACCACCCGTCTGGCGCAGAACGCCTTCGCGGGTGCGACCGCGGACCAGGTGCGCTGGGTCGGCTCGATCGGCGGCGATCCCGGCGTGATCGTCGTGGCGCAGGACAGCCCGTACCAGAACCTGACCGACCTGGTCGAGGCGGTGAAGGCCGATCCGTCGAGCGTGGCCTTCGCCGGCGGCTCTGCCGTGGGCGGGTTCGACCACCTGAAGGTGCTGCGGATGCTGGACGCATCCGGGTTCGAGGACCTGCGCCAGGTCAAGTATATCGGCCTCGACGGCGGGGCGGATGCAATCACGCAGACGGTGGGCGGCTTTGCGCAGGCCATGACCGGCGACCTGTCCGAGATCACCGGCTTCATCAAGTCGGGCGACGTGCGCCCCATCGCGGTCCTCTCGGAGGAGCGCGTCGAAGGCTTCGAGGACGTGCCGACTGCCAAGGAACAGGGTATCGACACCGTGTCGATGAACTGGCGCGGCATCTATGTTCCCAAGGACATCAGCGACGAGCGCTATCAGGAATGGGTCGACATGCTGAAGCAGGTCGGCGAATCCGAAGAATGGCAGCAGGTGATGACTGAGAACGGGCTGGAGCCCTTCTCCGTCTACGGTGACGACTTCCAGACCTTTGTGCAGGAAGACATCGCCGAAACGCAGGAAATCTCGCGCGAGATCGGCCTGATCCAATGATCAAGGGCGACCGCATCTTCGGCTCATTCATGCTGGTCGTGGCGTTGGGGTATATCCTCAGCGCCCGCGGCATCGAAACGAGCTTCATGTCCGACCCGGTGGGTCCACGCGTCTTCCCCTACATGGTCGCCGGCGTCGTGATCCTGTGTTCGCTGGTGATGATCCTGCGCCCGGACCCGGACGAGGAATGGCCCGCAGGCCCGATGATCCTGCAACTGGGAATCGCGCTGGTGGCGCTGGCCGCCTATGCCGAAGCGATCACGCCCCTTGGCTTCCTGATCCCGACCGCAATCGTGTCCGGCATCCTCAGCTGGCAGATCGGCGGCAATCCGACACGTTCGGCGCTGACCGGGCTGGGGCTGGCGGTGGGCCTGTTCGTGCTGTTCCGCGTCATCCTGGGTCTGGGCCTGCGCAGCCTGCCCGCGGGCTGGGGGTTCTGAACTCATGGAAACGCTATCCAACCTCGCGATGGGCTTTTCCACGGCCCTCACCCTCTACACCCTAATCCTGGCCATCATCGGCTGCTTCGTCGGCACGATCATCGGCGCGCTGCCGGGGCTTGGTCCGTCGAACGGCGTGGCGCTGCTGATCCCGATCTCGTTCTCGATGGGCCTTGACGCGATCTCGGCGCTGGTTCTGCTGACCTCGGTCTATTATGGCGCCATGTATGGCGGGCGGATCAGTTCGATCCTGCTGAACATCCCGGGCGATGAGCCTGCGATGATGACCACGCTGGACGGCTATCCCATGGCGCGTCAGGGCAAGGCGGCCGAGGCTCTGGTCGTGTCGGGTGTCGCGTCCTTCGTTGGCGCGCTGCTGGCGACCATCGGCCTGATGATCTTCGCGCCCTACTTGGCACGCGTGGCCTATCAATTCGGTCCGGCGGAATACTTCGCGCTCTATATGCTGGCCTTCTGCACGCTTGGCGGGATCGGGTCGTCGAACCAGGCCAAGGCGGCGATGGCCGCCGCGATTGGTTTGGGCATCGCGATGATCGGCATGGACAAGACCACCGGCATGCCGCGCTTCACCTTCGGTGAACTGCACCTGATGGACGGTGTCGACTTCCTTGTCGCCATCGTCGGCCTGTTTGCTGTGGCCGAGGTGTTCTTCTTCATCGAAAGCCACGGCAAGGACAGCGCCATCGGCGTCAAGCTGGGCAAGATCCTGGTGCCTTGGAGGATGCTGCGCCAGACCACCGGCGCCATGCTGCGCGGCACGGGCATCGGTTTCGTCGCGGGCGTGTTGCCGGGGGCAGGGGCCTCGCTGGGGTCATTCCTGGCCTATATGGGCGAGAAATCTATCGCCAAGGACAAGGCGACCTTCGGCAAGGGCAATCCCAAGGGCGTCGCTGCGCCGGAAGCCGGCAATAACGCCGCCGCAGGTGGCGCGCTGGTGCCGATGCTGACGCTTGGCGTGCCGGGCTCTGGCACCACCGCCGTTCTTCTGGCGCTGCTGCTGACGCTGAACATCACGCCGGGACCGCTGCTGTTTGCCGAACGCCCCGAGGTCGTGTGGTCGCTGATCGCGTCGCTGCTGGTCGCCAACGTCGTCCTGCTGCTGATGAACGTGCCGATGGTCAAGATCTTCGTGAAGATCCTGTCAGTCCCGGCCTGGGTGCTGCTGCCCGGCGTCACGATGATCGCCTTCGTGGGCATCTATTCGCTGACCGGGTCCAGCTTCGACATGTTGATGATGGTGGGCTTCGGCGTGCTGGGTTACGTGATGCGCAAGCTGAACATCCCGACCGTGCCGGTGATCCTGGGCATCCTTCTGGGCAACGCGATGGAGGACAACCTGCGCCGCGCCATGGTGCTGTCGAACGGCGACTTCTGGTATCTGCTATCCTCGCCCATCGCAGTGGGGTTGTGGATCGCGGCAATCCTTGGTTTTGTCGCGCCGATCTTCCTGCGCCGGCTGCTGAAGAAACCGCCGGTGCCAACGCATGATCCCAGCTTGAACGAGGATTGAGATGACGACACGCGTTCTGGTGCCCTCGGGCGTCCTTGGCCTCGGGTTCGACCGCAAGGCGCTGGCGCGCGGCGTCGCGATGTCCCCCGACATCATCTGCATCGACGGAGGGTCCACCGACAGTGGGCCCTTCAGCCTTGGCGCGGGCCAGTCGAAATATTCACGTGCCGCAACTAAGTCCGAATGGCGCACGCTGATGCAGGCCCGCGCACAGGCGGGGGTGCCCCTTGTCATCGGCACCGCCGGCACCTGCGGCACCGACAGCACCGTGGACTGGATGTATGACATCACGGTCGAACTGGCCCGTGAACTGGGGCAGGAGTTGCGGATCGCGCGGCTCTACTCCAGTCAGCCGGCGGCCCGCGTGGCCGAGGCCCTGGCCGCCGGTCGCGTCACGCCGCTGCCGCCCGCGCCCGAAATCGCGCTGGACGACCTGACCAACATCGTGGCTCTGGCGGGGGCGGAACAGATTCAGGCGGCGCTGGCCACCGGCGCCGACATCGTGATCGCCGGCCGTACCACCGACACGGCGACCATCGCGGCGCTGCCGCTGTCGCGTGGCGATGCGGCAGGCGGCGTCTGGCATGGTGCCAAGATTACTGAATGCGGGGCGCTGTGTTCCACGAATCCGACTTCGGGCGTGATCATGGTCGATTTCGACGACACCGGCTTCACGGTCGAACCCCTGGCCGAGGGCGCGCGCTGCACGCCCCACTCGGTCAGTGCCCACATGCTTTACGAAAACTCGGACCCGTTCCGCCTGTTCGAGCCCGGCGGCTATCTGGACGTCACCGGCGCGCGATACACGGCGCTGGACGACCGCCGCGTGCGTGTCGAAGGGTCGGCCTGGGTGCCCGGCTCCTACACCGTCAAGCTGGAGGGGGCGCGCATCGCAGGATACCAGACGACCATCCTGGCGATCCTGCGCAACGCCCATTATGCGCAGAACGCGCAGGCTTGGGTGGATCGCCTTACTGGTTTCCTGCAGGCCGAGATCCGGACCCGGATGGAGCTGTCGCCCGAGGCCTATGGCCTGGAGTTCCGGCTGATCGGCGTGAACGGCGCACTTGGCGCGCTGGAGAACCGAACGGGCGACCCGGTCGAGGTCGGCGTGCTGGGTATCATCACCGCCAAAACGCAGGCCGAGGCCGCCGAGATCGGCAAGCTGATCAATCCGTTCGTGCTGCACTATCCGCTGACCGACGACGAGGAACTGCCGACCTTCGCCTTCCCCTATTCCCCGGCCACCACTGACCGCGGCGCGCTTTACGAATTCGCGCTGAACCACGTGATGGCGCTGGACGACCCGATGTCGGCCTTCCGCATCGAGACATCCGACATCCGTGCAGAGGTGACCGCATGACGCTTGGCGATCTTGTCCTGAAGGTTCGTTCGAAGAACGCGGGGCCGTTCTGGGTCACCATCGACATCTTCTGCGACCGCCCCGAGGTGTTCCAGCGCCTGTCCGGCGACCTGTCGACCGAGCGCGTGGCAGAACTCTACCAGGTTTCGCCAGACCAGCTGAAGCGGTTCGACATCGCCGACCTGCGGGTGATCAAGTTCAGCCTGCCGCGGCCCGTGATCCAGGGCTCTGCCGCCGATCGCGACATGCACGGTGCTCAGTATGCGGCCCTGCTGGAAGAACTGACGTTTGACTAAGGCACGGCTGACGACCTTCGGCACCGCCCTTGTCGGGGCGGTGATTTTTCTGTGGCTGGGGCTGCCACTGCCCTGGCTGCTTGGGCCGATGCTGGCCTGCCTGACCATCGCGCTAGCGGGCGCACGGATGCAGGGGGCTGGGCAGTTCGGCATTTTCATGCGGACCTTCCTGGGTGTGGCCGTGGGCGCGTCCATCACGCCACAGGTTCTGGTTGGGCTGCCAGATATCGCGGGGTCTCTGGCCTTCGTTCCGGTCTTCATCGGCGTCATCGCCCTCATCGGCTATCCGCTGTTCCGCCGCGTCTTCGCCTTTGACCACCCGACCGCCTGGTATGCCGCGATGCCCGGTGGTCTTCAGGACATGCTGGTCTTCGGAGAGGAGGCGGGCGGCGACATCCGCGCGCTGTCGCTGATCCACGCGACCCGCATCCTGGTCATCGTCACCGTCGCCCCGCTGATCATGACGATCTATTGGCAGGTGGACCTGTCGCAGCCGCCGGGGGCACCGCTGACCTCGGTCGCGTGGTCGCAGATCGCGCTGATGGTCGCGGCAGGCATCCTGGGCTGGAAGATCGGAGAGCGGGTCGGCCTCTTCGGCGCCTCGATCCTCGGACCGATGATCCTCACCGCCGCGCTGTCGCTGGCCGGAATCGTGCAGACCCGTCCCCCGGCCGAGATCATCCAGGCCGCGCAATTCTTCATCGGCATCGCGGTCGGCGCAAAATATGCTGGCATCACTGCCCGTGAACTGCGCATCGACGTCACCGCCGGGATCGTCTATTCGATGATCCTGGCGATGATCAGCCTGGTCTTCCTGGAACTGATCTACATGCTGGGCCTTGCGCCCGCGCTGGACGCCTTCCTGGCCTTCCTTCCCGGTGGCCAGGCCGAGATGGTGGTGATCGCGATCATCGCCGGAGCGGATCTGGCCTATGTTGTCAGCCACCACATCCTGCGCATCGTGATCGTCATCGTGCTGGCCCCCGTCGTCGCGCGGCTGATGGGAAGATAGTCGCCGGCATGACCGTCTTGATCCGCGGGGTCATTTTAGGGGAGGATTGGCAGACCCTCTGACCGGACGAAGCCCATGGAAGACCGCCTGAGCATCATCGAAACCGCGCTGCGTTTGCAGCCGCGCGACGGCCTGCGGGTCGTGCCGGCCTCGCTTCCCGTGCCGCCGGGGTGGCAGTTGTTCGGCAAGTTTGACGCCGCGGGGCAGGCGCTGCATGTGCTTGCGCGGCTGGACGGGGCGCCGGCGGCGCTGCGGCAAGCCTCGACAAAGGATAGCCGTCACGTTCACAGCGGCCACAGCTTGACCGACAGCTATACCAACGGCGGGATCGAGGGCTGGCCCGGCGATCTGATGAACCTCTACCAGAGCCAGTTCGGACGACCATCGCAGCCGGACGACCTGATTCACCGGCGCGACACCATTCCGGGCTCGCCCATGCGCATCCGGTGGGACGAAAACCCGACCGGCCCCGCGCGCTTCCAGATCGGCAGCTTCGACACGCTGATGATCACCGAGGCAGGCCCGATGTTCGGGCGACCGACTAAGGCCGATCCGACCGTCTCGAACGAAACTTTGCGATATCTGCTGAACTTCGCCGAGAACACCTACCTGAACGCACGGGATGCGCCGGGCGAGGTGATCCTTTGGTCCATCTGGCCGAATACCGAAGGGTGGATCGGCTTCGGCGGTCCCAACGAAGCCGTATGGTCCGAATTTGGGGGTTTCCGCGGCTGCCTGCCGGAATATGGTCGCTGCTTCCGCTTCTTTGCTGACTACGTGACTTGGAAGATGCACCAGATGCATCCCCAGATGCCGGCCGGTTGGCGGATCTGGACCTTCCCCGGCCATGCGTGGTGGGCGCGGGTCTATGACGACATCCAGGCGGGGGTCGTGCCGGGAATAACCGATCACCGGCAGTTGTTTCGCGACGACATCCATCCCAATGCCCTCGGCGAATACGCGCTGGCCGTCTTCGTGCACACGATGCTCTATCAAACCGACTGCCGGACGCTGGACTATACGCCGGATCCCGCTGTCCTTTCTCCTGAGCTGGACCTCTACTTCAAGCGCGTCGCATGGGATGTGGCCAATGCTGAGGCCAGCGTAGGCATGGGCAGCACAGCAAATGCAGATCCTGTTTTCGATCCGGCCGTCCATGGCGACCCCCTGGAAGGCCGGCGTTCCGCGCCAGGCGATGCCGCACCTACCGTGCCCGCGGATGCCGTCCTAGACTAGATTGCCACGGCCTTCGACCGCCCGACGTTTCAGGGCCCTGGCCCGCGATCGTCAACGGTCTTCTGCGCTTCACGGATGGCGCGCTGCATATGTCACGGCCCAAGACGGACTTCTACGCCTGCGTCCGCGGCGAGACTTCGGGTGCGCTGGACTTCTCGCGTCAGATCGTCGGGCTAAGCAATCCCCCGGATACATGAAGCTCTCTGGTCCAACTGTCGCACGACGGCATCCAGCAGCAGTTATTCGCGACGCACAAGTCGTCAATCTCGACAGACAGCCAAGAGCTGACGTAGGCTCACGAATGTACTCGTTGCAAGGGCGCTCCGCCATGTTTCTCGTTACCAGATTTCCGTCACTCCTCGCTGCTTGGTTTCTTGCCGCCGCCCCAGTCCATGCGAGCGTCTGCGACTATCAGCTTTCGAGGCTTGCAGGGGAGGCCGTGACCACTGCGGCCGCAGCTGTTGGGGGAGGCGCGGCCGCAGCTGGAGTTGGACTGTAGGCTACGGGCTACTACACGCTCGTTCATTCCGCGTCTAGCCTGACGATGCTCGGATCTACGGCCGCCGGTGCATCTGCAGCGGGAACGACCGGGATAATTGCTGGGTCGGCCGGACTCGGTGCCGTTATCGCCGGCATTGTCATGGCGCCAGTGACCATTGTCGTGGGAGCGATCACGATCGTCGGGGTGGGCAGCTATGAAGGCATGTGTTATTTTCAGATTGAGCGGATCGAAGATCCCTTCCAGGTCTTTGGCATCGTCTCTGACGTTGCCCCCTCCGCCTAGTCCAGTTTGAGATAGACTCTGGCCCAACCGATAGGACCAGAGATGAAGCGCAGCAGGTTCACTGAAGATCAGATCATCGGCATTCTGAAGG
>NZ_JAOTBE010000130.1 GCF_026162645.1 Paracoccus rhizosphaerae
TCCTAAACATGCATTATCAATGCATCTATAACCTCCTATACATGCAGATGGAATACCTGTATTGTGGAAAAATGAAGTTGACCCGCTACACCGACTACGCGCTGCGCGCGCTGATCTATCTTGCCGCCAATGACGGCGGGCTGGCTTCGATCCGCCAGATCGCCGATGCGCATGGGATCTCCCAGAACCACCTGATGAAAATCGTTCAGGACCTGGGGAGCGCCGGCTTCGTCAAGACTGTCAGGGGGCGCCATGGCGGACTGCAGCTGGCCCGGCCGGCGGCCGAGATCACCATTGGTCAGGTCGTCAGGCACACCGAGGACGACGGCGCGATGGTCGACTGCAGCACCTGCCGCATTGCCGAAGGGTGCGGCCTGCCGACCGTCTTCGCCGAAGCCAGAGAGGCCTTCCTGACGGTCCTCGACAGGTGCCGCCTGTCGGACGTGGCACGCAGGCCGGACGCGTTCCGGCACCTCTTCGCGGTCTGAAGACGCAGCCGAGGCCGGAGCGATATCAGTCACAGCTCTTCAATCTGCCCGCCGTTTTAGACGCATTGGGCACTTCGCGTGCAGCTGAATGCCCAAAGGTAGTGTCCACCGGAACAGGTAGCAGAAACCAGAAAGACGCGGATATGTGGTGCTCTCCGTTCGGGCCGACAGACGCCCAGCAGCCGGAACGGAGGCAGCGGATGACCAGCACCGCCGAACAGATGCGACAGTTCTAGGGGCAAATCTTGCTCAGCCACGGCTTCGAGGCATTTCTCATGCTCGCAGGCCTCTTGCCCACGGTCATGGTGGCTTCGTAGATTGCGATGCTCGCCGGAGCCATGTTCCTGCCCCTGCAACTCGATCCTGTCGCGCGGCAGGCCCATGAAGTTTTGCTCGGCTGTCTCGGCGTTCGGCCAGAACTGCCTGAAAATTCGACAGCAGGATAATCGCTCCACCAAGGAACACCCAAAGGTCAATCGCCTCGCCGTATGCGTAGTAGCCGACCACCGCGGCCATCGGCACGCGCAGAAAATCGATGGGGATGACGACGGATGCTTCCAGCCGCTTAAGCGCCTGCGCTTGGCAGAAGTGCGCGCTCAGCGCACCGATGCCTGCAAGCAGCATCCAGGGCACGGCGCTAAAGTGAACCGGCTGCCAATCCGTCAGGGAGGCCAGGAAACCCAGGGGCAGCTGAATCAGCATCATCCACACCACGATCGCGCCGGGCGAGCAATGACGCGTAAGATTTTTCACCATGATCAGCGACAGGCCGTATCCAGCCGCCGCCAGAAGAACCAGGCCAGCCGCAGGATCGACCATACCGATACCCGGACGTACGATCACGAGGACACCGAGAAAGCCACCAGCTGTCGCGAGAAGTCGTGGCCGACTGATCCGTTCACGCAGGATGAGCCAGGCAAACAGCGTCACCCAGATCGGCATCGTGAATTCAAGCGCGAAGACCGAGGCCAGGGGCAGCAGCACCACACCGATCGTCCAGAAGTACTGCGCGGTGAAATGCACGACATTGCGCGCAACATGCAGCGGGACCTTCTGCATCTGGCGGATCTCGGGCAACAGCGATCTTGCCACCAGCAGGATCACGACAAAGCCCACCAGTGCGCGAAAAAACAACACCTGCCGGATCGACATTGTCGCGGCCATCTCGCGCGACCCGACGGACATGCCGATGAAAGACATCATGCTCAGCGCCATCCATAGGAGGCCCTGGCTGAAGGACGAACCCGCCAAAGCAGGCATTCGCATTGTGTTCCGCATCACAGGGTCCTTGAAGAGGTTTGACTGCCAATGCCTGCACCACGAACTGCCAATGACTTCTTTCTGCCCAAAGCACTCATCGCCTTAGTGCCCGAGGGACTTGGAGAAGACATTGATGATGACCACACCGATGAGGATAAATGCGAGGCCAAGCATCGCGGGAAGGTCGAGCGCTTCTTGATACCAAACCCATGCGATGGCGGAGATGAGCACGATGCCCATGCCTGACCAGATTGCATAGACGATTCCTGTCGGCATCACCCGCATCGGAGACGAAAGAAACCAGAATGCGGCGGCGTAACCAATGACGGCGATGATGCTTGGAGCCAGCCTCGTGAAGCTGGCGGATTTTGCCAGCGCCGTTGTCGCGATGACTTCAGCAATGATCGCCAGAAGAAGAAGTGCGTAATGCTTGGTCATCCATGACCCTCGCCCGAGTTTTGAGGCAGACATGCTGGATGGCAGCAATGTCTGCAACGTGCGCATAGCGCCCGAAGAAGCCCGCTGGTTCTGCGGTTTCCCTGCGCCTCCGAAGCCCTGTGGTCGCTGAAAACTGGCGTTCGATCTGAACCACGAACTGCAAAGGGCTGGGTCATCCGACCGGCCCTTTGCAGTTGGTTCAAGCGAGCCGAAGGTCGGTCGCATTGGGCTTTCCGTTGCGCCCTGTCTCAACTTCGAACGATACGGCGGCGCCATCGTTCAGCGTCTGCAGCCCGGCCTGCTGCACGGCCGTGATGTGCACAAAGACGTCGGGGCCGCCGCTCTCCTGTTCAATGAAGCCGTAGCCCTTGTCCGCGTTGAACCACTTCACCGTACCTCTGGCCATGCGTCTCTCCTTTGATGATCAGGTGCAGGAAGTGATGGGGACGATCGGGTGGCTGAGCAAGCGTAATGTAACGGCTTTCGCCGACAGGAGCGGACCCGCGCATATTGCTTCGCTCATTGAGAACCCACGCGGTGTGCCGGCTTTCCAGTTCTGGCGCGGGCGTCGCGATTAGGCTTCGTTAACTACAAACCTGCTTCTTGTTCGCGTTTTCGACTCAGGTGCGCCAAGGTCGGTGAAGATCAAACTCTCGTCGGACGAGACATCGTCGGTGTTCCGAAGGGACCGCGCTCAGCCGTCCCGCGGTGTTCTGGTCCGATCTGCCGACGGAACACGTCGGCGGGGATTGCCGGTCCTTTTGGGAGGAGGGGCCGGCAGTTCAACTTCAGGTCGGGACTAGCTGTCACATCCCGCGTGATTATACGGCCGCTTCTTGAAGATGTCCGGCCTTTGCCTTTGCCAGTCCTTGAGCGCGTTGATGGGCGTTTGCCCCTTCAACACTGATTGGGGGAGTTGG
>NZ_JAOTBE010000131.1 GCF_026162645.1 Paracoccus rhizosphaerae
ATTCCCGCGTGCAGTCGTCCACCACGGTCAGCACGCGGAAGCGGCGGCCATCGGTCAGCTGGTCGGAGACAAAGTCGAGCGACCAGCGCTGGTTCGGCATCAGCGGCAGCGCCATCGGGGCCCGCGTGCCGATGGCCCGCTTGCGCCCACCGCGACGACGGACATGCAGCCGCTCCTCGCGGTAGATGCGGAACAGGCGCTTGTGGTTCACCTCGTGACCTTCACGGCGCAAGAACACGTGCAGCCGCCGACAGCCGAGACCGGCGACGGACCCGCGCCAACTCCTTCAACCGCTCGCGCAGCACGGGGGCATCCTGCCGGATCGCCTTATAGCGCATGGTCATCCGGCAACAGCCGATCACCCGGCACGCCCGCCGTTCGCTCATCCCGTGGCCTGACACCAGATGCGCGACCGCTTGCCGCTTTCCGGCGGGCGTCACCACTTTTTTCCAAGGAGGTCCTTCAGCGCTGCATTATCCAGCATCGCATCGGCCAGCAGCCGCTTCAGACAGGTGTTCTCGTCCTCGAGCCCTTTAAGGCGCTTGGCCTCGCTGACATCCATACCGCCATATTTGGCTTTCCATTTGCAGACCGTCGCATCGCTGACGCCGTGCCTGCACAGATCAGCGACGGAAACCCCAGCCTCGTGCTCCTTCAGAATGCCGATGATCTGATCTTCAGTGAACCTGCTGCGCTTCATCTCTGGTCCTATCGGTTGGGCCAGAGTCTATCTCAAACTGGACTAGGCGGAGGGGGCAACGTCACGAGAGATCGACTTAAGGTGGATCTCTTGGATTTTGGCGGGGGAGATCGCGAGACCGTCAAAGCAGCCATGATTGCTTGGATTGTTCTCGTCGTGCGACTCGGGGTGGGCTGGCTCCAGAAGGAGCAGCCTGGGCTGTTTAAGAACAGCACGGTTGTGGTTGACGAAGTCAACCTCGGCATGCCTTTCTCGTCAACCGCGGAGGCACATCCGGACCAAAGGCATGTGGCGCTTGTTGCTGGTCGCCTCCTCGAGTCCGGTGAAGAGATAACCGAGGCCGCTATTCTGCGCTTGCTAGAAACGTCCAGTTCTGGAGACTGCGACCTTGTTGCACTTCAGCCAGAGCTTGCTGGAGCGCTCCAGGGCTTTCTGACATCGCATCAACGGCGCGATGGCCGCTATCTACTTGTCGATATTGGTGGCCTAACAGTCGACACGGTGTTCTTCACCTACCGGGAGGCTGCCAACCCGCCGATCACTATCTTTGCGAAATCCGTGGAGTGCTTCGGAGCGGAAGTAATCTCTGCATGGTGCGAAGAAATCGGGGCCAGGGAACGAGCGATCAAGGTCTTGGGAAGTCATGTCGCAAGGGTTGCGAAGAAGGCGATTCAAGAGAAAATGGACGTTAATCCGGAAAATTGGAAGAAGCCACTCGAGCTCGAAACGATCCTTATTGGTGGCGGGCGGCATTCTCAACCGCATCGCTCTGCAGTGCCCTGGTGCCAGGACAGCATGACCCGCCATGCGCCACCATTGGACCTGCGTTTGCGCGAACTGGAACCCGATCGTGACGATATTGATGTCAGGCTAGCGGCAGGCAGGGGGGTGGGTAGGCTCCTCGTGGCCATGGGACTTTCCCATTCCCGATATGACGCACCTGATATCCGCCCTCCGAGCGAAATACCTAATGTTGTGCGTTATGTGGTGCAAGACGTTTCGACGAACTATGTAGGGCCAGAACAGTGCTGAGCTTTGACAATCTCATTCACATGGCGCGGCACCTCTGACACATCGCGATGGCGTCCAAGGCTAAGCACCTCGCGCAACATCGCCTATGCATGGAAGATGCCGCGGATGAGGTTGCTGCGCGTCTGGCAGAATTCCGCCAAAGAAGAGCATCAAGGACGAGCCGAAGCCTGAATTTGTCCTGATGGTGAACGCGGACAGGAACCGCAAGAAGTATAACGTGTCGGCCAGCAAACTTGAACTGGGGCGCGAACTTGGTTTGCGCCACGGGTTCGAAGGCGAGACTGCAGCGATATATGTCTCGAAGATCCGGATGCTCGTACAGGGAGACGCAGGCAACCGGGACACTCCCTATAGGTCTGGACCATTGTTTCCGGGAAGGCGGCCATGATGGCCTCGGGGAAGCCCTTGAGCCCGTCCACGATGGCGATCAGAATGTCTTGTGTGCCCCGGTTCTTCAACTCATTCATCACCGAGAGCCAGAACTTGGCTCCCTCGTTCTCGGCGACCCACAGGCCGAGAACCTCACGCAGGCCATCGCGGGTGACGCCGAGGGCGACGTAGACGGCCTTGTTCTTCACCGTCCAGCTGTCGGCATCGCGGATCTTCACGCGCAGGGCGTCGAAGATCACGATCGGATACATCCGCTCCAGCGCCCGGCTCTTCCATTCCCGGACCTCGTCCAGGACGGCGTCGGTGACACGGCTGATCAAGTCCGGTGAGACCTTTAGGCCATAGAGATCAAGTAAATGGGCCTGGATGTCCCGGACCGTCAGCCCCGCCGCGTAGAGCCCGATGATCTTGTCATCCATCCCGTCGATCCGGGTCTGGCCCTTCTTCACCAGTTCCGGCTCGAAGCTGCTGTCGCGGTCGCGGGGGCACTGCCACAGGCAGCTCGCCGTCCTGCCCCTTCAGAACCTTTGTCGATGAGCCATTGCGCCGGTTGGCTTGGCCCGGCGGCGCTTCCTTCCCTTCCTCATAGCCCAGATGCGCGGTCAGCTCCGCGCCCAGCATCCGCTCCATGAGCCTGATCTTCAGCTCTTTCATCAGCCCGGAGTCGCCGAGCAGGTCCTCAGGGCGCTCAACACCCTTCAGCAGTTCGTCCAGCAGTTCCTTGGAGATCGTCATGCATGCTTCCTTTCGAAGAAGCATGGACCGGATCACTCATACACAGAAGATCTGACACTCTCGGGGTACCGCTTAGACATCGCGGATATTGTACAACCTTTGGATGAGAAAGCGCGACGCGCCTTAGGTGTCACATCCCGCGTGATTATACGGCCGCTTCTTGAAGATGTCCGGCCTTTGCCTTTGCCAGTCCTTGAGCGCGTTGATGGGCGTTTGCCCCTTCAACACTGATTGGGGGAGTTGGC
>NZ_JAOTBE010000132.1 GCF_026162645.1 Paracoccus rhizosphaerae
TGCCACGGTAAGGCAGTTGCACCGCCAAGGTCTTCTGGCGTCGGCAGAGTGTCGAGAAATCCGGGGCCGGCCAGCCGAGCCCCGCAAGCCGCAGCAGGCTAGCCACGAAGCCCGTCGTCTGGCGTTTGCGCCACTTCGCAACCGTCTTGGGGTTAATCCCCAGTTCCCGGCTCAGCGTCGCGAGCGAAGCTTGCGATCATTCGGGCCGACCCTCGGACCGATGGCGGGCCAGCCCTCATTATTGCAGCTCTGACGGCGTGCGTGGTCGTGGCGCTCCCGTGACGAACCTGACCCATAATGCTTCCTTCCATTCCTGAGAAAGGATCGCACCATCAAACCATGGGATTAAACATCTACGTCAGTCGCGAAGGCTCAATTGGGCGGACAGCGGCCTGTCAGTGGTGCAGCAAGAAGCCAGCGTATGACGTGGATGCTGGCGTTCGCCGCGCGTCGCAGCGCCACTGGCGCCATGATCAACCCGAAAGGCGGATTGGAGCGTTCGCGATGACCCAATACCCCCATGGCATCTTGTGGAACCAATGCTCTGACAACTAGCTGCTTGGCGAGAGGTTTCGCCCGGATCCCGACAGCGAGACCAGATTGGCACCCGAAGCATTGACACTTTATCCGCAACGGCTGCGCCTGACCTCTGCGTGAGCAGCGACAACTTCAGGCGGAGGAACGACACGCGCCGTCTTGCCTTTTACAACTGACGGATGAAAGGTGGATCGGGCTTCTTGGCCTGGGTCTTGTGGCATAGAGGTAGCCGGATGGTCGCTGCTAATCCCTATAGTAAACTTCCCCGCCGCGCCTACTGGCGCACCTCCGTCGAACGTGCAGTTAAATCCGGGGGTGTTCTGCCCGATCTTTGGCGCCCGGCATTCCAGATCACCACAAGCGATCCCGTAATTACGACAGGCTCGTGTTTTGCCCAGCACATCAGCAGCGCCCTTGTCCGCTCTGGGTTCACGTGGGTTGAAGCTGAACGCGCACCCTTCGGGCTGTGTGCCGCTGTTGCCCGTCAGTTCGGCTACGGCGTCTTTTCCGTCCGGACGGGAAACATCTATACCACCCGCATGCTGCTACAATGGCTGAACTGGGCAATCGAGCCCGACAGCCAGGACAGAGAGATATGGGCAGCTGATGGCGCGTTTTTCGACCCGCTACGCCCGCAGATAGAACCCGACGGATTCGAAGACGAAGGGGAGCTGTTCAACGCACGGCGCGCTACATTTACCGCATTGCGCAAAGCGGTGCAGACATCGTCAGTTTTCATATTCACACTTGGCCTGACCGAGCTGTGGGAGAACATGGAGACTGGTCTAGCCTATTCGTCCTGCCCCGGCTCACTGGCCGGAGCGTTCGACCCAGCAGTCCACGCATTCCGGAACCTGACCTATCCCGAGGTTATGGCCGACCTTGAGACAATCCTGGCACTTTTGCGTCGGCTTAATCCCGACATCCGTCTGTTGCTGACCGTGTCGCCCGTCCCCCTTGCGGCAACCGCTGCGGATGCCCAGCACGTGCTGACAGCCACCACATATTCGAAATCGGTGCTGCGTGCCGCCGCCGGGGCATTCCGCGGAATGCATGACGATGTAGACTACTTTCCCTCATACGAGATCGTCACCAGCCCCGGCCTGAACCGCCAGATGTACGAAGATGATCGCCGATCGGTCACGCCCGATGGGGTGGACTTTGTGATGCAGCATTTCCTGCACGGGCTGGGGATCGAGGGCGATCAGGTTGTCGTCCCCTCGGGCCCCGGCCGGCGGATAGAGGAGGCAGTGGCAAGGGCGGCCGAGGCGCATGACGTGATTTGCGAGGAGATAGTCTTGGACAGATACAATGAAGACCGTGATTGACGCGGCACTGGTCGGCGATTCCCACGCCTCGATCATGATCAAAAGCGGCGAAGACGCCGGTTTGCAATTCAAATGCCCGATTGCGGCGGCGGCGCCGAATTTTGTCGGTGCCGGCTTTTTCACCGATGAGAACGGTGACGTCCGCTTCAGAATCTCCGAATTTCGCAAGGATGAAGCGTTTTTCGGGACCGAGAAGACCGAACGGTTTGCCCGCAAGGCAGCGAAGCTCGATGTGATGTTCCGCCACGCCTTCAACCGGAAGCTGCCGGTCTATGCCAATGTCGGGATGACTGCTGTTCACTTCGTCAACGACCTGATGGTTGCAGCGGAGGCCAACGGGCAGGATGGAACACTGATCTCCGCCAAGATCGCGCGTGCCACTGCCGAAGACTATATCGTCGATTATCTGCGGTTCTACGAAACCCTGGTACGGCAGGCGCCAAGTGTCACCTGCGTCTTCGGTCCCACTCGGTTCCGCCCTGAAAACCGACATATATGGATCGCCTATGACGAGGTCATATGCACCCGCCTTTCCCGGATCGGCGTCCGCATTCTGGATCTGCGACGTCATTTCGGCAATGAACAGCTGCTTTTGGATCCGCGTTACTACAAGGATTCTGGCGACGATTTCGTGCATGCCAACGCCAAATGGGGTCTGGAAATGGTGCAGGCGATCCAGGATGATCTGTCGCGGAGGGCCTTGTTGCTCAGAACCCGTGATGAATTTACTATCTGATCCGGCCCATATTGCTGAGAAGCATGAGCAACTTGACCCCTGTGGGGTAGCAAGGCCAAGGCCCTGTCCTCATACACCGCCGCAGTGAAACGGTCTGGTTTACTTTCAATCAGGTTTGGTCGACTTTCCTCTTTCGCGAAGAAGGCCGCGGCTTTTCCTAAGAAACAGCCTCAGCATCGGGCAATGGCGCCAAGGCAAAGCCGAGTGTCTTGGCGCGCCGTTGGAGGTTTGCCAGAACACGGCTGCGATGTCGTTCTTCATAGGCTGTCGCGCCCGGCTCGCGGTAGGTCATGCCAAAGCGCACGGCCTTATAGAACAGAACGGCGATCTTCCGTGCCGTGGCGGTCAGGTAATCCTCCCCATGGTTAAGGGGATGCGAAGTAGAATTTTCTCGACAGGATGAACGAGGAGATTCAGATGAAGAAGAGCCGTTTCACCGAAGCTCAGATCATGGGCATGCT
>NZ_JAOTBE010000133.1 GCF_026162645.1 Paracoccus rhizosphaerae
TGGCCGGACGCTCTGGCGGAAGTGGTCAGGCTACCACCGACGAAGCCGCATGGAGGCGAAGATGAACTGCATGAAGCTGCTCGGCCAGAAGCTCATGTCCCGCGACTTCGACCGCCAGACCACCGAACTCCAAGTCCGCATCGCCATCCTCAACCGCTTCACCGCACTCGGCATTCCCGTCACGCAGCCCGTCGGCTGACTTCAGACGGGAAAGGGGAAATCTGATCTTCAAACGCTTCATGCAACAGCGCCGGCAAACGCCCATCGACGCGCTCAAGGACTGGCAGAAACAAAGACCGGAGCTCTTCAAGAAGCGGCCCTGCAATCACGTGGGATGTGACAGCTACTTCCTTTTCTATGCTCGTGTGCGGCTGAGGTCTCCTAGCCTTGTCACGTCCCATGATCTGAGCCGGGTGCAGCAACAGATGCCGTGGGGGCGGTCACATCATCAATGCCCGTCTAATGCTGTTTGCTGAAAAGGATCTGGTCGCCGTTGACAGAGGCCAGCGGACAAGGTTGTTTACGCCTATTCCAGCGATGCAAGGAATGATCCGTCTGGCATTTCATGCTAAATGACGCTTAGAGCATTGCAAGGCAGGGGTCCGCATGAATCGTAGATCTGCAGTCGAAGCACTGCTTTTAGGTGCTGGAGGCATGGTTGCCGTCGCAATTGGTTGGCGCCATCATCGGCGTACCCGGTTGCCCCGCGCATTGGCAATGACACCGCGTTCAGCGCTACCAGTTCCAGGACGTATTGATACAGTCTTTCATTTGGGCCACAGCCTCGTCGGGTCCAATATGCCCGCGATACTGGCGCAAATGGGAGGGCACAGTTATGCTAGCCAACTAGGTTGGGGCACGACGCTTCAGGCGCATTGGACCGAAGGCGATGCCTTGCCAGGGTACGAGCTTCACGCCAGCCCGGACCGCAGCCACGTTCCCGCACGTCAGGCGCTGTCCGCACCCGGCATCGACGTTCTGGTGATGACAGAGATGGTCGAGATCCAGGAAGCGTTACGCTGGTTCGACAGCCCGCATTGGCTGGCAAAATGGGCGGCCCTCGCCCGCCAGGGAAATCCTGCCATCCGTATATACCTTTACGAAACTTGGCATACGCTAAATGACCCCGGCGGCTGGCTTGAACGAATCAATTACGATCTAGAGGCATATTGGCAGAGCCGCATTATTGCCCCTGCCGAGGCAGGTGGCCGCAGTGGCGAGATCTTTATAATTCCTGGCGGACAGGCGATGGCAGCAGTGGCCCTCGCTGCCGAGGCTGGCGATCTTCCCGGCCTCTCCTCACGCGAGGATTTGTTTGGGCGAAACAAGGCGGGCGAACTCGACATGATCCACATGAACGATCTGGGCGCCTATGTAGTCGCGCTGACTCATTTTACGGTTATCTATCACCAAAGCCCGCTCGGACTGCCGCACCAGTTTCTACAGGCTAATGGCACGCCTGCCAAGGCCTTTAGGCCAGAGGCAGCACGGCGCGTGCAGCAGATCGTGCGCGATGTTGTGGCCCGCCTGCCGCAGACGGGAGTTGGTCCAAGGCACCTGACCTGAGGCGGCAGGGGTTAGTCAACGGCACCGCCGAGATTAAACGCGTGGCCTGTGGCCGGTGAGGAAGGGAAAGTCCCGCTTCAACGCCAAGTTCTGTAACAATGGCAGTCTAAGGGCGGATAAATGTATTTTGAGTTATATTTTTAATCTAATGAGAATAAATAATTTCTAAATAAGAAATTCTATTTATATTATAGTATACAAACTTGGCAATAATCGATACAAACGGTGTGGAAGTGTCTCGCAGATTAGAATGGATCGACATCGCAAAGGGTATAGGGATCATACTCGTCGTCGTGGGCCACGCAGGAAGGGGGCTGTCAGGGGCAGAATTGCCAGATAGAAATGATTTTCTGCCGCTCATGGATGAAACGATCTACGCATTTCATATGCCGTTATTTTTTCTTCTTTCAGGCATCACGTTTGGCATGCGCCCACCAACTACAATTCAAGCTTCTTTGGTTAAACGACCTCAACGGTTCGTCTATACTATCATAATCTGGACCTATGCATTTCTAGCGATGCAGGCATTGGCGGGGAGCAGCTCCAACGCGGGGGGGTCATGGCAGAATCTTTTGCAAGCACCCTTGCCGCCCTTTGCACATTTCTGGTTCCTATGGGCACTATTAATTAACAGCGTAATTTTTTCCGTTCTGCAAATGGCACTTCGCCATATTTTATCGGATCTAAAGTTTTGGAGCGGCGCTGTAATTGTAAGTGGAGCTATAGATTTTGCAGTTGATGTGCCACAAAAAATTGTGCCGTGGGTTGCCCCGGCGTTGAATTACAGTTTAGTGTTTGCGATTGGAGGACTGATTGGGGCTACCCCGTTAGTCCGTGCAGTACCAAGCTTAAAGATCGCATTGTTTGGAAGTTTTCTTTTTGTATCCAGTCTTTGGATACGTGTAACTATTGATTTACCCATAAACCAAACAATTGGCGGACTTTTTATATCTATTTTTTTTATCTTCCCGATAATCTTAATTTCAAATTGCTTTGGTAAATCATTTCCGGGCAGAGTACTTGCCTTTTTGGGAGTGATTTCTTTGGCAGTATACGTAATGCATACAATGTTTAGCGCCTTCATGCGAATATTTCTCATAAAGGCAGGGTATACTGACCTAACACTACATCTTGTACTGGGAGTTTTAATCGGCATTATGGGGCCTTTAACCTTTTATCTCGCGGCACGTCGTCTTAATATATTACACGTTACCGGTTTGGCGTAGGTACTTTCGCCTGTAGGTGTATTTTTACTTTATTGGAGCTTTTGGCTTTGATGATATGACCGCTCCCCTGTGTAGATCGTTGCAGATCCACCTTGGCACATAGATGCGGCGTTGTTGCGTAACTCTGACGTGGGACGATTCACATCGCGAACCCGTGCGGTTAGACGGGTCGCATGAGTAAGCCTCC
The DNA here is from genome assembly GCF_026162645.1 of Paracoccus rhizosphaerae. Taxonomy (GTDB): domain Bacteria; phylum Pseudomonadota; class Alphaproteobacteria; order Rhodobacterales; family Rhodobacteraceae; genus Paracoccus; species Paracoccus rhizosphaerae. The sequence goes on from NZ_JAOTBE010000133.1 coordinate 2,980, forward strand.
ACCCGCCCGCTACCGCACGACGAACTGGTCCAGCTATAACG
>NZ_JAOTBE010000134.1 GCF_026162645.1 Paracoccus rhizosphaerae
GAAAAAGAGGGCAAGGCGTGCCATCTGCGCGTCAGTTAGCCAGAAAAGGTCACTCATGTCACCGCTCCGTTTCCGGACCGTGAATCACGCAGCGCAACGGAAATCAATGCATCCTGACCCTAGTCTTCAGACACGTCCCAGACTGATTCGGCACGACAGTCCCCACGTACTCGGCGCCGGACAATGTCTCGCTGGCTGCTTGGCGACGCTGACGCCGCTCACCTGATGGGTGGCAGTCAGCAGGTCAAGCAATCAAACTGGGCTGTCACAGATGCCAGGCGGCGTGGCTTCCTGTCCTGGGACGACACTGCCCGATGGAGAACTTCTCCGTTGGTCGGTCCAAACAAAGTTCAAGGTGTTTGTTCTTGCTGCCAACGCTACGGCCCCGCGACGCTAGTAGCGTAATGGGCGCACACCACGTCTCAGCAGAAGCCGTCAAAACCGCTTAAAAGTCTAGGCAATCAGATCCGGCCCGTTCCCTACCAATTAAGACCTCTCCGCTAGCACCGTCAGAAAGCTTTCCTCTGATGATGGCGAACTCAAATGCCCTATCTGAACGACCTGATCGAGCTTTCTGGCATTGCCAGCAACACGACATACAGCGCCGCAAACGGGACGATCCTGGGGGTCGTCGATGGCGCAACCTATAGTGGTGACGACGACAATACCGACACCACCATCGTCGAGCTGAACAACACCGACAGCGATGGCGGCATCCTGACGATTGGTGGCGTCGACTACAAGATCTTTGTCGTGACGCCTGACGGGACCGGCCAGCCCGTCACGCTGACAACCGGAAATGGCTCGGTGACGAACATCACCGGGACGGACGGGACCTCGAACATCGCCTTCATTCACGCCGTGCCGCTGTCGGGTGTGGGACCGACGCGCTATTTCGCCGCGTTGGACGACCGGGTCGGCGACATCAACATCAGATCGTTGCAGACAAGGATGCTGGATTTCGATCCAAGTGGCAACGACGTCCAGATCAGGCTGGACGGCAATAATCGGGTCACGAGCGAGACCGGCGACACCCTGTCTGGCGGCAGCGGCGACGACACCCTCAGCGGTGGGGGCGGCAACGACAGGATCACGGGAGAGGCTGGCAACGACAGCCTCAGCGGCGGCACCGGAAACGACACCCTGATCGGCGGGTCGGGCAATGACCGGCTGCTTGGCGGCGACGGCGCAGACAGCATCGATGCCGGAACGGGGGCGGACTATGCCCTCGGCGGCGCGGGCAACGACACGATCATCGGCGGCGATGGCAACGACACGCTGGACGGCGATGTCGGCGATGACAGCATCCGGGGCGACATCGGCAACGACAGCCTGATCGGCTGGCTGGGCAACGACACCCTCGATGGAGGCGAGGGCGACGACACTGTCGACGGGGGCGAGGGGAACGACCTGCTGCCGGGTGGTGCCGGCAACGACAAGATCCTCGGCTGGCTGGGCAACGATACGATCCGCGGCGGAGACGGCAACGATTTCATCGACTCCGGTGCCTATGGCGACTTCGCCTGGGCCGACGGCAGCGACAGCGTCTATGGCGACGCCGGCAACGACACGATTTCGACCGGCGCGGGTGCGGATTTCGTCGATGGTGGTGCCGACAACGACGTCATCGACGGTGGCACTGGTGACGACAAGATCCTTGGCGGCACGGGCGATGACACGCTGATTGGCGGCGGCGGCGCCGACACCCTTGTCGGCGGCGCGGGCAACGACGTCTTCATCTACACGGCAGACGGAAACATCGACACCATCGCCGACTTCAATGCCGGGAACACCGGCGCGCTCGACGACGGGGATTCTACGAACAACGACTCCATCGACCTGAGCCGGTATTACCACAACCTGTCCCAGCTGCGCGCGGACCTTGCCGATGATGGCATCCTGAACCAGTCGAATGCCACCGATTCGCATGGCCGCCCCATGTCCTATGCTGACAAGGACTCGCTTCTCGTCAATGGGCAGGGGGGTATCAGGTTGACGGGCGTCGCGGCCACCGATCTGACGGTCGAGAACACCAATGTCACGTGCTTCTGCCGCGACACGGGGATCCTGACGCCTGGCGGAGAGATCGCCGTGCAGGATCTTTCAACTGGCGATCTGGTCATAACCTTGGATGCAGGCCCGCAGCCGATCCGGTGGATCGGGCACCGCGACCTCTCGGCCTGGGACCTTCAGGCCCATCCCAATCTGCGCCCCATAAGGATCCCGGCAGGCGCCTTGGGCGGCGGCTATCCTAAGGATGATCTAATCGTGTCGCCCCAGCATCGGATTCTTGTCCGGTCCCGCATTGCCAGACGCATGTTCGGAGAGGATGAGGTGCTTGTCGCGGCGAAGCACCTTGTCGGCACAGGCGCCATCGCGGTGATCCCGACAGGCGCCCCCGTTGAGTACTGGCACCTGATGTTCGACCGACACCACCTGGTGTTCTCCGAGGGTGCCGTCACCGAGAGCCTGTTCGTCGGTCCTGAAACGATGAAGGGCATCGCACCCGCAGCCCTGCGCGAAATTCTTGATCTATTTCCCGCCCTGCAGGAGGCCCCGTCTCTTCCGGCGCGAACATTCGTCGGCGGACGGATGGGAAGGACATTGGCCATGCGCCACCGAAGGAACGGGGTCGATCTGCATGCGCGTTGACGCCGGGCTCAAACGCCCCCTTCACAACCTGCCTCAACGCGCCCTCCGACCTGAAAGGCGGCTTTAGCGATGCTTGCGCTGCTGCTGCTCCGGCGATGTAATGGACAATCGTGGCCGAAGAGGCCTCCCACCGCATTGTCTTCGGCATTTGCAATGGCGATCAGGGCCGGAACCAAAAATGCCCGGTTCGCACACTTCGTTTGGAGTGCGCCCCTCGGGCTGGACCAGTCAGGGGGCTCGCTTTGACCGGGGCGCGGCGTTTCTTTCTTCGAACTGGTTCGGGCTCAAGTAACCGAGCGCAGAATGCAGCCTGGTGGAGTTG
>NZ_JAOTBE010000135.1 GCF_026162645.1 Paracoccus rhizosphaerae
GTGCTGCTCCAGCGCGGGCACGGTGGCCTTCACGACGGCGATGGTCTGCTGCGACAGGGGGCGTGGCATGAGTCTCTCCTAAACATGCATTATCAATGCATCTATAACCTCCTATACATGCCGATGGAATACCTGTATTGTGGAAAAATGAAGTTGACCCGCTACACCGACTATGCGCTCCGCGCGCTGATCTATCTTGCCGCCAATAACGGCGGGCTGGCTTCGATCCGCCAGATCGCCGATGCGCACGGGATCTCCCAGAACCACCTGATGAAAATCGTTCAGGACTTGGGGAGCGCCGGCTTCGTCAAGACTGTCAGGGGGCGCCATGGCGGACTGCAGCTGGCCCGACCAGCGGCCGATATTACCATTGGCCAGGTCGTCAGGCACACCGAGGACGACGGTGGGATGGTCGACTGCGGTACCTGCCGCATTGCCGAAGGGTGCGGCCTGCCGGCTGTCTTCGCCGAAGCCAGAGAGGCCTTCCTGACGGTCCTCGACAGGTGCCGCCTGTCGGACGTGGCGCGCACGCCGGACGCGTTCCGGCACCTCTTCGCGGTCTGAAGATCCCTGCAGGGTCGCGAGACGCCTTCAACTGCCTGCATTTTCGTCTTATTGCCGGGATTTCATGCAGACGAAGAACGAAGGTTACCCGTTTTGCTTCACGACCTCAGACGTGCGATGCGGTCCTTCGGCCCGTCCATCGCTTCCGCGCCTCTGACCGAGGCTTTGCGTGCGGGTGTGGGTGCGCTGGCAGGCCTTGCCATCGCCGGCCTCTTTGTCCTGTCGCCAGCCGTCGACGCGCAGCTGGGACTTTACCTGATCGCCCCCTTCGGCGCGAGTTCGGTTCTGCTCTTCGCCGTCCCGAACAGCCCCCTGGCGCAGCCTTGGGCCGCGGTCGTGGGCAACACGTTGGCCGCGCTGATCGGCGTCACCGCCTGCCTGTTGATCGCCGACCCGGCGCTTCGGATCAGCATTGCGGTCGGTGCCGCCATTACGGCTACGATCCTCTGTCGCGCGCTCCATCCCCCGGCAGGCGCCGTCGCCATGACCGCGGCCATGAGCCCCGATGCCATCGGCGATCTGGGGTTCCGCTTTGCACTGACGCCGGTGGCGGCGGGAACGCTGCTGCTGGTGGCGCTTGCGGCACTTTATGCGCGCCTGACCGGCCGCCACTATCCCATGCGGCAGCATGACGAGCCGAACATCAACCGGACTTCGGACCCGTCCCCCAGCACGAGGATCGGCCTGTCGGAGGAGCAGCTGGTCGATCTTCTGGAGCGCTATCGCCAGAACTTCAACCTGGGGGCCGAGGACCTGGCGCGGCTGGTGGGCGCGGCCGAACTGCAGGCTGCGGCACAGCGTACCGGTCCCATCGCCGCCGAGAGCATCATGTCGCGTGACCTCGTGACGGTTGGCCCCCACACGCCGGCGGAGGACGTCGCAACGCTGTTCCGGCGGCACCGCTTCACGTCGATCCCCGTCGTCGAGGACGGGCGCTATGTCGGCGTCATCTACCAGATCCACCTGATCGGCGCGGATGCCACAGACCCGGCAAGCCGGCTGATGCAGGCGGATGTCCCCCACGCCACGCCGCAGGCGCCGCTCGGGGCGCTGCTGCCCCTGATGTCCGACGGGGATGTCGATGCTGTCCCGATCCTCGAGGGCGACCGGATCACCGGCATCGTGACGCGGACCGACCTCATCAGCGCACTCGCGCGGCACAGCACTTCGATCAGCAGTCGCTTGAACAACCACGATAAGAGTCAATAGGCGAAAGATCGTCAAGCTGGGCTGAACCAATCCACCCTTGACCGCGTCTAGCCTTCAACGCTCTGATGCCGGGCAGCTTGGGTAGTCAACATCGTCTCATGTCCCCTAAAGAAGAACTCGCCGAAGACCGGACCGATTATGCCGAAGATCGAACTTTCCTGGCAGTGGAGCGCACTTTCGCGGGCTGGATACGAACCGGGCTCGCGACCAGCGCGGTCGCGATCGGGCTGCATGCAGTCTTCGGTCCGTTTCAGCCCGAATGGATCCCGAAGGCTGTGGCAACAGTATTCCTGATCGCCGCGGAAGTGATCTTCTTAGGGGCCTGGCTAGATACCAAGGCATCGCGACGCAATCTCTCCAACCATTCAGCGCGGCCTCAACCTCGCATGAGGCTCGCATTCTTGATCGTGCTACTTTCTCTAGGCACTGTAGGAACGGCTGCAGTACTGTGGTTGCTGTAGAAGTGCCAACGTTGCCGTGCATGACACGTTGCCGACGTTTACGTGTTCCCGACTCACTTGTCCGGCGGCAACGGACAGGTCGGTTGTTCCTGGCTGTCGCAGATGGCGTGCAGCCTTGAGTTCCGTTCTCGGGCGAAACTGACCACTTGACCGTTCCTCTTCCCTTAGACCCTTTGGTGCGGCCAACCAAGCGTGCACGCCCGCATGATGGATGGCCATGCTGGTCGCCGTTCGATGGACCATGAGGGATGTCGGGCCGATCATCACGGTCGTCTTTTCACCGTGTACGGCAGCGAGGCCGGCCATCATCCGAGTGAAAATGTCCTTCCCCTTCCGACGCTTCCATCAGCTGTAAAGCGTTTTGCGAGGGCCTTTAGCACCAGGAGCATTGCGTTAACGCAGGCCATGCGGTTGACGGAGAAAATTCCGCTCAGGACCCACTTGTCGTCAACACGGGGCTGCCAGTGTGATTCCGGAAAGAAGGGCTACAGACGCGCCATCTGCGCGTCTCTCAGCAAGAAGAGATCGCTCACGTCACCGCGCTGTTGGTGCAGCCGTGAATCACGCGGCGCCATAGAAAGCAGTGTATCCTGACCTTACCTACAGGAGTAATGAGCGAAAGTTGGTGATGCCTCGGGGGGGGCGGCATATCATGGCGGTGATCAGAACGCCGTCAATTCTCAACCGAGAAAGGGATATGCCCATGCCAGAGACTACCATCACCCA
>NZ_JAOTBE010000136.1 GCF_026162645.1 Paracoccus rhizosphaerae
CCGGAGACATCACCTATGTCTGGACCCGCGAAGGCTGGGTCTATCTGGCGGTCATCATCGATCTGTATTCCCGCCGGGTGATCGGCTGGACCATCAGCAACCGCATGAAGCAGGATCTGGCGGTCACGTCCGTCAAGCTGGTGTAATTTCCCGGGAGGCCTGAGGGCATGATCAGGCGGCTTTCGTGGTTATGCTGAGAATGGGGTCGATCTCCTCGGTGTCGATGCGGGCGAAGGCCTCGACCATCATGTAGCGGCTCGAGGTCTGCCACTCGTCGTTCTGTTCGAACAGCACAGCTCCGATCAGGCGCATGATGGAGGCCTCGTTCGGGAAGATCCCCACGACGTCGGCGCGGCGCTTCACCTCCTTGTTCAGGCGCTCGATCGGGTTGGTGCTGTGCAGCTTGGTGCGGTGCTGGCGCGGGAAGGACATGTAGGCCAGCACGTCATGCTCGCTGGCGTCCATGAGATCGGCCAGCTTGGGCCAGCGCGGGCGCAACTGCTCGGACACCTTGCGCCAGGTCTCGCCGGCATGGGCGCGGTCGGGCTGGTCGAAGGCCTGGCGGATGGCGGCGGCAACGACGGTGTGCTGGCCGCGGGAGACGTGGGCCAGTGCATTGCGCATCCAGTGAACGCGGCACCTCTGCCAGGTGGCCTCGAAGACCCGGGAGATGGCGGCCTTGAGGCCGGTGTGGGCATCGCTGATCACCAGCCTGACCCCACCGAGGCCGCGGGCGCGCAGGGACCGAAGGAACTCGGTCCAGAACGTCTCGGCTTCGGACGGGCCGATGCCCAGGCCGATGATTTCCCGGCGCCCTTCGGTGTTGGCGGCAACGGCGATTATCGCCGCGACCGGCACGATACGGCCGCCCTGGCGCACCTTGAGGTAGGTGGCGTCGAGCCAGACATAGGGCCATTCCCCGGTCAGCGGGCGGTTCAGGAACTCGCCCACCCTCTCGTCGATGTCCTTGCACAGCTTCGACACCGTGCTCTTCGAAATGCCGCTCAGGCCCATCGCCTGCACCAGCTCGTCGACGCGACGGGTAGAGACGCCGCCTATCCACGCCTCCTGGATCACGGCGACCAGCGCCTGCTCGGACGTCTTGCGGGCCTCGAGGAAGCCCGGGAAGTAGCTGCCCTGCCGCAATTTGGGGACCCGCAGGTTCAGCGTGCCCAAACGGGTATCGAGAGCGCGCTCTCGATACCCGTTCCGCCAGGTCGTGCGTTCGCCGCTGCGCTCATGCCGACCGGCACCGATAAGGCCCTCCACATCAGTCTCCATGATCAGCTGCAGGACGGCCTCGGCAATGCCGCGCAGGAAGTCTCCCTGATCGTGCTTGGCCAGAAGCTCGGACAGGTCCATGTTCGTCTTGGTCATCGGGGTCTCCGTAAGGTCCGTGGTTGAAGTCGCCAAACTCCACCTCGATCCTACACCTCGATGGCCACCCGGGATCACACCGCCAGCGGCGACGAAATTACACCAGCTCCTCGGACGCTAACCGCATCACCTGCCACTGTATTTTCCCGAGGCAGACCGGTTCCATCGCAGTTCTTACGGAGTCCGGTTCCTGGCTTTGCCTGAGGCCTTTCCATCTGCTCGCATGATCACCGCCATGAACAAGGAGGCCTTCATGGAAGCGGCCTGGCCGGTGATTGGTCGCCGCGTCGGCAAGGCGGCGCTTCTGGCGGATATCTACGGAGACTTCCGTAGGTTTGCCCGTCGCGCCAGACCCCGATGCAATCCGGATCCGCATCGAGCGATGCTGCCCGAGCACACGACAAGCGAACCGTTCCGAAATCCGGAACGTCTGCCTGACATGCTCGATGCAAGCACGACGGCGGGGCTCAGTAGTTTCCCCGAACCCGCCTCCCGCAGGATCAGCTTCTCGAGTGTCAGATTGAAGACGGCCTTCCGAAGCCGGTCCCTCGACAGCTGTTCTCGGACCGATGGCGAACCGCCGGCGCAATCCTTCTCAAGCTTCTTCAGACGCTTCATCTGGTTCGTCTTCAGGCCACCAAACTATTTGCGCCACCAATAGTAGGTGAACTGCGTCACGCCGATCGAGCGCACGGCCTCCGCAACCGACTGGCCTTGCGAAACCAATACGTCGACCTGCCGGAGTTTCGCTACAATCTCCTCAGGCTTGTGCTTCCTCTGGGGCATTCCCGCGTCCTCCAAGTGGCTCGAAAGCCATACCTCAGGGAGAACCACTTTTGAGGGGGCAGGCCACTGCATGACCGTCTGGCCAAAGAACTGTGCATTGCCGGGATATCGGATGTGGAAGCGGCCAATGCCTCCCTCCCAGGCTTCATGCAGCGGTATAACGTTAGGTTTGCCAAGCCCGCTGCCCGTCGAGACAGTCTCCGCACCGGACCGTCTGGCCAAGATATTCTGTCTGCGCAACAAGTGCTATGTCAACAAAGACCTGACCCTGAAGTACGATCACAAGCGGATCCCGCTGGAGGTCAACGAACTGACACGGGGGCTGGTCGGCAAGCATGCCAATACATACGAGTCTGATAGGCGCATCCAGGTTCGCCCAATGGCATCGTCCTTCCCTGCCATCCTCGATCCGCACCAACACCGCGTCACCCTTATCGCAACTACAGACAACAGACATGTCAGCGCTGTCCTTGCCCATATCGAGGCCGAGCAGGACAGGGCGGCCGCTAGCGCCCACGTGCGCCCGGAAAGCGCCCGCAACGGCTACCGAAAGAATGGACGTCGCAACAATGGCTGGAACTCACTTACTGTACGCAAGCGCATCGCAGACCGTAAAGCCAGTCAGGGCGACGATATAAGGTCTCCGCCCTGTCGCGGAGCTATGCGGGAAATTGGGTGACGCGGCCTGATCAGGCGGCGCGGTTTTCGGCGACGCTGGTGGCGACATCGTCGGTGAAGGTGACGCCGTCGATGACCAAAGGCAACTGGTTCGCGCCC
>NZ_JAOTBE010000137.1 GCF_026162645.1 Paracoccus rhizosphaerae
CAAGCCGAAAGCTTCATGAAGACGCTGAAGGTCGAGGCGGTCTATGTGACCGAATACGAGACCTTCGAAGACGTCGCAGCGGATTTGCCAAACTTCATCGACAACGTCTACAACTCCACCAAGCTGCATTCTGCGCTCGGTTACTTGAGCCCCAACCAGTTCGAAGAAAGAAACGCCGCGCCCCGGTCAAAGCGAGCCCCCTGACTGGTCCAGCCCGAGGGGCGCACTCCATATCCAGATGGAGACATGACCCCGGGCCGAGAGATCGCGGCCAACACCTCATGAAAATCTCTCCTCGAGAAACCATGCGGGTAGAGGACCGGCGGGACGACAGCGAGGCTGCGCGACCACCGCCCATTCGGCAGGATATTCTCGGCGTGCCATGCGACGAAGGCGTGGGCCTCGGCACTGAGCGCGGCCGCCAGCATCCTGTGTGCCCCGTCACGAGCAATTTTGGTCAGCGGGTCATCTACAGATTCCGGCTGACGAAGGGGAAATGATGTTCGTAGTCTACTCCATGGCGCATCGTCTCTTTTAGAAGTTCTGGCGGGCTTTGACACCGGCCATGCTACGCCCCTCTCCAACCCCGTTACCCATTTCCCCGCATAGCTCCAGCCGCTCGCCCAGATTGTCCAATTTTGCCTCGGGGGCTTGGTCGGAACATTGGGAGGGTACTGGCTGGCCTCACGCCTGCCGGACTGTGTTTACCTGCCCATTATCGAGGTCTTGCTGCTGATGATCTCGCTCCAGCTACTCTCGCAATCGGTGAGGACACGTGCAAGCGGTTATTACATCTGAAACGAAACGTGCTATTTGTTTCACTTGCAACACTTTAAGATTCCCTGACTGGTTTATAGAACCTGCTAAAGAGGCACCAATGACCGATCGACCTTTGCGCAGCTGGGTAGCTGCCGCGAACGATGCTGGCTGCGATTTCCCAATCCAGAACCTGCCCTACGGCGTGTTCTCGGTGGAGGGGCAGGCACCGCGCTGCGGCGTCGCGATTGGCAACATGGTCCTTGATCTGGCGGAGTGCGAGGCACGGGGGCTGCTGGACGTCAAGGGTGCTTTCGGACGACCCGATCTGAACGACTTCATCGACCAAGGGCGCGGCATCTGGAACGATGTACGAGCCAAGCTCACGGCTCTTCTTGCCGAAGATGGCGACCGCTCACTTCCGCTGGTGCCCATGGCCGACGCTACGCTGCACCTGCCGATCCGGGTGACCGAGTTCACCGACTTCTACGCCTCGAAGAATCACGCCTTCAACGTCGGCGTTCTGTTCCGCGGTCCGGATAATGCCCTGCCGCCGCAGTGGACGCACATGCCGATCGGCTATAACGGCCGGGCCTCATCTGTGGTCGTGTCAGGTACTGCGATCCGTCGCCCTATGGGGCAAATCAAGGGAGAAAATGGTCCGGTCTGGAGCGCAAGCCGCCGTTTGGACCTTGAACTAGAACTGGGCGCGATTGTCGGTGCCAGCAGCCAGATGGGGCAACGTATCAGTGTCGAAGAGGCCGAGGACATGATCTTTGGCTATGTGCTCTTGAACGACTGGTCGGCGCGCGACATTCAGGCATGGGAGTATCAGCCGCTAGGTCCGTTCCAGGCAAAGGCCCTCGGGACGACGATCAGCCCGTGGGTCGTGACGCAAGCGGCGCTGGAGCCATTCCGCAGCGCAGGCGCCGAGCGCCTCAACCCGCTGCTGCCCTATCTTCAGGAAGAGCGGCCCGGCTTTTACGACCTGACGTTGGGTTGGACCATGAACGGCCAGACGATGGCGCAGACGAACTACAACGTAATGTATTATTCCTCGGCTCAGCAGCTGGCGCATCATGCCGTCTCCGGCTGCCCGATGCGGGTGGGTGATCTGCTGGGCACCGGCACCATTTCGGGTCCGGAGTTGGATCAGACGGGTGCGCTGCTCGAGATGACCCAAGGTGGCAAGAAGCCGGTCCAGATCCAGGGAGGAGAGAGAACGTTCATCGAAGACGGTGACGAAATCGGTCTATTTGGCTATGCTGAGAAGGACGGCTATCGCATCGGCTTCGGCCCCTGCACCGGCAAGATCCTTCCGGCGCAGGAGTGACAGCCATGGTTGCGGAGGAAGCCGGAAAGCCTGTCCTCTATGATTACTGGCGCTCTTCGGCGTCTTACCGGGTCCGGATTGCGCTGAATCTCAAGGGCATTCCATTTGATCGGGTGTCCGTGGACCTGGTGGCCGGAGCCCACAGACAGGCCGAGCATCTGGCGGTCAACCCTCAGGGGCTTGTGCCGGCGCTACAGATCGACGGGATGGTGCTGACGCAATCACTGGCCATCATGGAGTATCTGGAGGAAACCCGCGCAGGACATGCGCTGTTGCCGTCGGGTCCCTCAGCACGGGCACATGTGCGCGCTCTGTCCCTGGCCGTCGCATGCGACATTCACCCTGTCTCGAACTTGGCGGTACTTGCACGCGTGGATGCCCTCGCGGGGGCCGAGGCACGGGCGAATTGGAACCGGGACAACATCGCGAACGGACTAAAGGCGATCGAGGCGATGATGGTGCAGGCGGACCCTGAGGGCCGCTTCTGCTATGGCGACGCACCGACCATGGCTGACTGCACCCTGATCCCGCAGCTTTACAACGCGACCCGGTGGGGTGTCATCTTCGATCACCTGCCCCGCATCACTGCAGTTTGGTGCGCTTGCACTGATGTCAACGGCGGTGCAAAACCCGGCCACGCGGCGGCGTAAAATCAGGCCAGGTGACGATGGCCGGCGCCATGGCGCGCGCGCTTACCATAGAGCTGGCGCGTGCCATGGCGCATTGG
>NZ_JAOTBE010000138.1 GCF_026162645.1 Paracoccus rhizosphaerae
CCGATAGTTACCGCAGTGGCATGTCCTTGACGCGTGCGATGATGTCAGGATCGCCGACGAAGTCCTCGAGGAAGCTTTGCCATTCCTCTGTTGATATCCGGGCAGCCCTGAGCATGTCGCGAAGTTCGCCGATGCCGTCGTCCGTGAGGGCAGATTGGTAGGTTTCCTGGTCGACCTGGACACTGACGATATTGCCGTAGGTGAGGTTGTCGTCGTTGCTGACAATGGCTTCGAGGAGGTCCAGATCCTCGCCAAGCAGATTGGCGACGTGACTGAGCATGCAGACGGAGGTGGTCTTCGCCATCAGGCAGCGTCTCTGCTGGGCTGACGTTTCGCTTGCCACAACCAAGGCAGCAGCTCGTCGATCCGGTTGATCTTGTGATCATGGACACGGTCGAGGATATCGGCCAGCCAGGCCTGCGGATCAAGCCCGTTCATCTTGGCGGTTTCGATGAGCGTCATGGCCTGGGCCAGCGTTTCGCCACCGCTATCCGAGCCCGCGAAGAGCCAGTTCTTCCGCCCGATGCCGATCGGGCGCATGGCACGCTCGGCCGGGTTGTTATCGATGCCAACCCGGCCGTCTTCGAGGAAGAGCTCGAAGGAGGGCCAGCGACTGAGGCCGTAACGGATGGCCTTGGCGAGATCGCTCTTCCCCGGAATGCGCAGCAGCTGGGCCTCGGCCCAGGCCTTGAAGGCATCCACCATGGGACGGGAATGCTGCTGACGCGTAGCCTGTCGCAGTGCCGCCGGCTGGCCGGCAATCTCGCGCTCGACATCGTAGATCCCGCCGATCCGGTCGAGGGCCTCCCGCGCGATCTCTGACTTCGTGGTTTCCCACACATCGTGGAAGTCGCGCCGCAAGTGCGCCCAGCACGCGGCCTCTCGGAACTGGCTGCTGCCATCCGCGCGCTGTTCGTAGAGTGGATTGAAGCCGGCATAGGCATCTGCCTGAAGGATGCCACGGCTGGCTTGTAGGTGGCGCCGTGCCGGCCCAAGGTCGTTGGTCAGAGATATAGGCCCAGATCCGGCCTTGCTTGACACCCTTGCCGAGACCGCGGTCCCGACGTGACCGGTCCAGCACGCGGATCGGAGTGTCATCTGCATGCAGCACGGGCGCGGCCATGACTTCCGCTTCGATCCGCTCGATGACAGGGGCGAGCACCTTCATGGCGCGCCCGCACTAGTCCAGCAGCGTGCTGTCAGGGATGTCGGCGCCCATGCGGGCGTAGATCTCGTGCTGACGATACAATGGAAGGTGGTCGTCGAACTTCGAGACGAGGATCTGCGCCAGCAGGCCCGGCCCGGCCATGCTGCCGGGGATCGGACGGCTCGGGGCCGCAGGCTGCACCATCTTCTCACACCGGCGGCAGGACTTCTTCACCCGCGCAATCTGAATGACCCTCACCTGCGCCGCGACCAGGTCGAGCAACTCGCTGACGTCCTCACCCACCACTCGCAGGTCACCCCCACAATCGGGGCAACAGGAGCCAGGGTCGAGCTCCCGACGTTCGCGGGGCGTTGCCTCCGACACGCGCGGACGTCGGCGGGGCTTCGCCTCGGCAGCAGGAGCATCGGCCGCGGCTGGCTCATCGTCTTCGACCGGCCCGTCGCGCTGTTCGGCGACCCCGACCAGCAGATCCTCCAGCGCCAGCTCCAGCTGGCGATCTCGCGCTCGATCTTTTCCGAGGATTTACCAAAGGCCTGCTTCTGCAACTTGGCGATCCGCAGGCACAAGGCCTGGACCAGTTGCTCGTGGGCCTGGAGCGTGGCCGACATGCGCGCATTCTCTGCCTGAAGCGCGGCAATCATCGCGTTCAGGACCGCGGGGTCGTCAGAGAGAATACGGGCATCAGCGGACATGCCGACTGATATCATGCGCAGGTCGAGGCTGCCAATAAAACAAGGAGTTTCAGACGGATAATCTACTACCCGACCCGTGCTGGTGGCGCGCGCCAGTTCGGACGCCTCCAGTCGATCCCTTCCCAGAGCATCGCCAGTTGGGCGGAGGTCAGCCGCGCGACCCCGGCCTCGGTGTTTGACCAAGGGAAACGCCCGCGCTCGAGAACCTTGTAGTAGAGGCAGAAGCCCTGGCCATCCCAGTAAAGCAGCCTCAGCCGATCCCCCTTGCGCCCCCGAAACGCGAAGACCGCGCCGCCGGTGGGCTTCTGGCGCAACACGTCCTGAGCCAGGGCAGAGAGACCGGCAATTCCCTTCCGCATGTCAGTTGCGCCGCCGGCCAAGTAGACGCGAACGCTGGTGCCCGGACCGATCATGCCGTTTCCACCGCACGGATCAGCCGGGTCAGCGCCTCGCCATCCATACTGCTGTCAAACCGCAGGCAACGACCATTGGAAAGCCGCAGTTCCACAAGGACCGACCGAGAGGGTGCAGGGGATTGAGCGGGTTCGGAATGCGGCCCGAAATCGACCGGCAGAAAGACCGCGCCCCGAACCGGCGACCAAAGTCCCTTCTTCTTCAGGTCACGACGCCAGCCATAGACCTGCGACCGCGTGAACTCGTGCCGTTGGGCAACCTGCGTGACTGAGGCCCCGCCAACACCCACCTCGAGCAAGATCTCGAGCTTCTCGTCATCACTCCGCCGCCGGCGCCGCTCAACGCCCAGAACCTCGCCCAGCATAGCATCTCCCGCTAAGACACCTGCATAACTACGTCTTTATGAACGTGTCTTAGCTCACCCAGCCTTCTTCAGGCAGGCGGCACCAATCGGTCGGTTAC
>NZ_JAOTBE010000139.1 GCF_026162645.1 Paracoccus rhizosphaerae
ATGTCCGGCTCTACAACGGCCAACTCCCCCAATCAGTGTTGAAGGGGCAAACGCCCATCAACGCGCTCAAGGACTGGCAAAGGCAAAGGCCGGACATCTTCAAGAAGCGGCCGTATAATCAAGCGGGATGTGACACCTAAGAAGGCAACATAGCATCTAATCGTAGATAGAATCAGGCAGCAGTGGCAGCGCGAGAATTAGGAGTAAGTATGACGAGACGGAGAGTTCTTGTAATTGCGGAGGCGGCTAATCCTGAATGGGTGTCGGTGCCGCTGGTGGGCTGGTCTCTAGCCCGCGCGCTAGCACAAGTAGCAGATGTGCATCTAGTCACACAGATCCGTAACCGCGAAGCAATTTTGCGGACAGGTTTGGTTGAAGGACAGGACTTCACTGCCCTCGACAGCGAGACACTGGCACGACCCTTGTGGAGGCTCAGCAGTCTTTTGTCTGGAGGCCAAGGGCGGGGCTGGACGATCCAACAGGCATTAGCAACAATTAGCTATCCTTATTTTGAGCATTTGGTTTGGAAGAATTTTGGTTCTGCCATTTGCAACGGTGCGTTTGACGTCGTTCACCGAGTTACCCCGCTGTCGCCGGTGCAGCAAAGCCCCATCGCCGCAAAATGCCGCCGTGCGGGCGTACCTTTTGTGTTGGGGCCTATCAATGGGGGAGTGCCTTGGCCAAAAGGATTCGAGGCTGAGATGAAGCAAGAGAACGAATGGCTTTCGCGGCTACGCGGCCTCTCTCGCGTCTTGCCTGGCCGACGAAACACGTTGCTGTCCAATGCTATTCTTGCTGGATCGCACCAAGCGATCCGTAATATTCCAGCTCGTCATCAGGAGAGAGTGATATATCTGCCCGAAAATGCTGTTGACCTTGAGCGATTTTGGCGGCAGGCGGATCACGATCCCGCGCGCTCGGGGGGGGTACTACGCGCTTGCTTTATTGGTCGATTGGTGCCGTTAAAAGGTGTCGATATGTTAATCGCGGCAGCAGAACCATTGCTAGCCGCTGGGCGAATGGAATTGGATATAATTGGAGAGGGACCAGTTCTACCTATGCTCCAAGAGCAGGCGCGGCACCTTGGCAGTACAGTGCGTTTCCACGGTTGGAAAAAGCATGAGGAGGTACAAGACATTGCTGCAGGATGCACTGTATTAGCTTTTCCCTCAATTCGTGAATTTGGGGGCGGTGTAGTATTGGAAGCGATGGCTCTTGGACTATGCCCAGTTGTAATAGATTATGCTGGTCCTGCTGAATTAGTCACTCCGGATACTGGATATGCAGTACCGATTGGAAATCGTTCGGAAGTAGTGGCAGGATTGCGCACGGCTTTATTACACTGTGCGGATAACTCGGAGGAGGTAGAACAAAAAGGACTGGCCGCACGTGCACGGGTCCAAGCTCTGTTCACGTGGAAAAATAAGGCCGAACAGGTGCGTGAAGTTTATGAATGGGTTTGCGGAGCGCGAACTGATCGGCCTAACCCTATGAGTGTGAACAATTTTGATTTACAACCGCGGGGGCGTTGTTGCAGAACTCACACCTAAGGCATGACGCCTCCTTGCCCCGCTGATGTCAGGCCACGCGAACGATCTCGGCGGTGCCGAGGGCTGAGAAGCGGTTCATGAGAGCGACGCGGATATGGATCTCGGCGGTTTGGCGGTCAGGATCTCTTGCGGCGATGCGCTCGCCGAATGCCTTGAGGCATCGCATCTTCGCCTCCAGGCGGCTCCTGGTGTGGTATCCGGTCCAGTGGCGTTGTTGCATGAAGCCTTTTTGGGATACACATTGCACGTCCAGCGACATAGCTGAACGGCATGTCCAAGCCCGCGCTTACTCGCTACCGCACCCTGAACTGGTCTGCCTACAACGCTGCGCTGTGTGAGCGCGGCTCGCTGACCGTCTGGTTCGACCCGTTGACGCCGTGGCATGCGGCGCTCTCGGGCAAGCGCGGCGGGCAGCCGGTCTATAGCGACGCCGCGATCCAGGCGTGTTTGACGGTGAAGGTCCTGTTCGGTCTACCGCTGCGGCAGACGACGGGCTTCGTGGCTAGCCTGCTGCGGCTTGCGGGGCTCGGCTGGCCGGTCCCCGATTTCTCGACACTCTGCCGACGCCAGAAGACCTTGGCGGTGCAACTGCCTTACCGTGGCAGCGGCGGTTCATTGAACCTGCTGATCGACAGCACGGGCATCAAGGCCCGGGGCGAAGGCGAATGGCATGCGCGTAAGCATGGCGGGGTGCGCCGACGGATCTGGCGCAAGGTGCATCTGGCCGTCGACGAAGCGACGCTGGAAGTACGGGCTGTCGAGGTCACCGAGAGCCGCGTGGGCGACGCGCCCATGCTGCCCGGCCTGCTGTCGCAGATCCCCGAAGGCGAGCAGATCGCATCCGTCACCGCCGACGGCGCCTACGACGGAGGGGCCTGCCGGGACGCCATCAGCCTGCGTGGCGCCGAGGCGCTCGCCATTGTGCTTGAACCGGTGGCGCACATGGCTCGCTCCCGCCGCGTCGGAACGCCAAGCCGTGGAAGAAGGACAGTCCAGGTGCCCTAGGTGTCACATCCCGCGTGATTATACGGCCGCTTCTTGAAGATGTCCGGCCTTTGCCTTTGCCAGTCCTTGAGCGCGTTGATGGGCGTTTGCCCCTTCAACACTGATTGGGGGAGTTG
>NZ_JAOTBE010000013.1 GCF_026162645.1 Paracoccus rhizosphaerae
GGATCAGGATCTCTTGGTCCAGACGGCCCAGAAGCTGCCGTCCATGCACTGCGGAACCCTCGGCGAAGACCAGGTGCCGTGCCCCCGCATAGGCCTCGAGCTGCGCGCGCAGCGGCAGGCGTCGCGCGGTCCGTCCAAGGGCCGACGATGGCGCCGCGGCCATGACCATTCTGCGCCGCTCGCGACGCCAGCGCCCTTAGGCGACCGACGGCAACCTCGACGGATGTGACCTGCAGCTCGAGCAGGCTGTGCTGGTGAGCGCCTGCAACACATGATGGTCACGTATCGCGGTCACTAAAAAGCCCGGCGCGAGGGCCGGGCTTTCTGGACGGAATGTCGGATCGTCAATCGACGGCTGCCCTGTTGACGCCGCCTTCGGCGATTTGGGTCATCGTCTGGTCGCCGTGACGCGTGTGGTCCAGGCATTCCTGCAGGGCGGCACCGTCGCCGTCGTGACCCAAGCGGTTGGCGAAGCTGCGCACGCAGCCATAGCCCGCGATCGCATAGTGGGTCAGCCGCTGGTACTGCGTGATGATCGCCGCGTCGCGGGTGTCGTCATCGCCGAACTGCGTGTCGATGGCGTGCTTGCGGGCCTCGGCGACGATGCCTTCCATGCCCTTGCAGTGCTCTCCGGTCGGGTCGACGCCGTGGCGGTTGCACAACTCGGAGATGGTCTCCATGCCGCGCTCGATGCCTTGGTTGCCGGCGATCAGCGCCTCGGACAGTTCTTTCGATTTGGCGGCCCGGCCCATTTCGGTCACGATGGGCTGGGACTGCTTGCAGGCCGAATAGAGGTCCTTCAGCTGGTCGAGATAGAGGTCGTGGAGCGAATTGACGGTCATGTCTGCGCCTTTCTGTGATCGATCAAGAATCTGCGGCACAACGCGCGGCGGCGGTCGATGTTCCAGACGATTGGCGGTCATGGAGCGCTTGACTCTGGGTGCGTGCCGGGTCAGCACTGCAGGCCGCATATCCCCGTCCCGATCGCAA
This sequence comes from Paracoccus rhizosphaerae, assembly GCF_026162645.1. Classification (GTDB taxonomy): domain Bacteria; phylum Pseudomonadota; class Alphaproteobacteria; order Rhodobacterales; family Rhodobacteraceae; genus Paracoccus; species Paracoccus rhizosphaerae. Next base: position 991 of record NZ_JAOTBE010000013.1, read on the forward strand.
GAGGCCGCACCATGTTCGCCTGGTTCGAACGGCGCATCGACCCCTATCCGGACCAGACGCCGCAGATGCCGCCGCGGTCCTTCTGGCGCTTCGTCCTGCACTACAGCCGCGGCTCTTTGCCTTGGCTGGTGGCGCTTGCCGTGGGTTCCGGCGCCATCGCCATCATCGAGGTCCTGCTGTTCGGCTGGCTGGGAGAGCTGATCGACAGGCTGGCCGACACGCCGCCTGATGTCTTCTGGGGGCAGGAGGGGCGGCGCATCGCGATGATGGCGGTGGTGCTGCTGGTCGCGATGCCGGTGCTGAACCTGCTCAGCACGCTGATCCTGCACCAATCGCTGATGGGCAACTTTCCGCAGCGCATCCGCTGGCAGGCGCACCGCTATCTGCTGCGCCAGTCCGTGGGCTATTTCCAGGACGAGTTCGCCGGCCGCATCGCGCAACGCCTGATGCAGACCGCGCTGGCCGTCCGCGAGGTTGCCATGAAGATCATGGATGTCGGCAGCTATGTCCTGATCTACTTCCTGGGTGCGCTGATGCTGGCGGCCAGCCAGGACTGGCGCCTGGCGCTGCCGTTCCTGCTGTGGGCGCTGGCCTACGGGGTGATGCTGTGGCAGATCGTGCCCAAGCTGGGGCGCGTCGCGCAGGCGCAGGCCGATGCCCGCAGCTTGATGACGGGGCGCATCGTCGACAGCTATACCAACATCGCGACGGTGAAGCTGTTTTCCCATTCCGACCGAGAGGAACGGTGGATGCGCGAAGGCATGGACGGGTTCCTGCGGACCGTCTATGCGCAGATGCGCCTGTCCAGCACGCAGGACGTGGTGCTGAACCTGATCAACGTCTGGCTTCTGGGCTCGGTCGCGGGACTGGGGCTGTGGCTGTGGTCGCAGGGGCAGGTCGCGGTCGGCGCGGTGGCCATAGCGGTGCCGCTGGCCATGCGGCTGAACAGCATGTCCCACTGGATCATGTGGGAATTCGCCGCGCTGTTCGAGAACATCGGCACGGTCCGCGACGGCATCACCAGCCTGGCCCTGCCGCGCCAGGTCCGCGACGCTCCGGGCGCCGTCCCGCTGCGCCCCGGTGCCGGAGAGGTGCGGTTCGAGAACGTGACCTTCCGCTATGCCGGCGTCGAGGGGGCCGAGCCGATGGCGGTGCTGGACAACCTGACGCTGCACCTGCGCCCCGGCGAGCGGGTGGGCCTGGTCGGGCGGTCAGGCGCCGGCAAGTCGACGCTGATCAACCTGCTGCTTCGGTTCCACGACATAGACGGCGGGCGCATCACCATCGATGGCCAAGACGTGTCGCTGGTCACGCAGGACAGCCTGCGGGCGGCCATCGGGGTGGTGACGCAGGACAGCTCTCTGCTGCACCGGTCGGTGCGCGAGAACATTTCCTATGGCCGCCCTGACGCCTCCGAGGAGGAGATCCAAGCCGCGCTTCGTACCGCCGAGGCCGAGGGCTTCGTGCCGGATCTGTCGGACAGTCATGGCCGCAAGGGGCTGGACGCGCATGTCGGCGAACGCGGCGTGAAGCTGTCGGGCGGGCAGCGGCAGCGGATCGCGATCGCGCGGGTGGCGCTGAAGGACGCGCCGATCCTGATCCTGGACGAGGCGACCAGCGCCCTGGACAGCGAGGTCGAGGCCGCGATCCAGTCTCGGCTCGAGGTGCTGATGCAGGGAAAGACGGTCATCGCCATTGCGCACCGCCTGTCGACCATCGCGGCCATGGACCGGCTGGTGGTCATGGATCGCGGCCGGATCGTCGAGCAGGGCAGCCATGCGGAACTGCTGGCCCGCGGCGGCATCTATGCGCGGCTGTGGCAGCGCCAGTCCGGCGGCTTCCTCAGTGCGGACGAGGCCGTGCCGGCCTGACCGGGCGGCCTCAGCGCACCAGGGCGGCCTTGGCGGCGCCGATGACGGCCGTGGTCAGCCCCTGCAGACGCTCGGTGGCCATGCGGCTGATCTGCCAGAACAGCGGCACGTCCAAGGGCGTCTCCGGCACCAGCTCGACCAGCGCCCCTGACGCCAGGTGATCCTCGACCAGGGATGCGGGGTTCAGGCCCCAGCCCAGCCCCGCGCGACAGGCATCCACGAACCCCTGGGTCGAGGGGAGGGAGTGGCAGGGCAGTCCGACCGGCTGTCCGAAGACCTGCCGCACCCAGCTTTGCTGCAGGTCGTCCTTCTGGTTGAAGCGCAAAGCCGGCGCCCTGTCCAGCGCGGCCAGGGTGACTCCATCGTCGAAGTGCCGGCGCATGTATCCTGGGCTTGCCGTCGCGCGATAGCGTTGGCTGCCAAGCCGCATGACGCCGCACCCCTGCACCGGCCGTTCCAGCGAGGTGACGGCAGCCAGGACACGCCCCTGCCGCAGCCAGTCTGCAGTGTGCTGTTCGTCGTCGATCGCGATGTTCAGCAAGTGGTCCGACTGTTTTGCGAAGGTCGCCACCGCGGGCAGGAACCATGTGGCCAGGCTGTCGGCATTCGTCGCCACCTCCAGCGTCACGCGGGGGCCGCCATCCGGTCCGGCCGCGCCAGGCAAATGCTCCAGCAGCGCCTCCTCCAGCATGGCGACATTTTCCATGTGACGGCAGAGCCAGGCGCCCGCCTCGGTGGCGAGGCAGGGCTGCCCGCGCTGGATCAGCACGGCCCCCAGCCTCTCCTCGAGGTTCCTGACCCGCTGAGAGATGGCCGAGGGCGTGACGTTCAGCGCCCGCGCCGCGCCTTCAAAGCTGCCGGTCTGCACGATCATCGCGACAGCGCGCGCCCCCGCGTAATCCAGCATGAACAGTTTCCCTTATGCCGCGTTAGAAGATCAAGTTTTCCTAATGCGGACGGGTGCGCTAGATCAAGCGTCACCTGAACGGGAACCGCGGATGAACCCTGGCGTCTACATGACCGGCATGATGACCGGCCTCAGCCTGATCCTGGCGATCGGTGCGCAGAATGCCTTCGTGCTGCGGCAGGGGCTGCGGGGCCAGCATGTTCTGGCCGTCTGCCTGGCCTGCGCGCTGTCGGATGCAATCCTGATCGTGCTGGGCGTGACCAGCTTCGGCCGTGTGGCGGTCTGGCTTCCGTGGTTGTCGCCCGTGATGCGCCTCGCGGGGGCGGCGTTCCTGATCTGGTACGGAGCGCTGAGCATGCGCGCGGCGCTGCACTCTGACAATGCGCTGGTGATCGGCAACGGCAGCTCCGCAGGACTGCGGCGGACGCTGCTGGCGTGCCTGGCCATCACCTGGCTGAACCCGCATGTCTATCTTGATACGGTTGTGCTGCTGGGGACGATCTCGACAAGGTTCGCCCCTGACACGGCGTCCTTCGCCGCGGGGGCCGTCAGCGGGTCGTTCCTCTTCTTCTTCTCGCTCGGCTATGGTGCCGCGCGGCTGCGGCCGGTCTTCGCGCGTCCGTCGTCCTGGCGGGTGCTCGAAGCCGTCGTGGCGGTCGTCATGTGGACCATTGCCGCCAAGCTGATCCTGGCGGACTGACCGCCGGCGGGTCCGCCAATGAAAAGGCCCCGGACGATGCCTGACACATCCCGGCCCTTAGGACACCGCCCGCCCCGTGAAACGGGGCGGGCTTTCGACATTTTCCTTTACCCTGCAAGCCGGCTCCAGATCGGCGTGCCGTAGAGCAGCCACGGTTTGTAGAGGACCCTGTGAAGGTCCGGTGCCTTGCAGGGTGTCGCACTTCCGGCTCGGCCCTGAAGTCCAAGCCGCATCGCCGGAGTCTGCTTGATTGATACGCGCTTTCTCTGCTTCGGGATCGTGATCCGGTCGGACGAGCCTGGGACGCGCTTGGCCACTGTTCCTGGCGGCACTGCTTGGGTGGCGTCGTTTTCGTTCAGCTCCGAGACGTAAGAGCGCGGGTCGAACCAGTTGTAGTAGATGCGGTAGATGTTGAGCACGGCGATCAAGACCCGCGGGTTGTAGGCAGCGCCGCTGACGAAGCTGGGTCCGCTTTGCGTTGATCTGCCGCCAGCGCGCCCGGCGAAGGCAAGGCGCGTGCGAAGCGCGTTGAAGAACGTGCTGGTGGCTTGAAGCGTCGCTCGAAGGGTGCGGCGCGCCAGGGCTGCGCGAAGATCTGGCTCGGTCGGATCAGCATCGAACGGAAGCGGACGCAGGCGCGAACGATATTGGGGCGAAAGGATCGGGAACCCCACGATCTTCTGTGTCTCGCCAGCGATCTCGGCCGGCGATTTGATCCATAGCTGAGAGAACGCACGCGACTCGAAGGTAGCACCGTGCGCTGGCCCGCATTTGCCGCCGCGCGTGCTGGATAGGCGTTGTTGCAGAACTCCAGCCTACAGCGGGATTCACGTGGGCTGGCTGGTAGGGTAAGCGTGTATGCATGAGCAACCCTGAGGCTGTACGCTACCGCACGACGAACTGGAAGTCCTACAATGACGCGCTGAGGCGGCGCGGCTCGCTGCTGATCTGGCTGGACAAGGACATGGGTGGCTGGCGGACAGGGCGGGACGACCTGGCCGTCCGCCGGTGTTCTCCGATGCGGCCATCCAGTTCTGCCTGATGGTGAAGGTGCTCTTCGGCCTGCCGCTGCGGCAAAGCACAGGGATGGTGGCCAGCATCCTGGAGATGGCAGGGCTGGACCGGCCGGTGCCGGACTTCTCCACCTTGAGCCGCAGGCAGAAGATCCTTTCTGTGCAGATCCCCCACCGCCGCGCGCCAGGCTCTCTGAACCTGCTGGTCGACAATGAGGCGCAAGCGCCATCGGTCCGAGCGCCGCGCCGAATGGCATCAAGTTTCTGGGGGTGAAGAGGGACCGTGGCCCCAGTGGGGCCGCGCAAGCCCGATGAACGCGAATGGCAGACCCGCAAGCACGGCACCCACCGCAGGCGCCAATACCGCAAGGTCCATCTGGCCATGGACACAGCCACCGGTGACATCCGAGGTGGAGAATTCACCTCAGGCCGTGAAGGTGACAGCCCGGTTCTGCCTGACCTGCTGGATCAGATCCCGCCGGATGAACGGATCGGCACCGTGACCGGCGACGGTGCCTTCGACACCCGGCGTTGCCACACCGCAATCGTGGATCGCGGCGGCACCGCCGACATACCCATCCGCAGGAACGGACGCCTGTGGAAGGAGGACTGTCCTGCCGCGCTTGCCATTGTCCTCGGACCGATGGCGGACATTGTCTCGCCCCGCAACGACATCTTGCGGACGAGCAAACGCTTCGGGCGAGCCAACTGGAAGCACTGGTCCGGCTATCACGTCCGAAGTCGGATCGAGGCAAAGATGCGCTCGCAGGTTCGCTAGAACCGGTGGCGCTGAACCTGCTCGACCTCAAGTCCTTCGGCGAACAGATCGCCTCGCGAGACCCGGACAGACAAACGGCCGAAGTTCATATCCGCATTGCGCTCATGAACCGCTTCAACGCACTCGGCACCGCCGAGATCGAGCGCGTGGCCTGAGCTTTAACGAGGTAAGGGAAGTCCTGCTTCAACGCCGAGTTCTGCAACAATGCCTGCTGGATGTCGCAGGCGTCATGCTGTGCTCGACGAAGAGTTCGAGCATTTCCCCGTCGGACACAACCTGGCCCGTGTAGGACTGCCGGAACTGCTCAAAGTTGCTGCGGAACACGCCCACCCGGTGCTGAACCTTTGGCTTCGTCGCCTCCTTGTCAAAGGCGATGGCCAGCCACTCGAAGCGGTCCGCAAGGATTTCGTCGCGGAAGATGTGCGGCGCGGTTCGGGCGATGAGGGCTTCCTGTTCCGACACCAGGGTCATCTTCCCCACAGGAAGCATCTCCTTCAGCAGCGCCAGATGCGCTGCCTTTGTATAGGCGTCGCGCGTCATGATGCCGGTGAAGGTGTTTCGGCTGTCGCATCGCTGCTCGGACAGCCCGAACCAGCCCTCCCCAACGAGTTCAGCCGCGTCGGCGAAACACCGTGCTTCCGTTACAACCTGCTGGACATCCGGCGGCAGGGCGGCCTCGCCGAAGGCGTCCTCCGCCTGCACCGCGAACAAGCGCAGGCTCGACTGGCAGGCACCGAAGAACGCGGCCTCGTCGAAGCGCCCCGTTGGGCGCTGGTAATGCAGGAGCGGAGCGACGAAGCGCTGTGTCGCGTTCTGATACTGCCCGTGCAGGTTCATCGGGTTCCGGTTTCCATCGAGGCAGGCGTCCTTGAATGCTGCGACCGGACCGACGCGAGGGTCTAAATCTACATCGAGGCGGAAGATATACCTACTCTCGATGTCCGTCGAGGCCGTGCAGTTCAGGGCGGTGATTCGCCGATCAGCGGAAGTTTCCCAGTTGATGCCGAGCACGATGTCATCATGCGCCACGCGCGTGTGATAGAACATGCCTCGGCGCTCCAGGTTCTTCCGCCACTTCCCGAGTTGGGCCCGCTCGAACGCAAGAAGTGTCCGCTCCAACCAGAAGATCCGGTCGTAGATCCTGGACATGCCGGCGCGCTCGCCGATTCTGGGGCAAGTCAGGACCCGCTGGATGCTATTGATCGACGCTCCGGTCACCAGCATCTTCAGGATCTTGATGTTGTCCTCTCGATCGCGCTGTTCCTGGTGATCCTTCGAGACGGTGAAGCGAGCGCCTTTTCGGCTCCTGCACGGCTTGTGTATCACGCGAATCCCGAGTGGACGCGCGGTCTTCGGGTCCTTCCCGTTGGCTCCGTTCAGAGCAAACTCCTCTGGTGCGTCGAAATATCGTCTTCCACATGCCCCGCATCTGGGACCATCGAGGGCACCGTTGTTGTCCCTGAGCCGCTCGACTTCATCCAGAAAATGCTAGTTGGAATAGAGGGTAAAACCGACCTTGCACTGAGACACAGTGAGCTTCGGCAGAGTCTGGACCTGCAAGTTGCCTCGCGTCTTGATCATTGCGTAGCTCCATAGATTGGCCGTTCTCGCCAGTTACGAAGCGGAATAATCCGAAATCCCGAAAAAAGTGTTTCCAGGCGCAGCTGCGCGCCACCTCTCGCGCAAGTTGTGCCGGAGCGGCCTCCATAATGCCGTTAAACAACAAGGGCCTGCCGGATCATCTCCGGCAGGCCCCTGCCTCGTGTCCTAAAGGACGGAATGTGGCAGACGATGCCGGGGCCTTCCTCGTTCAATCAACGGGCGTCAGCGCGCCAGCAGGTCAGTGATGCGGCGGACCGAGGCGCGGCGGTTTTCGCGGATGTCGCCCTCGGCGCGGACGCGCGGGAACTGCTCGCCATAGCCCTGGGTGACCAGGTTCTCTGGCGGGACGTCGAAATACTCGGTCAGTGCCAGCGCGACGGATTCGGCGCGACGGTCGGACAGCGCCAGGTTCGCCGCGTCGGACCCCACGGTGTCGGTATGGCCCTCGATCATGAAGATCTCTTGCGGGTTCTCGGCGATGACGTCACGGATGGCCGCGCCAAGCGACTGCAGCTGTTCCGCCTGGTTCGGCCGGATCGCCGCCGACCCGGTATCGAAGGTGATCGCGTCTATGTTGACCGGTGCCACCAGCGCGCGGACCTCGGGGATATTGCGGATCTGCGAGAGGGTGAAGCGGCGGTCGAAGTCGGCCTCGCGCTGCAGGGCCTCGCGGAGCGCGGCCTCGTCCAGCGTCGTGCCGTTGTTCTGGACAGGCGCGGGCGCGGGAAGCTGGCTGACGTCGACCGGCTGCACGTCGGCGGTCTCATCGATCAGTTGCGTGGTCTGACCGTCGGGCGACACCAGCGTACGGCGCAGCACGCGCAGGTCCGCGTCGCGGATGGTGACGACGCGGCTGCCATCCTCGCGCGTGACGATCGTGCGCGACGAGCCGTCGTCGAAGTTCTCGGTCGTCACGGTCGCGCCTGGCTGGCGCAACAGGGCGACCTCATCCTTGATGACCTCCTGGCTGCCGTCGGAGCGCGTCACCACTACCCGGTCAGGCGTGCTCAGCGCCACTTGGCGGTTGTTGTTGAGGTAGGTGCCGACGGCCACCGCGCCCAGGCCCAGCAGCAGCGCGCGGGTCAGGTCGTTGTCGTCGTCATCCTCTTCGGCGCGGGCTTCGGGTTGCTGGCCGGTCGCTGCCGCCAGAGCGTCGCGCAGGTTGGTCGCGAACTCTTCCGAGGAGGAACGCGCGGTTTCCTCGGTCACCGTCTGCTCGGTGACCTCGCCCTGACCCTCGGCTGCGTCAAGCGCTGCGGCATTGACCGGCGCGCTGGCCTGGGCTGCCTCGCGCGAGGCCTCGGTCTCCGGCGTGTCCTCCTCTGCGGCGCGGCGCACCAGCTCGCCATTCTGGCCGACCCGGTACATCTGGACATCGACAGGAGCGAGGCGAAGTTCGCCCGCCTGGTTGGTCTCGACCACGACGCCACGGGGGGTCATGGCGCGGCCATTGTCGGCGCAGGGGAAGCTGCCGCCGCTGAGGCAGGTCAGCGACCCGGCCTGAAGGCCGCCCGAGAGCTCCTGCTGAAGCACGTTCGCAAGCCCTGGCATGACACCCGCACGGTCCGTCTGCACGCCGCCGGCAGCCAGCCGCAGACCGCCCTCTGCGGCAGCGGCGGCTTCGGTCGGCTGACCGGCCGGTTCCGCAGTTCCGGTGGCCGGCTGAGCCTGAGACTCCGCGGCGGCCGGCGCTTCTGCGGGGGCCGGTTCGGACGAGGCTGCATTGGACTCGGCCTCGCGCAGCGCCTCGGTCAGGTCCTGCGTTTCCTCCTCGACCTGCGCCTCGACGGGGGCTTCGGCCTGCGCGTCGTCCGCCTGCGGCTTGGCCGCGGTCTCCTCCTCCAGCAGGGCGTCGGTCAGGTCCTGGGTCTGTTCCTCGACCTGCGTCTCGGCCTGTGCAGGGGCGGCTGCGTTCGAAGGCGCTTCGGCAGCAGCCGGCGCATCCGCGGCGGGGGCTGCATCAGCCTGCTCGGGCGCTGCGTCGGCCGGCGCAGCGGCACGTTCCGGCTTGGGCGCAGGGGCGCGTTCCGGCGCACCCGCCTGTGCAGGGGCATTGCCGTTTTGATCCTGGGCACCCGCTTGCGCCGCGGCATCGCCGTTCTGACCCTCGCCAGCGGCTTCGCCACCCGAGCCATCGGTCGAGGCCTGCGCCGCGGCGCCGCCGTCTTGACCGGTGCTGTCGGCTTCAGCAGCGGCCTCGCCGTTCTGACCATCGGCATTGGCCTCGGCTGCAGCATCGTCACTCTGCCCACTCGCGTCGGCTTGCGCAGCAGCTTCGCCATTCTGATTGCCGGCCTTGACGGGCGCAGCGGCGTTCTGACCGTCGGCGGGCTGCTCCTCGGCAGCCTCGGCCTCGTCGGCGGCCAGCGCGGCTTCCAGGTCTTCAACGGCCGCGGCGTCCCCGCCTTCGGCCTGACCGTTTGCCGGCATGTCCTCTGGCGCGGCGGCCTGTGCCAGCACGATGCCCCCAGGGGTGGGGGCCGCCTCGGTCTGGATCTGCTGCGCGGCCGCCAGATGCGGGGCCAGCAGCGACAGGCAGGCGGCAAGGGCGGTGGAGTTGTGGATGATCCGACGCATTGGTCGCTCCTTTGCGGATGATCTTTGGCTCTGGTTGACTGCATAACAGGCACTTGGCCCAACGGTTCCCCAAAAGGCCGTGACCTTTGCGTGAACAAGAGGCATGCGAAAGCGGCCGCACCCTTTCCGGGTACGGCCGCCATGCAGAACAGATTTGTCCGAGAGATCAGACGCCTTCGCCGACGAAGGCTTTCTCGACCACGAATTCGCGCGGGTCCGAATTTGCGCCCTCGTGGAGGCCGAACCCTTCCAGCACCGCCTTCACGTCGACGTTGAAAGCCAGGCTGCCGCAGATCATCGCGCGGTCGGTCTCGGGCGAGATCGGGGGCAGGTTCAGGTCCGTCAGCACCTTGCCAGAGGTCAGGTTGTCCGTGATCCGGCCCATGAAGGGGGACTGCTCACGCGTCGTCGTGGGATAATACAGCAGCCGCTTGGCGAAATCCTCGCCATACATCTCGGCCAGCAGCGGATCGTGGCGAAGGTTGTCGACCAGTTCAGCGCCATAGACCAGTTCTTCGGCGGTGCGGCAGGTATGCATCATCACGACCTGTTCATAGCGCTCGTAGGTCTCGGGGTCGCGCATCAGGCTGGCAAAAGGCGCGATGCCGGTGCCGGTGGCCAGGAACCACAGCCGCTTGCCGGGCAAGAGCGCGTCCAGAACCAGGGTGCCGACGGGCTTGGGACGCAGGATGATCTGGTCGCCGGGCTTGATGTGCTGCAGCCGAGAGGTCAGAGGCCCGTCCGGCACCTTGATGGAATAGAACTCCAGCTCGTCGTCCCAGTTGGGCGAGGCGATGGAATAGGCGCGCAGGATCGGCTTGCCGTTGTCGCCGGGCAAGCCGATCATCACGAATTCACCCGAGCGGAAGCGCAGCGAGGCCGGCCGGGTCACGCGGAAGGAAAACAGGCTGTCGGTCCAGTGCTTGACCTCGGTCACGGTCTGGGCATCGGGCAGGGTCTTGGCGGGGGCCTCGGTCACGGGCAGGTCCAGTGTCATGGCGAATTCCTGTCGGTTCTTATCGGAGAAGGCGGTTTGGCGAAAGGCCGGTTCACCCGGCCAGCTGCGCCCGATGGTCCCAGTCCTTCCAGTCTGCGCGGGCCAGCCACTGATCCTCGGGCTGGCGGGCGGCGATGTCGGCGGCGACTTGCACCTCGTCAAAGCCCACGCGGCGGGCCATGGCGTACTGGTCGGCAATCAGCCGGCCGCTGGCGCGCAGGCGGCCCTTGTAGCCGAGTTCCCGCAGGCGCCGCGCCAGCGAAAAGCCGCGACCGTCGCCAAAGGAGGGAAAGTCGATCGCGATCAGGTCGTGATGCATCCGGTCGGCCAAGGTCTTGGGATCGGTGTCGGGGGCCAGCGTGACGGGCGCTTCCTCGGTCACCGGGTGGAAGCCGTCGTCGCGGGCCAGGACGGGTTCGCTGTTCAACTGCTCGCTCATGCCGAGACCTTTCCGCGGACCATGCGCCCGCCAATGAAGTGGATGCCGCATTCGGATTTCTCCTGCCCGCGCCAGCGGCCCGAGCGGGGATCTTCCCCCGGTGCTACGGGCGAGGTGCAGGGCGCGCAGCCGATCGAGGGATAGCCCTGCGCCACCAGCGGATGCCGGGGCAGGGCGTTTTCGATCATATAGTCCTGCACGTCCTCGGGGCGCCAATGCGCCAGCGGGTTCACACGCAGACGCGCGGGCGGCTCGGGTTCGAAGAACTCCAACGCGGCGCGCTGGCCGTTCTGAAAGCGCTTGCGGCCGGTGATCCAGGCGTCATAGCCGGACAGCACGCGTTCCAGCGGCACCGTCTTGCGAAAGTCGCAGCAGGCGTCGGGGTTCGACTTGTGCAGCAAACCGTCCGGGTCGTGGGCCGCGATTTCCGCGTCGCTGGCGGTGATGACCTGCACATTGGTCAGGCCCAGCTTTGCCGCCACCTCACGCTGATAGGCCAGCGTTTCGGGGAACAGCATCTGCGTGTCGATGAACAGCACCGGAAGCCCCGGAGCCGCGCGGCTGATCATGTGCAGCAGGACCACGGATTCGGCGCCGAAGGACGACACCAGCGCCACCCGCCCCAGGTCGGGGTCCGTGACGGCGCGGCGCAGAACCTCGGTCGCGGCGTGGTGGCGATAGCGGTCGTTCAACCGCCCCGCGCGAGTATCCAGGTTGCCGTCAAGCATCGGCGGCCACGGGATAGAGCGCGGCCTTGAAGGGCGCGGGGCCCAGGCGGCGATAGGCGTCGATGAAGCGTTCGGACGCGTCCTGCCGGACGTCCAGATAGGCGCACAGCAGGCGGTCTATGGCGGGCACGACCTCCTCGGCCGGGAAGCCCGCGCCGGCGCGTTCACCGATGGCGGGGATGTCATAGGCATCGCCGCCGAGCGTGATCTGATAGTTCTCGACCCCGGCCCGGTCCAGCCCCAGGATGCCGATATGGCCCAGATGGTGGTGGCCGCAGGCGTTGATGCAGCCCGAGATGCGGATGTTCAGGTTGCCGATCTCTTCCTCAAGGCCCACGGCGCGGAAGTGGTCAGCGATCTCTTCGGCGATGGGGATCGAACGGGCGGTGGCCAAGGCGCAGTAATCCATGCCGGGGCAGGCGATGATGTCGCTGGTCAGGCCAGCATTGGCGGTGGCCAGACCGGCTTCCTTCAGCTCGGCATAGAGCGCGGGCAGGTCCGACTTGTGGACATGCGGCAGCGCGACGTTCTGGTCGTGCATCACGCGCAGGTCGGCGTGACCGTAGCGCTCGGCCAGGTCGGCCAGCAGGCGCATCTGCGCGGCACTGGCGTCGCCGGGCGTCTGGCCGGGGGCCTTGAAGGTCACGATCACGCTGGCATAGCCGTCCACGCGGTGCTGGTGCAGGTTCGTGTCCGTCCAACTGCGGAAGGCCGGGTTCGCCTGACGCTCGACCTCGAAGCCGTCCACCGGAGCATTGCGGAACGAGGGCGCGCGGAAGCGGTCCTTGAAAATGCGAAGCGCTTCGCGGTCGGCGCCGTGAAATTCGCGGCGGCGGGCCAAGAACTCTTCCTCGATCTCGGCACGCATCACGTCCAGGCCGCGCTCGGCCACGGTGATCTTGATCCGGGCCTTGTACTTGTTGTCGCGGCGGCCGGACAGGTTATAGGTCGCGATGATCGCCTCGACGTAGGGAAGCAAGTCTTCCTCGGGCAGGAAGTCACGGACGACCTTGCCCAGCAGGGGCGTACGGCCCAAGCCGCCGCCGATCCAGACCTCGAAGCCGGTTTTGCCGCCCTGTTCGGTCATTCGCAGGCCAATGTCATGGGCGGCGATGACCGCGCGGTCCTTCTTGCCGCCGGAGATGGCGATCTTGAACTTGCGCGGCAGGAACTGGAACTCGGCATGGTCGGTGGACCAGCTGCGCAGGAGTTCCGCATAGGGGCGGGGGTCCGCGACCTCGTCGAAGGCGGCGCCGGCGAAGGCGTCGGTAGTGACGTTGCGGATCGTGTTGCCACTGGTCTGGATGGCATGCATGCCGACATCGGCCAGCGCGTCCAGCATGTCGGGGATGTCGACCAGCTTGGGCCAGTTGAACTGGATGTTCTGGCGGGTGGTCCAGTGGCCGTAGCCCTTGTCATAGGTCTGGGCCAGATGGGCCAAGGTGCGCATCTGGTCGGGGCTGATCGTGCCATAGGGGATCGCCACGCGCAGCATATAGGCATGGAGTTGCAGATAGACGCCATTCATCAGGCGCAGCGGCTTGAACTCGTCCTCGGTCAGGCTGCCGTCCAGGCGACGTTCGACCTGGGCGCGGAACTGGGCCGCGCGGTGGCGGACATAGTCGGTCTCGACAGGGCGGATGTCAAACATGGGCGGTCTCCGGGGTGTCGTTGGCCTGATCGGCCTGGATGCCGTGGAAATAGTTCGAAGGACCGCGCTGGCGGAAGGTTTCGCGGAAATGCGTGGGCTCGGGCCCGTTCGGGCCGCGTCTGGCCTCGACCAGATAGGGGCCGACAACCAGATTGGCTTGGCCGATCGCCTTCAGCAGCGCCAGTTCGGCGATGGCCTCGTCTTCATAGATCGTGGCTTTGCGGGGGTCAGGGGTCCAGCCGTCGTCGCACATCCAGACGTTATGCCCCTGGCGCAGGTCGTTCGCGGTGATGACGCCGGGCCGGGCCGCCGACAGGGTGAAGGCTTTGGACATGGTGCGGACCTCTTTCTTGCTGCTCTCTATATAGAATTTCGTTCTGGATTCTTGCGAGTGGTCGCGCGAAATAAGGATGATCCAAGGCGAGAGGTGCTTGATGACGGAACCTGTTTCCCCCGATGCCGGTGCAGGGCAAACGCCTGTCCGGCTGGACGAGGTGGACCGCAAAATCCTGTCCCTGCTGCAGATCGATGCCAGCCTGTCGCTGGACCAGATCGCCGAGCGGGTGGGGGCCTCGAAGACGCCGGTGTGGAACCGAATCCGCAAGCTGCGCGAGGCCGGCGTGATCCGCCGGCAGGTGGCGATCCTGGACCCAGACGCGTTGGGGCTGGAGGCCTGCTTCTTCGTCCTGATCCGGACCAGCGAGCATGACAAGGAGTGGGCCGCGCGGTTCCTGCGCGCGCTGCGCGAGCGGCCCGAGGTCGTGGAGGCGCACCGGCTGGCGGGCGACATCGACTATATCCTGAAGGTGCAGGTGAAGAACGCGCGCGCCTATGACCGGTTCTACCAGTCGCTGATCGGCGAGGTGAGGATCCACAACGTGACCGCGCTTCTGTCGATGGAGGAGATCAAGGCGTCGAGTGCGTTGCCGATTCCGGACGGAGGCGCCGGACGATGACATACGTGATCTGGCACAAACCGACCTGTTCGACGTCGCGCTTCGTCCTGGGGGCGCTGCGCGAGGCGGGGGCTGATGTCGTCGTGCGCGATTACGTGCGGGACCCTCCCGATGCGGCTGAACTGCGCCGCGTGCTGGGCCTGCTGGGGATGGGGCCGCGGGGGCTGTTGCGGCGGAAAGGGACGCCCCATGACGAGTTGGGTCTGGGCGATCCGGACCTGAGCGACGAGCAGTTGATCGCGGCCATGGCGGCGCATCCGCTGCTGATCGAGCGGCCGGTGGTGCTGGCGCCTGAGGGGGCGGTGCTGTGCCGGCCGAAGGAGAGGGTCTTCGAGGTTGTCCCAAGGTAAGGGCAATGGCCCCGATCGCGTCCCGCGGTGGCCGGGGGGAAGCCCCCCGGACCCCCTTCGGACGAACCGCGGGGGGCGGCGCGGGTCAGTCGTCCACGACGTTGAGGATCTTGGGAAGGGCGGGGCAGGGCAGCAGCTGGTTCCTGGCCACGTCGGCCAGCGTGTGGTTGTGCAGGAAGACGTAGACATGCGCCGAGAGGCTTTCCCAGAGCCGGTTGGACAGGGTCTGCGCCCTGGACCCCGAGACACCGCCCGAGGCGCCGGCGCCCACATGCATCGCGCTGACGGTTTCGTCCACGGCCTCGAGGATGTCGGCCACGCGGATCGTCTCGGGCAAGCGGGCAAGGCGATAGCCGCCGCCGGGGCCACGCACCGAGGCGACGAGGCCCGCCCGGCGCAGCCTGACGAACAGCTGTTCGAGATAGGGCAGCGAGATGTCCTGGCGTTTCGAGATCTCGGCCAGCGAGGTCAGCTCGTCGCCCTTGGCGATCGCCAGGTCGACCAGCGCGATGATGGCGTAGCGTCCCTTGGTGGACAGTTTCATGGCCTCGACCCCTCCCTTCGGCGACCCTGCCGGCGCGCCTTCCATTGACGCATGCCGCCGTGCCGCGCTATGCCCTGCCAGCACGTTTCTTGCCAACCTGGCCGCGGCTGCCCAGATAACCCTCTAGAAGCCGTGCGCGCACGCGTCAAGAAACCCGAAGCCCCGTGAAGGACAACCATGCCCGAGCTGATTTTCCCCGGCCCCGAAGGCCGTCTTGAAGGCCGTTACCATCCCCAGCCCGGCAAGCCCGACGCCCCCATCGCCATCGTGCTGCACCCGCACCCGCAATTCGGCGGGACGATGAACAATCGCGTCGTCTATAACCTGCATTACGCCTTCCACAAGATGGGCTTCACGGTGATGCGCTTCAACTTCCGGGGCGTGGGCCGCAGCCAGGGCGAGTTCGATCAGGGCATCGGAGAGCTGTCGGACGCGGCCTCGGCGCTGGATTACCTGCAGGCGATGAACCCCAACAGCAAGCATTGCTGGGTCGCTGGCTTCAGCTTCGGCGCCTGGATCGGAATGCAGCTGCTGATGCGCCGCCCCGAGATCACCGGCTTCATCAGCGTCGCGCCGCCGGCGAACATGTACGACTTCAGCTTCCTGGCGCCGTGCCCGTCCTCGGGGCTGATCGTGAACGGCACCGCCGACCGGGTGGCGCCCCCCAAGGACACGCATTCGCTGGTCGCCAAGCTGCGCGAGCAGAAGGGCATCACCATCACTCATGAAGAGATCGAGGGCGCGGATCACTTCTTCCGCGACGACGAGGCGCACATGAAGCCGATGATCGACATGGTCCAGGGCTATGTACGGCGCCGGCTGACCGAATCCTCTCGCTGAGGCGCAGATGGAGGACCGGCGGGACCTGGACCGGCGCATCGCCTTCCTGTGCGAGGCCGACCGGCTGAAGTCGGTCGATCGCGCCAACGTCCTGATGGACCTGTCGCGGCCAGAAAACAGCGCCGAGCACAGCTGGCACGTCGCGCTCTATGCCTTGGTCTTCGGCGCCAGCGACCGCGCCATTGCCATGATCCTGCTGCACGACCTGGTCGAGATCGACGTGGGCGACCAGCCGATCCACCTGGAGCACGACGCGGGAATCCTGGCCGCGGCCGAGGCTGCGGCCGCGCAGCGGATCTTCGGCCTGTCGCCCGATCGCGACCGGCTGCTGGCGCTGTGGACCGAGTTCGAGACCGGCCTCAGCCCTGACGCCCGGTTTGCCAAGCGAATGGACCATGTCCAGCCGCTCTTCCAGGTGCTGCAGAGCAACCGCCCGCTGCCCGATCACGTCGAGATCGTCAGGGCGAACATCGACCGCGGCCGAGCGGCGCGCCTGTCGCAGGAATGGCCCGAAGCGATCGCCGCCGCCCGCGCGATGCTGGCGGGCGACACGGCCGAGCCTGGCGAGCTGTCGCGCCGGCTGGCCTTCCTGGCCGAGGCGGACCAGCTGAAGTCCGTCTATCGCGCCAACACGCTGATCGACGGCTCGCGCCGCGAGAACAGCGCCGAGCACAGCTGGCACCTTGCGCTCTATGCGCTGATCCTGGGGGGCATGGCGGGTGCCGGCGTCAATCCCGCGCGGGTCATCCGGATGCTGCTGATCCACGACCTGGTCGAGATCGACGTGGGGGACGTCCCGCTGCATTCGGCGGCTGGGCAGGCCCACGGCTCGGCCGCGATTCAAAAGGCCGAGGCCATCGCCGCGCGGCGCATCTTCGGCCTTCTGCCGGACGCGCAGGCGCGCGACCTTCTGGCGCTTTGGTCCGAATTCGAGGCCGCGTCCACGCCAGACGCGATCTTTGCCAAGGCACTGGATCGGTGCCAGCCGGCGATCCAGAACCTGCAGTCTGGTGGCGCCGGATGGCGGGAATATCGCGTGACGTTCGACGACATCGCGACGCGGGTCGGCACGAAGGTGCATCTGGGGGCGCCGGACCTCTGGCGCTGGCTCGAGGTTGGGCTGCGATCACATTTCGGTTGATCGGCGCTGCTGGCCGGGTCAGGCGGCCCCATGCGATGGAACGGGATACGGGCTTGGGGGTTGTCACGCCATACACGGCCCATACGCAACCCGAGGAGGTTCCACATGACCTACAAGGCTTTCACGTCGCCTGTCGCCCTGACCGCAGCTGCCGTCCTGTCGCTGAGTTCCGCCGCATTCGGCCAGAACATGATCGCTGGACAAGAGATCCAGCAGGGCGACCTGGCCGCGGTCACCGCGCATTGCGAGATGCTTGCAGGCGAGACGCCGACCGCCGCGAACGCCGCTGACGGCAATGCCGGGAATATCGAGGCAGAGGACAACCTGCCGTCGGGCGACATGGCCGAGGCCACCCCGACCCCTTCGCCGATCCCTGCGGACGCAAACTCGGGCAACATCGACGCCGAGGACAACCTGCCCGATGGCGACCAGACGGACGTCATGGCGACTCCGGCTCCGGTCGAGGCTGACGGCAACTCGGGCAATATCGACGCCGAGGACAACATGGTGAACCTGAACCTTCAGGACCTGACGCTTCAGGACTGTCAGGAAGCCGGTTTCGGCGCCTGATCACCATCTGACCTGACGACACGGCCCCGGGACGCGATTCCGGGGCCTTCGTCATGCCACGCCCCTGTCGTTCGGCATGCCGTTGCATACAAACTTTCCATCCAGTGGATTTGCGGCTATAGGGGCAGGCGAAGCATATCCAACGCCCGAGGAGTATCACATGTCGAAGATCAAGGTCGCCAATCCCGTCGTCGAGCTCGACGGCGACGAGATGACGCGCATCATCTGGGACTTCATCAAGCAGAAGCTGATCCTGCCTTACCTGGACATCGACCTGAAATACTATGACTTGGGCATCGAGGAACGCGACCGCACCGACGACCAGATCACCGTCGACGCGGCCGAGGCGATCAAGCAGCACGGCGTCGGCGTCAAGTGCGCGACGATCACCCCGGACGAGGCGCGGGTCGAGGAATTCGGCCTGAAGAAGATGTGGCGCAGCCCGAACGGCACGATCCGCAACATCCTGGGCGGCGTCATCTTCCGCGAACCGATCATCTGCCAGAACGTCCCGCGCCTGGTTCCAGGCTGGACGCAGCCGATCATCGTCGGCCGCCACGCCTTCGGCGACCAGTACCGCGCCACCGACTTCCGCTTCCCCGGCAAGGGCAAGCTGACGATCAAGTTCGTGGGTGACGACGGCGAGACGATCGAGCACGAGGTCTTCCAGGCCCCGTCCTCGGGCGTGACCATGGCGATGTACAACCTGGACGATTCGATCCGTGACTTTGCGCGAGCGTCCATGAACTATGGCCTGTCGCGCGGCTATCCGGTCTATCTCTCGACCAAGAACACCATCCTCAAGGCCTATGACGGCCGCTTCAAGGACCTGTTCCAGGAAGTCTACGAGGCCGAGTTCGAGGACCAGTTCAAGAAGGCCGGCATCCATTACGAGCACCGCTTGATCGACGACATGGTCGCATCCGCGATGAAATGGTCGGGCGGCTATGTCTGGGCCTGCAAGAACTATGACGGCGACGTTCAGTCGGACACCGTCGCTCAGGGCTTCGGCAGCCTGGGCCTGATGACCTCGGTCCTGATGACGCCCGATGGGAAGATCGTCGAGTCCGAGGCCGCGCACGGCACCGTGACCCGTCACTATCGCGAACACCAGAAGGGCAATGCGACTTCGACCAACTCGATCGCGTCGATTTTTGCTTGGACCGGCGGTCTGAAGCACCGTGCCAAGCTGGACGACAACGCGGCCCTGCTGAACTTCGCCGAGACGCTGGAGAAGGTCACCGTGCAGGCGGTCGAGGATGGTCATATGACCAAGGACCTGGCGCTGCTGGTCGGGCCGGACCAGAAGTGGCTGACCACGATGGGCTATCTGGAAAAGGTCGACGAGTACCTGAACAAGGCTCTGAACTGACGTCAGGCGGGCACCGGCCCTGTGGGTCGGCCGGTCTTCGGCCGATCCCTTCTGAAACCGGCGCGATCCCCCGACCGGCAGGCGCCCGTCCTTGGCAAGGCCAATCTCGCTTTGTCATGCTGTCGGCCCGGTCGGCGCGGCTTGACCGCTCGACAGACCTTTCCCGCATCGATTGCGGAAGTTGCCGATGCCTTGCGGACTGATCGCGGCGTGGGCTGGCCCCTTTCTTTACGGCACGACCTGGAGTATCTGCACGGCATCCCCATGCAGGAGCCTTGCGATGAGAGCCGCCGTCGTCACCTTTCCCGGATCCAATTGCGACCGCGACCTTGCCGTCGCCCTGACACAGGCAGGCGCCGATGTCGTGCGCGTCTGGCACAAGGATCGCGAACTGCCCGAGGGGATCGACCTTGTCGGCGTGCCGGGGGGCTTTTCCTATGGCGATTATTTGCGCTGCGGCGCCATCGCGGCGCAGTCGCCGATCTCGGGGGCGGTGAAGGCGCATGCCGAACGCGGCGGCTATGTGCTGGGGATCTGCAACGGCTTCCAGGTGCTGACCGAGCTTGGGCTGCTGCCGGGGGCGCTGATGCGCAACGCCGGCCTGACCTTTGTCTGCCGGCAGGCGCCCCTGCGCGTCGCCACTGCCGACAGCGCGTTCACCCGGGGCTATGCCACCGGGCAGGACATCACCATTCCCGTGGCGCATCACGACGGCAACTTCCAGATCAGCCCCGAAGGGCTGGCCGAACTGCATGACCAGGACCGGATCGCCTTTACCTATGCCCCAGCCATCAACGGTTCGGTCGATGCGATCGCCGGCGTGCTGTCGGTCAATCGCCGCGTCCTGGGGATGATGCCGCACCCTGAACGGGCGGCCGATCCCGTGACCGGCCTGACCGACGGGCGCCCGCTGTTCACTGCCCTTGTGGACAGCCTCGCGCATGCCTGACTTGAGCCTGCGAAAGGTTCGCCCTAGATTGCGGCAGTCAATCAGGATGGGCGGATCTTTGCTTGGTCAGGGACGATGACATTGACGACATCGGGGGCGGGCGCGTCGCACGGCGGCGGCTGACGAACCCGTGGTGGCTGCGCGCCACCATCGCCCTGATCTTCCTGACGGCGCTGGCGACGATCTGGACGACGAATGCCTGGCTGACCGCGCGCTTCTCCGAAAACACGCGCGTCAGGTCGGAACTCCGGCTGGCGCTTTATACCGGCAACCTCATGTCCGAGCTGCAGCGCAATTCGGTCGTGCCGCTTCTGCTGGCGCGCGACCCGTCGCTGATCGAGGCGTTGAACGAAAACGACTTCTCGACCACCTCGGCGCGGCTGATGACCGCGCAGAAGGAAATCGGCGCGGCCTCGATCAGGCTTCTGGACGCCTCGGGGCGGGTGGTCGGATCGACAGACCGTTACCAGATCGGCACCAACAGCGTGGCCGCGCCTTTCTACGTCGAGGCGCTGCGGTCCCGCGACACCGTCTTCACGGTGTCTGAACTGGATTCCGGGGCGCATGAATTCGCCTATTCGCGCGCCATCGTGTCTGACGGCAAGACATTGGGCGTCATCGTCGTCGGCGCCGACCTGACCCGGCTGGAACGGTCCTGGGCCGGCATCTCGGATGCGGTGGCCGTCACCGACAGCGAGGGAACGATCATCCTGGCGACCGAGCCGCGATGGCGCGGCCTGACCCTGCCCGAGGCGCTGGCCGTGCGCTCGGCGCCCTCGGCGATCCAGCGGGCCTTCCAGGTGACGGCCGACTGGACCTCGACCATGGCGGATGCCTATGTCCAGGGCAGGGCGGTCATGCAGTCCGAGGCGCGCGTTCCCTTCCGCGGCTGGCAGATGATCAGCTTCACCGCCTACAGCAGCGTCCGCGAGCGCGTGAATGCGATCCTGGCGCTCCAGATCATGGGATTCGCAATCCTGCTGGCCGGGACCTTCTGGTTGCTGTCGCGGCGCGCCCGGATCCAGTCGCAAGCCTATATGCGGGAATCGGCGGACCTGCGGGCCCTGAACGCCCGCCTGACGCGCGAGATCGCGGAGCGTGAGCGCGTTCAGAAGGAACTTCGCGTGGCCGAACAGACCATGCAGCAGTCCAGCAAGTTGGCCGCCCTGGGCGAAATGTCAGCAGGCGTCAGCCACGAGCTGAACCAGCCCCTGGCCGCCATGAAGACCTATCTGGCGGGCGCGCGGCTTCTGCTGCAGCGCGCCCGCCCCGAGGAGGCGCTGTCGAGCTTTCAGCGGATCGACGACCTGATCGACCGCATGGGCGCGATCACGCGGCAGCTGAAGTCCTATGCCCGCAAGGGCGGCGAGGCGTTCGAGCCCGTGGACCTGCGCGCCGCCGTCAGCAGCGCCCTGACCATGATGGAGCCGCAGCTGCGCACCCGCCCCATCCGGGTGACCCGCCAGGTTCCGCGCGAACGGGTGATGGTGATGGCCGACCGCATCCGGCTGGAGCAGGTGCTGATCAACCTGCTGCGCAATGCCGTCGATGCCGTGAAGGACCGCCGCGATTCCTCGATCGAGATCACCGTCGAGGCCGGGGCTCACGCCTATGTGTCCGTTCGCGACAACGGTCCGGGTGTCTCTGATCTGGAAAAGCTGTTTGAACCCTTCTGGACCACGAAGAAGCCTGGCGAGGGGACCGGGCTGGGGCTGGCGATCTCGTCCACGATCGTCGCCGATCTTGGCGGTCGCCTGACCGCCCATAACGAAACCGAAGGCGGCGCCGTGTTCCGTGTGGAACTGCCGCTTCATCGTCCCGGCCAGCCGCGCCAGGCGCTGGCCGCCGAATGACGCAACAGAGGATCAGAGAATGTCCCGCAAGCTGAAGATCGCCATTGTGGATGACGAACCTGACATGCGCGAATCGATTAGCCAGTGGCTGGTCCTCTCGGGGTTCGAGACCGAGACCTTCGCCAGCGCCGAGGACGCGCTGAAGGTCATCGGACCCGACTGGCCCGGCGTGGTCGTCAGCGACATCCGCATGCCGGGCATGGATGGGATGGCCTTCCTGAAACGGCTGATGGCGCTGGATTCCAGCCTGCCCGTGATCATGATCACCGGTCACGGCGACGTGCCGATGGCGGTCGAGGCGATGCGCATCGGCGCCATGGACTTCATGGAAAAGCCCTTCAACCCCGACCGCATGACGGCGCTGGCCAAGAAGGCCACGCAGGCGCGGCGCATGACGCTGGACAACCGCGCCCTGCGCCGCGACCTGTCCGAGGGCCAGCAGGTCATGTCCAAGCTGATCGGCGCCAGCCCGGTGATGGAGCGCCTGCGCGAGGACATTCTCGACCTGGGCCAGGCCGACGGCCACGTGCTGATCGACGGCGAGACCGGGACCGGCAAGACGCTGGTCGCCCATGCGCTGCACGCCGTGGGTCCGCGCGCGTCGAAGAAGTTCGTGCCGGTGTCCTGCGCCGCCTACAACGACGAGGCGCTGACCGCGCGGCTGTTCGGCCCGTTGGAAGACGGCCTGCCGGCGCTGGAGGAGGCGCGGGCCGGAACGCTGTGCCTCGAGGATGTCGAGGCGCTGTCCGAGCCGCTGCAGGCCCGTCTTCTGGCCTTCATCAGCGACCAGGGAACCCCGGCCGAGACACGGATCATCGCGATCAGCAACGCCCGCGGCGAAGGCCGCAGGGCCGAGGATTCGCTGCGGCCCGACCTCTTCTATCGCCTGTCCGCGCTGAAGATCACCCTTCCGCCGCTGCGCGCGCGCGGAGAGGATATCCTGGCGCTCTTTACCCGCATGACCGAACAGTTCAGCGAGGAGTACGGCTGTGAACCCCCGCAGGTCAGCGCGCAAGAGGCCGCGCAGCTGCTGCAGGCGCCCTGGCCCGGCAACATCCGCCAACTGATCAACGTGGCCGAACGTGCGGTGCTGCAGAACCGCCGCGGGACGGGGTCCATCGCCTCGCTTCTGATGGCTGACGGAGAGGACAACCAGCAGGCCACCACCACCGAGGGCAAGCCGCTGAAGGAATATGTCGAGAGCTTCGAGAAGATGCTGATCGACAACACGATGCGTCGCCACAAGGGCAGCATCGCCAGCGTCATGGAGGAGTTGTGCCTGCCGCGCCGGACGCTGAACGAGAAGATGGCGAAATACGGCCTGCAGCGCGGCGACTATCTGTAAGCCGGTCGAAGGCCTTCAGGAAAGGTGGCGGGGGCGGAAATCTCCGCCCCCTGCCTAAGCGATCCCTGCGGTCAACACAAAACTTGCACTCACGAACGCGACGGCAGAAATCGGAAAAAGGTCACTTGGAAAAAGCCGCCCGAACCCAGGCGACGAAACTGATTAAATGTACCGGAGCATCTGGCCGGACGACCGCGCAAAGATCTGGTGGCGATATGGCAAGATGCGACTGCCTCCACTGCTGTGCCCGGGCGGGCCTTGAGGTTCCGCAGCACGACTGGACATGCCGCGAAGCCATGTTCAGACAATAGTCGTGCCAGGCGATGAAATCCAACTGTACATTTGGTTAGGTAAAAGGATATGTCACTGATTTCAGGTGATTAACTGCATGACATGCAAAATGTCGCCTAGACGACAGATGAAGGGCTTGATCACCCTCCGCGGGCAACGCGCTTGCGCAGCGGAACGGTAGAGATTACGCCACGTCCAGCAGCGAAAAGGCACCGCAACATGACCGGCCCGACCGACAAGAAGCTTCACCCGCGCACCCAGGCCGTCCATCACGGCACCCGCCGCAGCCAGTATGGCGAGATGGCCGAGGCGATCTTCCTGACGCAGGGCTTCGTCTATGACAGCGCCGGGCAGGCCGAGGCGCGGTTCCAGGGCACCGGCCCTGACGAATTCATCTATGCCCGCTATGGCAACCCGACCAGCCGCATGTTCGAGGACCGGATCGCCGCGCTGGAGGGGACCGAGGACGCCTTCGCCACGGCCAGCGGCATGGCGGCTGTCAACGGGGCCATGTTCGCGATGTGCAAGCCCGGCGACCATGTCGTGGCGGCCCGCGCGCTGTTCGGCTCCTGCCTCTATGTGCTGGACCTGCTGGCAAAGTTCGGCGTTCAGGTCAGCTATGTCGACGGGACCGACCTGGACCAGTGGAAGGCCGCAATCCGCCCCGGCACGCGGGCCGTCTTCTTCGAGAGCGTGTCGAACCCCACGCTGGAGATCGTGGACCTGAAGGCGGTCGCGGACCTGGCCCATGCGGCAGGGGCGACCGTGGTGGTGGACAACGTCTTCGCCACCCCCGTCTTTTCCCGCGCGGTCGAGCAGGGCGCGGATGTCGTCGTCTATTCCGCCACCAAGCATATCGACGGGGGCGGGCGCGCCCTGGCCGGCGTCATCTGCGGCACCCGCCAATTCGTGCGCGAGGTGGCCGAGCCCTACCTCAAGCATACGGGCGGGGCGATCAGTCCCTTCCACGCCTGGATCATGCTGAACGGTCTGCAGACGATGGACCTGCGCGTCCGCGCCCAGGCCGATGCCGCCGCCCGGATCGCCCGTGCGCTGCAGGGACATCCGCGCCTGTCGCGTGTCGTCTATCCGGGGCTCGAGGACCATCCCCAGCACGATCTGGCGATGCGCCAGATGGGGTCCGGCGGCACGATGATCGCGGTCGAGGTCGAAGGCGGCAAGGACGCGGCCTTCGCGGCGCTGGACCGGATGCGGATCATCAGGATCTCGAACAACCTGGGCGACGCCAAGTCGATCGTGACCCACCCCGCCACCACCACGCACCAGCGGCTGTCAGATGCGGACAAGGCCCATCTGGGGATCACGCCGGGACTTCTGCGCTTGTCGATCGGATTGGAGGATGCGGACGACCTGATCGACGATCTGCGGCAGGCCCTGGAAGTCTGATCACGGATGGGCTGACAAGAGCCGTGGCGATCGCTATATCGGCCGCAACGCACTCGGAGGCCCCCATGACCGAAGCACGCCCCCTGATCCCTGCCTATCCCGCCCTGGCGCGGACCTATGATGGCGATTTCAAGGTCGACCCGGCCTATCGCGAGACGTTGCCCGACCTGCAGAACGGCCCGGCCAGCCTGATCGTGGGTGCGCGGGCCGCCATCCAGCATGTCGGCATCTCGAATTTCCGGCTGCCGATCCGCTATTTGACCCGCGACGGCGGAGAGATCACGCTGGAAACCAGCGTCACCGGCACCGTCAGCCTGGAGGCTGACCGCAAGGGCATCAACATGAGCCGCATCATGCGGTCGTTCTATGCCCATTCCGAAAACCAGTTCAGCCTGTCGGTGCTGGAAGCGGCGCTTGAGGATTACAAGTCCGACCTGGACGCGCTGGACGCGCGGATCCAGATGCGGTTTTCCTATCCGATGAGGGTGGCGTCGATGCGCTCAGGTTTGTCGGGTTGGCAGTACTATGACATCGCCGAGGAGCTTATCGAGAGGCAGGGAAGCCGGCTGCGGGTCATGCACCTGGACTATGTCTATTCCTCGACCTGTCCCTGTTCGTTGGAACTGTCCGAACATGCGCGCGAGACACGGTCGCGGCTGGCGACGCCGCATTCGCAGCGGTCGATCGCCCGGTTGTCGATGGTCATGCAGGGCGCCGAGCGGCTGTGGTTCGAGGACGTGATCGAGATGTGCCGCCGCGCCGTGCCGACCGAGACGCAGGTCATGGTCAAGCGCGAGGACGAACAGGCCTTTGCCGAGTTGAACGCCGCGCACCCGATCTTTGTCGAGGATGCCGTGCGCGCCTTCGCGGCCGAGCTGATCGCCGACCCGCGCGTAGGCGATTTCCGCGTGGTGGCCAGCCATCAGGAATCGCTGCATTCGCATGACGCCGTCAGCCTGCTGACGAGCGGGCCGACATTCGCGCAGAACTCTCTGGACCCGGGGACGTTCGCAGGCCTGCGGGCCTGATTGCGTCCCGCGACCGCCGGGGGGCTTCGCGCCCCCCGGACCCCCCGCGGGATATTTGCTGACCGTCGCAGGAACAGGACGTGAACATCGGGCTTTCCTTGGACCGTCGCCGGTCCTATGTTGAGGCGATGGACCAATATGACGATTCCGAGGATCTGGCAGCGGTGCCCCTGTCGCGGCGGGCGATGTCTGCGCGGCCTGCGCCCTATCTGGACGGGCTGAACGCAGCGCAGCGCGCGGCGGTCGAGGCGCTGGACGGGCCGGTGCTGATGCTGGCCGGCGCGGGGACAGGCAAGACCCGAGCGCTGACGATGCGAATCGCGCATCTGCTGATGCTGGGCAAGGCGCGGCCGGGGCAGCTGCTGGCGGTGACCTTCACCAACAAGGCCGCCCGCGAGATGAGGGAGCGGATCACTCGCCTGCTGGGCGAAACCGTCGAGGGGATGCCCTGGTTGGGGACGTTCCACAGCATCAGCGTCAAGATCCTGCGGCGACACGCGGAACTGATCGGCAATGGCAGCCTGCACCTGAAGCCCAGCTTCACCATCCTGGACACGGACGACCAGATCCGGCTGCTCAAGCAGCTGATCGCCGCCGAGAACATCGACGAGAAGCGCTGGCCCGCGCGGCAGCTGGCGCATCTGATTGACGGCTGGAAGAACCGCTGCCTGACCCCTGCGAACATGCCGCGTGGCGAGGGGGAGGTCTTCGACGGCTATGGCGGCAAACTTTATGCCGCGTATCAGGAACGGCTGCTGACGCTGAACGCCGTCGATTTCGGCGACTTGCTGATGCATTGCGTGACGCTGTTCCAGGCGCATCCTGACGTGCTGCGGCAATGGCAGGACCGCTTCCGGTACATCCTGGTGGACGAATATCAGGACACCAACGTGGCGCAGTACATGTGGCTGCGGCTGCTGGCACAGTCACATCGCAACATCTGCTGCGTGGGCGACGACGACCAGTCGATCTATGGCTGGCGGGGCGCCGAGGTGGGCAACATCCTGCGGTTCGAGAAGGACTTTCCCGGCGCCGAGGTGATCCGGCTGGAGCAGAACTATCGCTCGACCCCGCAGATCCTGGGCGCGGCCTCGGGCCTGATCGCGGCGAACCGGGGGCGGTTGGGCAAGACGCTGTGGACCGATGCCGAGGAGGGCGAGAAGGTCCGCCTGATCGGACATTGGGACAGCGAGGCCGAGGCCCGCTGGATCGGAGAGGAGATCGAGGCCTTCCAGGGCGGGCACCGCGCGGCCTTGGGCCGGGTCAGCCTGAACGACATCGCGATCCTGGTGCGGGCGTCGCACCAGATGCGGGCGTTCGAGGACCGCTTCATGACCATCGGCCTGTCTTACCGCGTGATCGGCGGGCCAAGGTTCTACGAGCGGCAGGAGATCCGTGACGCCATGGCCTATTTCCGGCTGGTCGTGTCCCCCGATGACGACCTGGCGTTCGAGCGGATCGTGAACACGCCCAAGCGCGGGCTGGGCGACAAGGCCCTGCAGACAATCCAGGCGGCGGCGCGCCAGAACGGCGTCAGCCTGCTGGAAGGCGCAAAGATCGCTGTCGAGGAAGGGCACCTGGGCGGCAAGGGGCTGGCCAACCTGCGCGCATTCGTGGCGCTCATCGGGCGCAGCCACGGCGACGTCCTGGACGGGCGCGGCCATATCGAACTGGCCGAGCGCCTGCTGGACGAATCGGGCTATACCGCGATGTGGCAGAACGACAAGTCGCCCGACGCACCGGGCCGGCTGGACAACCTCAAGGAGCTTGTGAAGGCGCTGGAGGAGTTCGAGAACCTTCAGGGATTCCTGGAGCATGTGGCGCTGGTCATGGACCGCGACGACGGCGACCAGGCCGAACAGGTCAGCATCATGACACTTCACGGCGCCAAGGGGCTGGAGTTTCCGGTCGTCTTCCTGCCGGGGTGGGAGGACGGGCTGTTCCCCAACCAGCGCGCCATGGACGAGAACGGCACCAAGGGGTTGGAGGAGGAGCGGCGGCTGGCCTATGTCGGCATCACCAGGGCCGAGCGTCTGGCGACGATCAGCTTTGCCGGGAACCGCCGCATGTACGGCCAGTGGCAATCCAGCCTGCCGTCGCGCTTCGTCGACGAACTGCCCGAGGAGCATGTGGAGGTGCTGACCCCGCCGGGCCTCTATGGCGGCGGATATGGCGCGGCGATGGCCTCGGCCGGGAACACGCGCATGGACGAGCGGGTGGCGAAGGCCGATGTCTACAACTCACCCGGCTGGAAGCGGATGCAGGCGCGGGCGGCCGAACGGCGCGGGCCCATGCACCGCACGCCGGTCACCATCGACGCGTCTCCGGCCAGCCGGTTCACCGTCGGCGACCGGGTCAGCCATGCGAAGTTCGGCGAAGGCCAGATCATGGGTATCGCGGAAGATACGCTGACCGTGCAGTTCGACGCGGGCTTCAAGAACATAAAGGCGGCCTACGTTCAGCCGGCGGGCGGTGGCGACGACGTCCCGTTCTGACGGCGCAGCCGCGACAGGCGGCCGCCCTTCTGCCTGACCCTCGACAGGGCCTGCGCATATTCCAGGTCCATGTCCAGCGACGGATGCTGTTCGGCCAGACGCAGCAGGCGGAAGTGGATCTGCGCCACGCGTTCGTAATAATCGACGAAGGCGTAGTTGATCGCGGCCCCCGTCGCCGCGTCAAGGACCGGAACCGCCTGCGCCCCCAGCTTGGTCGTCAGCCGCGCCGCGAAGGACCCCGCAAAGCGCGAGATAAGTGCCGACACGGTCTGCCCGTTCGTCAGCAGGCGGTTTGCCAGGAACGACTTGGCGGCGGCGTCGCCCTCTTCCCCCGGTTCGCCGAACTGGAATACGGCCAGGCATTCCAGCCGCACCGACGGATCGGTCGTGTCGAAGCCATGCTGCCGCGCGACCTTCTGGATGGCGTTGAAGATCACCGTGGTCGAGGCCACGAGGTCCGGCACAATCCCGACAAGTCCGAACCACCCGCCGGTCGCGCCCGACAGGACCGCCGCCGCGCGATTGGCGATCAGCGGCGCGTCGCGCACCACGCTGATGCTGTCGCCACGGCCCGACAGGTCGTAGAGCTGACGAAACGCGGTCTCGAGCACCTTTTCCAGCCCCACGGGCGACATGCCCATGACGGTCGTCGCCGCGCCTTCGGTCAGGCGGCCGACGGCCTCGACCCCGCGCATCATCAGGCCGCGGCTGCCGATCTGGCTGGCCGCCAGCCGGTCCAGTTCGGCGTGAAGGGTGGTGCGGGGATCGGCGGGCAGGGTCATGGCGGCGCTCCTTCAATCGGTCGACGCGGAACGCGCCTTGCGGGCGCCGGGTTGCAGCGGATCCGACGCAACGGGACGGCTGGCCGCCGCCTTGGGCGGATGCTAGCTTGCCGCCGGACGACAACAGGGACGCGTCAAGGTGGCACTGATCCGGCTGTGGCTGATCGTCTTCGCGCTTCAAGTGGCGCTCTATCTGCTCTTGCGGTTCAGCATCCGACTGCGACAGGTCGAGCGGTTGGAGCGGCGGTGGGACGACCGCCATCCCGGGCAGGGCGACCGGGCGGCGAGGCGCGCCTTCGTGGCGCGGGGCATGGCAAGCTTCGGGCGCAGCCTTCGGGTGCGGCTGGCGGCCGTGGTCTTCGTGTTGCCGACGCTGGCCATCCTTGGCATCGTCGTCCTGGTCAACTGGCAATAGGAGCTGCCGCACCATGTATCACGCCCGCGTCGTCATCGGCGTCCTGTTCGGCATCCTGGTCTTCGGGCTGCTGGACTATACGCTGCCGTCCAAGAACACGGTGCGGATCAGCAACACCTACAACCGGCTGACCTCGATCCCGCCATCGGCCACGATCTTCTGGGCCGCCGAAAGCACCGGCACGGTCGAGAACACGCAGGGCCAGCGCGACGTGCGCTTCATCGACACGGTGCGCCCGAACGGCCGCGTCTTCGTCTATCGCAACGAGGATACGGGCTGGGTCTGGCCGCCCTATTTCAAGTACGACAGCGCCAACCTGCACGCCGAGGCCACCAACCTGCAGTCGACGTCGCGCGACCCGATCTGGGTCAGCATCACCGCCTATGGCTGGCGGATGCCTTGGCTGTCGACCTATCCGAACGCGATCTCGATCAACACGGTGGCGGGGCCGGACGCACGGCCGCTGAACTGGGCGGCGATGCTGATCTGCATCGTGCTTCTGGCGCTGCTGGGCCTGATCTGGCGCGTCTGGGGGCAGGTCACCCGCCGCAACCACCGCCATGGAAGGAGCAGCACATGAGCAATCCCGGCACAGACCTGAACCTGGACTGGTTCAGCGGGCTGCGGATCAACACGCCCGCCGTGGAACGCCGGGCGGCGACGCTGCCCGCGCGGCGCAGCCTGAAGAAGGACCACCAGGCGGCCTGGCTTCTGAACGCGGTGCGCTGCATCGACCTGACAACGCTGGCGGGCGACGATACGCCCGACCGCGTGGCGCGGCTTTGCGCCAAGGCGCGCCAGCCCATCGCGGCGGACCTGCTCGACGCCATGGGCGTCGCCGGCCTGACGACCGGCGCGGTCTGCGTCTATCCGACCATGGTGGCGCCGGCGAAGCGCGCCCTGGGCAACTCTGGCATCCCTGTCGCCAGCGTCGCCACCGGCTTTTCCGCAGGCCTGATGCCCCTGGACCTGCGCCTGGCCGAGATCCGCTATGCCGTCGATCAGGGCGCCGATGAAATCGACATCGTCATCACGCGCGCCCATGTCCTGCAGGGCAACTGGGCGGCGCTCTACGACGAGCTGCGCGCAATGCGCGAGGCCTGCGGCGCGGCGCGGATGAAGGCAATTCTGGCCACGGGCGATCTGAAGTCGCTGGAGAACGTGGCGAAGGCCAGCCATGTCGCGATGCAGGCGGGCTCGGACTGGATCAAGACCTCGACCGGGAAGGAAGGGGTGAACGCCACCCTGCCTGTCAGCCTGGTGATGGTCCGCACGATCCGCGACTTCCATGCGCGGACCGGCATCAAGGTCGGCTTCAAGCCCGCCGGCGGGTTGCGCACCGCCAAGGACGCGATCAGCTGGCAGGTGCTGATGGCCGAGGAACTGGGCCGGGACTGGCTGGCGCCTGACCTGTTCCGGATCGGCGCCTCCAGCCTGCTGGGCGATATCGAGCGCCAGATCAGCCACCACGTCACGGGCCGCTACGCCGCCGCCCATCGCCAAGCGATTGCCTGAGGACCCGACCAGATGAGCCGAGTGAGCGAGATCATGCAGACGATGGAATACGGCACCTCGGTCGAGGACAGCGCCGCCGTGCGCGACTGGCTGGCGCGGCGCGGCACGTTCGGCCACTTCATCGGCGGCAGCTTCACCGATCCGGGCGACCTGTTCGACACCCGCGATCCGTCAACCGGAGAGGTTCTGGCACAGGTGTCGCAAGGCTCGGACACCGACATTGCCGCGGCGGTCGCGGCCGCGCGCGCGGCGCAGGCGGATTGGGCGGCGCTGCCCGGGACCGAGCGGGCGCGATACCTTTACGCGCTGGCCCGCCACGTGCAGAAACGCGAACGCTTCCTGTCGGTGCTCGAGACGCTGGACAACGGCAAGCCGATCCGCGAAGCGCGCGACATCGACGTGCCGCTGGTCGCGCGGCATTTCTATCACCACGCGGGTTGGGCGGAGCTGCGCGACACGCAGTTTCCGGGCCAGGCGCCTCTGGGGGTCTGCGGCCAGATCATCCCCTGGAACTTCCCGCTGCTGATGCTGGCCTGGAAGATCGCGCCGGCGCTGGCGGCGGGGAACACCGTGGTGCTGAAGCCTGCCGAATACACGCCCTTGACCGCCCTGGCCTTCGCCGAGATCTGCCAAGAGGTCGGCCTTCCCGCGGGCGTCGTGAACATCGTGACCGGCGACGGTGCCACGGGGGCGGCGCTGGTGGCGGCCGAGGTCGACAAGATCGCCTTCACCGGCTCGACCGAGGTCGGGCGCGGCATCGCCGCCGCGCTGGCTGGCACCGGCCGTAAGCTGACGCTGGAACTGGGGGGCAAGTCGCCCTTCGTCGTGATGGAGGATGCCGACCTGGACGCCGCGGTCGAGGGCGTCGTCGACGGCATCTGGTTCAACCAGGGCCAGGTCTGTTGCGCGGGCTCTCGGATCCTGGTGGCCGAGGCGGTGGCGGGGCGGTTCGAGACGCTGATGCGTGCCCGCATGGACCGCCTGCGCGTCGGCGCCCCGTTGGACAAGTCCACCGACCTGGGCGCGATCGTCGATCAGGTCCAGAAGGACCGCATCCTGGCGATCTGCCGCGCCGCGGTGGATGCGGGCGCGGAACTGGTCGGCGGCCAGCCGCAGGACGGATGCTTCATCGCGCCGGGTTACCTGCGCAACATCGCCCCCGCCAATCCCGGCATGACCGAGGAAATCTTCGGTCCCATCGCGACGCTCTCGACCTTCCGCACGGCGGACGAGGCGGTCGAACTGGCGAACAACACCCGCTATGGGTTGGCAGCGTCGGTCTGGTCGGAAAGCGCGACGGTGGCGACCGATCTGGCGTCGCGGATCAGGGTCGGGGTCGTCTGGATCAACGGCGCGAACATGTTCGACGCCGCCGCCCCCTTCGGTGGCTATCGCGAAAGCGGTTATGGCCGGGAGGGCGGGTCCGGAGGGATGCTGGACTATCTGGCCGAACTGCCGGTGACGGCTGTGCCGGACGCCGCGCCGTCGGTCCCGGTCGCCGTGCCCGAGGGCACCGCGCCCAAGGGGCAGGGGATCGACCGGACGGCAAAGCTCTACTACGGCGGCGCGCAGAAGCGGCCCGATGGCGGGGCAATGTATGCGGTTCCGGGCGGGCTGGCGCCCCTGGGCGGCCGCAAGGACATCAGGAACGCGGTCGAGGCCGCCGCGAAAGCGGGAAAATGGGCGGCGATGGGCGGCCATGCCCGAGCGCAGGTGCTGTATTACATCGCCGAGAACCTCTCGGCCCGCGCGGCCGAGTTTGCCGCCCGCACCAGCTGGGCCGAGGTCGACGCCGCCATCGCCCGCGCCTTCCACTATGCCGCCTGGGCCGACAAGTTCGATGGCGCAACGGTGCAGGCGAAGCCGGGCCATCTGGTCAACGTCATTCCCGAACCCTTCGGCGTGGTCGGCATCGCCTGCCCGAACGCGCAACCGCTGGCCGGCTTTATGTCGCTGGTCATGCCGGCCATCGCGATGGGCAATGCCGTGGTGGCCATCCCGGCGCAGAACGATCCGCTGGCGGTGACCGACCTTTACCAGGTGTTCGACACCTCCGACCTGCCAGGGGGCGTCGTCAACATCGTGACCGGGCCGAGCGACGACTTGGCCCGGCACCTGGCGGGTCACGAGGAGGTCGCGGCCTTCTGGCATGCGGGGGCGCAGGCGGGGCTGGCGGCGGTGGATCGCGCGGCTGCTGGCAACCTCAAGCCGGTCTGGGCCGTGCCGTCGCGCGACTGGATGGGCACCGACGCACAGGGCGAGGTCTTTCTTCGGAAGGCGACGCGGACCAAGACGATCTGGCTGCCCTACGGGGCGCTTCCCTCGGGCAGCGGCGGCGCAGCATACTGAAACAGGAGGGGGCAGTCTGCCCCCTCTTGGCCTTCGGCCAATTCACCCCTGAGGGTATTTCTGCAAAAGAGATGACCTTTTGCTGTGCGTGGACACCGCGGGGTTAACGCCGCTACCTGCCCCGGATGCGGGGATCCATGGCATCTCGCAGGCCGTCGCCGATGTAGTTCACGCAGAGCACCGTCAACGAGATCAGGAGGCCCGGGAAGATGACCCGCCAGGGATAGAGCACCATCTGATCGACGGCGTCATAGAGAAGCCGGCCCCATGTCGGGAAATCGGGCGGGAAGCCCAGGCCCAGGAAGCTGAGGGCGGATTCGGTGATGATCGCGGTCGCGATGCCAAGCGTGGCCGCGACCATGATCGGCGACAGCACGTTCGGGAGGACATGCCGCAGGATCATCCGGTGCGACGGCGTGCCGATGGACCTGGCGGCCAGGATGAACTCGCGTTCCTTGAGGCCCAGGACGTCGCCGCGAACGATGCGGGCCGCCTGCATCCAGCTGGTCGCCCCGATGGCGCCCACGATCAGGAAGAAGATCCCCAGGGCCGGCCCGAAGGTCTGTGACAGGGGTTCGCGGAACAGGGTGACCATCAGCAGCAGCAGGGGCAGCAGAGGCAGCGCCAGGAACAGCTCGGTTAGGCGCATGAGAGGCGCGTCAAGGCGACGGAAATAGCCCGACGTCACGCCGACAAGGCTGCCGATGAAGATCGCGATGATCATCGCGGTCAGGCCCACCGCGATCGAGACCTGCCCCCCCGCCATCAGCCGCGCCAGCAGGTCGCGGCCAAGCTGGTCCGTTCCCAGGGGATGGGCCAGCGAGAAGCCCGAATTGCGGGCGCGAATGTCGACATAGGTCGGGTCGATGGTCCAGATCAGCGGGCCCACCGAGACGAAGAGGATGATCGAGACGAAGATCACCAGCCCCACCATCGCGCCCCTGTGGCTGCGGAACTGGCGCCAGACGTCGCGCCACTGGCTGCGGGTGACGTCGTCGGGCTGCGGGGGAACCACGGGCGGGCTGATGCCCTCGGGCGTTGCGGCGTTGCCGGCGGCGGCGCGCAGGGGATCGGTGTCGGGGCGGGTCGTGTCAGTCATAGCGGATCCTCGGGTCCAGCACCCCGTAGAGGATGTCTGCGATCAGGGTGAAGACGACGATCAGGATCGCGAAGATGAAGGTCAGCGTCAGCACCATGGGAATGTCGTTGCCGTGGATGGCCGAGATCAGGAGCTGTCCCAGGCCGTTCACCTTGAACACCTGTTCGGTGATGATCGCGCCGCCGAAGACGGCGGGCAGGCCCAGGGCGATGACCGTCACGACCGGGATCAGGCTGTTGCGAAGCACATGCTTCAGCACCACGACGCGTTCGGATAGCCCCTTGGCGCGGGCGGTGCGGACATAATCCTGGCCCAGGTTGTCCAGCATCGACGACCGCATGAAGCGGCTGATCTGAGCAGCGTTGTAAAGCGCCAGCACCGTCACCGGCATCACCATCTGGCGCGCCTGCTGCAGGAAGCTGTCCCAGTCCGTGACCTCCAGCGTGGTGTCATAGACCGACGGGAACCACTGCAGGTTCACTGCGAAGATGATGATCAGCACGACCCCAGTGAAGAAGGTCGGCATGGAAAAGCCGATCATCGACACGAAGGTGCCGATCTGGTCGAACCAGCTGTATTGGCGATAGGCCGACAGGATGCCGATGGGGATCGCGATCAGGATGCCCACGACATAGGACATGCCCACGACCGTCAGCGTCTGCGGCAGACGCTGCGCGATCACGTCGAAAACAGGGCTGCGCGACTGGAAGCTGATGATGCGCTGCATTCCTTCGCTGAAGGAGGTGCCGAACAGCTGGTCGGTCCAATGAAGCGGCTCGACCCAGAAGAACTGTTTCAGCCAGAGGACATAGCGGATCGGCCATGGGTCGCCCAGGCCAAGCGCTTCTCGCATGCGTTCGCGGACTTCTGGCGGGACGGTCAGGGGCACGTCGGCCAGCGGATCGCCGGGCGAGGCTTCCAGAAGCAGGAAGATCACCAGCGAGATGAAGAGCAATGTAGGTATCGCCAGCAACAGCCGGCGGATCGTGAAGTTCAGCATGGCGCCTCGGTCGGATGAATGTCAGCCACGGTCCGTCCCCCCATCGGGATGTCGCGGGCGCGCGGCACCCGGAAAGAGGGGCGCCGCCCCGGTCCGTGAACCGGGACGGCAGGAACGGTCATTCCTGGATGCGGTACCAGTCGGCCACGTTCCAGGTTTCGCTGTCCCAGGCGTTCAGCGCCACGCCGCCAAGCGTGTTCGAATGCGCCGAGGCGGTGCCGCGGTAGACGATCGGGATGATCGCGTTGCTGTCCTTGGTCAGCATGTCGTTCATCTTGCGGCCCATCGCGGCGCGTTCGTCGGCATCGACGATGCCCTCGATCTCGTCCACCATCCGGTCGTATTCCTCGTCGCAGAAACGGCTGATGCCTTCACCCTGCCACTGGTTCGCGGGCGAGGGCGCCTTGTCGCAGGTGTGCTTGGCCAGGTAGGGGGCCGGGTTGGTGCCGTCGAAGTTGTCGGCATACATCTGCACGTCGGCATAGAACTTCTGCAGCGTGTCGGGCGAACCTGCGTCCGACCCGAAGAACACCGACGCATCGACGGTCTTCAGTTCGGTCTCGACACCGATTTCCGACCACCACTGCTTGATCAGCGCCTGAAAGTCCTGGCGCACGGCGTTGACCGAGGTCTGGAACAGCATGCTGAGCCGCACGCCGTCCTTTTCGCGGATGCCGTCGGGTCCGCGGACCCAGCCTGCCTCGTCCAGAAGCGCGTTGGCGCCCTCGATGTCCTGGGTCAGGCATTCGGTGTTGTCGGATGCCCAAGCCTCGGGGGCGGGGACATAATTGCAGGTCGGCTGGCCGGCCGGGCCATAGCCGATCTCGACCAGCAGGGCGCGGTCGATGGCCATGGACAGCGCCTTGCGCACCGCCGGATCGGTCAGGAAGGGGTGCGGATGGGCGCGGGTCGACCGCTCGCCCTCGGGCAGCGACGACGAGGGATCGGTCAGGTTGACGTGGATGCGTTCCACCAGACTGCCGAAGGCGGCCGAGACCTTGCCGCGGCCGGCGGCCTCCATCCCGGCGATGACGTCGGGGGCCAGCTGGGTGTTCCAGGCATAGTCGAACTCGCCCGTCTCCATCACCGAACGCGCGGCACCTGCCGCGTCTCCGCCCCCCTTGACCAGCATCGTCGCGAAGGCGGGCTTGGCCGGGTCGCGGTATTCGGGGTTGGCTTCCAGGGTGATCGTGTCGTTCGTCAGGAACTCGGTCACGCGGAAGGCGCCGGTGCCGACGGGGTTGAAGTTCTGCTCGGTGCAGGTGGGGGCGTTCGCGCCGATGCACTGTTCGAACTGCGCCTTCTGCAGGATCGGCGACTGGCCGCCCACGAAGGCCGAAAACGGGTCGGGACGCGGCGAATCAAAGTTCACGCGCACCGTATGCGGATCGACCGCTTCGATCGAGGTCACGCCCTCGAACTTGGCCAGCTGCGAACAGCCGCCCTCGGGATGCATGCAGTATTCGCCGGTGAACACGACATCCTCGGCGGTGAAGGGCGTGCCGTCGGACCACTTGATGTCGTCGCGCAGCTTCCACGTGACCGAAGTCAGATCCTCGGATATGCCGCCGTTCTCCAGCGACGGGATCTCGGTCACCAGGCGCGGGAAGATGTTGCCTTCGGTGTCATAGCCGGCCAGCGGCTCAAGGACCAGGCTGCCGGCAATGATCTCCTTGGTGCCGCCCGACAGATACGGGTTCATCGTCGAGGGCGCCTGCCACATGATGATGTTCACCTGCCCGTCGCTGCCGCGTTCGGCAAAGGCGGCAGGGGCCATCGCCAGCGATGCGGCGGCACCCATCAAAACGGTTCTCAGTTTCATTCCAATCTCCTGTTGGGTGTTCGGACCCGCGGGGGATCTTCGTCACCTTACAGCCATTCTGGGGCTGCTTTCTTGTCCTGGTCCCGGTGGCCGGGCTGGTCGTTCGTGTCGTCGTCATCCCTGCGGAATGGCCGCATCATCGGACGAAGCCCGTTTGGAAAGCAAGACCATTCGCGCCGGACGTGACGCGCCGTTTCGGCTTTGACTTTCCGGGGGCAGCGGCTAGCCTTCCGGCTTGAGCGCTGTGAGGAAACTGTCATGCTTGATGAAAAACCGCTTGTTTCCATTGAGAAACTGCGCGTCGAATTCGAAACCAACGATGGTGTCGTGGTGGGCGTCAAGGATGTCAGCTTCGACATCAAGCCCGGCGAATGCGTCTGCGTGGTGGGCGAATCCGGGTCGGGCAAATCGGTCAGCTCGTTGTCGCTGATGCGGCTGGTGGAATTCGGCGGCGGCACCATCGCCGACGGCCGGCTGATGTTCGAAAAGAACGACGGGCAGGTGATCGACCTGGCCAGCCAGGGCAGCGCCGCGATGCGCGACATCCGCGGCAACCAGATCGGCATGATCTTCCAGGAACCGATGACGGCGCTGAATCCGGTGTTCACCGTCGGCGACCAGTTGGTCGAGGGGCTGATCGCCCATCGCGGCCTGAAGAAGGCCGAGGCCCGCGCCCGTGCGCTGGAGATCCTGCGGCAGGTCCGCATCCCCGAACCCGAACGGCGGCTGGACCAGTATCCGCACGAACTCTCGGGCGGAATGCGGCAGCGCGTCGTCATCGCCATCGCCATGGCCTGCGAACCGCGCCTGCTGATCTGCGACGAACCGACGACCGCGCTGGACGTGACCATCCAGGCCGAGATCCTGGCCCTGATCGACCGGCTGAAGCGCGAAAAGCAGATTGCCGTTCTTTTCATCACCCATGACATGGCGGTGGTCGCGCAGATGGCAGACCGCGTCGTCGTCATGTACCGCGGCGACAAGGTCGAGGAGGGCCCAGTCGAGCAGATCTTCGAAAATCCGCAAATGGATTACACCAAGATGCTGTTGGCCGCCGTTCCCCGTCTGGGGGAAATGACCGGCAAGCCCGCCCCCGAACGCCTGCGCCTGATGGGCGACGGCAGCCACGCCGCGCCCGAGCCGATCATCGTGGCCGATCCGAAACCGCTGCTGACCGTCAGGAACCTGACCACGCGTTTTGCCGTCAAGGGCGGCGTCCTGCGCCGCACCGTGGCGCGCGTTCACGCGGTCGAGGATGTCAGCTTCACCATCAACGCCGGAGAGACGCTGTCGCTGGTCGGCGAATCGGGGTGCGGAAAATCCACCTGCGGGCGGTCGATCCTGCGGTTGGTCGAACCCGAATCCGGCAGCGTCGACCTGGGCGGCACGGATGTTCTGGCCCTGTCTCAGCGGGCGCTGAGAAAGGCACGGCGCGACATGCAGATGATCTTTCAGGACCCGTTCGCCAGCCTCGATCCGCATATGAAGCTTTACGATCAGGTGGCCGAGCCCATGGAGAACTATGGCATCGGCAGCCGCAGCGAACGCCAGGACCGGATCGCCGCCCTCTTCGACCGGGTCGAACTGCCGCGCAGCTTCATGCGCCGTTACCCGCACGAGATGTCGGGCGGCCAGCGCCAGCGCATCGCCATCGCGCGCGCCTTGGCATTGAACCCCAAGCTGATCATCGCGGACGAGGCCGTATCTGCACTGGATGTGTCGGTTCAGGCGCAGGTCCTGAACCTGCTGATGGAGCTGCAGCAGGACCTGGGCATCTCGATGCTGTTCATCAGCCACGACATGGCCGTGGTCGAACGCGTCAGCCATCATGTCGGCGTGATGTACCTGGGCCGCATCGTCGAGATGGGCACAAGGCAGCAGGTGTTCGAGAATCCGCAGCACAGCTATACCCGGCAGCTGATGTCGGCCGTGCCGGTCGCCGATCCGCGCCAGAAGAAGATCAGCGAGGATCTGAACTTCCGTCCGATCCCGTCGCCCATCCATCCTGTCGATTACCAGGCGGTCCCGTCCGTCTACCGCGAGGTGTCGCCCGGTCACCGGGTGCTGGTCGATCCGGTGACCCACTCGTGAAGGCTGCCCCGCCGATCGGCCCCGACGCCACGCCCCGACATCGCGCCGCGCTGCCCGACGCCGCGGATGTCGTCGTCATCGGCGGCGGGATCGCTGGCGTCACCACGGCGCTTTACCTAGCGCGCGACGGGCAGCGGGTCGTGCTGTGCGAAAAGGGCGTGATCGCGGGCGAGCAATCCAGCCGCAACTGGGGCTGGGTCCGCGCGCAGGGCCGTGACGAGGCCGAGATCCCCATCATGCTGGAGGCGCGGCGACTGTGGGCGTCGCTGGCGCAGGAACTGGGCGACCGGATCGGCCTTGCCACCTGCGGCGTCAGCTTCCTGGCGCCGGATGATGCGGCGATGGCGCGGTACGAGGCCTGGCTGGAGGTGGCGCGGCGACACGGTCTCGACAGCCGTGTCATCGGACGCAATGCGTTGGCGCGCGACCTGCCGAACGCCGCTGGCTGGGCCGGGGCGCTGCAGACGCCGTCCGACATGCGCGCCGAGCCCGCCCATGCGGTGCCCGCCATCGCGGAACTGGCCGCGGCGGAAGGGGTGGTCATCCGCGAACATTGCGCGGTGCGGACGCTGGACATGCAGAACTGCCGCGTCACCGGCGTCGTGACCGAGGACGGGCGTATCGCGGCCGATCGCGTCCTTCTGGCCGGCGGGGCGTGGTCGGGCCTCTTTGCCGGCAATGCAGGGCTGAGGCTGCCGCAGCTGTCGGTGCGCGCCACCGTCGCCGCGACCGAACTGATGACCGAGTTCTGGCCCGGCGCCGCAACCGATGCGAACTTTGCCTTCCGCCGGCGGGCCGACGGGGGATACACGCTGGCGCCCGGCATGGCCCATGACTTCTGGATCGGGCCGGCGGCGGTGTGCAATCTGCGGACCTATCTGCCGATGATCCGGCGAGACCTGCGCCTGACGCGCCTGCAGGGCGGCGCGCCGCGTGGCTATCCCGACGCCTGGACCACGCCCCGCCGCTGGCGCGCCGACAGGCCCTCGCCGTTCGAGGCGATGCGCGTGCTGTCGCCCGACCCGAACCCCCGCCGGGTGGCGCGGCTGCAGGACGACTTTGCGGCCGCCTTTCCGCAGATCGGCCGCCCCCGTATCCGGGCGGCCTGGGCCGGCATGATCGACACGACGCCCGACCAGGTGCCGGTGCTGGACGAAACCACCGTTGGCGGTTTCTATATCGCCACCGGGCTGTCGGGCCACGGCTTCGGCATCGGGCCGGGGATCGGCCGCGTCATGGCGGACATGATGCAGGGCCGCGCCCCCGCCCATTACCTGCGCCGCTTCCGCTTTGCCCGTTTTTCGGACGGCTCGCCCATAGAGCTCGGGCCGGACCTGTAAAGCCCGCGCAGCCCTCTTGCAGAACGTGCAGGAAATCGCCAACCTGCGTCCCGAAGGAGAACATCATGCCCGTCAAGAACCGTTTCGCCGAACTTCTGCCCGAGATCACCGCCTGGCGCC
The DNA here is from genome assembly GCF_026162645.1 of Paracoccus rhizosphaerae. Taxonomy (GTDB): domain Bacteria; phylum Pseudomonadota; class Alphaproteobacteria; order Rhodobacterales; family Rhodobacteraceae; genus Paracoccus; species Paracoccus rhizosphaerae. Next base: position 41,928 of record NZ_JAOTBE010000013.1, read on the forward strand.
GGGACTTCCACGAACATCCCGAACTGCTTTATGACGTCCACCGCACCGCCGGTCGCGTGGCCGAACTGCTGCGCGAATTCGGCTGCGACGAGGTGACCGAGGGCGTGGGCCGGACCGGCGTCGTGGGTGTCATCAAGGGCAAGACCGACAGCAAGGGCCGCGTCGTGGGACTGCGCGCCGACATGGACGCGCTGCCCATCAGCGAGCAGACGGGCGTGGAATATGCGTCCAAGACGCCGGGCAAGATGCATGCCTGCGGCCATGACGGCCACACCGCGATGCTGCTGGGCGCGGCCAAGTACCTGGCCGAGACGCGCAACTTCGATGGCACCGCCATCGTGATCTTCCAGCCCGCCGAAGAGGGCGGTGCCGGGGGCGAGGCGATGGTGAAGGACGGCCTCGTCGACCGCTGGAAGATTGACGAGTTCTACGGCATGCACAACATGCCCGGCATGCCGGTGGGCCAGTTCGCCATCAAGCCTGGCGCGATGATGGCCGCCGCCGATCAGTTCGACATCACCGTGACCGGCAAGGGTGGCCACGCCGCCAAGCCGCATGAATGCATCGACACGACGCTGACCGCGGCGCAGATCATCGTGGCGGTCCAGTCGGTCGTCGCCCGCAACATCGACCCGCTGAAGAACGCCGTGATCTCGGTCTGCGTGGTCAGCACGGATTCGACGGCGCACAACGTGATCCCGCAGGTGGTCAAGCTGAAGGGCACCGCCCGCAGCCTGGACCCCGGCGTCCGCGACCAGCTGGAGGAAGGTATCAAGCGCGTCGCCACCAACATCGCCGCGGCGATGGGGGCGAAGGCCGATGTCGATTACCAGCGCGGTTATCCGGTGACCATGAACGACGAGCAGGCGACGGACTGGGCGGCAGACGTGGCGCGCCAGATCTCGGGCGACATCAACATGGACATGCAGCCGATGATGGGCGGCGAGGATTTCAGCTATATGCTGAACGAACGCCCCGGCGCCTATATCTGGGTCGGCAACGGCGACACGGCGATGGTCCACCACCCGGCCTACAACTTCAACGACGACGCGATCCCGGCAGGCTCCAGCTGGTATGCCGGCATGGTCGAGGCACGCCTGCCCGCCGCCTGATGTCGCAGGGCGCGTTCGCCCTGTCGCAAACGCGATTGTCTTCCCCGGACAATCGGACGAAATGGTCGGACGGCGCGGGGCAGGACCCCCGCGCCACGACAACAAGGGGACGACCGACGCATGAAGAGCTATACCCTGCGCGTGACCTGCGCATCGACCCGCGGCATCGTCGCGGCGATCTCGGGATTTCTGGCGGACGCGGAATGCAACATCACCGACAGCGCTCAGTTCGACGATGTGGAAACGGGCCGCTTCTTCATGCGCGTCAGCTTCCGGTCGGAAGGGGCCGCGACCCTGGAGAGCCTGCGCGAGGGATTTGATAACATCGCGGCGCGGTTCGGCATGGAGGCCGAGATCAGCGACGACAGCGTCAAGAAGAAGGTGCTGATCATGGTCAGCCGCTTCGGGCACTGCCTGAATGACCTGCTCTATCGCTGGCGCATCGGGGCGCTGCCGATCGACATCGTCGGCGTCATCTCGAACCACCACGAATACCAGAAGGTTGTCGTCAACCACGACATCCCCTTCCACATGATCCGCGTGACCGCAGACACCAAGGCCCAGGCCGAGGCGCAGCAGATGGAAATCATCGAGCAGACTGGCGCTGAACTGGTCGTGCTGGCGCGCTACATGCAGGTGCTGTCGGACCGCATGTGCCAGGAGATGTCGGGCCGGATCATCAACATCCACCATTCGTTCCTGCCTAGCTTCAAGGGCGCGAACCCCTACAAGCAGGCGTACGAGCGGGGCGTGAAGCTGATCGGGGCGACCAGCCACTATGTCACCGCCGACCTGGACGAGGGTCCGATCATCGAGCAGGATACCGCCCGCGTGACCCATGCCCAGTCGCCCGGCGACTACGTCAGCCTGGGCCGCGACGTCGAGGCGCAGGTGCTGGCCCGCGCGGTCCACGCCCATATCCACGGCCGGGTGTTCCTGAACGGCGCCAAGACGGTGGTCTTCCCCCCGTCCCCCGGCAGCTATGCCAGCGAGCGGATGGGCTGATGTCCCCTACTGGGCGGCCGGCGCATGCCGCTGGTCGCCCAGGCCCTGTTCCGCCAGGACGCGGGTCGCGAACTCGTTTGCGGTCGGCGCGATCCGCGCATGAACCGGCGTGCGGGCACAGGTCTCCCACCAGAGCCGGTAATGCGCCAGGTCGAACGCCTTGATCGACTGGAACGGGTTCAGCTGCACCTTCTCGGCCCCTGTCGCCTTCAGATGGGTCAGCACCATCTCCTCCTGCCCGGCCGTCAGGCGCAGGTGGAACGGCTTGGCGACCTTGCCCGCGAAGTGGGCGACCGCCGGCCGCAGGGCCGTGTCGCGGCGCGTCGCCTCGTGGAAGCGGAAGTTGTAGCGGTCATGCGCCTGAACATAGTCGCTGCCATGCGCCAGCGAGAAGAGCCCCTGGTCGCCGAATGACAGGTCCAGCTTTTCCTGCGCCCAGGTGGCGACGTCGAGGTAGGTCTGGATGGAAAGGCCGTCCCGACGGGCCCGGTCCAGGTTGATGACCATGGCGCCGCTGTTCACGATCCCCTTCGAGATGCGCAGGATCCGGTCGTTCGACGCGCCGCGCGCATGCGCCTGCCGCGCCGGCCCCGCGATCAGCGGCGGGCTGTAGGGCGATTCCCGGCAGGCCGCCACAAGGCGTCCCAGAAGCGGCTGGTTCAGGAAGGGCAGCAGGTCGTCGGTGACAAGGATGTCCAGCGGGTCGAGGAACAGGACGCGCCGCAGGTCGCCTGGCAGGTGCTGGTGGGCGACCAGCCACAGGAACCGCGCGCCGAACGGCCGTCCGCCCAGTTCGCTCAGCTGCATGAAGCCCTTGTTGTCCGTGACGTGGACCAGGCGCAGCTCCAGGTTGGGCAGAGTGTCGCAGAACCGCGCCAGTTCGGCCAGCTTGTCGGGGCCAAGGTGCAGGTGGAACAGCCAGAACCGGACATGGTCACGCGGATGGCTCTCTGACAGCGACAGAAGCATCACCTGCAGCACATCGAGGTTGTTGCCGCCGATGGCGGTCATCACGTCCAGCCGCGCCGGTGCGCGGGCGCCACCGTGCCGGCGTTGCTGATAGGCGTCGAGCCCCCGTGTCCAGACCCGGGGCATGTGGCGAAAAGCCCGCTTTGCAAGCGGGCGCAGGTGCGGCAGGGGCATCGGGACCGGGGGGTTTGAAGGTGGCTGGGGCGGGGCCCGCGCATCATGCGCAGGCCCCGGCCGATCTGCAAGCCGCCTCGCGGCGGAGGGTCCCCGAAAACCGTTACTGCGGGATCTGGGCGTCGATGCCTTCGACGAAGAAGTTCATCGACTGCAGGTCCTGGTCGCTGGCGACCTCGCCCTCGGCCAGCCATTCGGTGCCGTCCGCCTTGTTCAGCGGGCCGGTGAACGGGTGGTATTCGCCCGAGCCGATCTTGTCGCGCAGCGCCTCGGCCTCGGCCTTGACCTCGGCGGGGACGGCGTCGGTGATCTCTCCGATGACGACCTCGCCGTCGCCGATGCCGGCCCAGCTGGAGCCGCTTTCCCAGGTGCCGTCCAGGACCTCGCCCACGCGCTTGATGTAGTAGGGCGACCATTCGTCGATGATCGAGGCAACGCGGGGGCTGGGCTTGAAGGCGGCCATGTCGCTGGCCTGGCCAAATCCGATGGCGCCGGCTTCCTGCGCCTTGGCAAGGGGTGCGGTCGAATCGGTGTGCTGCAGGATCACGTCCACGCCTTCGGCCAGAAGGGCGGATGCGGCCTCGGCCTCTTTCGCCGGATCGAACCAGCTATAGGCCCAGACCACCCGCATCTCGACATCCGGGTTTACCTTGCGGGCATGGATGAAGGAGGAGTTGATGCCCTGGATCACCTCGGGGATCGGGAAGGACCCGATATAGCCGATCTTGTTGCTTTCAGTCATGCGGCCCGCGATGGTGCCGATGACCGCGCGGCCCTCATAGAAGCGCGCATCATAGGTCGCGACGTTCTCGGCGGTCTTGTAGCCGGTGGCATGTTCGAACTTCACGTCGGGGAACTTGGCGGCGACGTTCATCACCGGGTCCATGAAGCCGAAGCTGGTCGCGAAGATCAGCTTGTTGCCGGCCAGCGCCAGCTGGGTCAGGGCGCGTTCGGCATCGGCACCTTCCGGCACGCTTTCGATGAAGGTGGTCTCGACCCGGTCGCCGAACTCTTCCTCGACCGCCTGCCGGGCCAGGTCGTGCTGATAGGTCCAGCCGCCGTCGCCCACGGGGCCGACATAGATGAAGCCGACCTTCAGCGGCTCGTCCTGGGCCATGGCCGGTGCGGCCAGCGCCATGATCGCCGCCGAGGCCGTGGCAAGAAGGGTTCTGCGTTGCATGTTCGTCAATCCTTTGTTGGACGTTGCATACCGGCCGCGTTTCACCGCAGCGCGTGGAAATTGAGCCCGAGCGAGCCGGGCGCCGCACCGCCTCCACGGCGGCTGAACTTCTGCCGGGCCGAGATCAGCACCAGCACCAGGATGGTCGCCAGATAAGGCGCCATCGACAGAAGCTGGACGGGCACCTGGACGCCCGCCGCCTGCAGACGCAGCTGCAGCACGGTGACGCCGCCGAAAAGCCACGCCCCCGCCAGAACGCCGGGCGCCGTCCAGCGCGAAAAGACGACGATGGCCAGTGCGATCCAGCCCGCGCCGGCGGTCATGCCCTCGGTCCATTGCAGCACCGTCGCGATCGAGATGAAGGCCCCGCCCACACCCGCCATCGCGCCGCCGAAGGCGATGGCCGCCATGCGCGTGGCCCGGACCCCGTATCCCAGGGCATGGGCCGCGTCGTGATTTTCGCCGACGCCTCGCAGGATCAGGCCGGGCCGGGACCGGTTCAGAAACCACCAAACGGCCGGCACCATCGCAAGGCCCAGCCAGACGATCCAGTTGATGTCCAGCGGACCGGCAGGCATAGGTGGCGCCTTCACGCCCTCGAATGGCTTGCCGAACATCGCGGCCAGGCCCAGCCCGAACAGGGTCAGCGCCAAGCCCGAGGCGACCTGGTTTGCCAGAAAGACCTGTGTCAGCACCACGAACAGAAAGGAAATCAGCGCGCCGGCCAAGGCGGCGGCGGCAAAGCCCAGGAACGGGTTGCCGCTGGCATAGGCGGCAGCAAAGCCAGCCAGCGCGCCGGTGATCATCATTCCTTCCACGCCCAGGTTCAGAACGCCCGCGCGTTCGGCGACAAGCTCGCCCAAGGCCGCGAACAGGATCGGGGTCGAAGCCGACAGAAGCAGCAGGAAGACGGACAGCGGGTCGATCATGCGCTGACCCTCCGGCGGATCTGGAAGCGGGTCAGCAAATCGAATCCCAGCAGGAAGAACAGCAGCATCCCCTGGAAGACTTGGACCGTGGCGGCGGGCAGTTGCATCGTCAACTGCGCCAGTTCGCCGCCGATGTAGGTCAGCGCCAGCAGCAGCCCCGCCAGCAGGATGCCCACCGGATGCAGGCGGCCCAGGAAGGCCACGATGATGGCGGTGAAGCCATAGCCCACGCCCAGCTTGTCGGTGATCTGCCCGGCCGGGCCCGCGACCTCGAACAACCCCGCCGCGCCGGCCAGTGCGCCGGAAAGGCCCAGGCAGAAGGCCACCAGCGTCTGCGGCCGCACGCCCGCAAAGCGCGCGGCGCGGGGCGCGATACCGGCGGCGCGGATGTGAAAGCCGCGGATGTGGCGGCTCATCAGGAACCAGGTGGCCAGCACGGCCAGGGCCGCCGCGACGACGCCCCAATGCGCGCCGGTCCCGGCGATCAGTTCGGGGTTCGCGGCCGAGGGGTATTGCTGCAGGTTCCGCGAGCCCGGAAAGCCCATGCCCTCGGGGTTGCGCATCGGGCCGAAGGCCATCCAGGCCGCGACACGTTGGGCGACATAGACCAGCATCAGCGACACCAGGATCTCGGACGCGCCGAACCAGTTTCGCAGCAGCGCTGGGATCATGCCCCAGGCCCAGCCACCGGCCAGCCCGGCGGCCACCATCGCGGGGAACAGCCACCACGCCTCCAGCGGATAGACCGCCAGCGCGACCGCTGCCCCGGTGATGCCGCCGATGATGTACTGCCCCTCGGCCCCGATGTTCCAGATGCCGGCGCGAAAGCCCACCGCCAGCCCCGATGCGATCAGGATCAACGGCGCCGCCTTCACCAGCAGCTGCGGTCGGGAATAGGACGCGGCGGGACCAAAGAGCGGGTCCCAGAAGATCGTGCGGATCGCCGCGACGGGGTCGTATCCCATGATCGCGAACAGCAGACCGCCCATGACCATTGTCGCCAGCACCGCCAGCAGCGGCGTCGCGACCTGCCAGCCGTTCGAGGCGCTTTGCCGGGGGACCAACCGGATCATGCCCGTGCCTCTTCCATGCCATGCGCGCCGCCCAGCATCAGGCCGATGCTGTCCAGCGTCAGCCCTTTTGTGGAGAGGGGATTGGACAGCCGCCCCTCGTTCAGTGCGCAGAAGCGGTCGGACAGTTCCAAAAGCTCATCCAGGTCCTGAGAGATGACGATGATGCCCGCCCCCTTGCGAGCGAGGTCCAGAAGCGACTGGCGCACGGCGGCGGCGGCGCCCGCGTCGACGCCCCAAGTCGGCTGGTTCACGACCAGCACGCGGGGGTCCTGCATCACTTCTCGGCCGATGACGAACTTCTGCAGGTTGCCGCCGGACAGGGCGCGGGCGGCGGCGCCGGGGCCGGGGGTGCGGACGTCGAAATCGCGGATCACCGCCTCGGCATAGGCGCGGGCGCCGCCGTGGTCGATCAGTCCGCCCCTGACCAGTCCCTTGCGGGCGCCGGCGGTCAAGAGCGTGTTCTCGGCCAGGCTGAAGTCTGGAACGGCGGCGTGACCCAGGCGATCCTCGGGTGCCGCCAGCAGACCCGCGATACGGCGCGGTTCGGGGCCTTCCGTTGATAGGTCGCGGCCGTCCAGCAGGACGGTGCCGGGGGTGCTGCGAACTTCACCAGACAGGGCGGCCAGCAGTTCCTCCTGCCCGTTGCCGGCGACGCCGCCGATGCCCAGGATCTCTCCGGCCCGCAGGGTCAGGGCCACCTCCTTCAGCGCCGTCCCCTCGGCGCTGGGGGCGGGCTGCGACAGCCCCTGCACCTTCAGCAGCACTTCGCCCGCCTGCCGGCCGCTGCGGTCGATCGCCCGCATCTCTCCTCCGACCATCATGGCGGCCAATTCGCGGGCGGAATGAGCGCGCGGGTCGCAGCTGTCCACCACGCGGCCGTGGCGCAGGATCGTCGCGCGGTCGCAATGGGCGCGGATCTCCTCCAGCTTGTGGCTGATATAGAGGATCGCGGTGCCCTTCGCAGCCAGCTTGCGCAGGGTGGCGAACAGCAGCTCGGCCTCTTGCGGGGTCAGGACGCTGGTCGGTTCGTCCATGATCAACAGACGCGGGTTCTGTAACAGGCAACGTATGATCTCGACCCGCTGGCGTTCACCCGCCGACAGGGTGACGATGCGGCGGCCAGGGTTCAGCGGCAGGCCGAAGTCGTGGCTGACTTGGGTGATGCGGGCGGCCAGTTCGCGCCGGGGGGGCGGGTTCTCCATCCCCAGTGCGATGTTTTCGGCGACCGTCAGCGCGTCGAACAGGCTGAAATGCTGGAAGACCATCGCCACACCGGATTGGCGGGCTGCACGCGGGTCGGTGGGGGCGTAGAGCGCATCACCCAGCCACATCCGCCCGTCGTCCGGACGTACGAGGCCATAGATCATCTTGACCAGCGTCGACTTGCCGGCCCCGTTCTCGCCCAGCAGGGCGTGGATCTCTCCGGCCGCGACGGCAAAGGACACCTCGTCATTGGCGCGCACGCCGGGATAGCTTTTCCCGATCCGCTCGGCGCGGAACACGTTGGCCGTCAATTCCTGTCCCTTCGTTTTTTGTCCGTCCGGTCAAACCAGATCTGCATATCGCCGTTTTGCCGCCGGGAGCAATTGCGCTGTTTGGGCAGCCTGCGATAGTGATCCCATCATGACCGCAAAATCCCCTCGATTCATCCACCTTCGCACACATTCCGAGCATTCGTTGCTGGAAGGTGCCATTCCGGTGGGCAAACTGCCTGCATTGGCGGCAGACGCGGGAATGCCCGCCGTGGCGTTGACGGACACGAACAACATGTTCGCGGCGCTGGAATTCAGCGTGAAGGCGCGTGACAAGGGGGTGCAGCCGATCATCGGCTGCCAGGTGACGCTGGCGGCCGACGCGACGGGGCCGGTGGTGCTGTTGGCGCAGGACCAGGAAGGCTGGCTGAACCTGATGTCGCTGTCCACCTGCCTCTATCTGCGCGAAGGCGGCGCGCTGCCGCATGTGACAGTCGAGGAGCTGTGCGAACGCTCCGACGGGCTGATCTGCCTGACCGGCGGTGCGACTGGTCCGCTGGGGGCGCTGGTCGCGCAGGGACAGGCTGACAAGGCCGCGGCGCTGGCCGATCGGCTGTCGGCGGCCTTTCCAACCCGGCTTTATGTGGAGCTGCAGCGACATCCCGGCGAGAACGGCCAGCTGATGGCCGCCGAAGCCGCGTCAGAGGCCGGGCTGATCGACCTCGCCTATGCCAAGGACCTGCCGCTGGTCGCCACGAACGACGTCTATTTTCCCAAGACCACGATGTACGAGGCGCATGACGCGCTGATCTGCATCGCGGAAAAGGCCTATGTTGACCAGTCCCAGCCCCGCCGCCGCCTGACGCCGCAGCATTACTTCAAGTCGCCCGAGGAGATGGCGGTCCTCTTCGCCGACCTGCCCGAGGCGATCGAGAACACCGTCGAGATCGCCCGCCGCTGCGCCTTCGCTGTCAAGAAGCACGCCCCGATCCTGCCGCGCTTTGCCGATGACGAGGTGTCCGAACTGCGCCGACAGGCGCGCGAGGGGCTGGAAGCGCGGCTGAAGGTCATCCCCCACGCCGTCAGCGTCGAGGAATACCACGCCCGCCTGGACTTCGAGCTGAACATCATCGAGCAGATGGGTTTCCCCGGCTATTTTCTGATCGTCGCGGATTTCATCGGCTGGGCCAAGGCGCAGGGCATTCCCGTCGGGCCGGGCCGGGGGTCGGGGGCGGGGTCGCTTGTGGCCTATGCGCTGACCATCACCGACCTCGATCCGCTGCGCTACAGCCTGCTGTTCGAACGATTCCTGAACCCGGAACGCGTCAGCATGCCCGACTTCGACATCGACTTCTGCATGGACCGCCGGGAAGAGGTGATCCGCTATGTGCAGGGCAAGTACGGGGCCGACAAGGTGGGGCAGATCATCACCTTCGGTGCGCTGCTGTCCAAGGCCGCCGTGCGCGACGTGGGCCGGGTGCTGCAGCTGCCCTTCGGTCAGGTCGATCGCCTGTCCAAGATGATCCCGGTCGAGGGCGTGAAGCCCGTCAGCATCACCAAGGCCCGCGCCGACGAACCCCGCTTGCGCGAGGCTGCGCGCGAGGAGGTGGTGAAGCGCCTTCTGGATTATGCCGAACAGCTGGAGGGGCTTTACCGCAACGCCTCGACCCATGCCGCGGGCGTCGTGATCGGCGACCGTCCGCTGGACCGTCTGGTGCCGCTTTATCGCGATCCGGCGTCCGACATGCCGGCCACGCAGTTCAACATGAAGTGGGTCGAACAGGCCGGGCTGGTCAAGTTCGACTTCCTGGGCCTGAAGACGCTGACGGTGATCCAGAACGCAGTGGACCTGATCAACGGGGCGGGCCGCCCGCTGCATGTCTGCGCCGAGGGGCGGACGCTTTACGAGCCGCCCAGTGGAGCCGAGAACCAGATCAACGCCATCCCGCTGGACGACAAGGCCAGCTACGACCTGTTCGCCAGCGCCCGCACGGTGGCGGTGTTCCAGGTCGAAAGCTCGGGGATGATGGACGCGCTGCGGCGCATGAAGCCGACCTGCATCGAGGATATCGTGGCGCTGGTGGCGCTCTATCGTCCCGGCCCGATGGAGAACATCCCGACCTATTGCGAGGTCAAGAACGGCCTGCGCGAACTGGAATCGATCCATCCCTCGATCGACCACATCCTGGCCGAGACGCAGGGCATCATTGTCTATCAGGAACAGGTGATGCAGATCGCGCAGGTCATGGCCGGCTATTCCCTCGGTGGCGCCGACCTGCTGCGCCGCGCCATGGGCAAGAAGATCGCCGCCGAGATGGCAAAGGAACGGCCGAAGTTCATCAAGGGCAGTGTCGCCAACGGCGTGCCGGAAAAGAAGGCGGGCGAGGTCTTCGATCTGCTGGAGAAATTCGCCAACTACGGCTTCAACAAGTCGCATGCCGCCGCCTATGCGGTCGTCAGCTATCAGACCGCCTGGCTCAAGGCGAACCACCCGGTCGAGTTCATGGCTGCGGTGATGAACTGCGACATCCACCTGACCGACAAGCTGGCGATCTACAAGCGCGAGTGCGACCGCATGGGGATCGAGATCGTGCCGCCCTGCGTGAACCGATCTGCGCCCACCTTCACGGTCGGGCCCGGCCGGATCTATTATGCCCTGGGCGCGCTGAAGGGCGTGGGCCTGGACGCGATGGGCCTGATCCATCAGGCACGGGGCGACACGCCCTTCAGCGACATCCACGACTTTGCCCGCCGCGTCGACATGAAGCGCGTCGGCAAGCGCCCGCTGGAGATGCTGGCTCGTGCCGGCGCCTTCGACGGGCTGGACGACAACCGGGCGCGGGTGATGAAGTCGCTGGACGCGCTCTGCGCCTGGTCGGCGGCGGTGCAGGAGCAGGCGGCATCGGCGCAGACGTCGCTGTTCGGTAGCGGCGAGGATCTGCCGCCACCGCGTCCACCCCTGACCGGGATCTGGCTGCCGACCGAGAAGCTGGGCGAGGAACACAAGGCCATCGGCTTTTACCTGTCGGGGCATCCTCTGGATGACTATCAGCCGGCCCTGAGACGCAAGAAGGTCCAGACCTTGGCCGAGATCAGCCAGGACGCGCTGAACGGACCGCTGGTCGCGCAGATCGCTGGAACCGTGGCCGCGCGGATGGAGCGGAAGTCGGCCAAGGGGACCCAATACGCCTTCGTCAGCCTGTCGGACCCGACCGGCCTTTACGAGGCGACGGTCTTTTCGGACCTTCTGAACGCCTCGCGCGACAAGCTTGAGCCGGGCGCGAACGTGGTGCTGCAGGTCAAGGTGGAACCGTCCGGCGACCAGGTGAAGATGCTGGCCAATTCGGTGGCGGCGCTTGAGGATTTCGTGGCCGACGCGGGCGCCGGCTGCCTTGCGGTCGAGATGCAAGGCGCCGACACCATCCCGCGCCTGGCCGAGGTGCTGACCCGCATCCGCACCGAGATCGTTGCTCCGTCGCGGGCGCGCGGCCCGATCCGCCTGCGCCTGCGCGAGGGCGACGAGGTCATCGAGATCGAGGTCGCCAACGACGCGCCTTTGACGACGCCAGCCCGCCAGGCCCTGCGTGCCGTTCCAGGCGTGCTGGACGTGGTCGAGGAATAGCCCTTCTTCTTTGTCGAAATACCCTCTGGGGGTCCGGGGGGCGAAGCGCCCCCGGCCTTTGACCCCTATGCAGATGTTCGCGCTTCGTGCTAACCATTGGGAAAAAGAGGGCAGCATGAAGGTCTTGGGCATCGATCCCGGGTTGCGGAACATGGGTTGGGGAGTGATCGAGGTGGACGGCCCCCGGCTCCGCCACATCGCCAACGGCACGATCCATTCGGATGGCGGCCATGATTTGGGGGCACGGTTGTCTGCGCTGTTTCGCGGCCTCTGCGCCGTCATTTCGGCCCATGCACCGGACGAAGCGGCGGTGGAGCAGACCTTCGTGAACAAGGATGCAACCGGCACGCTCAAGCTGGGACAGGCGCGCGGTGTCGCCCTTCTGGCGCCTGCCGAGGCTGGCATCGCCGTCGGCGAATACGCCCCGAATGCAGTCAAGAAGACCGTCGTCGGTGTGGGCCATGCCGGCAAGGAGCAGGTGCAGCACATGGTTCGGGTCCAGCTGCCCGGCGTCCGCTTCGAAAGCCCCGATGCCGCGGATGCGCTGGCGATCGCGATCTGCCATGCCCGGCATCTGCAAGGCCGGACGCTGCGCGTGGCGAGGTCGGCATGATCGGGCGGATTGCAGGCGTCATCATCCACCGGGCGCGGGATCAGGTCCTGATCGACGTGCGCGGCGTCGGCTACATCGTCCATGTCAGCGAACGGACGGCGGCGGGGCTGCCGCCGGTCGGACAGGCGGCCGCGCTTTACACCGAGTTGCTGGTGCGTGAGGATCTTCTGCAGCTGTTCGGCTTTCCCACCATGCTGGAGAAGGAGTGGCACCGGCTGCTGACCTCGGTCCAAGGGGTAGGGGCGAAGGTGTCGCTGGCAATTCTCGGGACGCTTGGGCCCGACGGCCTGGGCCGCGCCATCGCACTGGGAGACTGGGCATCGGTGCGCAAGGCCAATGGCGTCGGGCCGAAGCTGGCCCAGAGGATCGTGCTGGAACTGAAGGACAAGGCACCTTCTGTCATGGCCTTGGGCGGTGCCTTGACCGTCGACGCCGGGGACGTTGCCGCGGGCGGTGGTGCGGACGAGCCGGGCATTGAGCCCGGCCCGTCCGCCGCCTCGGCGCCGGGGTCGATCCCCGGCAACGAGGCGCGCCCCGCCGTTGGCGGGGCGGCGGCGGGGCAGGCGATGGCCGATGCGCTGTCGGCGCTGACGAATCTGGGCTATGGTTCGTCCGAGGCGGCAAGTGCCGTGGCAGAGGCGCAGGCGCGGGAACCGGCGGCCTCGATGCCGGCGTTGATCCGCGCGGCGCTGCGGCTGCTTGCGCCGAAGGAGTGACGGAGGATCGCGTGATGGCAGGTAACGTCAAGGTCTTCATGCTGATGGCGGCGCTGACGGCGCTGGTGATGGCGCTTGGCTGGATGCTGGGCGGGCAGGGCGGCGCGCTGATCGCGCTGCTGATCGCCGGTGGCATGAACTTCTTCAGCTATTGGAACAGCGACAAGTTGGTCCTGCGCCAGCAGGGCGCAGTCGAGCTGTCACCGCGTCTGGGGGCGGAGCTTTATGATCTGACCGCCGATCTTGCCCGCCGCGCCGACCTGCCGATGCCGAAGCTGTATCTTCTGCCGACCCAACAGCCGAACGCCTTCGCCACCGGCCGCAACCCCGATAACGCCGCCGTCGCGGTCACGCAGGGCCTTGTGGACACGCTGAGCCGGGACGAGATCGCCGGCGTCATCGCGCATGAACTGGCCCATATCAAGCATCGCGACACGCTGACGATGACCGTCACCGCCACCATGGCCGGCGCCATTGCAATGATGGGGAACATGATGCTGTTCATGGGCGGCCGCGAGGGGCGCGGCGGGGCAATCGGCGGCATCCTCGCCATGATCTTCGCGCCTCTGGCGGCAATGATGGTGCAGATGGCGATCTCCCGCGCGCGGGAATACGAGGCCGACGCGACCGGCGCGGCCATCTGTGGGCAGCCGCGGGCGCTGGCATCGGCCCTGCAGCGGATCGCCGTGGCGGCGGGCCGGACTGTCAACGTCCCGGCCGAGCGCAACCCGGCGGCGGCGTCGATGTTCATCGTCAACCCGCTGCACGCCCTGCGGGCCGACAAGCTGTTTGCCACCCACCCGCCGACCGAGGAGCGGATCGCCCGGCTGATGGCGATGCAGGGCGGGGCCGCCCCGGCGCCCGACCTGTCGCCAAGCCGCATCCCGCAGACCGGCCGACGCACCCCTTGGGGCCGGGGATGAGCCAGCCCGATCCCGTCCTGCGCCCCGAGGCGCTGGAGAGCGATGCCGAGGATCGTGCGCTGCGCCCGCAGAACCTTTCGGAATTCGTGGGTCAGGCCGAGGCGCGGGCGAACCTCAAGGTGTTCATCGAAAGCGCCAAGATGCGCGGCAAGGCGATGGACCACACGCTGTTCTTCGGACCGCCGGGCCTGGGCAAGACGACCCTGGCGCAGATCATGGCGCGCGAACTGGGCGTGAACTTCCGCATGACCTCGGGGCCGGTCATCGCGCGGGCGGGCGACTTGGCAGCGATTTTGACGAACCTCGAGGCTCGAGACGTCCTGTTTATCGACGAAATCCACCGCATGAATCCGGCGGTGGAGGAGGTGCTCTATCCCGCGATGGAGGATTTCGAGCTTGACCTCGTCATCGGCGAAGGCCCCGCCGCGCGCACGGTGCGGATCGAGCTGCAGCCCTTTACCCTGGTCGGCGCGACCACACGGCTTGGCCTGCTGACGACGCCGCTGCGCGACCGTTTCGGCATTCCCACCCGGCTGCAGTTCTACGAGATCCCCGAGCTGGACCTGATCGTCCAGCGCGGCGCCCGACTGATGGGCATCGGCGCCGACTCGGAAGGCACCTTGGAGATCGCGCGCCGCTCTCGTGGGACGCCGCGCATCGCTGGCCGCCTGCTGCGCCGCGTGGTCGACTTCGCGCTGGTCGAGGGCAATGGCCGCCTGACCCGAGAGATTGCCGACATGGCGCTGACCCGGCTTGGCGTGGACGACATCGGCCTGGACGGGGCGGACCGCCGCTATCTGACGCTGATGGCGCAGCATTACGGCGGCGGCCCTGTCGGCGTCGAGACGCTGTCGGCTGCCCTGTCCGAAAGCCGCGACGCCATCGAGGAGGTGATCGAGCCCTACCTGCTTCAGCAGGGGCTGATCGCCAGGACCCCTCGAGGACGGCAGCTTGCTGCGCGCGCCTGGCGGCATCTGGGGCTGGACATGCCGGCGCCGCAGGGACAGGGAACGCTGTTCGACGGCTGATTGCACAGCGCGCAAAATCACCTTAGCGTGACCGCCATGAGCCACGAGATCACACTTCGCGTCTATTACGAGGATACCGACCTGGCCGGTATCGTCTATTACGCCAACTACATGAAATACATCGAGCGCGGGCGGTCGGAATGGCTGCGCGCACTGGGGATCGACCAGCTGAGGATGCAGCAGGACACCGGACATGTCTTTGCCGTCAGGCGGGTCGAGGCGGACTATCTTCGGCCAGCCCGTTTCGACGATCTTCTGACGGTCAGGACGGCGCTTGCACAGGCCAGCCCGGCGCGCATTGTCGTCGACCAGCAGGTGCGGCGCGGCGACCAGCTGCTGTTCACCGCCTTCGTCACCGTCGCCTGCCTTGACCGGCAGGGGCGGCCCGTGCGGCTTCCTGCGTTTCTGAGGACCGCCATCGATGACTGAGCGGCGCATCGCCATGTGGTCGGGGCCGCGGAACCTGTCGACCGCGATGATGCGCAGCTTCGGCGCGCGGGGCGACTGCGCCTGCGTGGACGAGCCGTTCTATGCCCACTATCTGCTGCAAACCGGCCTGCCGCATCCGATGCGCGACGAGGTGATCGCCAGCCAGCCGGCGGACTGGCGCCAGGTGCTGCCCGAGCTGACGACGCAGCCGGCGGGCCTGCCCCTGCAGTACCAGAAGCACATGGTCCAGCACATGCTGCCGGGCATGGACCTGGACTGGACGGCGTCGGTCACCAACGTCTTCCTGATTCGCGAACCCGAACGGGTGGCCGCGTCGTTCGCCGCCAAGCGCGGCCTTCCCGACCCGGCAGAACTGGGGTTCGACCGGCAATGGCAGTTGTGGCAGCACATGGCCGCCCACGGCCTCGCCCCAGTGGTGATTGACAGCGCCGACATCCGCCGCGACCCGGCCGCTGCGCTGCAGGCCCTCTGCGCGGCCATCGGCATCGACTGGACGCCGGCAATGTTGTCCTGGGCGCCCGGTCCGCATCCCCATGACGGTGTCTGGGGCCGGGTCTGGTACGACGCCGTCAACCGCTCGACCGGCTTCGGCGGCCCCGAGGGGCCGCTACCCCGGCTGGAGGGCGATCTGGCCGCGCTGGCGGCGGCGCTGCGGCCGTCCTACCGGGCAATTGCGGCACACCGGCTGCGGATCGTGTAAAACTGACGCCATTGTGTTGCCTTGGGGGATGAAACCCTTGCTAGGAACACGCTAAAGGGCGCTGAACGCCGGGCTGCCCAGCAGCCACGGGCCATGAAGATGAGGCAGTGACAATGGAACCCATTCAGGCCGCCGAGGCCATCGACTTTTCGGCCGTCGCGTTGTTCTGGCGATCGTCCCTGACGGTGCAGATCGTCATGGTCCTGCTGATCGCGGCGTCTTTCTGGTCCTGGGCGATCATCGTACAGAAGTTCCTGGTCTTTGCCCGCGCCCGGACCGAGGCCAGCCGCTTCGACCGGTCCTTCTGGTCTGGCGAACCCCTGGACGATCTCTACGACCGCCTGGGCGACCGCCCCAAGGGCGCGTCCGAGCGGATCTTCAGCGCCGGCATGACCGAATGGCGCCGCAGCCACCGCGACGACGGGCGGCTGATCCCCGGCGGCATCAGCCGCATCGACCGCGCCATGAACGTGGCCATCCAGCGAGAGGAGGGGCGCCTGTTCCGCGGCCTGTCATTCCTAGCGACCGTCGGGTCCACGGCGCCCTTCATTGGGCTTTTCGGCACGGTCTGGGGCATCAAGACCGCCTTCGAGGGCATCGCCCTGACCCAGGATACCAGCCTGGCCGTCGTCGCCCCCGGCATCGCCGAGGCGCTGCTGGCCACCGCCCTGGGCCTCGTCGCGGCCATTCCGGCCGTCGTCTTCTACAACAAGCTCTCGGGCGACGCCGAACGCATCACGGGCGGGTGGGAGGCGTTCTCGGACGAGTTCTCGACCCTGCTGTCGCGCCAGATGGACGAGGCCTGAGCCATGGCATCCTCGGTCGTCAAGCGGGTCAGGACCAGGGGCAGGCGGCGCAACCTGCCCATGTCCGAGATCAACGTCACGCCCTTCGTCGACGTCATGCTGGTGCTGCTGATCATCTTCATGGTCGCGGCGCCTCTGATGACGGCGGGCGTGCCCCTGGACCTTCCCGAGACCGCCGCCAATGCCGTCCCGACCGAGCAGGAGGAGCCGCTGGTCATCTCGATCCCTGCCCAGGGCACGATGCAGGTGCAGGACCAGCCGGTCGCCGACGACCAATTGGTCACTGCACTGCGCGGGGCGCTGGAGGGGCGGCAGTCGGGCCGGGTCTTCCTGCGGGCCGACGGATCAATCCCCTATGCCCGCGTGGTCCAGATCATGGGCGCGCTGAACGCCGCCGGCATCACCGACATCGTGCTGGTCACCGAGACCGGCGGACCGCGGATGGACGGCTGACATGGACGAGCGCGAGGGCCGCATCGGCTACTGGATCTCGGGGGTGGCGCATGGGTCGCTGATCCTCTGGGCGGTGCTGGGCGGCGCGCTGTTTCGTCCCCAGCCCAGCCCGCCAGTCCGAACGACCGAGGTGTCCACCATCAGCGGCGCCGAGTTCGAGGCCCTTGCGGCCGCATCCCGCGGCGCCGGCCCGGTGGGCGCCGAGGCGACGGCGGTGGCCAGCCTTTCCGAACCGGCCGCCACCGCCGAAAGAGACGCGGCGCGTCCCGCCGACGCCTCTCCGCCTGAAGCGGCCCAGTCCGCCCCGCTGGCTGCGCCCGACGCGGCCGAAACCGCACCTGATCTTGACGATCTGGCGGCACTTGCCCCCGCGCCCGTCGATGTGGCCACCGACCTGCCGGCGCCCGCGCAGCCGCAGGACGACGCAACGGTGACGCTGCCCGAACCGGCGGCTCCGACAGTCGCGCCGCTGCCCGAGGCGCAGCCCTCGCAGCCTGCCGCGCCGCAGCCCGACAGTGCCGCCACTCCGGTGGCGCCCCGTTCCATCCTTGCGCTCGACCGCTCGCCGCGCCCGCAGGGGCGGCCAGAGGATCTGGTTGCAAACTACAATCGCCGCCAGGCTGAAGCCGAGGAGCGCCGCGCCGCTGAAGCCGCCGAGCGCGAGGCCGAGGAGCGCCGCGCCGCCGAAGCTGCCGAACGCGCGGCCGAGGAGCGCCGCGCCGCCGAGGCTGCCGATCGCGCGGCCGAGGAGCGCCGCGCCGCCGAAGCTGCCGAACGCGAGGCCGAGGAGCGCCGCGCCGCCGAAGCTGCCGAACGCGAGGCCGAGGAGCGCCGCGCCGCCGAAGCTGTCGAACGCGAGGCCGAGGAACGCCGCGCCGCCGAGGCTGCCGAACGGGCGGCTGAGGAGCGCCGCGCCGCTGAAGCCGCCGAGCGCGAGGCCGAGGAGCGTCGCGCCGCCGAGGCTGCCGAGCGTGCGGCCGAGGAACGTCGCGCCGCCGAAGCCGCCGAGCGGGCGGCCGAGGAACGCCGCGCTGCCGAGGCTGCCGAACGTGCGGCCGAGGAGCGCCGCGCCGCCGAGGCTGCCGAGCGCGCGGCCGAGGAGCGCCGCGCCGCCGAGGCTGCCGAGCGCGCGGCCGAGGAGCGTCGCGCCGCCGAGGCTGCCGAGCGTGCGGCCGAGGAACGTCGCGCCGCCGAGGCTGCGCGTGAAGCCGCCGAGCGACAGGCGGCGGCCGATGCCGCCCGCGAGGAGGCCGACCGCCAGGCACTGGAGGATGCGCTCCGCGAGGCTCAGCAGGGGCAGGTCGGGGCCGAGGGGACCGACACCGCCTCGACCGGCACCGCGCAGGGCGGCGACCGGCAGATGATCGAGGGCGGCAGCGGCGCCTCGGCGGGGATGGACCCGCTGGCGGCGGCGCTGGCGGGGGCGATGGGGGGCGGCGATCCTGCGCCCGAGCCCGGCGTGCCGGCTGACGCCATGCAGCTTGTGCCAGGCCCGCTGCGCGTCACCCCGCTGCCCGACGCCGCTCAGGGCCTGCCGATGGGCGAGCCGCTGTCCCTGGCCGAGCGCGAGGGGCTGCGCTTCGCCATCCAGAACTGCTGGAACGTCGGCGCGCTGTCGGTCGAGGCGTCACAGATGACTGTTTCGGTCGGGATGACGCTGTCGCCGGACGGTGTCCCCGATCCCGACAGCCTGCGGATGGCGGGCTTCCGGGGCGGCTCGGAAACCGGGGCGCAGCAGGCCTTCGACGTCGCGCGCCGCGCAATCCTGATGTGCGGGCGGTCCGGCTTTGATCTGCCGCCGCAGAAATACGGCCGGTGGCGGGACGTCGTCGTCGACTTCCGCCCCGAGGGGGTCGAGTTCTGATGCGCCCCGCCTTTCGCTTTCCGACGACCCGAGATAATGAGGCCGCCATGTTCCGCCGATCGACACTTGCCCCCGCCGCCACGATTGCTCTGGCCCTCGCCGGTGCGGCGCTGCTGCCCGCCGGTCCCCTTCTGGCGCAGGAGGCGCCGCTGCGGATCGAGATCACCGATGGCGTAATCGAGCCGATGTCGATCGCCATCCCGGAATTCCACGGCGACGAGGAGATTGCGGCCCGCGTCCGCGAGGTAGTGGCCGACGATTTGACCGGCACGGGTCTTTTCCGCGAGATCCCGATTGCGTCGCACCAGGTGCAGCCGGCCAGCTTCACCGAGGCCGTCAGCTATGACGACTGGCGCGCGGTCGACGCGCAGGCGCTGGTCTCGGCCGAGGTGCGCCAGATGGGCGAGAACATCAGTGTCCGGTTCCGCCTGTTCGACGTGGTGTCGGGCCAGCCGCAGGGCGACGGGATGCAGTTCGACGCCCGCGCCGCCGACTGGCGCCGGGCCGCGCACAAGATCGCAGACCAGGTCTATTCCCGGCTGACCGGCGAGAAGCCCTATTTCGACAGCCGCGTGGCCTTCGTGCAGGAAACCGGACCGAAGAACGCCCGCATCAAGCGGATCGGCGTCATGGATTACGACGGCGAGAACATTCTGTGGATGACGGACAGCTCCTCCCTGGTGCTGGCGCCCAAGTTCTCGGCGGACGGGCGGCGGCTGCTCTACACCAGCTATGACAGCGGCTTCCCGCAGATCCGGGTGATGGACATCGCCACGGTGACGTCGCGGCCGCTGACGCAGGACACTGGCGCGATGGCTTTCGCGCCGACCTTCAGCCCTGACGGCCGGTGGGTGGCCTATTCGCGCGAGAATGGCGGGAACACCGACATCTGGCTGATGGACGCCGCGACCGGGGCGCAGCGCCCGCTGACGGATGCGCCCTCGATCGAGACCTCGCCCAGCTTCAGCCCTGACGGGAAGCGCATCGTCTTCGAAAGCGACCGGTCGGGGACGCCGCAGCTTTATATCATAGGGCTAGAGGGCGGAGAGCCGACGCGCATCTCGTTCGGCGCCGGCCGCTATGGCAGCCCCGCATGGTCGCCCAAGGGCGACATGATCGCCTTCACCAGCCAGGTCGGCGAAAGGTTCCACATCGGCGTCATGCGCACCGACGGGTCCGCCGAGAAGACGCTGACCGATTCCTTCCTTGACGAAGGCCCGACCTGGGCACCCAATGGGCGCGTCGTGATGTTCACGCGCGTGACGCCCGGCGGCTCGGGTGAGCCGCGGCTGCACTCGGTGGACATCACCGGGCGGAACATGCGCCCGCTGGACCTTGACTTTGCCGCCTCGGACCCGTCCTGGGGCCCCCTGATGCCATGAGGATGACATGATGAACGTCGCCGCGAAGCCTGCACTGATGGCCGTCCTGCTGGCGCTGGCCGCCTGCGCCCGGCCCGCTCCGCCCCCGGCGGTGCCGGTGGTCGACCCCTATGCCAGCATCGGCGGCGGCGCGGTCTTCCAGGGCGACCTGGCCGGCGGCACCTTGGGGGCCGAGGCGACGGTGCAGTATTTCCAGAACACGGTCGGCGACACTGTGCTGTTCCCGGCCAACCAGACGACCCTGACGCCCGAGGCGCGCACCGTCCTGGCGCGGCAGGCGGACTGGCTGTCGCGGCACGGCGCTTTTACGGCCGTTGTGCAAGGGCATGCCGAAGAGACCGGCACGCGCGAATACAACCTGGCTTTGGGCGCGCGACGCGCCAGCGCGGTGCAGGAATACCTGGTGGCCCAGGGTGTCGCCCCAGGACGCATCCGCACGCTGTCATTCGGGAAGGAGCGTCCTGCGGCGACCTGTTCGGACGAAAGCTGTTATACCCAGAACCGCCGCGCCGTGACGGTCGTCACTGAAGCCGGACCGGGCGCATGAGGCACTGGACGACCTCTGCCCTGCTGGCGCTGACGCTGGCGGTACCGCATATGGCGCTGGCGCAGCAGGATCCGGCCAGCCAGCCAGATCCGGCGACGCTGGCCGATCTGCGGACCGAGCTTGGGGACTTGCGCAGCCAGTTGCACGAGCTGCGGGCGGAACTCGTCGCCTCGGGGGCCGAGGGGTTCCGTGCGGCCGGGGGCGCCAGCGCCATTGATCGCATGAACGCGATGGAGGGTCGCCTGAAGGCCCTGACCAACCAGGCCGAGCAGCTCCAGAACCGCATCAACCGCATGTCGGTCGAGGGTGAGCGGCGGCTTGCCGACCTGGAGTTCCGCCTGTGCGAGATGGACCCCGCCTGCGACCTCAGCGCGCTGACGGTGACCCAGCCCATCGGCGCGCAGCCCGAGCTGGCGCCCTCGGCCCCGGCGGTTCCGGAGGACAGCGCCCCGGCCTCGACCGCGGCCGAGCAGGCCGATTTCGACGCGGCCAAGGCAGCGCTGGACAGCGGCGACCATGTCCGGGCGGCGGAGATGTTCGCCAGGGTGGCGGAAACCCACGCCGGTGGACCGCTGACGGCCGAAGCGCTGTTCCTGCGCGGACAGGCGCTGGACCTGGCGGGCCAGCCGCGCGAAGCCGCCGCAGCATGGCTGGAGGGATTTGCGGCCGATCCCGACGGCAAGCGCGCGGGCGAAAGCCTTCTGGGCATCGCCCGGATCATCGAGGGGCAGGGGGATCCCACGGCCGCCTGCCTCTATCTGGCCGAGGTTCCGGCACGCTTTCCCGGCACTTCGCAGGCCCTGCAGGCCGAGGCAGAGGCGGCACGCATCCGCTGCGGGCAGAGCGACCTCGGCGTCCTTGATCCGCTGCTGGACCCCGCCCTTGATCCCGAGGCGGCGGCAGACCTTGCCGAACACCAGTGACCGGCGACCCGGCTGCCGGGGTGCGCGCCGCGCTGGACCGGTTGGCGGGCGATCTGCCAGCATTAGGGCTGGCGGTATCGGGCGGTGGTGATTCCATCGCGCTGATGCATATCGCCGCGGATTGGGCGCGCGGCCGCCGCCTGGCGGTGGCCACGGTCGATCACGGGCTGCGGGAAGGCAGCGCCGCCGAGGCGCAGGCCGTCGCCCAGGCTGCGGAGCGACTGAGTCTGCCGCACAGGGTCCTGCGCTGGCAGCGCGATGGCGATGGCGGCAACCTGATGGCCGAGGCGCGCGAGGCGCGGCTGAAGCTGCTGGCGGCGTGGGCTAGCGACAGCGATCTTCCCGCCGTCGCGCTTGGTCACACCGCCGACGACGTGGCCGAGACGCTGATCATGCGCCTCGCGCGCGGGTCCGGCATCGACGGGCTGGCCGCGATGGCGGAGTGGCGCGACGCCTTCGGCATGCGCTGGCTGCGGCCGATGCTGTCGGCCGGACGGGCCGACCTGCGCGACTGGCTGGGCGGGCAGAGGATCGCCTGGATCGACGACCCGTCGAACGAGAACACCGACTTTGACCGCGTGCGCGTCCGCCGGGCCATCGCTGCACTGGGCCTAGACGTGGCGGGACTGGCGCGCTCCGCAGCCCACATCGCCGAAGCGCGCGATGCCGTGGCCGACTTCGCCCTGCTGGCCTCTGGCGACGTGGCAGCGGATCGCGGCAGCCTCTCGCTGCCGCGCGGCCCGTTTCGCGATGCCCCGGCCGAGGTTCGCCGCCGTCTTCTGGTCGCCGCATGCCGGTGGGTGACTGGCGCCGCCTATCCGCCCCGCCGCACTGCGCTGCTGCATGCGATGCACGGCGTCATGGCGCAGACGCGGGTTACGGTAGACGGGGCGATGATTCTGACCGACCGCGACCGGCTGCGGATCATCCGCGAACCTGCGGCGGCGCTGCGGGCCGGTGCGGCCACGGGCGCGGTCTGGGACCGCCGGTGGCGGATCCTGGACCTGCCGCACGGTCACCATGTCTCGGCCCTGGGATACGACGCGCTGCCGAGCACGGGTTGGCGTTCCTCGGGACTGTCGCGGGACGAAGCCGCGGCCAGTCCCGCGATCTGGTCCGGGACGGATCTGGTGGCGGCACCTGCGCTGCACAACGATCACGCGGCAGTGATCCGTCCGCTGCGGCACGTGGCAGATTTTCGCAGGCTGGTGAAGGCTCATTGAACCTTTGCGGATAATCCCTATTTTCAACCCAAACCACTTTCCGTCGGAGGACGCCGATTTGGGCAATGCACGCAACCTCGCCTTCTGGGTGGTTCTGTTCCTGATG
The DNA here is from genome assembly GCF_026162645.1 of Paracoccus rhizosphaerae. Lineage (GTDB taxonomy): Bacteria > Pseudomonadota > Alphaproteobacteria > Rhodobacterales > Rhodobacteraceae > Paracoccus > Paracoccus rhizosphaerae. The sequence goes on from NZ_JAOTBE010000013.1 coordinate 65,198, forward strand.
ATCCTGGCCCTGTTCAACCTGTTCAGCGACGGGTCGAACACGATGAACAGTCGCCAGATCAGCTACTCCGACTTCATCGAGCGTGTGCAGAACGATCAGGTCACCGCCGTCACCATCGATGGCGAGGATGTGATGATCACCGGCAGCGACGGCCAGCAGTACGCTACCGTCCGCCCGATGGGCGAAGATATCAGCGACAGGCTGATCCAGCAGGGCGTCGACGTCCGCGTCATCAAGCAGCAGAGCAGCGGCTTCATGTCGATGCTGGGCGTCTGGCTGCCCTTCATCCTGTTGATCGGTGTGTGGATCTTCTTCATGAATCGCATGCAGGGCGGCGGGAAGGGCGGCGCGATGGGCTTTGGCAAGTCGCGCGCGAAGCTGCTGACCGAAAAGCACGGCCGTGTGACCTTCGACGACGTGGCCGGCATCGACGAGGCCAAGGAAGAGCTGGAAGAGATCGTCGAGTTCCTGCGCAACCCGCAGAAGTTTAGTCGCCTGGGCGGCAAGATCCCGAAAGGCGCGCTGCTGGTCGGCCCTCCGGGCACCGGTAAGACGCTGCTGGCCCGCGCCATCGCGGGCGAGGCCGGCGTGCCGTTCTTCACCATCTCGGGTTCGGACTTCGTCGAGATGTTCGTCGGCGTCGGCGCCAGCCGCGTGCGCGACATGTTCGAACAGGCGAAGAAATCTGCGCCCTGCATCCTCTTCATCGACGAGATCGACGCGGTCGGCCGCGCCCGCGGCGTCGGCATCGGCGGTGGCAACGATGAGCGCGAGCAAACGCTCAACCAGCTTCTGGTGGAAATGGACGGCTTCGAGGCCAACGAAGGGATCATCATCGTCGCGGCCACCAACCGCAAGGACGTGCTGGACCCGGCGCTGCTGCGCCCCGGCCGCTTCGACCGCCAGATCCACGTCCCGAACCCCGACATCAAGGGCCGCGAGAAGATCCTGTCGGTTCACGCCCGCAAGGTCCCGGTCGGTCCCGATGTCGACCTGCGGCTGATCGCTCGCGGGACGCCCGGCTTCTCGGGCGCCGACCTGATGAACCTCGTGAACGAGGCGGCGCTGATGGCCGCCCGCATCGGTCGCCGTTTCGTCAGCATGGCCGATTTCGAGAGCGCCAAGGACAAGGTCATGCTGGGGGTCGAACGCCGCAGCCTGGTCCTGACCCCCGAGCAGAAGGAAAAGACCGCCTATCACGAGGCCGGCCACGCGATAGTCGGCTTGTCGCTGCCGAAATGCGACCCGGTTTACAAGGCGACGATCATCCCGCGCGGGGGTGCGCTCGGCATGGTGGTCAGCCTGCCCGAGATGGACCGCCTGAACTTTCACAAGGACGAGGCCAAGCAGAAGATCATCATGACGATGGCCGGCAAGGCCGCCGAGATCATCAAGTATGGCGAAGAGGGCGTGTCGAACGGCCCGGCCGGCGACATCCAGCAGGCCAGCGCGCTGGCCCGGGCCATGGTCATGCGCTGGGGCATGTCCGACAAGGTCGGCGCGGTCGACTATGCCGAGGCGCATGAGGGTTACAACGGCAGCACCGGTGGTTTCTCGGTCTCTGCCTCGACGAAGGAGCTGATCGAGCAGGAAGTGCGAGAACTGATCGAGGCTGGCTATCAGGAAGCCCGCCGGATCCTCCTGGAGAAGGAGGTCGAGTTCGAGCGCTTGGCCAAGGGCCTGCTGGAATACGAGACGCTGACCGGCGAGGAAATCGGCCGCATTGTCCGCGGTGAGCCGCTTGACGGCGGCGACGACGACGCGCCGAGCAGCCTCATTCCCGCCGTAACCGCGATCCCGAAGGCGGGCAAACCGGCACCCGGTGGCGATCCGGCGCCGGCCTGAGGGCGTCCTTTGCCAGGATCGCGCTGTTGGCGTCATGATGGAGTTTGCACCTGTGGGTCAAAAGACCGGCAGGTGTTTTGCCAATCCTGACCTCCCACGGGCCACGGGCCACGGGCTTTGCCGAGCGAAAGTCAGCTATCGTAGAGACGTGGGCGCGGGTTCCGGCCGAGGCGACGACGTGTTTTGTTCCCTAGAAACTGCCGCTCTAGACGCATGATGCTATCGATCTCTGCAGGCTGAGGGGCGTGTTTGGTGCCACTTCTTCCGCGGCGGGCGGCGTCAGCCGCCGCGCCGCAGATATACAGATGCTGTGGTCGTGCTGACGACTTCAGGACGACGATCGCGCTGCAGACCAACGCCTTCAAGGCAATTGAGCCCGACAATATCGAGGGCTCAGGCGAGGCAGGAGCTGATTTTCTGGGTTCCGCCGGTGGCGTGGAAATAGGGGCAGATCTAGTGGCTGCCATCGATCAGGCTTTGCGCGACGCCGTGGTCCATCCCCGGCAGGCTGACCTTGATCGCAAAGTCCTGGCCTGCCCCGATCGGGTGGTCCTGTTTCAGTCTTAGTGCATGACGGGTCGTGGTGCCAAGGTTGGGGCCGAGGGGGGTCGCGGACATGTCTCGCTTTGATGGCCAGATGGCTTCCGGCGCCGGTGGTCGATAGCCAGGCGACGAATGAGGCCGCACGGTATTGTAGTGGACGCGCCGCCCTTCGATCACAACGCGAGCCTCCGCGAGCGCGTAGAAGATCTCGCCATCCAGCAGCTCGTCACGAAGCTTCGAGTTGAAGCTCTCGCAGTAGCCGTTCTCCCGGGGACTGCTGGGCTCGATGAATGCCGTCTTCGCTCCCACGGCATCGATCCAATCCCGAACGGCTTTGGCGATGAACTCCGGGCCGTCGCCCATCGGGCTCGAACCGATGGCGCCACGATGGGCAACTCCGAGCGAACATGACCGGGCATTCCTCGCAGGATGAAGAGATCGGCCAGGACGTCGATCACCGCGATCGAGTTCAGCTTTCGGTCAATCCTGATCGCCAGGCACCCTCGGGTGAACTCATCAATGACCTTCAGCATGCGGAACTTCCTTCCATCATGGGTCCGGCTCTCGACGAAGTCTCAGGACCAGACGTGGTTCGGCCGCAGACGGATGCATGACCCGTCGCCCAGCCAGAGGCGCCCCTTTTTGGTTCACTTTTGGCGAACCTTCAGCTCCGTCGGGGAAACGCGCCACCAGTGCCTTTCCTGATCCTCCTCAGTCCGCCGCCAGATCTGTTCGACCCGCTTGGCATTCACCGCCCATCCGGCCTCACGAAGAAGCGCCGTGATGCGACGATAGCCGTAGCGCCCGTATTGGCTGGCGAGGGCGACGATGTCCGCGGTCAGCGCGTCCTGGACCTGTCGCGGTTTGGTGCCGCTCCTTTGACCACGTAATGTGCAGCAGAGGAGATGAACCATGGGCACAGTCAGGACGGATGAATTTCGCAAGGATGCAGTGCGGATTGCGCTGACCAGCGGGCTTTCGCGGCGTCAAGTTGCGGATGATCTTGGGGTCGGCTTGTCGACCCTCAATAAGTGGGTGAACGCACTTCGGGACACGGACGTAATCTCAGCCGAGGATCGCGAGCTGGCGCGTGAGAACGAACGGCTTCGGCGCGGCGCTGTTGCATGAAGCGTTTGAAGATCAGATTTCCCCTTTCCCGTCTGAAGTCAGCCGACGGGCTGCGTGACGGGAATGCCGAGTGCGGTGAAGCGGTTGAGGATGGCGATGCGGACT
>NZ_JAOTBE010000140.1 GCF_026162645.1 Paracoccus rhizosphaerae
CCGTAAGCGGCGTCTGAACCCCACATTGTTCAGCTGACGCCCTGCTGCGAAGTCTTTTCCATCGACCGGTGGGAGTGCGTTTCGCAATGTGTGCCAAGAATTCGTTTCTCACTTCACTGGGTGTCGAGATCTACGCCTCTGGTCATCGGCGGTGGCCGGATGAGGTGAAGGCTCGGGTGGTCGCCGATACGCTGGAGCCCGGAGCCACAGTGAACGCGGTGGCGGATCGCTATGGAGTGCAGCCGAACCAATTGTCAGCGTGGCGAGGGTTGGCCAAGCAGGGCAAGCTGGTCCTTCCGGCCCTGTCGACCGAAGAGCCGGTTTTCGTGCCCTTGGTCGTTTGCGATCCCCCGCCTGCCGCACCTTTCTGCGACAGATCCCCTGGGGACAAGCGGATCCGGATCGTGATCGGCGAGGTCACGCTTGAGTTGGCCGCGGATACGCCGGCCGTTCGGCTGGCCGAGATCGTTCGTGCCCTTGGAGCCGCCGGATGCTGATGCCGTCGCAGGGTATGCGGATCTTGGTGGCAACCAAGCCGGTGGACTTCAGGAAGGGGCATGACGGGTTGGCGGCGCTGGCGCAGTCGATGCTGGCGGAAGACCCCTTCACCGGCACGATCTTTGTGTTCCGCTCGAAGCGCGCCGACCGGCTGAAGATCCTGTTCTGGGACGGCAGTGGCCTGGTGATGGCCTACAAGCGCCTTGAGGCCGACAACTTCACTTGGCCCGCCGTTCGGGACGGCGCCATGACCTTGAGCCGAACGCAGTTCGAGGCGCTTTTTGCTGGCCTGGACTGGCGCCGGGTCCGGCCTCTGGAAACCTCGAAGCCAGCCGTTGCAGAATGACCTGAACGCAAGAAAAAGAGAGCAATATCAGGTGGACCGGGCTATGATCTTGGCATGTCCGGAGCCCCGACCATCGACCTGTCCATCATCCCCGAAAGCCAGCGCGCCGCTGTTCTTGCCGTGCTGCGCGAACGGGATGCGCTGCGGGAAACCAACCGGCGACTGGAGCATCTCATCGCCGAGCTGAACCAGGTCGTGCATGGCAAACGCTCGGAGAAGCTGAACGACGACGAGCGCCAGCTGGCTTTCGAGGATCTCGAAACTGCCGTGGCAGAGGCCGAGACCCGGCAGGATGCGGAGGTTGGCCCCCGCACGCCTTCACGTAGAGCCGCACGCCGCAACCGCGGACATCTTCCGGAAAGCCTGCCGCGCGTCGAGCAGGTCATCAAACCGGACAGCCTGCTCTGTCCGTGTGGCTGCGGTGAGATGCACCGCATCGGCGAAGACCGGACCGAGCGGCTGGACATCGTGCCCGCGCAGCTACGGGTTATCGTGACCGTGCGCCCGAAGTATGCGTGCCGCCGGTGCGCCGAGGGCGTGACCCAGGCACCGGCCCCTGCGCACCTGATCGAAGGCGGGCTGCCCACCGAGGGCGCCCTCGCGCATGTGCTGGTCAGCAAATACGCGGACCATCTGCCGTTGTATCGTCAAAGCCAGATCCTTGCCCGCGCGGGCATCGAGCTTCACCGCAGCACGCTGGCTGATTGGGTCGGCACCGCCGCCTTCCACCTCGGTCCCGTGGTTGATCGATTGGCCGAGCACCTGAAGACGTCGACCAAGCTGTTTATGGATGAGACAACGGCACCCGTGCTCGATCCTGGCAGGGGGCGGACGAAGACGGGCTATCTCTGGGCCTTGGCGCGCGATGACCGCTCATGGGGCGGAGGCGATCCCCCCGGCGTGGTCTTCACCTATGCTCCCGACCGCGCGGGCGATAACGCAGAGCGCATCCTGCAGGGCTTTGACGGCATCCTGCAGCTGGATGGCTATACCGGCTACAACCGCCTGACGCGTCCCTCCCGGACAGGCGGCGCGCCGATCACCGTCGCTCATTGCTGGGCGCATGCCCGGCGAAAACTGAAGGAGATCTTCGATCGCGACGGCTCTGAGATCGCAGCCGAGGGACTGCGCCAGATCGCCGAGCTTTACCGGATCGAGGCCGAGATCCGCGGCATGGGTTCCGGCCAGCGGCTGTCGGCCCGCCAGGCGCGAAGTGCGCCGCTAGTCGCTGCATTCGGGGAATGGCTGCAGCTACAGTATCGGCGGGTATCATTAAAGTCCCGCCTCGGGGAGAAGCTGGCCTATATCCACCGCCACTGGAACGGGTTGCAGACCTTCCTGCACGACGGCCGGGTCGAAATCGACTCCAACAACGTCGAGAACCTGATCCGCCCAATCGCGCTGACCCGCAAGAATGCGCTCTTCGCCGGCCACGACGAGGGCGGTCGATCCTGGGCCGGCATCGCATCTCTGATCGCTACCGCCAAGGTCAACCGCGTCGAGCCCTTCGCTTACCTTAAGGCGACTTTGGAAGCAGTCGCCGCCGGTTACCCACAGGCCCACATCGACGATCTGCTGCCTTGGAACTTAAAGCTGTCAAGCTGAACGTGCGTGGGGCGCAACCGCCGCTTAC
>NZ_JAOTBE010000141.1 GCF_026162645.1 Paracoccus rhizosphaerae
AAGTCCTCGCCAGACACCTCGCCGTCGCGGAAGGCCTCGACCAGCGTCTGCATCTCGCCATACGCCGCGCGCAGTCCGTCAGCCGCGTCATCATAGCCCAAGCTGTCCAGCTTGCTGATGGCGTCGATCAGGGCCATGCCGGAACGATCGGCTTCCTCGGCCAGCGCCTGATACTGCTGATTGAGAACCGCCAGGCTTTCGGCGTTCGCGTCCACCATGTCGCGGTTTTGCGAGAGGCTGTCATAGATCTCATCGCCCAGGATGGCCCGGCCCTGGTCCTCGCTGTCGAAGATCTGGTCGAGCCGCTCGCGCAGGTCGGCCAGTTCGACCCCGGCTGCTACGACGCCGACAACCATGCGCTTGGCGAAGTTGCTGGCGCTGGTGGTCAGTTCGTTGAACTTCCGGTCGATCTCCTCGGCTTTGCGGATCAGCTCGTCGTCCAGCACGGCGCCGGTCTCATGCGCGCGGGCGATGGTGTCGCGCAGGGCCTGCTCACCCTGCCCCAGCATCTGGACGAACTGCTCGCCGCCGGTGCCGCCGAAGATCTCGTCTGCCACCCGGATTTGCGCGGCGCGGTCCAGCCCCTCCATCCGGCGCATGATCTCCAGCATCAGTTCGGACGGATCTTCAAGCTTGTCCTTGAGCCGGTCGGCCGAGAGGCCAAGGCGAGTGAAGGCCTCGGCCCCCGGTCCCTTGCCGGTGACGATGAACTCGTCGGCGCGCAGGGACAGCTCCTTGAAGCCATCGACCAGGGCATCCACGCTCACCCGGTTCTGATCGGCCACGAACTTCCACTCCTGGAAGTCCTGCGCCGCGAGGCCGGCGCGCTTCGCCTCTGCCCCTAGATCCGCGATGCCCTGCACCGTCGAGGCGATGCTGCCGGTCACGCCCGCGAACAGCCCGGCCGCCGCCCCTGCCGCGAGGCCACCCGCGAAGGAGGCGGCCAGCGTGCCGATCCTGCCGGTGGTGGCCGAGACGGCGCGGTTGATGGCGCTGGTCGATCGGGCCATGTCGGCTTCCATCTGCCGGGTTGCCGATCGCGATCCGCGCTGCAGGCCCTGGAAGGTCCGCGTGCCGGTCTGCTCGGCCTTGCGCATGTTGCGCTCGAAGTCGTTGATCCGGGCCTCCAGGAGGACCATCAGGCGCTCGTCGCCCGTCATTGCGTTCATCATCGCCTCCTAGACGGTCCACATGTCGTCGTTGAACCAGGGTTGATTGGTGGTCAGGCCGCCCTCGTTGGCGGCCGCACGTGACACGGCCATCGCCGCGGCCACGGCGCCGTCGATCGACAGCCACTTCTTGGGCTTGGTGAACTTGACGACATGGCCGTGATCGTTGCGCTTCACGACGACATTGGCGAAGCAGTGCCGCAGGACCGGGTTGCCGCCGTGGTGGAACTCGCCGCCCAGAAGCGCCCGCTCCAGCTCCATCGCCGCCGGCATCATCAGGGACGGCACCTGCCGGAAGTCCACCGCGGGCAGCCCGGCTTCGAGGATCTTTGGCTGCACCTGCCGGGCCATGTGCGGGTCGAACGCGATCTCCTGCACGTTCAGATCTTCGCAGAGTTCGATGATCTTGCTCTCGATCTCGGCATAGTCGATCACCGATCCGGCCGTGGCGGTCACAAGGCCCTCCTCGACCCATTGGGTATAGGGTGCCCCCGACTGGCTCTCGCGCTGTGCCACGCCATCGTCGTCGAGCATCCCGCCATCGTCCTTGCTGTCGACGGTCTCCTGCGGGCAGAAGAACCACGCCTTGACGTGATAGCCCTCGGCCACCCGCCAGCAGGCCACGATCACAGAGAGGTCGACGGTCGACGACAGGTCGACGCCCAGCCAGCAAGGTTCGTCGCGGAGCGCGTCGAGGTCATAGTCCCGGCTGCCCGCGTCGTAGATGTCCATGTCCACCAGCGGCTCGGTCGAGGCATCAAGCCAGATGTTCAGCTTGAGCTGCTTGAAGCTCTGCCGGTCACCGACGCTGCGCTGCGACCGCTTGGCGTGGCGACGAAAGCCCGCAAGCGAGGGATAGCCATGCTGCAGGCCGGGGTTCACCCGGTGCCACAGCTCCTCGTCTTCCCAATCGTCGCGGCGGTCGGCCTCAAAGAGGATCGGCAGGATCGAGGCATCATCGACCTTGCCGCGCGCCACGTTGCGGGCATCCTCGAAGAAGTCCCAGGCGAGGCTGTCCTGTCCCCGGCCGGCGGTCGAGGCCACCACCAGGAGGCTGTCGTCGATCTTCTCCAGGCCCGTGGTCAGCGCCTCCCAGAGATCGCGGCCCTTCCAGATGTGGATCTCGTCGGCCAGCACGAAGCCGGGCGTGCGGCCATGCTGCGGGCCACCATCGCCCGAGATGACTTCGAGATAGGATTGCTCCTTCCTCAGGATCAGCTTCTTCGGGGCGTTGTGCGCGTCGTAGATGCCCACCGCCGAGAC
>NZ_JAOTBE010000142.1 GCF_026162645.1 Paracoccus rhizosphaerae
CAAAACACTTCCTCCATGGCCTGATCGAAGCGATGCAGTAGGTCTTGTACCTCGTGTTCTGTGATGATCATTGGCGGACAGAAGCAGACTGCGTCACCGGCTACTCGCAATATCAGTCCGTGGCGCTGAGAAGCAGCGACAACCGCCGAGGATGCAAGGCCGACAGAGTCAAATCCGGCTTTTGTGGCTTTATCTGAAACAAACTCTATCGCGGCGATCAAACCCGTACCGCGCACTTCGCCGACGAACGGGTGGTCCGAGTATTTTGACAATCCGGCACGCAATATCTCCCCCATCTTTGCAGCGTGCGTTACCAGATCTCTTTCCTCTATGATAGAGACGCATTCCAGCCCCACAGCAGTGGCCACTGGATGGCCCGAGGTCGTGTACCCGTGTGCAAATGTACCAAAAGCTTCGGACCCATCTGCGATGCCTTGGTAGATGGCGTCGCTGAAGACAATGGCTGCCAAAGGTTGGTAGGATGAGGTGAGTTGCTTGGACAGCACGAGCACGTCTGGCCGGATATCATAGGTTTCACAGGCAAACATTTTCCCGGTACGACCGAAGCCATTGATCACTTCGTCAGCAACGATGAGGACACCATGCTTGCGGCAAACTGCCTGGACCTTGTCCCAATAACCCGTCGGCGGCACAATCACTCCGCCCGCGCCCATCAAGGGCTCGCCGATGAAGGCGGCAACCGTCTCGGATCCCTCGGCCAGTATCGTTTGCTCCAATTCGTCTGCAAGCCGGTCCGAAAACTGATCCTCAGTCTCTCCATCTTGACCGAAGCGCCAGTAGTGCGGGGTGGAGACGTGCCGCACGAAGTCGAGCGGCAGGTCGAAGCCCTTGTGGTTGGCTGGTATCCCCGTCAGCGATCCCGCGGCGACTGTAATGCCGTGATAGCCCTTAACGCGGCCAATGAACTTCTTCTTCTCGGGCCGGCCGATCGCGTTGTTGTAGAACCAGATCATCTTGACGACGGTGTCGTTCGCTTCGGAACCAGAATTGGTGAAGTGGACGCGGTCTAGCCCCTCGGGCGTCATCTCGATCAGTTTCTCGGCCAACAAGACCGACGGCTCGTGCCCTTTCGAGGCAAACAGGTGCATGTAAGGCAGTCGCTGCATCTGGCGATGCGCAGCATCCACCAGCCGCTCCTCGGAAAAGCCCAGTGCGACGCTCCACAGACCCGCCAGCCCCTCTATGTAATCCTTGCCGGTCTCGTCAAAGACCCTGACTCCTTCACCCCGGGCAATGACCAACGGGCCGTGCTTTTCATGCGCGCGTGCGTTTGTGACGGGATGCAGCAGGTACCTGATATCGCGCCCATGGACGGAATTGGGAAGGTGGGTCATCGGAGGATCCTGTTGGTGGGGCATGCCGGACATTACCGGCTGCACGTGAAAATCGGACGTCGTTAGACATGCTGGCCGCCATTGATGTGGATCTCTGCGCCGTTGATGTAGGACGCGGCGTCGGTACACAGGAAATGGATGGTCCGAGCAACTTCTTCTGCGGTGCCCAGTCGTTGCAGGGGCACCTCTCGCTGGACGAACCCGTCAGTGCCGGGTGACAGGATCGCAGTTGAGATCTCACCCGGCGATATAGCGTTCGATCGGATGCCGCGCGGGCCGAACTCATGTGCAAGCTCTCGGGTCAGGGCGGCCAGCCCCGCTTTGGACGCGGCATAGGCTGCGCTCGCAAAGGGATGGACCCGCGATCCAGCGATCGAGGTGACGTTGACGATCGACCCCTTGGCCAGCGCCAGTTCCGGCAGCAGTTCACGCACCAGAAGCGCAATCGACACGAGGTTAACATTGAGCACATGCGCCCACGTCTCCGCCTCGGTCTGCAGTACACCCAGTCGGCTGCCCCCCTCGCCCTTCGGAGAGATGCCGGCATTGTTCACCAGCGCCGCAAGCTGGCCGCCCTCCAGCCGCGACCGGACATCCGCCGCCAGCGCAGGAATCGATGACAGGTCGGCAAGATCGGCTTGGATATGGCTTTCGCGCGCCATCGGCCACTGGCATTCCGCCGAAAAAGGCTGGCGCGAAACTGTCAGCACCCGCCATCCCTCGTTCTGAAGGACCTTGACGGTGGCATGTCCGATCCCCCGGCTTGCGCCGGTCAAAAGGCAATATCTCGTCACGGCGACTCCGTTGAACACGCCTGCTGTTCCCCTGAATCACAACGCATGGCAGGCCGCCAGCAGTGCTCGTTCGATGTATATGCGGTGGCGCGGGTCGCCCGGCGGCAGTCGGTCGATGGTCCAGCCCACCGAGGCCAGGCAGCGCAGCAGCGTGAAGACCGGCAGCATCGCCAGATCCGCTGCGCGAAGCCCCCCATATCCCCCAATCAGCCCGTCCCGG
>NZ_JAOTBE010000143.1 GCF_026162645.1 Paracoccus rhizosphaerae
TTGTCGCCCTCGACGTCAGGCAAGCGCGAGATGCCATGGCGTTGCAAGCATCGGTGCAGTGCTGATCGTGTCAGGTGTGGGATGGACGGCTGCAGGGCATAGAGGCAGTCATCGAGTGGCAACTGACCGATGGCCGCCGCTTTCGGATCATGACCCTAGTCGATTACTGCACGCGGGAGTGCCTCGCGCTGATCGCTGACACTTCGCCCTCGGGCGCAAGGGTGGCGCGGGAACTCGCAACGCTGTTTGAGGCGCGTGGCAAGCCTGCGACGGTGGTCAGCGACAGCGTCCTATGTCAGGAGCGAACGAGCCCTTAAGGCGTCAGATCACGGGGCATCCGCGCGACGGGATACCCTGAAGATGTTCGCCCGAGCGGGCTCCGCCGTCAAGAAGTGGTCTCTCCCATGAGCCGAATACAGGGTCGGCCAGAACGCCGCCCTCACCGTCCTTAAGACGAGATCCTAATTCCCAAGCGGATGGAGGAGGATCAGGAAACAGTCCGGGAGACTGTTTCCCCGACGACGCCGACATTATCTACGAGGTGGCTGTTGGCGCCTCCACGGCTCACCAGGGAGGATCCTTCCGCTCGGGCTCGCCCCTGCAAAGAAGGGGCGATAGGGTTCGCCGGATTTGATCACGGCGTGAATGGTGCGCGCCATCTTTGCGGCGATGGCTGTGTAGGCCTTCCGACGGAGGTCGGGATTATGCCGATCCTGTGCAATGTAGCGCTCGAATTTGTCTCGGAAGCTGTTAGCCGGCTTGAGCACGGCGGCCTGGCTGGCCAACCACAGCGTCCGGCGCAGGCGGGCATTACCATACTTCGAGATCTTGCTCCTGCCGCGGAGTTGCCCATCGAGGGCCATCGGTTCAAGCCCGATGGGCGACGCCGGATTGCACAGTTGCCAAGTCCATTCCGCAGAACTTCAGGAACTGGCGGTGATGTCGGAAGCGCCTCAGATTGACGGCCTCTGCCAGAACGGCGAGGGCATTGATCGGCCCTATCCCTGGGATGGTGCGCAGCAGGCGATAGTCCGGATTGTCCGTGAGTAACTCGACAGCGCGGGCTTCGATGACATTGCGCTGTTGGATCAGATGACGCCCCTGAGCCAGAACCAGGCGGAACATGCGAATTGCATCCGAGTCCGGCGCAACAGGCAGGCCCACCGAAGTTCTTCATGTCTCATAAATATCTGCCAGAAGAGCTGCCTTGCCGACGCGCCGGCCCACAACCGGCCAAGCCTCAGCAATGAACTCGTCCTTTTCCATCGCGGTGATCATGTGGAGCGACGGAAAAGCCTCGAGGAAGGCCAGAAACCAATCTCCGCGCGAGCTGCGGTGGAACCGGTCCGCTTCCGGAAAATAGAGCGGCAGATAGTGGGTCAGAATGCGGTGCCAGAGCTCCGTCTTGGCCTGCGCAATCATCTCATAGGTCTTCGGCAGTTCCTGAATGTCACGGGTGCCCGCAACCAGAGGATCGAGGAAGACCTGCACGGCGCCGATCTCAAGCATGTGCAGGATGACCTGCGCATCCTTCGGGTCGTCTTCGGGCTTACGCGGCCTCACCGCGGCCACGGTCCCTTCGACTGTCCCAACTGTTGTGCAGCGCTTCGCGGGTGCGGGCGAGCGCCAGCGAGGAAACGAGCTTCAGCTTGAAACCGGCTGCACCAAGGCGAACATCAACGCATGATGATAGTTGCCGTCAAGGCAGTGCCTTGACCCTCAAACCCCATCGTAACGGGTAATCCGAAGCTGCGAAGGGTCCCAATCAGCCGCTCGTAGTCCGCAGCAGTGTTCAGCACCGTCAAGCGCCTGCGGCGCGTCCTGCCTGGAACCGCAATCAGCACATCGTGCCTGTTCTTGGAAATGTCGATGCCTACCAGAACGCGCGCATCCGGCATATGATTGGCTTTGGTCATGACTGGGTCTCCTCCATGGTGTGGTTCGCAAAACCACCATAGAGATCTGAGCCCGGTCATGGCCGCCCGCTGCGCGATTTTGTTGGCTCCGCGGGCGGCCATAACCTTCTCCGGCGTGTTCTTCCCAACATGCTATGGCACCGAGTTCACCTCGAACGCGATCCTGACCTTCGCCGATGACCGAAAGATCGACTGGCACTACATCGCGCCGGGCAAGCCGACCCAGAACGCCTTCATCGAGAGCTTCAATGGCTGTCTGCGCGACGAGTTGTTGAACGAGACGCTGTTCTCGTCCCTGAACCACGCCCGCGCCGCGCTCGCGACCGTTCTGGACCTGTCGCGGTTTGGTGCCGCTCCTTTGACCACGTAATGTGCAGCAGAGGAGATGAACCATGGGCACAGTCAGGACGGATGAATTTCGCAAGGATGCAGTGCGGATTACGCTGACCA
>NZ_JAOTBE010000144.1 GCF_026162645.1 Paracoccus rhizosphaerae
TTGCCTGCTTGTGAAGAGAGATCAGCATCCTCGCCTCCCGTCCCGAACCTCGCCAAGGATAGATCTTGCCACGAAAAGCGCCGTCCGGCGAGGATCTATGTGATCATCCGGGATCGGACACGTAGGCTGTGGCAGTTCCAAGCTCTTCCCCTTTGAAACATCAAAAGCATCCATGCGGCGGCGGATTGTGGTGCCCCTTGGAGTGTTGGCGAAGCTAAAAGCTCCGCTTTGTCCGTCGGACGACATGAAGTGGAACAACCGCCTGCCTGCTTACTCTGCCGAGTGGAGGATGTTTGGCAAGCGCGAAAGGCAATTCTGGAGGTATGAAGAAGCTCGTTTCACTCACCGGCCCGTGACGCAACCATCTCCAATTTCCGCATGAGCTAATGGTCGGCAGGCAAGGGTTATCTTCAAGCTGACAAAGCATTGCTTATGGAGGGGCATTGCGGCGAGAGGTTCTGTAGCCCCCGCCCGCAAACAAAGCGCGCTTGACACTCGTGTATCCAGCCCGATGACCGCTATGTCGGCTGTTTGACGTCGTTGGCTGGGCATCATCCAATCCACGCCCCTCATGCCGCTCTTGCCGAGAGATATATGATCTGTCCATGCACGCGCGCCCGCAGGGTCATCCCCTGCGGGCGCTATGGCGACCCTGTGAGAGAGTTGGGAGATCTGCCGTGTCGGTTGCTTGATGCCCGACAAGAAAGGATCTGCCAGTGCCCCTCGACAAACTGATCAGCCTTCTCGCAGAAGCCGCGGTCCAGAGACTCTCGCAGGAGCGGGAGAAGAAGGAGGCGACGCCTGACGCGATGAGGGGACACTACAGCCGGATGTCCGGTCGGGCATCAACATCTCACCGTTGTCGTGAACGCTTCCCTTACTTCGACAGACTATTCACCAGACCCAAGAGAAGGATCTGCCCGTGAGCAACGAGACCATTGCCCTTATCTACCTGCGCTCCGCCGTGCATGACGAGGCGGCGGTCGCCGAGCAGAGGCGCATCTGCACGGGCCATGCCGCAGCGCAGGGTTGGACCATTGGCGAGATCTTCGTGGACAACGGTGCAAGCGGCATGACGAACAAGGACGGCTTCCGTGCGCTCTGTGAGGCCGTGAGTGCGGGACGGGCCGATATCGTGCTTGCGCAGGATCTCGGCCGAATCTCCCGAGACATCGACGCCTGCGTCGAGTTTGTCCGCATGTGCGAGACTTGCGGTGTTTGTGTCATCTGCGTGCACGGCGGGACCATCAGGGCCGAGACGCTTCAGCCTGATCCCCGAAGCGTGCATTCGGCGCTCACCAAGAGAGGCATCGCCGCAAGGGCTCGGCGATGAACCAGCACACCTTCCCTGCGGCACCGCGCCGCGTCGCCCTCTACGCGCGCTACTCGACCGACATGCAGCGGGGCGAGTCGATCGAGGATCAGTTTCGACAGGCCGAGCGCCACGCCAGGCAGCGCGGCTGGACGGTGGTCGCACGATATTCCGACGGCGCCGTCAGCGGCTCCCTCAGCCGAGCGCGAGAGGGCTTCGTCGACCTGTCCCACGCACTGGCGTCGGGCACCTTCGACATCGTGCTGGCTGAATCTACCGACCGGATCTCGCGCGACCCCGAGCACATGGTGCGCTTCTACAAGACCGCGAGCTTCAACGGCGTCGAGATCCACACCACCGGCCGCGGCAAGGTGGATGTCCTGACCCTCGGCCTGTCCTCGACGATGGCGGCAATTTATCTCGAAGATCTGGCCTTCAAGACCCGGCGCGGCCTCGAAGGGCGCATCGAGAAGGGGATGAGCGGCGGCGGGCGGAGCTATGGCTACAGGCAAGGCATGGACGCGCGCGGGGTGCCGGTGACGGGGCTGCTGGAGATTGACCAGGTGCAGGCCGGAATCATCCGGCGCATTTTCCGCGACAATGCAACCGGTGCCTCACCGCTGAAGATCGCGGCCACACTCAACGCCGAGGGTATCCCCTCCCCCTCCGTCGGCACGAAGCGCAAGTCCTCCGGCCACTGGAAGCAGAACACCATCAACGGCAACGCCGCCCGCGGCACCGGCATCCTGAACAACGAACTCTATATCGGCAGGCTGGTCTGGAACCGGCTGACCTACAGCAAGAACCCGGACACCGAGCGACGCGTCTCACGCCTCAACCCCGTCGGCGAATGGCAGGTCGCGGTGACGTTGCCCCCAACTTTTATCCAGCGTGAGCGAGACTCCGGGTTTGGTTTTTGCCTGTTTGGGCGGGTTGGGCAACGGGGGCTGGCGCGGAGCTTTGTGGGTTGCGCAGCGTCAGGC
>NZ_JAOTBE010000145.1 GCF_026162645.1 Paracoccus rhizosphaerae
GGCCTTCGCCCGCATCGACACCGAGGAGATCGACCCCATTCTCAGCATAACCACGAAAGCCGCCTGATCATGCCCTCAGGCCTCCCGGGAAATTACACCAGCTTGACGGACGTGACCACGACGCGCTCGGCCGACAGCGAGAAGTCCACCTCAATGCTTAATCCTTCGCGGGTGAAGTCGTCCAGGACGTTCAGAAGATGGAAGGCTCGCCCGTCCCCGAGGCGATCTGCCATGAAGTCCATGGACCAGACCGCATTGGGAGCCTCCTGCATGGCCAGTTCCTCGGGCTTCTCCCGCTTCAGCCGCTTGCGAGGCCTGATCCTCAGGTTCAGTTCCAGCTCACGATAGATCCGGTAGACGCGTTTGTGGTTCCAGACATGGCCCTGGACATTGCGCAGATACAGGAAACACAAGCCAAAGCCCCAAGTCTTCCTGGCATGAGTTAGCCCGATGAGCAGATCGGCGAAGGCCGTTTGGGCTTCAACGTCAAGATCGTGATCGAGATGTCGGAAGAGATCGGATCGTCCGGCCTCGCCCCGTTCTTCCAGGGGCAGCAGGATGAACTGGCCGCTGACGTGCTGATCGCGTCCGACGGGCCGCGGCTGCAGCCGGACGTGCCGACGATCTTCATGGGCTCGCGCGGCGGGGCGAGCTTCGACCTTGTGCTGGAACTGCGAGATGGCGCGCATCACTCGGGCAACTGGGGCGGGCTTCTGGCCGAGCCAGGCATGATCCTGTCGCACGCGCTGGCCTCGATCTGCGACCGGCGCGGCCAGATCCTGATCCCCGAATGGCGGCCCGACAGCCTGACACCGGCGGTCCGCCGCTCGCTGGCAGACCTGCCGATCGAGGATCCGTCCGGCCCTGCCGTCGATACTTGGTGGGGCAAGGAAGACCTGACGCCGGCCGAACACGCCTATGGCTGGAACAGCTTCGCCATCCTCGCGATGACGGCCGGCGCGCCAGAGGCGCCGGTCAACGCCATCGCCGACAGCGCGCGCGCCACCTGCCAGCTTCGTTTCGTGGTCGGCACGGACACTGACGACATCCTTCCTGCGCTTCGCCGCCACCTAGACACCCATGGCTTCGGCGCGATCCGGATTGTCCCCCACGACCGGGGCATCTTCCACGCCATCCGCCTCGACCCCGATGACGACTGGGTGCACTTCGCCGCTGCATCCCTGGCACGAACGTCAGAGCGCCCGCCGCATATCCTGCCCAACCTGGCTGGATCGCTGCCGAACAACTGCTTCGCCGACATCCTGGGCCTGCCGACGATCTGGGTACCGCATTCCTATCGCGGATGTTCGCAACATGCCCCGAACGAGCATGCCGCCTGCGGAGTAGGCCGAGTGCCGGTCAGGATGCCTCGTCGATGGCCTCGGCCACCATCTTCTGCAGCGTCCAGATATAGTCGTCGTGAATGCCCAGATCCGCCAGGCCCCGCGCGGTGCGCAGCAGGTATTCGGCCCCCGACCCCGCCTGCCCCGCCGCGGTGGCAAGGCGCATCGCCTGCTGCGCCAGCGTCAGCTGGACCAGCGGCGCCCCCACCGGCCCGGCATAGAAGGTCAGCGCGATTTCGCGCCCACGCTCTGTCTCAACCTCGATCCAGCTGGCATTCGCGGAAAGTTCGTGCGCGACCAGTTCACGACGCAGGACGGCGCGCAGCGATTCCGTCTCGGTGCCCTCGGCGATGTCCAGCACCAGCCCCTCGCAGGTGCCGCCTGGCGCCAGCGCCAGCATCAGCCCCGGCCTTTCAGGGGTGCCCCGGAAGTGCTCCAACGACAGCGAGAAGTCGCGATGCCAGCCGATTGCGGTGGCGCGGCGGCGCGCCTGCACCTCGAAACCGGGGTTCCAGATCAGAGAGCCATAGGCGAAGATCGGGATCGGCCTCGGTTTGCCCTCGGTCAACCGGGCGGCCAGCGCATCGAGGTCCGCATCCTCGAGCATCCGCCAGTTCGGATCGTGCAGCAACCCATCGGCTGGGGCGACGCGGGCGACATGGTCCTCGGACAGAAGAAGTGGAACTGGCGGGGTCATCGGGATCCTGCGGCAGCCTCGGTCCCTGCCGTTTTGAGAAACCGACGGCCTAGGTGTTCAGTCCCGGCATCTGGTGGATCGGGTTTAGGATGAATCTGTCTGGCTCTGATGTCCAGATCTTGCAGATGAATTTGTAAGGCGTGAGGGCCAGCCATGGTCCGCCATCGGTCCAAGGACCATGGCTGGCGAGGGTCTTGAGGCGGCGGGCGAAGTTGTAGGCGGGCATGA
>NZ_JAOTBE010000146.1 GCF_026162645.1 Paracoccus rhizosphaerae
TAAGCACCCATACGCTGCCTGAGGCGACAAGCGCGGTATAATCACCGGTCATTGGAGCAGGCTTGCAGCCAATTCTTTCGATGTAGTGCGAATAGGCTTCATCGACGATCTTCTCGATACTCCCCACGTCGTGATCCGTGGCCGACCGGATTATCGCCCGTTGCATTTTTCGTAGGTCCTCCAATGTGATTTTCAGCCTGGTGTCAGCTCGACCGGCTGGAAAGGGACTCGAAGCCGACATTCCCGTTTCGATCACCGCAAGATCCGGCCGGGCTACGAAGGCGGATACCAGCGCGGCTACAACTCGTTGTTCAACGCCATCGCCGCTCGCGATATCGAGCAGGCCTGTGAGTCTATGAAGTTGGCGCTAATCGAGGACCAGAAGCTGCTTTTGCAAGAGGGGTGGGGGCGGACAACGACCCCATGGCAGTGCTGGACCTTGCACTGCGGGTCCGGGGCGTAGACGGCTTGCGCGTCATCGATGCTTCTATGACGCCGAACATCGTTTCAGGTAACACCAATGCCGCGGCGCTTGCCGTGGGCGACAAAGCCGCAACCTTGATCCTAAGGAGCCAGCCGTGAAGATCATCGCGCTCAAGACTTTCATCGTACCGCCCAGATGGTTGTTCCCATCGCGTTGGCCGCGTGCCTTCAGGTGGACGCGGTCAGCCACAACGCCTTTATCCAGGAGCAATCCTTGGGCATCCACTACAACGAGGGTGGCGACCTTCTGGATTATCTGGTCGATCCAAGCGTCTTTTCCTACAAGAATGGCATGGTTGATATGCTGCAGGGTTCGGGTTTGGGCGTCGAGATCAATGGAGAGGTCGTAGTTCGTGCCGCATCGACCGGCCATCGGTGGCGCAACCCGCTTTGGCGCCATGCTGACGGATCGGTGGCCGAATGGTAAGTATGGGACGTCTTCCAGAACGGCGTACCGCCATCACCGGCACGGCGCAGGGGAACATGTGCAGCTGGCTGACCGCGTCACCCAGCCACTCCGCCTCAGCTTGATGCGCCTCGAGTGGTGCGCCACAGAGGCCGTTGGCTGCATCGCTTATCTCTGCCACGATGAGGTACAGATGTTCAGACGGTGGCAACCCCGCTAAGCGCTTTGACAGGCATCAGGTGTCCGCCATGGCAGAAGGAGAATTCGCGATGAATGACGAACGCACGCAAAGGGTCCGGGACCGGGCGCACGCTCTGTGGGAGCAGGCGGGCCGTCCGGAGGGGCAGGATGCTCAGCACTGGTCGCAGGCCGAGCGTGAAATCGCAGCAGACGAGGAGGCACAATCCTCCGCTTCCGCCGGAGTGATAGGCGCCCGCCGGGGGCGCAAGCCGAAGGCCGTCGCGGAAGAGGCAGCGGAGGCTCCAAAGGCGAGGCGCGGACGCCCTCCCAAAGCCGCGGCCGATACGGCAGCCGAGGGATCAGCCGATGCGCCACGGGCAACCAGGGGCCGCAGTTCCAAAGCCGTGACCGGAGAGGGTGCTGAAGCGCCGAAGGCCACGCGCGGCCGCAAGGCCCCGGATGCTGCCGGCGGAGAGGGCGAGGCGCCAAAGGTGCGGCGCGGTCGCAAGCCGAAGGTGGCGCCCGAAGGCTCCGACACAGCTGACTAAGCGGGCTGCAGGTTGCGCCGCTCATGACCCCGCAGGTCGCTTACAGCCCGGCTGAAGTGCTTGCCGGACTGGTCGAGCGGGTCACGTTCCACAACGCCGAAAATGGCTTCTGTGTCCTGCGGGTGAAGGCACGCGGGCATCGGGACCTTGTGACGCTCGTCGGCCATGCTGCGATGATCTCGGCCGGAGAATGGGTTACGGCCTCCGGTTTCTGGCTCAACGACCGAACCCACGGCCTGCAGTTCAAGGCGCAGTTCCTGAAGACGCACGCGCCCTCCACCGTCGAGGGGATCGAGAAGTACCTTGGTTCAGGCATGATCCGGGGGATCGGGCCGGTCTATGCGCGGCGGCTGGTCAGGAGCTTCGGCACCGACGTCTTCGACATCATCGAGGCGACGCCCGAGCGCCTGCGCGAGGTTGAGGGGATCGGCCCCGTCCGCGCCGCCAAGATCACCACCGTTTGGGCGGATCAGAAGGTGATCCGCGAGATCATGGTCTTCCTGCATCAGCATGGTGTGGTGGACCTGCACCTGTTCCGTTCCGGTCTTCTGAGAGCGATGCTCTCTTCAAAGGAGACAGGATATGGCAGCGACACACAGCGAGGAGTTCAAGCGTGATGCGGTTCGCATCGCGCTCAC
>NZ_JAOTBE010000147.1 GCF_026162645.1 Paracoccus rhizosphaerae
CAGCCAATTCGAAGAATTTGCGCCGGGCATGGCTCCAGCAGAGCGCGCTGCGCACCGGGCCTGGGCTGCGATCCGCCAGATACAGGTCATTGTAGCCGCCATAGACGTCGGATTGCAGGATGCCATGCCATCCGGCGAGATGCTTGTTCGGGTGGATCATCTGACGGTCAGGCGAGAACTTGAAGAACGCAGCCGGCGGCGCGCCCCCGTTGAAGGGGCGGTCATCGCGCACATAGGTCCACAGCCGCGCTGTCCTGGTGCCCCCGCGCGCCAGAAGCGGCACTGTTGTGTCATCGCCATGCACGCGGGTGCCTTCCAGCACATGCCGCTCGATCAGCGCATGGATCGGAGCAAGGGCCACACAGGCATGGCCGATCAGATCAGCCAAGGTGGAGAGGCTGAGATCCACACCCTCGCGGGCAAAGCGCTCCGCTTGCCGGTTCAACGGCTGGTGCTGCCCGTATTTCTCGAACGCCACCATCGCGATCAGTTGCGGCCCCAGCCCAGCCTCGGGGAATGGCATGGAATGGCGCCGGGGCTGGCTGATCTTCTCACAAGACCGGCAGGTGAACTTCTCTAGCACCGTCTGGATTACCTTCCACTGGCGCGGGATGACCTCTAGCGTCTCCGTGACATCCTCGCCCATCTTCACGATGCGATCCGAACCACAGCAGGTGCAGTTGGTCGGGGCCTCGACCACCACACGCTCACGCGGCAGATGCTCGGAGAAAGATTTGCGCATGTGCTTGCGCCGCGTGAAGGCGCGAACGGTGCTCGTCTCGTCTTGCGCGGCTGCTTGTTCCGCCGCCAGCGCATCCTCCGTGGCGGCGGCTTCCAATTCCTCAAGTTGCAATTCCAACTGATCGATCAGCCGCGCGCGGCGCTCGGAGGAGATGCCATACTTGTCGCGGCGCAGCTTGGCGATCTCCAGCTTCAACTCTTGATCATCGCTTCCGTGCAGGATGTCAGGGCGCGTGCCTGCGCCAGGTCGCGTTCAGCGGCCTGCGCACGAGCTGTTTGCGCAGCCAATTCAGCGCGCAATCTGGCGATCTCAAAAGCAGCATCTGACATGGCAGAGAACTACCACAAACCGCCCCGAGGGCCAACAAAAACAAGGCCGTCAGGCCAGATTATCCCGCCTTTTCAGAACGTTGCGTCCATCGCGGATTGCGCCAGTCAATTCCTTCCAGGAGATAGCCCAACTGTGCGGCTGAGATCTGCACCGAGGTGCCACCCTGGCTCACGGGCCAGATAAACTTCCCCGCCTCCAACCGCTTCATATAAAGCGACATGCCGACACCGTCATGCCAGAGCAGTTTCACAAGATCGCCCTTGCGCCCCCGAAAGCAGAAGATCTCCCCGGCATGTGGATCGCGTCCCAACCCTTCCTGAACCTGTAGCGCCAGTGTGTTCATACCCGCCGCATGTCCGTCATGCCGCCAGCGATCCAGACTTTCACGCCCGCCGGAAACGCGATCATTGCCCGTCCACAACTGAGAGAAGCCGGGCGAGTGCTTCCGAACTCACCTCGCCGGGCACCATAAGCCGACGCCCGTTCGGCAGCGCAATCTCAACCTGCCAGTCACGCCGGGCTGGATAGGGGCCCAACCGATCAATCGGCGCGGTCGGAGCCTCTTTCACAATGGACACCGGTGCAAAAGACACCGGGCGGGAACCTTCAAGAGCGCCGTTCCGATACTGCCGACGCCAAGTCGTCAGCAATGAGCGGCACATGCCATGGCGCCGTGCCGTAGCAGCCACTTGCCGGTGCCCGACGAAGCTCTCCTCGACGATCCTGAGCTTGTCCTCATCCGACCAATGCCGACGGCGAACGCCGTCGGCTGCGGAGAGAACTTCGATGTGCGGGTGGGAGATAAAGCCGGACATAAGGTCGGACTTATCATCGGATCGTATCTGTAGTCAGACGGTCGCTGCCGGAGCCTTACGTTCGAAGGGCCTTATAACTTCCATTCTGGGGTTGATATTGCAGATCTATGTCGCGTTGGGCAAAGCGTTGGCCGCGATGCGCGAAGATTCTTCGCATCGCGGATCCCTGACCAGCCCAAGTCTTGCCGATCGAGATCTTCCAGCGCAGTCGAGACTGATCGCTGACCCAGGGAAGCTTGGATCATCGGGGTGCTGCACATGCGTGATGCACAGCATCGTCGTCATGCGGACGGACTCGTTGTTGAGAACTGATTTCGTACGCTTGGTGAGGGCGGTGTAGTTCACGC
>NZ_JAOTBE010000148.1 GCF_026162645.1 Paracoccus rhizosphaerae
AATAGGCTTCGACGACTTCGCGTTTCTTGGACGTGCTGTGACGACGGTGCTTCTTGGTCATGCGGTTCTCCTTATCAGAACCGCGCCCCGGTCAAAATCTTCAGCTCAAGCTGTCCAGCCCAAGGGGCGCACTCCAAATCACACACCGTGCTTCTTCGCAATTTTCTCTATGACATCCTCGATCTGACGAAGAATGGTGCGCTCTAGGCGCGTTGATGTGGCTGCCTGAACATTGTCACTAGGAGCGTACGTCAAGGTGGATTCTAAGCGAGATATGATTTCAGCGTTCATACTCCGGCCGTTCTTGTCGCCTTCGGCTTTGATCCGGTCGCGCATTCCTTCGGGAAGGCGGAGCATGAACTTATCGCTTTCTCGGCCAGTTGCGCCTGCCACAGAATCACCTCACCATTTCATGTCACGGTGACATGATATTTCGCTTGACCGCAATAGCGTCACGGTGACATATAGTATCACGGTGACTGATGAGGACGCTATGACAAACCGGAAGCCCGTGCAGCTACGCCTGCCGACTGATCTAAAGGCGTGGATCGCAGATCAAGCTGCTAAAAACGGCTCCAGCCAGAACAGCGAAGTTATCCGCGCCGTCCGCGAACGGATGGAGCGTCAACAGGCCGGCTCGGCCTAATCAACGGAGAATGATGATGACGATTGAGCAACGCGCTCGCGCGAACGATACCGGCTTGTCTGGCTTCACCCGCCGCAGTCTTTTGGCAGCTGCGCCCGCTTCTCTGGCCTACGTCGCCCTTCCTGGTGCAGCTGTAGCAGCAGCTGGCGTGCCATCGCCAGTCTTTTGGCAGCTGCGCCCGCTTCTCTGGCCTACGTCGCCCTTCCTGGTGCAGCTGTAGCAGCAGCTGGCGTGCCATCGCCGATGGCGGTGATGTTCGCACAATGGAAAGAACAATCTGGTTGGCTGAACAGGCCAGAAGTCACCAGCCTGCCGGAAGCTGAGTTTGATGCTCTAGTTGATGCTCGGATCGATCTGGAAAACCGGATGATGGCAGAGCCTCCGCAGGATGCGACAGATGCTCTGATGATGATCGCGGCTTACTCCGAGTTCGGCGCTGGAGATGTCCCTTGCCGGGCAAACCTGCCGAAGTTGTGGGACCAAGTGCGAGCAGCTCTCGGGGAAGGGGGTGCGGCATGAAAGACTGGACCCACGCCCACAACGATACGGACGCCCATATCGCTCGGATGGCGGGCTTCACAGCCGTGCTGCGTGAAATCACGTGGGACATGCCAGCCCTCAACAACCCCGATCCGATGGCCTCTGGCGTCCTGGCGATGATCCGTGCGCTGGACGAAGACATGCGCAAGCTGCAGGACATGCGAACGGAGGAATGGCAGCTGCGGCATCAAGCACACGTGGCTTGAAGTAGACGCATCTAGCCGCATCCAAGCGCATTCTTTAAGGTGGGTAGAATGACAGGTCAGACACGGATGCTCCACGAAACAAGAGCAAAACCAATGCCTTACACAAATAAATGGCGGAGCAGGTGGGATTCGAACCCACGGAACCCTTGCAGGCTCGGCCGCTTTCAAGGCGGCAGCAATCGACCACTCTGCCACTGCTCCCAAGCCGTTTCCCTATCCGCAACTTCAGGATTTGCCAAGTCTTCAATCGATGTCGAACCGTCTTGCTTTGAAAGAACTACTAACGGTGGCCACATTCCTCGGCTCAGGCTCCATCCTTATCTGACGCATTGGCATTAGGTGTTCAGTCCCGGCTTCCAGAGCCTTGTGGTACGGTCGGGTCGGTTCGAACACGACCATGACCGATTGTCGGCTTTTCAGCCATTTGAGGAGAGACTTTCGTCCCTTGTCGGTATTCTGGAACCGCCCACTTCCGCCGCCGGGGTAACTGTAAACGTCGAAGTGCAGATTGGAGATATCGTCTCTGACGTTGCCCCCTCCGCCTAGTCCAGTTTGAGATAGACTCTGGCCCAACCGATAGGACCAGAGATGAAGCGCAGCAGGTTCACTGAAGATCAGATCATCGGCATTCTGAAGGAGCACGAGGCTGGGGTTTCCGTCGCTGATCTGTGCCGCAGGCACGGCGTCAGCGATGCGACGGTCTGCAAATGGAAAGCCAAATATGGCGGTATGGATGTCAGCGAGGCCAAGCGCCTCAAAGGGCTTGAGGACGAGAACGCCCGTCTGAAGCGGCTGCTGGCCGATGCGATGCTC
>NZ_JAOTBE010000149.1 GCF_026162645.1 Paracoccus rhizosphaerae
TGGTCAGCGCAATCCGCACTGCATCCTTGCGAAATTCATCCGTCCTGACTGTGCCCATGGTTCATCTCCTCTGCTGCACATTACGTGGTCAAAGGAGCGGCACCAAACCGCGACAGGTCCAAGCTTCCCGCGGGGCTACAACAGCGCGGACTATGCTCAACACGGCTATCCCGCCTGGCGTCCGCCTTCGCTCGCTGGCAGGCAATCCCGGATTGCTGGCTCCCGTCCAAACCAAGATCGGCATCGGCTTTCGTGGCCTTGCCGAACACGAGGCGCAGGAGCGGCTCAAGGCCCACGGCTTCCACCCGTTGGGTATCGATAGCGGGTTCGGAGCGAACACCGCGAAGGCAGCCACCGGCCATCAGCTTTCCGCCGGCCTCGCGCAGGACGACATAATGGACCCTGTGGGCCTTGGGCGCACTCTTTTTTAAAGGGGCCGACCATGACCATCCTTCTTATGGAAGCATTTGCCGCTCTTGCCATCTCTGTCGTAAGCCTGCTGTCGCGCCATGTCCGTCTGACGGTGGCCGCGGTTATCTAATCGCGGCACGTCCGGCCGCCGCGCAGGATGACGGCTCCACTTGGGCGTCTGAACGCCGCCGCTCCTCGAGATCACCAGCATCGTTCTGCTGGCCTTACCCACCAAGGCCGCAGCGGGGCCAAACTCGAATTCGGGCCCGGCATTAAGGCTAAACACCTCGATGCGCTGTGCTTGGCGCTGATGAGTAGGGCTCAGCCGCTGCCCGTCAGCTGACCGGTCAGGCGGCCGTAACGCTGATCCTGGACTATGTCCGCCTGTCGGTCCCTGATGCCTTGGCAAAACTGTCGCTCGATCTGAAAATGCTGACGGATCTCGCCGGGCGAAGCTGCAGCAGACTTCGACGGATCGCTTGCGCGAGGCACTGTCCACAGCTTCGGCGATGGCCGCGGAGTGGGGTACGCCGGCCGAATAGCAGGCGCCGTAAACCTCGGGCCATGTTCAGTTGACCGAAGGTGGCATTTAGTGCAGCCGTAACGGCGAGCAATTTGTGTTGGGGGACAGACCGTGAGAAACACGACAACAGTGCAGAGCCTGTCAGTCATTGTGACCGGCCGTATCATCCTGCGCTCCAGCCATGACCTACTCGTCTTCGCCGAGAACCTCCTTCGAGATCGGGTTCTCGTGACTTTCTCGAGCTGAAACAATAAGAAGCCGTTCAGCGCGGGTCTCGCAGATGCCACGGGAATGGGGTTCGTAGGGTTTGTCGCCAAGAAGAACCACTGGTGGCAAAGCGATGTCTTACCGAAAGCCATAGAACAAGTGTCGGAGGTGATATCTCCGACTGCAAACGTAATGGCCTACGGTACTTCGATGGGAGGGGCCGGAGCGCTACTGAGTGCTCAGTTCCTCAAGGTCGATACGCTCCTTGCGGCGGCTCCCCCGATCGTAGTCGATCAGGAACATGCTCCCTGGGAGGAGCGGTTCCCTAGAGTGTCAGACTTGACCAGGCAAATCTTCCCACTGCTGCCGAACATGAGCAATATGACTCGCACTTATGTGCTATATGATCCGCATTTCAAACCTGGCGTGCGCCATCTCGCCTTCATCAGCAACGCCGGGCAGGACTTTCATCGGTGGCCATTGGCCCATTCCAAACACACGCCACTCGATGTCCTCAAGCAGGTCGGATCATATCGCAACTTCACGTCAACCTTCTTCATCGAGCAGGATTTTACGAGGGCTAGGTCGATGATCCCAAGGAGCGCAAGAGGAATGCGCGGCATCGCTGACCTAGCTCGTGCACAGCACCGGGACCCTCGGAAATCGCGGTCACGTCCGTCAAGCTGGTGTAATTTCCCGGGAGGCCTGAGGGCATGATCAGGCGGCTTTCGTGGTTATGCTGAGAATGGGGTCGATCTCCTCGGTGTCGATGCGGGCGAAGGCCTC
>NZ_JAOTBE010000014.1 GCF_026162645.1 Paracoccus rhizosphaerae
TCTTGGGGAAGAAAGGGCGAAGGCGCACCATCTGTACCTCGGTCAGCCAAAACAGATTGCTCATCAATCAGGTCTCCTTACGAGCCCTGAATCACGCAAAGGAAGTGAAATCAATGGGTCTGGAGCCTATGGCTGGCTGGGCGGCTGCGAAAGGCCCGTAATCCACGCGGGCTGACATTCATCACCTGGCACAGCCGGTCGATCGGGAAGGCCCCATGCTGTTCTTCGATGAACCTGAACCTCACGGTGTCGGGCATTCACTCGGACCCATGGCGTTCATGCCCTCCATGGCTCGCGAAGAACTGGGTGGCTTTTTTAGGATGTCCCTCTCCTCCTTGAGGATACGGTTCTCGCGCCGAAGCCGTTCGTTCTCACGCGCCAGCTCGCGATCCTCGGCTGAGACTACGTCCGTGTCCCGAAGTGCGTTCACCCACTTATTGAGGGTCGACAAGCCGACCCCAAGATCATCCGCAACTTGACGCCGCGAAAGCCCGCTGGTCAGCGTAATCCGCACTGCATCCTTGCGAAATTCATCCGTCCTGACTGTGCCCATGGTTCATCTCCTCTGCTGCACATTACGTGGTCAAAGGAGCGGCACCAAACCGCGACAGGTCCGAAGGTCTTCTTCTCGGCGATCGCGCTCGCCGCAACCGTTATCTATTGGTTATGAGTGCAAACCCTAGACGGCCAAGGGGATCTTGCAGAGCCGAGCCATGACGCAAGACGCGGCCTGCCGCATCGTCTATGCCATTCCGCAGTCCGGCTAACTCCGTTCTGGCTAAGCTAGCCGCGACGCTGCCTGCCGGTTGGGCGGTCGATATGGCGACCGACCGTGCCGGTGATCACCCCCCGATGGCAATGCCTTCGCGGCGGGGGTCCGCCCCGCCCTGAAGCCCCTCGGGCGTGATCACGATACCCTGCAGCCCTGAGGTCAGGTCGGTCTCGTTCACCTCGAACCCCATCGCGGTCAGGTCGTCGGTCAGCGCGGCGGGAAGGTCCGCCTCGACGTCCATGGTGCCGAAACGGTTCACCAGATTCGGCGTTGCGACCGCCTGCTGGATGTCCATGCCCCAGTCCAGATGCGCGACGATGGCCTTGGCGACATAGCCGATGATCCGGCTGCCGCCGGGCGATCCAATAACCATCACCGGCTGCCCGTCCTGGCGCACGATGGTCGGGGCCATTGACGACCGCGGCCGTTTGCCCGGCGCCACCGCATTGGCGATGGGCCAGCCATTGGCGTCATGCGTCTCGAAGCTGAAGTCGGTCAGTTCGTTGTTCAGCAGGAATCCCGCCGCCATCAGGCGCGATCCGAACCCGTTCTCAATGGTCGTGGTCATCGACAAGGCGTTGCCATAGCTGTCGACAATAGAGATATGCGTGGTGGAGGGCAGTTCCAGCGCGCTGTCCTGACCCCACAGCATTGCGTGGCTCCAGCTTGGGTTGCCGGCGCTGACCTCGGGCAGGCTGTCGTCGCCTGACAGAAGTTCGGCACGCCGGGCCAGATAGGCCGGGTCCAGCAGCCCCTCGACCGGCACCGGGACATAGTCGCTGTCGGCCATGTAGCGGCCGCGATCCGCGAAGGCCAGCCGCGAGGCATCGCCGATCAGCCGCCACGCATCGGCACTTTCCGCGCCCATCGAAGCCAGGTCATAGCCGGCCAGCATCCCCAGGATCTGCCCCACCGTCAGCCCGCCGGACGAGGGCGGCCCCATCCCGCAGACGTCGTGGTCACGGTATTCGACGCAGACGGCAGGCCGCTCGACCACGTCATATGATGACAGATCCTCCTGCGACAGCAGGCCCGGATTGTCCTCGGCCCCGCGGACGGCGGCGACGATGTCCTGCGCGATCTCTCCGGTATAGAAGGCATCGGCGCCATCGGCGGCCAGCATCCGCAGCGTTTCGGCATAGGCGGGGTTGGTCAGCGTCGCGCCCTGCGCGATTGGATCACCGCTCGGAAAGAAGTAATCCGTCGTCGCCGGATAGCGGGACAGCGCGTCACCCTCTTCGGCGACCAGTCCGGCCAGGCGGGGCGAGACGGTGAATCCCTCCTCAGCCAGACGGATGCCATCCTCGAAGAGACCCGCCCAGTTGGCGCGTCCCCACTTGCGGTGGGCGACCTCCATCAGCCGAGGTGTGCCGGGGGTGCCGACAGAGCGTCCTCCGACCACGGCCTCCATGAACTCCAGCGGCTCGCCGTTGTTGTCCAGAAACAGGGTCGGCGTGGCCGCCATCGGCGCAGTCTCGCGGCCGTCCAGGGTGGTGATGTCGCCGGTGTCGCCGTCGTGCCAGACAAGGAACGCCCCGCCCCCCAGACCCGAGCTCTGCGGCTCGACCAGACCCAGGACGACCTGTACGGCGACCATGGCATCGGCTGCAGTGCCGCCCTGTTCCAGCACCCGCGCCCCAGCCTGGACCGCCAGCGGATGCGCGGCCGCCACCATCCAGTTCTGTGCGGCGACCGGCCGCCCGTCGGCCTTGGCCGCCAGCGCGTCCCGCGCCGCCTGCGTCAGGTCGCCGAAGCCGTCGGTGGTCACGTCGGCGCCAGATGCGCCCTCGGGCGCCAGCGCGTCGGCGGCCTGCTGTGCGGATACGAATGTCGCGCTGCCCAGAAGCAGCGCCAGTGCAAGTCCTGTCCGTGTCATCGGCTGACCTCATCTGTTCATGATGAAGTCAGTCTGACCCCGGCTTGCCTGTCGTGCAACCCTGAGGATCAGTCCTCGGCCGCCAGTGCGCGTTCCAGTTCGGGCAGGAAGCGGTTCTCGTAATCCTCGCGGATCAGCGGGCCGGCGTGGCGATAGAGGATTTCACCCTCGCCGTTCACGATGAAGGTCTCGGGCGGGGCGGTGACGCCCCAGTCGATGGCGGTGCGCCCGCGCGGATCGGTGGCAAGTGCCGCGAAGGGGTCGCCGTCTTCGGCCAGGAAGGACAGCGCATTGGCCTCGGGGTCCTTCAGGTCGATGCCATAGACCGGCAACTGTTCGGATAGGGCCGTCAGGGTGGGGTGTTCGGCCCGGCAGGGCGGGCACCAGCTGGCCCAGAAGTTCACCAGCTTGACGCCCGGCTCGCGCAGCATCGCATCCGTCAGCTGGGTCTTGCCCGGCAGGGTGGTCTGCGGAACGGCGGGTGCCTGCCGCCCGATCATCGCGGATGGCAGCTTGCCCGGATCGTCGCGGTTCATTCCCCAGAGGAAGGTCGCCGCAAGGGCCGCGAAGACCACGGGCGGCAGGATCATCAGCGGTGACAGCTTAGCCATTTTTGTCATGCTCTTCCAGGGCGCGGCGGGCGCGGGCGTTGGCGGCGACGGTCTGCCAGATCAGTCCCGCCAGCAGGGCCAGCCCCACGCCGTAAGCCAGCCAGACGGTGGCGGCGTATTTGCCAAGGTCGATCATGCGCGCATCTCCCGTGCCTGGAGGGCGGCTAGGCGCCGCCTGCGGATCTCGGTCCGGGTCCGGATCAGGACCAGCGCCAGGAACAGCAGCATGAAGCCCAGCATCGAGAGATAGAGGGGATAGCGATAGACCGCGCTCATCCGTTCGCCGGGCGCGACGGACAGCGACGCGCCCTGGTGCAGGCCCTGGTTCCAGAACAGCACCGCATAGCGCGACAGAAGCGCGAAGACCGATCCGACCAGGCACAGGACGCCCGTCAGGTCGGCGGCGCTGTCCGGGTCTTCGACCGCGGACCAGAGCGCGATATAGCCGACGTAGAACAGGAACAGGATCAGGAAGGAGGTCAGCCGCGGGTCCCATTCCCACCAGGTGCCCCACATCGGCTGGCCCCAGATCGCCCCGGTCGCCAGCGCGATCAGCGTCATCACGGCACCGATGGGCGCGGCGGCCTTGGCGGCCAGGGCGCTGACATGATGGCGGCGGATGATCCAAATGAGGGACGCGACCAGCATCATCACCCAGATGTTGATCGCCATCATGGCGGCGGGGACGTGCAGGAACACGATCTTGACCGTCGATCCCTGGCGGAAATCCTGGGGCGTCAGGAAGCCCCAGACCAGACCGCCCACGCAGCAGACGGCCGCGCCTGCAACCAGCCAGGGCAGAAGCCCGTCGGTCGTGCGCATGAACTTGGTCGGGTTGGCGTATTCCCAGATCGACATTCTTCCTCCTACCCGCGCGGTACGCGCCTTCTCAAGGGCTTCACCGCAGATTGATCCGCAACGCGGCGGCGGCGGCGAAGGGGATCAGCGCCGCCGCCGCCAGCGTGATGCCGGCCAGGAAGACCAGCGGCGTCTGGACGGCCGCACCCTCGGCCCCCCGGCGCGTCACCTCGGCCCCGAAGATCAGTGTGGGGATATAGAGCGGCAGGACCAACAGCGACAAAAGCAGCCCCCCGCGGCGCAGGCCCACGGTGATCGCGGCGCCGAATGCCCCCAGCATTGACAGCGCCGGCGTGCCCAGCAGCAGCGACAGGACCAGCCACGGCATCGCCGCCGGCGGCAATTGCAGCAGCACGCCGAAGACTGGCGCGGCCAGGATCAGCGGCAGGCCCGTCGTGATCCAGTGCGCCAGCGCCTTGACGGCGACCGTGCCTTCCAAGGGCAGGGGCGCCGTCGCCAGCAGGTCCAGGCTGCCGTCCTCGTGATCCAGCGCGAAGATGCGGTCCAGAGACAAAAGGCAGGCCAGCAGCGCGCCAACCCAAAGGATGCCGGGCGCGACCGGCGCCAGCGCCGCGCGATCCGGCCCGATGCCGAAGGGCACCAGCGCCGAGAGGACCAGGAAGAACGCCACACCCAGGCCAAAACCGCCCCCTGCCCTGGTCGCCAGCCGCAGGTCGCGGATCAGCAGCGCGATCATGCAAAGGCCTCGTTGAAGCCCGAGGGGCGGGACGTGCGGCCGGGCCGGGCGCGGAAGGGCGTCAGGTCCAGCACCCGCGCCTCGGCCACGCCAAGGTCGATATGGGTGGCGATCAGCGCCGCGCCCCCTTGCCCCAGGTGGTCGCGAATCACGACTGCAAAGCGCGCGACCGAGGCCGCGTCGAGGGACACGGTCGGTTCGTCCAGCACCCAGAGCGGCCGCCCCGTCACCAGCAGGCGCGCCAGCCCCAGCCGGCGCTTCTGCCCCGCAGACAGTGCTGCCGCCGGACGGTCGGCCAGCGCCTGCAGGTCCATCGCCGCCAGCGCGGCCGCCACACCGTCGCCGCCGAAGACCTGCGCCCAGAAACGCAGGTTCTCGGCGGCGGTCAGGGCGGGCTTCAACCCGTCGGCATGGGCGGCGTAGGCCACCGCGTCATCGGGAATGGTGATGCGCCCTTCCACCGGCGGCTGAAGACCGGCGACGGTGCGCAGCAGCGTCGTCTTGCCGATGCCGTTGGGGCCGCGCAGGATCAGCGCCTGCCCCGGATCGAGGGTGAAGCCGACGCCCTCGACGGCGCGCAGACCGCCGCGGGACACCGCCAGCCCCTCGACGGTCAGAAGCGTCACAGGGGCAGCAGCGCGCAGGCGACGCGGCGGCCTTCGGACAGGGTGACGTTGTAGGTCCGGGCCGCGGTGGGCGACGGCATCGACTCGACCCGGATGCCCAGCCCCTCCAGCAGCGCGGTCAGGGGCCGGGGGGCATAGCCGATCTGCTCGCCAAGGCCCAGGAACAGGACGTCGACCCGACCCTCCAGCGCCCGCAGCGGGTCAAGGTCGCCCAGCCCCTGCCATTGCTGGATGCGGTCGCCCTCGACCACGACGCCGCCTTGGAAGACCTTGCCGGCAATGCGGAAGAAGCCGGGGCCATAGCTGTCGACGG
Organism: Paracoccus rhizosphaerae; assembly: GCF_026162645.1. Lineage (GTDB taxonomy): Bacteria > Pseudomonadota > Alphaproteobacteria > Rhodobacterales > Rhodobacteraceae > Paracoccus > Paracoccus rhizosphaerae. The sequence goes on from NZ_JAOTBE010000014.1 coordinate 5,754, forward strand.
CGTTCTTCCCCTCGAAGTCGGTCGGCTCCAGCACTAGACCTCCTCGGCGCCCTCGAAGGGCGACACGTTGCGGCGCGTCTTGGGGTCCTTGGGATCCGGCTTGCCCCAGTCGCGGCGCACGCCCAGCCACAGGACCACGTTCTTGGCGACGTAGATCGACGAATAGGTACCGATCAGGATGCCGAAGGTGATCGCGAAGACAAAGCCGCGGATCACGTCGCCGCCCAGGGCCAGCAGCGCGATCAGCGCCACCAGCGTCGTGCCCGAGGTCATCACGGTCCGCGACAGCGTCTCGTTCACCGACAGGTTCATCAGTTCGCGCAGCGGACGGGTCTTGTACTTGACCAGGTTCTCTCGCAGGCGGTCGAAGACGACGACGGTGTCGTTGATCGAATAGCCGACGATGGTCAGCAGCGCCGCGATGGTCGTCAGGTCGAACCGGATCTGGAACAGCGCGAAGACCCCCATCGTGATCAGCACGTCATGGAGCAGCGACACGATGGCGCCCATCGCGAACTGCCATTCGAAGCGCAGCCAGATATAGATCGAGATCGCGACAAGCGACGCCAGCACGGCGTAGACCGCCGTCTGCACCAGTTCGCCCGAGACCTTCGGCCCGACCGATTCGACGGACGGGAAGGTGATCGAAGGATCGACCTCCTGCAGCGCGCTTTCGACGGCGGCGATGGTGTCGGGTGTCACGGCCTCGGCCCCGTCCTGGGCGCTGATGCGGACCTGGGCCACGTTCTGTTCGGGCCCGAAGGTCGGGTCGAACACCTCGGTGATGGCGACGTCGCCCAGGTTCAGCGGCTGCAGCGCATTGCGATAGGCACCGACATCGACCGGCTGCACCGATTCCGTGCGGATCGTCGTGCCGCCGCGGAAGTCGATGCCGAAGTTCAGCCCGTTCAAGAACAGCACCACGACGGACGCCACCGCCAGCAGGGTCGAGATCCCGAAGGTCAGGAACTGCCAGCGGAAGAAGTCGATCCGCGTTTCGTCGGGAACCAGTTTCAGACGAAATGCCATGTCAGACCTCAATCTCTTTCGGGCGGGCGCGTTCGAACCAGATGACGGTGATCAGCCGCGTCAGGAACAGCGCTGTGAAGACCGAGGTCACGATGCCGATGGTCAGGGTGACGGCGAACCCCTTGACCGGGCCGGACCCCAGAACAAACAGGATTGCCGCAATGATCAGCGTGGTGATGTTGGCGTCAACGATGGCCGACATGGCCTTTTCATAACCAAGCTCGATCGCGCGGGCGGGGCCGCGGGCGGTCTTCAGCTCTTCCCGGATGCGTTCGAAGACCAGTACGTTGGCGTCGACCGCCATGCCGATGGTCAGCACGATCCCCGCGATGCCAGGCAGCGTCAGCGTCGCGCCGATGATCGAAAGCACGGCGAACAGAAGCAGCATGTTGAAGGCCAGCGCAACGGTCGCGAATATGCCGAAGCGGCCATAGGACAGGATCATCAGCGCCACCACGGCGACGAAGCCCACCGCGGCCGCGACCTTGCCGGCATCGACGCTGTCCTGGCCAAGTTCCGGCCCGATGGTGCGTTCCTCAAGGAAGGTCATCTCGGCCGGCAGGGCGCCTGCGCGCAAAAGGACCGCCAGCCGGTTCGCCTGGTCAAAATCCATCGAGCCCGATATCTGGCCCGACCCCGTCGTGATCGCGGACCGGATCACCGGGGCCGAGATCACCTCGTTGTCCAGGACGATCGCGAAGGGCTGGCCGATATTGGCCGAGGTATAGGCCCCAAAGGCGCGCGCGCCGGTCGGGTTGAACCGGAAATTGACCGAGGGCAGGCCGTTCTCGTCAGTCGCCGGCATGGCGTCGACCAGATCCTCGCCGGTGACGACGGGGCTGTCCTCCAGGATATAGTAGAGGCCTTCCTGATCCACCGACGGCGCGATGGTCTGGCCCAGACCCGGCTGCGCATTGGCATCGCCGGTCGATCCGACGACCGGGTTGAAGGTCAGCTGCGCGGTCGTGCCGATCAGCTCCTTCAGTTCGCTGGCCGAACCGATGCCGGGGACCTGGATCAGGATGCGATCCTCGCCCTGGCGCATGATCGTCGGTTCGCGGGTGCCGACCTCGTCGACGCGGCGGCGCACGATCTCCAGCGACTGCTGGATGGTGCGGTCGTCCGTCACGGCCTTTTCGGCGTCCGACAGCTGGATGGTCAGGGTGGCGCCCTGCGCCTGGATCGCCAGCGACTGCTGACCGGCCCCGGTCAGCGTGGTGACGGGGTTGGAAAAGCCGCGGACGATTTCCACCGCGCGGGCCATCTGGTCAGGGTTGCCGATCTCGATCGCCAGTGTGCCTTCGGGGGAGGGCACGCGGCGGATGGCGCCGACCGTCTCGCGCTCGGCCGCCAGGGCGCGGCGCAGTTCCGGCCAGAGCGAATCCATGCGGGCCTTGTAGACCTGCTCGACCTGCACCTCGCCCAGAAGATGGGCGCCGCCGCGCAGGTCCAGGCCCAGATTGACCAGGCTGTTGGGCATCCAGGACGGCCAGCCGTCACGGGCCGCCGCCAGTTCGGGCGTCTCGACGCCAGTCGCCTCGATCCGGGCCACGGCGTCGTTATGCGCCTCGACCCGCGAATAGAAGGCATTGGGCAGCGCATAGAGCAGGCCCAGAAGGCAGATCCCGATGATCAGGATGCGCTTCCAGCGGTCAATCTGCAGCATGGTGGCTTACGCCTTTCACTTGTTGGCGGCGACCGGTTCGGTCTTGCTGACCACCTGGGCCAGGGTGCTGCGGATCACGCGGACACGGACGCCCTGCGCGATCTCGACTTCCAGTTCATCGTCGCGGACGGCGGCGACCTTGCCCAGGATGCCGCCCTGTGTGACCACCTGATCGCCCTTCTTGACCGCCTCGACCATGGCGCGGTGCTGCTTGAGGCGCTTCTGCTGCGGGCGGATCATCAGGAAGTACATGATCGCGAAGATCAGGATCAGCGGGATGAACTGCGCGAAGGCAGCGCCCGCACCGGCGCCGCCGGCGGCTTGGGCATAGGCGGGGGTCACGAACATCGATGGTCCTTTCGGTCAGGTGGCACGGCCCCTTGGCCGCGTCAGGATTGGCGCGCAACCTATCCGCGCCGCCCGCCCTTGGCAAGAAAGCGGCCCCCGCCTGCCCGACAAGTGCCGTGACGGCTTCGTGATCGGGGTGAAGCCTGACCACGTGCGGGCGGGCGGACTGGAAAACGCGTCGCCAGTGGCCGCCGCGCTTGAACGCAAACCGCTCAGACCGGCTGCGCGCGTTCCACCAGCCGCGCAAAGAAGCTGGCGCCGACGGGGGCGATCTCATCGTTGAAGTCGTACGTCGGATTGTGGACGCCCGGCCCGTCCCCCTGCCCCAGGAACAGATAGCAGCCCGGACGCGCGTTCAGCAGATAGCTGAAGTCCTCGGCCCCCATCTCGCGCCCGCTGTCTGGGGCGACATTTGCCTCACCTGCGATTTCGCGGGCGACCTCGACCGCGAAGGCAGCCTCTGCGGAGTCGTTGACGGTGGCCGGATAGCCCTGCTGATAATCCAGCGCGATCTGCACGTCATAGGCCGCGGCCTGGCCCTCGCAGATCTGCGTCATGCGGCGGCGAACCATGTCGCGCACCTGCGGCGCGAAGGTACGGACCGTGCCGCAGATGTAAGCGGTGTCCGGGACGATGTTGTCGGCGCTGCCGGTGTGGATCTGCGTCACCGACAGCGCCAGGTCGTCCAGCGCGTAGTGGTTGCGGCTGGAGATGGTCTGGATCGCGCTGACGACGCCCACCGCCGCGACGACCGGATCGGCGGTCAGGTGCGGCAGCGCCCCATGTCCGCCACGCCCCTTCACATGGATCTCGAACGTGTCGACGGCGGCCATGATGGGTCCCGGCGTGGTGCGGAAGCTGCCCGCGTCCTGACCCGGATTGTTGTGCATGGCGAAGACGCGGGTGATGCCGAAGCGGTCCATCAGGCCGTCCCGCACCATCGCCTCGCCACCGCCGCCGGCCTCTTCGGCGGGCTGGAAGATCAGCGCGACGCGCCCCGCGAAGTTGCGCGTCTCGGCCAGATAGCGCGCCGCCCCCAGCAGCATTGTCGTGTGGCCGTCATGTCCGCAGGCATGCATCCGCCCCGGCACGATGGAGGCCCATTCAGCCCCCGTCACTTCGTCCATCGGAAGCGCGTCCATGTCGGCGCGCAGGCCGATCGTCGGACCGTCACCCTGCCCCTGGATGATGCCCACGACACCGGTCCGGCCGATCCCCTCGTGGATCTGGTCCACGCCGAAGTCGCGCAGGCGCTGGACCACGAAGGCAGCGGTCTGGTGGCAGTCGAAGCCCAGTTCGGGATGCCGGTGAAGGTGGCGCCGCCATGCGGTCATGTCATCAGCGAAATCCGCAATGCGGTTCAGGACGGGCATGTGGACTTGGACCTTTCGCTGTGGCAGTCGGAAGGGGCATCTTCAGCGTCCGCAAGGGAATTGCAATGGCCGACACACGCGACCCCTCAGCCGAGATCACGCGCCTTCTGAGCATCATGGCCGCGCTTCGCGACCCCAAGACCGGCTGCCCCTGGGACATCGAGCAGACCTTCGCCACCATCGCCCCCTACACGATCGAAGAGGCCCACGAGGTCGAGGACGCGATTCAGCGCGAGGCCTGGGAGGAGCTGCCGGGAGAGCTGGGCGACCTGCTGTTGCAGGTCGTATTCCAGGCGCAGATCGCGCAGGAAGGCGGGATGTTTGATTTCGCCGACTGTGCGGCGGCCATCAGCGACAAGCTGATCTTCCGCCACCCGCACGTCTTTGGCGACGAATCCCGCGACAAGTCGGCCGAGCAGCAGGTGAAGGACTGGGAAGCGATCAAAGCGGTCGAGCGTGCGGGCAAGGCCGAACGTGGCACGCTGGACGGGGTGGCGTTGGGCCTGCCGGCGCTGACGCGGGCGGTCAAGCTGCAGAATCGCGCCGCGCGCGTCGGCTTCGACTGGCCGGGCCCCGGCGACGTGCTGGCCAAGATATCGGAAGAGACGGCCGAGTTGGTCGAGGCGCGGGACGAGCTTGGCCCAGACGCGCTGGAGGAAGAGTTCGGCGACCTGATGTTCGTGATGGCGAACCTGGCGCGCCACCTGAAGATCGACCCCGAACTGGCCCTGCGCCGCGCCAACGCCAAGTTCACACGTCGCTTCCAGTCGATCGAATCCGCGCTGGCCGCCGAGGGCCGCAGCCCCCAGGACAGCCACCTGGCCGAGATGGACCGGTTGTGGGACAAAGCCAAGCTGGCCGAAAAGGCTGCCCGCTGACCTCAGGCGGGTTGCGCCACCTGTCCCAGCGCGGCGTCATAGACCTCGATCCCGCCTTTCGGGGCACCTTCCGACAGGGTGCGTTTCCAGCTGCGGGCGCCGGGGCGGCCGTGGAAGAGGCCCAGCATGTGGCGCGTGAACTGGTGCAGTCGCCCGCCCTGAGCCAGGTGGTCGGCGATCACAGGGCGCATCGCCCGCGCCACGTCCAGCGGATCGTCGAAGGGTGGCCGTTCCCCCCAGAGGCTGTCGGCCGAACCGAGGATGTTCCACGGCTCGTGATAGGCAGCGCGTCCGATCATCGCACCGTCCATGACCGCCAGGTGACTCCGCGCCTCCTCAAGGCCGGGGATGCCGCCGTTCACCGACAGGTGCATGTCCGGAAACTGCGCCTTCATCGCGTGGACCAGCGGATAGTCCAAAGGCGGGATCTCTCGGTTCTCTTTGGGGTTCAGGCCCTGCAGCCAAGCCTTGCGGGCATGGATGGCCATGCGGCGGATGCCGGCCTGTCGCATCGTCTCGATGAACTGCGGCAGAACCTCCTCGGGCTGCTGGTCGTCGACGCCGATGCGGCACTTGACGGTGATCTCGACCGGGCTGACGGCCTGCATCGCCGTGACGCAATCGGCGACGACCTGGGGGCTTTTCATCAGAACCGCACCGAAGGCCCCGGACTGGACCCGGTCGCTGGGGCAGCCGCAGTTCAGGTTGATCTCGTCATATCCCCATTCCCCGGCGATCCGCGTCGCATCGCGCAATTCGGCCGGGTCGGAACCGCCCAGCTGAAGCGCCAGCGGATGCTCATCCGCATGAAAGTCCAGAAGCCGCGGCCGGTCGCCGTGAATGACCGCCGGCGCCGTCACCATTTCGGTATAGAGCAGCGCCCTGCGCGACATCAGCCGGTGGAACCGGCGACAGTTGCGGTCTGTCCAGTCCATCATCGGCGCGACCGAGAGCCTGGCGGCCCCCCCAACGCCATCATTCGCTAAGTTGTCTTTCAAGCATCACCCGTGTGACTTGACCCGAAACCGCATCGGCGCAGGCGGAAGGACGGCACCCTATCCCAACTTGCGCCGATCGGCAAACCTCTGCCCCCTGCTTCGGTCGAGATGACCACGGGGGCATTCTTCCACGTTGACCTCGGCCCAGTTTGCGGGCATCGCTGTGGCCGATGGTTCCCGTGTCGGCCAAGGCTCCGACCGGGTGAAAAGGGAACGCGGTGAGGAGTAGCCAACAGGCGCCGAATCCGCGACTGCCCCCGCAACTGTAAGCGGCGAGCCGACCCCACGATGCCACTGGCGCACCTGCGTCGGGAAGGCGGGGAAGGCCATGATCCGCAAGTCAGGAGACCTGCCATCGTCACCGAAGCCAGCCCGGGCGGGGTGCCCCGGAGAAAGACCGCATGTGCCGACACGTGGCGATCGCCAAGCCTGACCGCCGGATGCCGCGAAGCCGATGGGTAACCCCTGTCCTTCGTCGTTGCGCCTTCTTCAGCCCCGTCCTTCGCATGATGAAGGACGACATGATGACAAGATTTCCCCTGATCACGCTGGTGGTCCTGGCGTCGGCACCCGCCGCCATGGCCGCGCCGACCGAATATCCCCTGACCATCGACAATTGCGGCCACGCCCTGACGTTTCCGGCACGACCCGACAACGTAGTGTCAATCGGGCAGGCCACGACCGAGATCCTCTATGCCCTGGGCCAGGCCGACCGCATGGCGGGCACCTCGCTGTGGTTCAACGAAGTGCTGCCGCGTTTTGCGGAAGAAGACGCGAAGGTCGAGCGGATCAGCGACAACGCGCCCAGCTTCGAATCCGTGGTGAACAAGCGCCCCGGCTTCGTGCCGGCGGTGTTCGAATGGATGATCGGCGACCAGGGCGCGGTGGGCACGCGGCAGCAGTTCGCCGACCTGGGCGTCCCGGCCTATGTCATGCCCGCCGACTGCCAAGGCAAGGACAACCTGGTGGGCTCGGACGGCACGCGGCTGGTGCCCTTCGACATCCAGACCCTGTGGGACGGGATCGACCAGATGGCCGAGGTCATGGACGCGCAGGAGGCCGGTGATGCGCTGATCACCGATCTGCAGGCGCGCGAGGCTGCCGTCGTCGAACGGGTCCGGGACTTGGACCTTGCCGATGTATCCGCGGCGGTCTGGTTCTCGTCTGCGGATCTTGAGCTTGATCCCTACATGGCGGGCGGCATGGGCATCCCCGCCTGGATGCTGCAGCGGTTGGGCCTGCGCAATGTCGTCACCTCTGACGAGGAATGGCCGACCGTGGGATGGGAGACGATCGCCCGCGCCGACCCGTCCGTCCTGGTGATCGCACGCATGGACCGCCGCCGCTTTCCGGCTGACGATGTCGACGAAAAGCTGCGCTTTCTGAAATCGGACCCAGTGACCAGCCAGATGATCGCCGTGAGGGGAAACCGCATCGTGATCCTGGATGCCGAGGCGATGCATGCCAGCATCCGCCTGATCGACGGGCTGGAGCATCTGGCACGGGGCATGGAAGGACTGGCTGAATGACGACCGACGCCGGTGTCATGGTCCGACCCCGCCCGGGGCTTGCTGCCTGGTGGTGGGTGCCGCTGCTGATCCTGGCCGCGCCCTTGGCCGGCACGGCGATGGGAGAAACCCCCATCGCCCTGGGCACGGTCCTGCGGGCCTTCGCCAACCAGTTGTGGGACGCCGGTTATGCGGTCGATCCGATCGACCAGGGCATCGTCTGGTCCTATCGCCTGCCGCGCGCGCTGGTCGCCGGGGCCTGCGGGGCGGGACTGGCGATCTCGGGCCTGGTCCTGCAGACCCTGCTGCGCAATGCGCTGGCCGACCCCTATCTGCTGGGCATCTCGGCCGGGGCGTCCACGGGGGCGGTCGTTGTGGCGGTGGCCGGGATCGGCGGCGCGTTCCTTCCGATGTCTGCGGGTGCGCTGCTGGGCGCCATGGCGGCGTTCGGAATGGTCACGGGACTGGCCCGGCTGGCAGGCGGGGGGCCCACTGCGCGAGGGGCGGCACAGATCGTGCTGGCCGGCATCGCGGGGTCGCAGCTGTTCAACGCGCTGACCAGCTTCATCATCGCCCGGTCCGCCAGTGCCGAGCAGGCCCGCGGGATCATGTTCTGGCTGCTGGGCAACCTCTCGGGCGTCAGGTGGGACGACGTCGTGCTGGCGGTCGCTGCCGTGACGACTGCCCTGGGTGCGGCGTTCTGGCATGTCCGGTCGCTGGACGCCTTCACCTTCGGCAGCGAATCGGCGGCCTCTCTCGGGGTGCCGGTGCGGCGGGTGCAGGCGGTGCTGATCCTGGCCACGGCGGCGGCGACGGCCGCGATGGTGTCGATCACCGGCGCCATCGGGTTCGTCGGCCTGGTGGTCCCGCATGCCGCGCGGCTTCTGGTCGGCAGCCGGCACGCGCGCCTGGTGCCGGCGTCGGCGCTGATCGGCATGGTCTTCCTGATCGCGGCCGACGTGATCGCGCGGATGCTGGTGCCGGGCCAGACCTTGCCCATCGGCGTCGTGACCGCCCTTGTCGGCGCCCCGGCCTTCGCCGTGATCCTGATCCGCGCAAGGTCCGCGGCATGATCCTTGAGGCGCGTCACGTGCGGCGCCGGGTTCGCGGCCGCACCCTGCTGGACGACGTCAGCCTGACAATTTCCACGGGCGAGGTTCTGGGCCTTGTCGGGCCCAACGGTTCGGGAAAGTCGACGCTGATGCGGCTGCTGGCGGGGCTGGTTCGCCCGGACCGGGGTCACGTGATCCTGGACGGTCGCCCCATGGCCGACCTGTCGCAGCGCGAAATCGCGCGTCGGATCGCGCTTGTCGCCCAAAGCGCCGAGACTGCGGATCGCATCACCGTCCGCGACGCCGTGGCCTTGGGCAGGACCCCTTGGCTGGACGCCCTGAGCCCGTGGTCCGCGCAGGACGATGCCGAGGTGGCCCATGCGCTGAGGCGGGTGGACCTGGCGCACCTTGCCCTGCGCGACTGGTCGACCCTGTCGGGAGGAGAGCGCCAGCGTGCCCATATCGCCCGCGCGCTGGCGCAGACTCCGCAAATCCTGCTGCTGGACGAGCCGACGAATCATCTGGACATCCGGCACCAGCTGTCGGTCCTGGATCTGGTCGGCGGCTTGGGCGTCTCGACAGTGATCGCCCTGCACGACCTGAACCACGCGATGCGATGCGACCGGCTTGCGGTGCTGCAGGACGGCCGCCTTCAGGCGCTCGGCCCGCCGGCAGAGGTGCTGAACCCCGCCATCCTGGCCCAGGTCTTCGGCGTCCGCGCCAGCGCCTTGATCGACCCCCAGGACGGCAGTCGAATCATGCGGTTTCATCCGATCGACTGAGGGGGCCGCGCCACGCCCAGGCTGAGCCGCGCGGCCGGGTGCAACAGCATCGCGTGTCCGACCCGTGGCAGCTTCTGCCGCCCATCACGTCATAAGGTTCAGCCTGCGACGATCAGTGCGCGCCGCGAGAGCTCAGCAGCGCCGGGACCGTCTTGACCATGATCTGCAGATCGCGCCAGTGACCCCACCGCGAGACATAGCGGCGATCCAAGCGGACACGCTCGGCATAGGTCGTGTCGCTGCGGCCGCTGACCTGCCACAGTCCGGTCAGGCCCGGACGCGCGGACAGATAGTACCGGGCGGTGCTGCCATAATAGGCCAGCTCATCCTCGACCACCGGGCGGGGGCCGACCAGGCTCATCTCGCCGCTGAGGACGTTCAGAAGCTGCGGCAGCTCGTCCAGGCTCAGCTTGCGCAGGACCCTGCCAACCGGCGTGATTCGCGGATCGTTGGTCAGCTTGCGTTGCATGTTCCAGATGATCCGGTCGGCCGGGTGCTTCTGAAAGTGCCGCTCCAGCACCGCATCGCCATCGACGACCATCGTGCGAAATTTCCAGCACTTGAACTCGCGTCCCTGGAAGCCGACGCGGCGGTGCCCATAAAGCAGCGGCCCGTTGTCCGTGCGTTTGATCAGCAGCGCCAGGCCCAGCATCAGCAGCCCCAGCAGCGGCAGCGCCACCAGGACCAGTGCGATATCGACAGCGCGCTTGGTCCGGCCGCCAAGCGGACGTGCGGACGAAATGCTTTTGTCTCCGAACGACCTCACATGCCGAACGGGCGTCTCGACCTTGGTAGCGTAGTCGACGCGAATACTTTCAGAACTGAACATCGGCGCACCCTAGATGAACTGGCTAAAACTTAGCTAGAAATTGAGTCACTTTCGTCACATGTTCAACCCTGTTCTGCCAGAAACTATGCTTTGCCAGCACTAAGTTGTTTTTGTCGTGAACACGGTGGACAGCTTGATGCGAACTGCGACACAGTGGCTATAGAAGCAGCAGAATTTGCACATACTTTCCCAACGGACTGCGCTTGAGGGATTTTTCCGCGTCGACGGCAAAATCGCCTGCAACTGCAGGGACGCCAGCAACATCCGGTCCGGCAACCGCCAAGTTTGACGGCGATTTTCCGCCTAATACGGTTCAATTCGCTTGGCTGTTGCCGAAATGCATCAGCTCCTGAGATATCAATCTGTCCCGGGGAACCTATCCACCTTGAGCAGCCGCGCAAGGTGGGCCGCTTTTGAGGCGGCGGTCCTCAGCGAAGACGCCAGCGCATCCGGCGTCTGTTCCAGATCGACATAGTTCGTCCCCTGCATCGCCTCGCCCACCCAATAGATCCCCGAATTTGGGGGGATCGTGAAGCCGACGTCGTTCAGCGCCTGGAAACAGGCGGCGTGGCTGGCATGGGCACCGTCCTCGTTGCCGACGACGGCGACAAGGGCGACCTTGCCCACCGCTGGCATCCTGTTGCGGTCGTCGACCTCGGACAGGAAGGCGTCCAGGCGCTCCATGACCCTCTGCGCGATGCTGGACGGGTGGCCCAGCCAGATCGGCGTTCCCAGGATGAAGATGTCGGCCGTGAGGATCCGCGACCGCAGCGCGGGCCAGGCGTCGCCCGGACCCATGTCCGACAGCACCCCCGGCTTCACGTCGTGGTCGGCGACGCGCTCGATCTCTCCGGAAATCCCGTGCGGACGCATCGCCTCGAACAGGTCCATGATCATCCGGTCGGTAGAACTCTTTTCATCCGAGGACGATTTGCGCAACGAGCAGTTGAGGGCAAAGGCTTTCAGGTTCGGCTGATCGACAGGTGGCATCTTCTGATCTCCCCGGATTGCTGACGTCGGGCGGTAAGACCCGTCAAGGAGGATTTGTTCCCGTGGCCGGCGACCGGGGAACATCCGGCTGCCACGGCGGTTCGGCGATCTTCACGACCGAAGGGGACAAGCCGATGTGTTCAGCGATCTCTGCAGGCGCGACGGCGGGATTGATCGGGGCCGCCGCCCGGCCGCTGCCGCCGACCGGCGATGCGGGCTTTGCGACCGCCTTCGATTCCTGGGGCGAACGGCGCGTGCTGATGCTGGGCGAATCCAGTCACGGCACGGACGACTTCTACCGCGCCCGAGCCGCCATCACCCGCCACATGATCCAGCACCACGGCGCCACCATCGTCGCGGTCGAGGCGGACTGGCCCGACGCGGCGGTCCTGAACCGCCATGTGCGTGGACTGCCGCAGGGCGACGCGCCCCCGCCCTTCCGCCGCTTCCCGCGTTGGATGTGGCGCAACCGCCCCATCGGCGAGCTGATCGACTGGATGCGCGACTGGAACCGGAACCGCCCACCCGAGCGGCAGGCGGGTTTCTTCGGCCTCGACCTCTACAACATGACGGCGGCGATGCGATCCGTGATCGCCTACCTGGCCGAGGTCGATCCCGGCGCCGCCGAGATCGCCAGGACGCGCTATGGATGCCTGCAGCCCTGGAGCGAACGGCCCGGCGCCTATGGCCGCGCGGTCCTCAGCGCCGGATACGATGCCTGCGAGGACGCTGTCGTCGCGCAGTGCCGGGACCTTCTGAACCGCCAGGCGCCCGGTCCCGATGCGCTCGACGCGGCGCAAAATGCTCGGCTGGTCGCCTCGGCCGAACGCTATTACCGGGTCATGTACCGCGGTGGGCCTGAGGCGTGGAACCTGCGCGACAGCCACATGTGCGGCACCTTGGCGCATCTGCTGGAGGCTGCGGGACCCGACGGCAAGGCCGTGGTCTGGGCGCACAATTCGCACATCGGCGATGCGCGGCACGGCGAAATGGGTCAGGTCATGGGCGAGCACAACCTGGGCCAACTGGCCCGCCAGCGATGGGGCGACCAAGTCGCGCTGATCGGCTTCGGCACCCATGCGGGGACGGTGACGGCGGCCTCCGACTGGGACGGTCCGGCCGAGGTCAAGACCGTCCAGCCGTCATACCCCGACAGCTTCGAGCGGCACTGCCACGACAGCGGGAACACGCGGTTCCTGCTGGACATGGCAGCGGACCCCGCCCTGACCGAATCCTTGGCCGCGCCGCATCTGCAGCGCTTCATCGGCGTCATCTACCGGCCAGAGAGCGAGCTTGCCAGCCACTACATGCGGACGCTGCCGTCGCGGCAGTACGACGCCTGGGTCTGGTTCGACCGCAGCTCGGCGCTGGCCGTTCCCACCCTCGACGGCGCGCCAAGGGACGTGCCGGACACCTGGCCCTTCGGCACGTGACCGCCCCGGCAAAGATTTCTCGCTGGTCAGACCGCAACGGCGCGGCAGAGGCAGGATTCGTCCGCGCGGCCGTCGACGATCAGCTGCGGCAGGCCGGCCGAGCAGCACTCGATCCGCGTCTCGACCCCGAAGACCTGGCGCAGCAGCGACGGCACCACCACCTCCGAGGTGGGGCCGCAGGCGACCAGCCCACCCCTGTCGATGACCATCGCCTGGTCGGCATGGCGCAGCGCATGGCCCAGGTCGTGCATCGCCACCACGATCAGCAGGTCCCGGTCCCGCGTCAGGCGGCGCAGCAGCGCCATCAGGTCCAGCTGGCGGCTGAGATCCAGCGCCGAGGTCGGCTCATCCATCAACAGGATCTGCGGGTCCTGCACCAGCGCCTGCGCGGCACCGACCATCTGCCGCTGACCGCCGCTGAGGTCGCCGACACTGCGCGCCCGCAGGTCGGTGATGTTCAGCATCGCCAGCACATGCGCCACCTTGGCGTGATCCTCGGGCCCGACCTTCAGGCGCCCGCCCTGCATCCGCGCCAGCAGAACGGATTCATAGACCGAGAGGACCGGGCGGCCGCCGTTGTCCTGCGGCATGTAGGCGATCGGACGTGCCGAGGTCGCGCCCTGGATGTTGACCTGCCCGCCCCCGCGGGCCAGCCCGAAGATCCGCCGGAACAGCGTCGACTTGCCGGCCGCGTTCGGTCCCAGCAGTGCGACCAGATTGCCGCCTGTCAGCGGCGGCGTGGTGATGCCGGACAGGATCTGCCGGCCGCCGACGCGAGCGCCGAGATCCTGAAGCTGAAGACTTACCATGACGACACCCTGCGGCTGAGAATCAGGTAGAGGAAGAAGGGGATCCCCGCGATGGCCGTGACGATGCCGATCGGGATCACCGTGCCGGGGATGATCGTCTTGGACAAAACCGACCCCACGGACAGGATCAGCGCCCCCGCCAGCGCGGACCCAGGCAGCAGGAAGCGCTGATCCTCACCCAGAAGCATCCGCGCGATGTGCGGGCCGACCAGGCCGATGAAGCCGATGGTGCCGACGAAGGACACCGATACCGAGGCCAGCAGGCTGACGATCAGCAGCACCTCCAGCCGCAGGGCGCGCAGGTTCACGCCCATGCTCTCGGCCTTGGCGTCACCCAGCCGCATCGCGGTCAGCGCCCAGCCCCGGCGCATCAGCAGCGGCGTGGCGGCGACCAGGATCGCCAGCAGGATCCACAGCTTGGGCCAGGTGGCCTTGGTCAGGCTGCCCATCGTCCAGAACACCACCGCCGCGACGGCCTGCTGACTGGCAAAGAACTGGATCAGCGACATCAGCGCGTTGAAGATGAAGACCAGCGCGATGCCGAGCAGGATGATTGTCTCGTTGTTGACCCCCTGCCGCAGGCTGAGCGCATAGATCGCCAGCGAGGTCAGCATCGCCATCAGGAAGGCGTTCACCGGGATGATGTATTCGGCCGCGAGGGGAAACAGCGCCACGCCGAAGGCCAGCGCCAAGGCCGCCCCGAACCCCGCCCCGGCCGAGATGCCAAGCGTGAACGGGCTGGCCAGCGGGTTGTTCAGGATCGTCTGCATCTGCATGCCCGCCACCGACAGGCTGGCGCCCACGACCAGCGCCATCAGCGCCACGGGCATGCGGATCTCCCACAGGATGACGCGCGCCTGTTCGTCGACGCTGCCGGGCCAGAGCAGCGCCTCGACCACTTGGCCCAGGCTGTAACGCGCAGGCCCCAGTGCCAGGTCGGTGCAGAGGCTGAGGAAGACAGCCGCCGCCAATGCCAGCAGGATCAGCTGGCGCCGGAGAACCATCGAGGCATAGAAATCGCGCCCCTGCACCGCCACGGCATCACTGCTCATCGAGCGAGACCCAGTAGCCCGGCTCATAGGATACGGGCAGGAACCGCTCGTGCAGCTCGATCAGTGTAGCCTCTGGGTCGAGGTCGGCGAACAGGTCGGGATGCAGCCACTTGGCAATTCGCTGGATGGCGACAAAATAGTACGGGTTGTCATAGAACTGGTGCCAGATGGCATGGAAGTTGCCGTTCTGGACAGCGCTGATGCCGGTCATGGCCGTGCGCTCGGTCAGGGCCTGCAGCTTGTCGCGCGCCATGTCCATGTCGGAACCCGGACCCATGCCGACCCAGGCGCCACCCGGCACATAGGCCTCCCACTCGCCGCCGGTCACGATGACGTGGTCCGGATCGGCCGCGATGATCTGTTCGGGGTTCAGCGTGCCGAAGGTCGAGGGCAGGATGTCGCCGGCGATGTTCGTCCCGCCCGCCATCTCGACATACTCGCCGAAGTTGCCGGCCCCGAAGGTCATGCAGCAATCCTCGGAATAGCCGCCGGCGCGGTCGACGAAGACGTCAGGACGCTCGAAAGTCGCGCCCGCCAGTACGTCGGTCACCCGCGCCACCTGCGCCTCGACGAAGTCGATATATTCCTCGGCCCGCTCCTCCTGCCCGACCAGCTGACCCATGATGCGCATGGACTGAAGGCTGTGGGCCATCGGATCTTCGCGGAAGTCCACATAGACGATGGGAATGCCCAGCTGCGCCAGCTTGTCGTCATATCCCGCATCCTCGGTCGCGGCGCGGGATTCCAGGTTCATCAGCACCACGTCGGGCTGCAGCGCGGCCGCCTGCTCGACGTCGAAGGTGCCGTCCTTGAAGCCGCCGAAGGTCGGCAGGTCCTTCAGCTCGGGGAACTTCTCGGCATAGAGAGCATAGGAGGCGGGGTCGGCCTGCAGGAGGTCCTCGCGCCAGCCGACGACGCGGCCGAAGGGGTCATCACGCTCGAGCGCGGCCAGAAGATAGATCTGCCGGCCCTCGCCCAGGATGATGCGGTCGGCCGGAGCATCGACCGTGACCTCGCGTCCGGCGACGTCGGTGATCGTGACCGGCTCGGCCAGCGCGGGGGGCAGGCCGGCAACAAGGGCCGCCGTTGAAAGGCCAAGAAGACGCGAGATCATGGGAAGGTCCGTTCTCAAGGGGTACTCGAGGGCGGTAAATTAAATCCTTGGAAAAAAGTCAAGTTTAACCTTGTCTGCTGGCCGCACCGGCAGCCCGTCGCCATCGACACCACAGAGTTGCCGGTTCCATGAAACAATTGGCCCTCGCCACGGTTGAGAGGAAACCGCAAAAGGAGGCTTTGCATGGTCAAGGAACCGAAACCTGCGCGCGGCATGCCGCGGTCGCTGATCTACATGCTGATCCCCGGAGGCTTCCTGCTGCTGGTGCTTGTGCTGGTCCTGAGCGGCGTCTTCGCCGATCCTGAACCCGAGGTCGAGACGGTGCCGGTCATCCCGGAAGCCGCCACAGAGTAGCCTGACAACTTTGCGGCCAGCGCGGACCCGCACGGACGCCGTCGAAAGCAGGCCGCGGCGCGGCCTGCTGACGAAGGTGTGAACGCTCAGCCGCCGGTAACGGCCAGCAGCGCCAGATAGATCAGCGACGGCCCCATCAGGCAGCCGAGGCCGGTATAGAAGGTGGCCGTCATCGCGCCATAGGGAACCAGACGCTTGTCAGTGGCCGCCAAACCGCCGGCCACGCCGCTGGTGGTGCCCATCAGCCCGCCGAAGGCCATGGCCGACTTGGGGTTGTTCAATCCGATGAGGGGGGCGACGAACGGTGTCCCGATCATCACCAGAACCGCCTTCAGCAATCCCGCGGCGACAGAGAGCGCGATGACCTCGGAACTGGCGCCAAGCGCCGTGCCGGTCACCGGGCCCACGATATACGTTGCCGCACCGCCGCCGATCGTCGCCATGCTGACTGCGTCGGTATAGCCGAAGGCCGCGGCCACGGCAGCGCCGACGATGAAGGACACGCAGATGCCCAGGACCAGCGATGCAACGCCTGCCGCCCCCGCCTTGCGGATTTCCCGCATGTCGACGCCATAGGCCGTCGACACGATGGCCAGGTCGCGCAGCATCGCCCCGCCCATCAACCCGATGCCCGCGAACAGCGGCACGTCAGCGATTCCCTTGGTCCCGCCGGTCATGGTCCCGCCGATCCAGGCCAGGACCAGCCCGATGATGATGGCCACCGCCGACCCGTGCAGCCGACCCGCCGACAGCCGGTCCGACAGCTGGTAGGACACCCACATGACAACGCCCACGACGACGAAGGCGAAGACGAGGCCGTTCTTGGCCAGAAGTTCCGCGATGTCCATCGATTAGGCCTCCTGCGCAAGGGCGGGCGGCAGCGGGGCGTCCTGCCCGCCGATGCGGGCCACGACCGGCACCAGCGCCACGCAGGCCAAGGTCGCACCGACACCTGCGATGACCGCGATGGGGCCGCCGGCCAGCGCGGCGACCACGTTCTGCTGCGCGGCCATGGCGACGACGATGGGGATGTACATCGCGCTCCAGAAGAGGACGCCCTGTTCGGTCAGCTTGGGCAGACGGCCGGTCCGGCGCATCCAGTCCGTGGCGACGATCAGCAGCAGCATGGCGAAGCCCACGCCGCCCACGTTTGACTGAACGCCCAGAAGGACCCCCAGCAGGTCGCCCAGGATCACACCCGCTAGGTGGCAGGCGGCCAGGGCCGCGACTCCATAGATGATCATTGTTTCCTCCCTTGATTTGGACCGGGGTCCCGCACGACCTCCTCCGTCGTGCGGGCGGTCAGATGTCAGGCATCGGCTTTGGCATAGAGATCTGCATGGGTGCGGCGCAGTTCCGCCTTCTGCACCTTGCCCATCACGTTGCGCGGCAGCGCCTCGGCCACGATCACGCGCTTGGGTTGCTTGAAGCGGGCCAAGTCCGACAGGGCCGCGCGGATCGCATCGGGGTCCAGATCGCCCTCTTTCGGCACGACGACGGCGGTCACCGCCTCGCCCAGGTCGGGATGCGGCAGGCCGATCACGGCGCTTTCCAGAACGCCAGGCAGCGCGTCGATCGCCTCTTCGACCTCTTTGGGATAGACGTTGTAGCCGCCCGAGATCACCAAGTCCTTGTCGCGGCCGACGATGCGCAGATAGCCGTCATTGCCGATGGTGCCCAGGTCGCCGGTAATGAAGAACCCGTCCTTGCGGAATTCGGCCGCGGTCTTCTCGGGCATGTTCCAATAGCCTTCGAAGACGTTCGGCCCCTTGACCTCGATCAGGCCGATCTGCCCGTCGGGCACCGGCGCGGCGCTGTCGCGGTCGGCGATGCGGACGGTGATGCCCGGCAGCGCCATCCCGACCGCGCCGGGGATGCGGTCGCCGTCATAGGGGTTCGACGCGATCATGCAGGTTTCCGTCATGCCATAGCGCTCCAGGATCTGATGCCCTGTGCGTTCGGCAAAGGCGCGGTGATCCTCGGCCAGAAGCGGTGCCGAGCCTGACACGAACAGGCGCATGTTCACCGTGGCCTCGCGGTCCAGGCGCGGCGACTTCAGAAGCCGGGTGTAGAAGGTCGGGACTCCCATCAGCACCGTTGCCCGACCCATCAGGTCGATGGCCTGTTCCGGATCGAACTTTGTCAGGAAGATCATCGTGGCGCCCGCGACCAGCGCCATGTTGGCCGCGACGAACAGCCCGTGGGTGTGAAAGATCGGCAGCGCGTGGATCAGCCGGTCCTCGGCGGTGAAGCGCCAGCACTCCAGCAGCGCCTCGGTGTTCGAGGATAGATTACCATGAGTCAGCACCGCGCCCTTCGATCGTCCCGTCGTCCCCGATGTATAGAGGATCGCTGCCCGGTCATCAGGTCCGGCCGGGTGCCGATCCTCGCGCGCGGTGGCCTGGGCCGCGCGGTCCATCAGCGATCCGTCGGCGTCGGCACCCAAGGTCTCGACCGCCAGGCTGTCGCCGGCGCGATGGGCATGGGCGGCCGACTGCGACGGGTCGCAGACGAACAGCCGGGGCGCGGCGTCGCCAATGAAATAGTCGATCTCGGCCCCAGTATATGCGGTGTTCAGCGGCAGGAAGATGCCGCCGACCTGCAGCACCGCCAGATAGAGCGCGATCGCCTCGGGCGACTTCTCGACCTGCACCGCCACACGGTCGCCGGGGGCGACCCCCAGTTCCGTCAGCGCGCCCGCCATGCGTTCAACCATGTCGCGCATCCGGGAAAAGCTGATGTCCGGGCGGCCGGGGCGTTCGAAAAGAGTCTTGCCCTGCATCACCTCGGCTGTCTGGATGAAGTGTTCGTGAATGGTCTGCATTGGGTCCCCTCCCCTTTCTTAGCGGTTCAGCGCGTCGGCCAGCTGCTGGCCATGGGCCACGGCACCGTCGCGGACAAAAGCCTCGTGCCGGCTTTCGATCCGGTCGAGTTCGTAAAGATAGTTGATCATCAACCCATGCGCCGAGGCCAGTGCCCCCGGTGCGAAATCGGCGGGCCAGTTCAGCCGTTGCGCGCAGGCGCCGTTGCCCAGGTGGAACCGTGCGACCGGATCAGCGGGCTGCCCGCCTTTGCCCTTGGCCTCGACGATATAGCGCGCAGCCAGGGCCTCGACCTCGGGGTGCATCGCGTGGACGGCATCGGGATCGTTCTGCCAGTCGCCGGCCAGCGCCTTGGCAACCGCCTTGCTGCGCGGATCGTCCTGCCTTCGCAGCCAGGCGGCGAAACCCGGCACGGGCGACAGGGTGACGAAGCATCGCAGTTCAGGCAGCTCCGCCGACAGTTCGGCCACGACCTGCTTGATCAGGAAATTGCCGAAGCTGACGCCCTTCAGGCCCGGCAGCGAATTGTTGATCGAATAGAAGACCGCCGTGTCGGCGGGCGCCGGATCGGCGCTTTCGGGCGCCGTCAGGATCGGGCCAATCGCGTCCGGGATGCCGCGGGTCAGCGCGACCTCGACGAAGATCAGCGGCTCGTCCCCGGTGGCCGGATGGAAGAAGGCATAAAGCCGACGGTCGGTCAGCGCCAGCCGCCGCTTCAGGTCCTGCCAGCCCTGCATCTGGTGCACGCTTTCATAGCGCATCAGCTTTTCCAGGATCGCCGCGGGGGTGTTCCAGTCGATGCGCCGCATCGTCAGGAAGCCGCGGTTGAACCACGACGCCAGAAGATGCGCGAAATCCTGGTCGATGGGTGCCAGGTCCGGGTCCTCGCGGATCGCCTCCAGCAGGTCCTGGCGCATCCGGACCAGCCGCAGCGTTGCCCCCGGCGCCAGGTTCAGCCGCCGCAGCAGCGCCTGCCGCGAAGGCTCGACCGCGCGGAACAGACCCGCCACTGCCTTGGCGTCGGGGCTGGCGTCCCAGGCCGCATAGGCGTTGCGGATCGCCTGGGGATCGACTCCGTGATCGTCGCGCAGGCTGCGGAAGAACTCGACCTTCTCATCGTCGGTCAACTCACCATAGGCCGAGAGCGCCTGTTCCGCCACCGCCACCCGCGCCGCGTCGCCGATCCGTCCCATCAGGACGGCGCAGGCTACGCGTGCCCGTTCCGATGCCGGCCGCGCCAGCGCCTTCAGCGTCTCGGCCTCGCCGCCGCGCGCCCGGCGGGTGATGGCTTCGACGAAATCCGCCAGGAATGCCAGTCGTTGCTTGCCCATGATGCCGTCCTCCTCGGATCCTCCAATACGCCAAAACGATGCTGTTGTATATAACAATGCGGCTGATGGACATTTCCGGCCAAGGGGCACATGATGGTCCCCCGTAGGAGCGCCCATGACACTTCCCACCGCACATCGCATCCGCCTGGCCTTGGAGAACGCTATCGTTGACGGACAATATCTTCCCGGCCAGAAGATCGATCCCGATGCGATCGCGCGGGACTATGGCTGCTCGCGCACGCCCGTGCGCGAGGCGCTGCAGGCGCTCGAAGCGTCGGGCCTGCTGATCGTGCAGCCCAAGCGCGGCACCTTTGTGGCCAAGCTGGGGGTGTCCGAACTGATGGAGCGGTTCGAGCTGATGGCCGAGATGGAGGCGTTCTGCGCCCGCCTGGCCTGCAGGCGGGCGGATGCGCAGGACATCGCGGCCATCACGGCCAGCCTTGAGGCCTGCGAGGCCGCGGCAGAGGCCGGCGACAGCGACGCCTATTACGCGCAGAACACGCGCTTTCACCAGGCGATCTACGGCGCCGCGCACAATGCCTTCCTGGAGGCCGAGACGCTGCGCCTGCAGGCGATCCTGCAACCCTATCGCCGCCGCCAGCTGCAGGCGCGGGGGCGGGTTCTGACATCGCTGGACGAACATCGCCACATCGCCGCCGCGATCCGGTCCGGCGATGCGGCGAGGGCGGCGCAGGTGATGACCGATCACGTCCTTGTCCAGGGAGAGCGGTTCCGCGACCTGGTGGCGCTGCTGCAGGACTAGCTTTGCTGCCCGGTCAGTCCTGCGGGTTGCCGCCTGAAGGGTTCAGGATGCGGACCTCTCGCTGCGGGAAGGGGATCGTGACGCCATGCGCCTTGAACGTGTCCCACAGCGCCAGGAACACCTTGCCGCGGATGTTGGTCAGCCCGCCGGTGGGGTCCTTGATCCAGAAGCGGAGCACATAGTCGACGCTGGAGTCGCCGAAGCCGACGATGTGGCAGACGGGGGGGCGGGTGCTCAGGACGCGGCTGTCGGTCAGCGCGGCCTCGACCGCGATCCGGCGGACCATGTGCGGGTCGTCGCCGTAAGAGGTGCCAAAGTTGATGTCCAGGCGCACGAACTCGTCCGAGTGGGACCAGTTGACGACCTGACCGGTGATCAGGTCCTCGTTCGGGATCAGGTATTCGCGCCCGTCGCGGGTCGAGATCGAGGCGTAGCGTGCGCCCAGCTTGTTGATCCAGCCGAACGTCTCGCCGATCGAGATGACGTCGCCGGGCTTGATCGACTTGTCCATCAGGATGATCACGCCAGACACCAGGTTCGACACGACCTTCTGCAAGCCGAAGCCCAGGCCCAGGCCGATCGCGCCCGACATGAAGGCCAGCGCCGTCAGGTCGATGCCGATGGCGCGCAGCCCGATCACGAAGGCCAGCCCGAACAGCACCGCCTGCAGCAGCTTGACGGTCAGGACCCGCATCGAAGGCGTCAGATCCTCGCTGGCCGCGATGCGCGCCGACAGCCAGCGAGAGGTGAACTTGGCGATCAGGAAGAACACCGCCAGCGTCGCCACCATCTGCACCAGCGTCAGGACCGAGATGCGGATGTCGCCCATCTCGATGGCGATGCGGTCGAGGAACAGGGCGACGCTGTCGGTCAGGTCGAACAGCCGCAGCGTCACCCAGGTCAGGGCGCCCCATCGGACCGTCTTTCGCAGCAGCGAATTCACGATCAGTCGGGTGGTGAAGACGATGATCAGCCAGGCCAGCGACAGGCTGGACATCAGCGCCAGCAGATAGGACCGGCTTGGCCAGGTCACCTCGCGCAGTACCAGGACGACCAGCCATGACAGGATCACGAAGATGATGGCGCGCAGGCGGCGGTGAACCAGCACCAGAAGGCGCATCCGCCAGATCGGCCAGCCTTCGCGCGTTTGCATCCAGCTGCGCAGCCGCGGCGCCAGCACCATGCGCAGCAGATGGGCCAGCGCGAACAGCGCCAGTCCGACCGCGATCTGATAGCCGTTCCACGGCCTCATCAGGTTCGCGTAGAACAGATCCAGGCGCTGCGCCAGCACCTGCCCGAGCCTCGCAAGCTCCTCTGCCAGCGTCTGGTTCTGAGGTTCCATCAGTCCCGCCCCTGCCGTTCAAGCGGTATCTGCTTCAGCCTGACGCAGATGCGGCACGGGGGCAAGCAACGTCGCCAGCCGCATGCACGCGGCGTGTCGGCTTCAACAAAGGGCGGCGCCGCCCCTCGACGGTCAGCGCCGACCGGCATGCGGCGTTGCAGCAACGGGAAGCCATATCTGCAGTCGGCAAACCACCTGTACGACATAAAATTGCCATTATGCCGATACTATAGTTGCAAAATTGCTCAGGCAACTTTATTTCTCAGTTTACAGGCGCCGTGATTCTGCGCTGCGGCAACAGGAAGGAGATCCCGATGGCCCTTGATGCCCCGACCCAAATCGCGCCCTATTCGGCGCCCGTGAAGGACCTCTATGAGGTTGGCGAGATGCCCCCCCTGGGCCATGTGCCGGCCCGCATGCATGCCTGGGCGATCCGCCGCGAACGGCAGGGCGAACCCGATCAGGCGATGCAGCAGGAGGTCGTGGAGACGCCTACCATCGACAGCAACGAGGTGCTGGTCCTGGTGATGGCGGCGGGCGTCAACTACAACGGGATCTGGGCAGGCCTGGGCAAGCCGATCAGCATGTTTGACGTCCATCAGCAGCCCTATCACATCGCCGGGTCGGACGCGTCGGGGATCGTCTGGGCCGTGGGCGACAAGGTCAAGCGGTGGAAGGTCGGCGACGAGGTCGTGATCCACTGCAACCAGGACGACGGCGACGACGAACACTGCAACGGCGGCGACCCGATGTATTCGCCCACGCAGCGCATCTGGGGGTACGAGACGCCGGACGGCAGCTTTGCCCAGTTCACCCGTGTCCAGGCCCAGCAGCTGATGGAGCGTCCGCGCCACCTGACCTGGGAGGAATCCGCCTGCTATACCCTGACGCTGGCCACTGCCTATCGGATGCTCTTCGGGCACGAACCGCACGAGCTGAAGCCCGGCATGAACGTGCTGGTCTGGGGGGCCTCGGGCGGGCTCGGATCCTATGCGATCCAGCTGATCAACGCGGCCGGCGGCAACGCCATCGGCGTGATCTCCGAGGAGGACAAGCGCGACTTCGTGATGGGCCTGGGCGCCAAGGGCGTCATCAACCGCAAGGAGTTCAAGTGCTGGGGCCAGCTGCCCACCGTCAACACGCCCGAATACAAGGAGTGGTTCAACGAGGCGCGCAAGTTCGGCAAGGCCATCTGGGACATCACCGGCAAGGGCAACAATGTTGACATCGTCTTCGAACATCCCGGCGAGGCGACCTTCCCCGTGTCCACGCTGGTCTGCAAGAAGGGCGGCATGGTCGTCATCTGCGCCGGCACCACGGGGTTCAACTGCACCTTCGACGTGCGCTACATGTGGATGCACCAGAAGCGCCTGCAGGGCAGCCACT
This sequence comes from Paracoccus rhizosphaerae, assembly GCF_026162645.1. GTDB lineage: Bacteria > Pseudomonadota > Alphaproteobacteria > Rhodobacterales > Rhodobacteraceae > Paracoccus > Paracoccus rhizosphaerae. The sequence goes on from NZ_JAOTBE010000014.1 coordinate 29,613, forward strand.
TCGCGCATCTGAAGCAGGCCAGCGCCGCCAACAAGCTGATGCTGGAACGCCGCCTCGACCCCTGCATGTCCGAGGTCTTTCCCTGGACCGACATCCCGGCCGCGCACATGAAGATGTACCGCAACCAGCACAAGCCCGGAAACATGGCCGTGCTGGTCCAGTCACCCGTCACCGGACTTCGGACCTTCGAGGACGCGCTGGAAGCCGGCCGGCGCTGAGGGCGCGCGGATCAGGCCGCGCGTTCGGCCCGGTCGGACAACTTGCACCGCCAGCGCGTGATGCGCTGGCGCGGATGGGCTTCGGCCCATTTCGCAAGCTGGGACTGGGCGCCCATCATGCACCCGAGGACGCTGATGTCGTCGGTGAAGACAAGGCTGCGGTCGCGGCAGCTGGCGGGATCTGCCGAAAGGCAGGCAACGAAGAGCAGTTCGATCATGGGCAGCACCTTCGGTTTGCCCTCCCCGACCCAACGTCTCACGGCCGGGCGATATCGGGCAAGCGCGGCGGCCGTCATGGACCGGCGCATTCGGCGGCTGCCCGGAATGCGGTCACCTGCTGCAAGCGCAGCAGACAGGCATCACGCCTTCCGGTCGCCCTCACCCGCATAGCGGCATTTCCATTCGCTCACCTGTTCGGAGGGATGTGTTTCGACCCAACGGGCCAGTTCGGTCTGGCTCTGGATCATGCAGGTGAAAAGGCCGTTCCGCTCCTCGAACAGCAGGCTGTGGTCGGTGCAGCGGTCGGGTTCTGCCAGAAGGCAGGTGACGAAGAACAGTTCGATCATCGCGACTCTCCGTGCAGGGGTTGAAAGATTTCACGCACCAGCCGTGGAAAAGTTGCACGGCGCTTCGCTTTTCCTTTCCGGCACGGTAAGGGGGCGTCATGAACGCGCCTGCCCCCGCCCCGACCCTTTCGCCCGACCAGGCCGACGCATGGGATGCGTTGGCCGACACCTTTGGCGCGGCCGGAATCGACATCGTCGCCGAGGAGGTCCATCCCCCCGCGCCCGGAAAGGGCCGCGTCATGGCGGTGATCGGCAAGGCCGGATCGGGCAAGACGCTGATGCTGTCGCAGATCACCAAGGCGCTGCTGGCCTCGGGGGTCGAGCTGATCAGCCCGGACTACGAAGGCAAGAAGCGCAAGGACCGGCGCAGCGTGGCGATCCTGGCGCCAACTAACAAGGCGGCCTTCGTGCTGCGCATGCGCGGCGTGCCGGCGACGACGATCCACCGCATCCTTTACACCCCGGTCTATGACCCGGAATACGAAAAGATTGCCGAGTGGCTGACCGGCCAGGGCGACCGCCCCACGATCGAAGGTCTGAACGAGGCCGCGATGGACAAGGCCAAGGCGTTCTTCGACCTGCACACGTCAATCCCCGGTGCCTTGGCGACGGCGGGCCTGCGCGGGTCGGACTTCATCCGCGGTTGGAAGCGGCGTGAGGACGGGCTGGACGTAGGCCTCATCGACGAAGCGTCGATGCTGGATGAAAAGCAGTTCGAGGATCTGCGGGAAATCTTTCCGGTCCTGGTGCTGTTTGGCGATCCGGCGCAGCTGGCCCCGGTCGGCCAGTCGGGAGAGATGGTCTTCGACAGGCTGGCGGCGCCTCAGCGGCTGATCCTGAACCGCATCCACCGGCAGGCCGACGACAGCCCAATCCTGGATCTGGCGCATGCGCTGGCCGACGACCAGTTGGGCTTTGATGCATTCGAGAGCATGATCCGCGCCGCCGCCCGCAAGGACGATCGCGTCGTCTGGGCCGAGCGGGTGGAAAGCGACCTGATGGCCCGCAGCCCGGTGTTGGTTTGGCGCAACGCGACGCGCATTCGGCTGATCCATGCCTTCCGCACCGCCTTCGGCGCACCGGGCGACGCGCTTTTGCCCGGAGAGCCGCTGATCTGCGATGGGCTGGAACTGCCCCTGAAGCACCGCAAGAAGCGCATCGACCTCGAGGCGCGGGGCCTGATCAAGGGGGCGCAGGTCGTCTATCTGGGGCCGGGCCGCAAGCCGGGCTTCTCGCGCCTGCATGTCATCGGGGCCGAGGACCCGCGCCTGTCCGCCGCCAGCATCGTCAAGATCGAGATGCCGGACGAGGAAGAGCCATTCATCCCCTATGCCGCGCGCATGGGCGCGGCCTTCCTGCACGGCGCGGCGGTAACGATCCACAAGGCGCAGGGCAGCCAGTGGCCCGAGGTGCAGGTCTTCGGCCCCGACATCAGTGCCGCCGCATGGTCGAACCGGACAGAGGCCGGCGTGCCGCTGTGGAAGCGCCTGACATACGTCGCGATCACCCGCGCGCAGGAGCGGCTTTACTGGGTGACCAAGGCGCGGCTGGCGCGGCCCTCGGGTCCGCTCAGCACGGACGACCTGGCCGCCCCCGTGGCACCACTGTCGCTGGACGCCGAGGCGGACTGAGCGTCCCGCGGCCGCCGGGGGCTTCGCGCCCCCGGACCCCCGCGGGGTATTTCGGCAAAGAAGAAGATCAGGAGCGCTTGCGGCGTTCGATCGACAGGCGCAACGCCTCGGTCAGGACCTCTCGGGGAAGGCCGGTTTCCTGCGACAGGCGCATGATCCCGAAATGGACGCGGGCCATTTCCTGGTAATAGCGGGCAAAGGTATAGTTGATCGTGGCCCCGACCACGGCCCCGAAGACCGGCGCCGCCTGCGCCGCCATCTTCTGCCCCAGCGAAACCGACAGACGCGGCGCCACCCGGCTGACCAGCCCCTGAAGTGTCTGCCCGGTGACCGAAAGGCGCGCCGCCAGAAGGCCGAGGTCGGACGAATCGTCATCAGCCATGGGTCCGGCCGCGGCGAAGATGCGCAGGCATTCCAGGCGGACCTCCTCGCTGTCGGGGTCCAGCCCGTGTTCGGCGGCGATCTCCAGCATGGCGCGAAGAAGAAGGGTCACCGTGAACGGAAGTTCGACCAGGGCGCCGGCGAAGCCGCCGATCCCGCCGGCGGCACCGCTGACCGTCGAGGCCATGCGGTTGAACCAGTCGCCCCTGTCCCTGACCACCCGGCGGCTGCGGGATGCGGCGCCGAAGGCGCGGGTCAGGGCGGCGCGGGTGGCGCTGTCCAGCCGAGCGCGCACGAAGTTCGGCAGGCGCTGGATCAGGTTCTCGGCGCTGGTGCCGATCCGGGCCATCGCCTGCATGCCCAGTCCCGAAGCCTCGTCATGGCGCCGGGCCAGGCGGTCGATCTGGGCAAGGACGGAAGGATCAGCGATCGGCGGCAGGATCAATTGTGTCATGAACGGCTTCCTTCGGGGATGCGACCATGGCGCAGGGTTGGCCTTGCGGCGCATTTGGCGGTCTTGTCACGGCGCCCGGCGCGCGGGTCACCAGGCCCGCCACACCAACCCAAGCCCCCGGCCGAAGTTCCAGGCCCAGCACCCGGTCCGGATTGGTCGGTGGCGGCATCACGACATCGTCCAGCCGCCTGAAGCCGAAGCGCGAATAATAGGGCGCGTCGCCCACCAGAAGCACGCGCGAGAACCGCATCCGGCGGGCGCGGGACAGGCTGTCGCGCATCAGAAGCCCGCCCAGTCCCTCGCCCTGGGCCGTCGGGTGAACCGCGATCGGGCCCAGCAGCAGCACCCGCCGGGCGCCGATGCGGGCGGGCCAATAGCGGATCGCGGCCATCAGCTGCCCATGCGGATCGCGCAGCACCAGGCACAGGTCGGCGACCCGCGGCACGCCGTCACGCAGGCGATAGGACGACAGCGCGGTCCGCCCCGGCGCGAAGCACAGGTCGTAAAGCGCCTCGACCTCGGGTTCATCGGCGGGGGTTTCGGGGCAGATCTCGAACATCGCGCCTCCTGTCGGTCTTGGGCCGCTTAGCACGGGTTTGCGACAGGCGGAACATTGCACCGCGTGAAAAGCGGTGGCAGGTTGGCGGCGCAACCACAGGAGGCCGACCATGTTCTATCGCCCCGAAGCCGGACACGGCCTGCCCCACAACCCGTTCAACGCCATCGTCGCGCCCCGGCCCATCGGCTGGATCTCGACCCGCGGGACGCAGGGCGACAATCTTGCGCCCTATTCCTTCTTCAACGCGGTGGCCTATGTCCCGCCGCAGGTGATGTTCGCCTCGACCGGCAAAAAGGGCGACCGACACGGCACCAAGGACAGCGTCGCCCAGATCATCGAGACCGGCGTCTTCTGCGTGAACATCGCTACCGGCAATCTGCGCGACGCGGTCAATGCCAGCTCGGCGCCCTTGCCCGCGGGCAGCAGCGAATTCGACGCCGCAGGGATCGGCAGCACCCCCTGCACGACCATCGACTGCCTGCGCGTGGCCGGTGCGGCGGCGGCGCTGGAGTGCCGGATGACGCAGATCGTCCCCTTGGCGGGCGAGGCGAATTTCGCCGTCTTCGGCGCCGTCACCGGCGTCCACCTGCGCGACGACTGCGTGGTGGACGGCCGCTTTGATCCCCGTGCGGCGGGTGGCTGGATTGCGCGCCTCGGCTACAAGGACTATGCGGCGGTGCACGATATCTTCGAAATGGAACGCCCCGCATGAGCCGCAGCGTCAAGGACTATGTCCGCTCGATCCACGACTTTCCGCACGAAGGCATCATCTTCCGCGACGTGACCACGCTGTTCGCGGATGCGCGCGGCTTCCGGATGGCGGTGGACCAAATCCTGCATGCCTATGCCGGGACGCGGATCGACAAGGTGGTGGGCCTCGAAGCGCGCGGCTTCATCCTGGGCGGCGCGGTGGCGCACCAGTTGTCGACCGGCTTCGTGCCGATCCGCAAGAAGGGCAAGCTGCCCGGTACGGTGATCTCCGAAGCCTACCAGCTGGAATACGGCGAGGCGATCATGGAGATCCATGACGACGCCCTGCGGGCCGGTGAAAAGGTGCTGATCGTCGACGACCTTCTGGCGACCGGCGGCACGGCTGCGGCGGCGATCACGCTCTGCCGCCGGCTGGGCGCCGAGGTGATCGGCTGCGCCTTCGTGATCGACCTGCCGGAACTGGGCGGTCGCCGCGTGCTCGAGGGACTGGACATGCCTGTCCACGCGCTTTGCGAATTCGAGGGCACCTAGACCAGCACGGCACCCGGATTCATGATGCCGAGGGGGTCGAGCGCCCCCTTTATGGCCCGCATCGCCGCCAGCCGGGCGGGATCGCCCCACCGCGCCAGGTCCGCGGCCTTGAGCCGCCCCACGCCATGTTCGGCCGAGAACGAGCCGCCGCGCGCGACGACCATCTCGTGGATCAGGTGGGACAGGTCCCGGCGGATGTCGTCATACTCTTCCCGGCGGCGGCCTTTGGCAGGGAACAGGTTGTAGTGCAGGTTGCCGTCGCCCAGGTGGCCGAAGCAGTTGATCCGCATGTCACCGCGCGCGGCGATCGCCTCTCCGGCATCGGCGACGAAGTGCGCGACCTCTGACAAAGGCAGGCTGATGTCATGGCTGGCGATGGCGCCGACATGACGGTTGGCCAGCGGAATATGCTCGCGCAGCGCCCAAAGGTCGGCTGCTTGCTGCCCCGATTGCGCGATGACGCCGTCACGAACCAGCGCGGCCTCGGCACCGGCCGTGAACAGCCCCTCGAGCGCGGCATCGGCCGACAGGCCCGCAGGCAGCCCGACCTCGATCAGCACCAGCCAGTCGGGACGGCTGTCAAAGGGCTGGCGCATGTCGGGAAACGCCGCGTCCAGGAACCGCAACCCCTGCCCCGAGATCAGCTCGAACGCCGTGACGCCGCCGGCCATGCGCGCCTGCGCCAGGGCCAGAAGCGACAGGGCGGCGGCAGGACTGTCCACGACCATCATGGCCACGCCGGTCTCGGCGGGGACCGGCGCCAGCACCAGCGATGCGGCCGTGATGATCCCCAACGTCCCTTCAGCCCCGATCAGCAGGTCGCGCAGGTCGTAACCGGTGTTGTCCTTGCGCAGCCGCTTGAGGTCGCGCATCACCTCGCCATTCGGCAGGACCGCCTCGACCCCCAGGCAGAGGGCGCGGGCATTGCCGTATCGCAGGACGTTGACGCCGCCGGCGTTCGTGGACAACACCCCTCCGATCTGGGCCGATCCCTGCGAGGCCAGTGACAGCGGGAACTGGCGGCCGACCGCCGCGGCCGCCTGCCGCGCCTCGTGCAGGGTGGCACCGGATTCGGCGATCAGCACCCCCTCCTCGGGCCAGACGTCGCGGATCGCGGTCATGCGTTCCAGCGACAGGACAAGCGGTGCCGGACCGTCGGCGACAAGCTGCCCGCCGACAAGCCCCGTGCCGCCGCCGCGCGGAACGACGGGCACGCGTGCGGCTGCGCAGGCGCGGATGACGGCCGCGCATTCATCGGCGTCGCGCGGCGCGGCGATCAGGCCTGCCAGTCCGCGGATGCGGCCCCGCGGCTCTTCGACATAGGCGGGAGCGGCATCCCTGAGGACGCCCTGCGGCAGTTGCGCGGCAAGGGCCGCATCGGCAGGATTGAGCATCAGCGCACCTCGGTCTTGCCGCGGCGGTCGCTGCGGAGATTGGCGTAGAGCACATGGTTCCGCCAGCGCCCGTCGATCTGCAGATAGCTTTGGGCCACGCCCTCGTACTTGAAGCCCGACCTTTCCAGCACGCCGCGGGAAGCAGCATTCTCGGGCAGGCAGGCAGCCTCGATCCGCGACAGGTCGAGCGAGGTGAAGGCGTGGTGGACCAGCACGCCGATCGCCTCGCGCATGTAACCCTGCCGCGCATGGGCCTGCCCGATCCAGTATCCGATGGTCCCCGACTGCGCCGGGCCGCGGCGGATGTTGTCCAGCGTGATCGCCCCCAGCAGCACCCCGTCGCGGCGCAACAAGAACAACGGAAACGCCGTGCCTGCCTTGCAGGACCGGCCGGCCCAGTAGACGCGGTTGGTAAAGCTTTTCCGGGACAGGTGGTCCGGCGACCAGACAGGTTCCCAAGGGGTCAGGAAGGCGCGGCTTTCGGATCGCAGCGCCGTCCAGGCGTTGAAGTCCGAATGCATGGGAAGGCGCAGCACAATCCGTTCGGCGTCTAGCCGAAAAGGACGGCGCCGCGCCAGGATCACGCGGCCAGCCTTTCCGCAAGCGCCTCGCGCGAGGGGGCGCGGTCGACCGGACCGTAAAGCGCCAGCGCCGGGCGCGCCTTCGCCAGAAGCGTCTCGGCATGGGCGCGGATGTCGGCGGCGGTGACGGCGGCGATCCGTTCGGCGACCTCGGCGGGGTCCGGCACGCGGCCCCAGATCGCCAGGCTGCGGGCCATTCGTTCGGCCTGGCCCGACGGGCTTTCCAGCCCCATCAGCAGGCCCGCGCGCAGTTGCGCCTTGGCGCGGGCGATCTCGGCCTCGGACATGTCCTCGGCGGCGCGCTTGATCTCGTCGATGGTCAGCGTCGCCAGGTCGTCCAGATCCTCGGCTCCGGTTCCGGCATAGATGGTCAGCATCCCGGTATCGTCGTGAAAGCCCGACTGGGCGAAGATCGTGTAGCAGAGGCCCCGCTCTTCCCGGATCTTCTGGAACAGCCGTGACGACATTCCCCCACCAAGCGCCGAGGAAAAGATCTGCGCGGCATAGAAATCCGGCGCCAGGTATCCCGGCCCCTCGAGCGCCAGCGCGAAATGTGCCTGCTCTAGCGGCTTGACCTTGCGCGCTTCAAGGCCCTGCCAGCGCGCGGTTTCCCGCCGCCCCTGGGCCACGGGTGTCATGTGACCCAGGACCTTTTCGGCCAGCCGGACGATCCGGTCGTGATCGACGGCCCCCGCCGCGGCGACGACCATCTGGCCGGGACCGTAATGCTCGGCCACGAAGCCCGCCAGGTCGGCGCGGCCGAAATGGCTGACACGCTCGGCCGGGCCCAGGATCGTGCGGCCCATCGGCTGGTCGGGATAGGCGGCCTCTTGCAGCCAGTCGAAGATGATATCGTCTGGCGTGTCCAGCGACTGGCCGATCTCTTGCAGGATCACGCCACGCTCGACCTCGATCTCCTTGGGGTCGAAGACCGGGTTCAGAACGATGTCGCTGATCACGTCGAAGGCCAGATCGACGTCATCTTCCAGGACACGCACGTAATAGGCCGTCGCATCGCGCGAGGTATAGGCGTTGATATATCCGCCCACGTCCTCGATCGCCTCGGCGATCTGCAATGCGCTTCGGGTTGCAGTGCCCTTGAAGGCCATGTGTTCCAGGAAATGGGCGATGCCGTTCTGCTCGGCCCGTTCGTCGCGCCCGCCGGCGCTGACCCAGATGCCGAGTGCTGCGGAATGCAGTCCCGGCATCTGGCGGGTGACAATGGACAGGCCGTTGGGAAGGGTCGTCAGGCGCGGCGTGGGGTCTTGGCTCAATTGGTCCTCCGGTCGAGGATCAGCGACTTAAGCGCCTCCACGTCGTTTTCAACCCGCGTCACCCGCTCGGGCAGGTCGAAGAGGTCGGCCATGTGCGGTGGCAGTGCCGGACGGATTCCGGTTGCGCGTTCGACCGCATCCGGAAACTTGGCCGGATGCGCGGTGGCCAGCGTCACCATGGGCACCCCCGGCTCGATGTGACGCTGTGCGACGGCGACGCCCACGGCACTGTGCGGGCACAGCACCTCTCCGGTCCGGTCGCGCATGTCGCGGATCGTCTCCAGCGTCTCCTCCTCGGACACGCGGCCCGAGCGGAACTCTTCGCGCAGCACCTCCAGCGCCCCCTGGCTGATGGTGAAGCCGCCCTGCTTCAACTCGTCCATCAGCTGCCTGATGGCTCCGGCGTCGCGGTCATAGGCCAGGAACAGCGCCCGCTCGAAATTCGAGCTGACCTGGATGTCCATCGACGGGCTGATCGACGGCTCGACCCGATCGGTGCGGTATTCGCCCTGGGTCAGCGCCCGGTGCAGGATGTCGTTCTGGTTCGTCGCGACGATCAGGCGGCGGATCGGCAGGCCCATGCGCCGCGCGATGCTGCCAGCGAAGATGTCGCCGAAATTGCCTGTCGGCACACAGAAATCCGTCTGCCGCATGCCAAGCGACGCGCAGGCGGTGAAGTAATAGACGATCTGCGCCACCACGCGTGCCCAATTGATGCTGTTCACGCCGGCCAGGCCGACGCTGTCGCGGAAGCCGTGGTCGTTGAACAGGTCCTTCAGCCGCGCCTGGCAGTCGTCGAAATGCCCCGTCACCGCCAGCGCATGGACATTGGCTGCGGGGGGCGTGGTCATCTGCCGGCGCTGCACGTCGCTGACGCGGCCGTGCGGGTACATGATGAAGACGTCCACGTTGTCGATGCCACGGAAAGCCTCGATCGCGGCCGACCCGGTATCGCCCGAGGTGGCGCCGACGATGGTGATCCGCTGTCCCGACCGCGTCAGCGCAATCTGGAACAGCTGCGCGATCAGCTGCATCGCGAAGTCCTTGAAGGCCAGGGTGGGCCCGTGGAACAGCTCCAGCAGGTGGTGGCCGGGGGCCAGCTGCACCAGCGGCGCGCGGGCGTCGTGGCTGATCCGCGCATAGGCCCGGTCGATGGCGCCGCGCAGTTCATCGTTGCTGAAGCTGTCGCCGCGCAGTTCATCGTTGCTGAAGCTGTCGCCGGTGAAGGGGCGCACGACGCGGAAGGCGACCTCTTCGTAGGTCATGCCGTCGAGGTCGGACAGTCCTTCGAAGACGGGGATCGTCTCGGGCAGATAGAGCCCTCCGTCCCGCGCCAGCCCCGACAGCATGGCCTGTTCGAAATCCAGAACCGGGGCCTGGCCCCGCGTCGAGACGTAACGCATCGGTCTTCCTTCAGTAGCTGCGCTGCCTGATACGCCAGATCAGCGCCAGTGTCATCACCGCCCAGGTGGCCGCGATAAGGAACCATTGGACGGCATAGGACAAGTGGTTGTTGGGGATGCCCTCGACCGCGACAGGGACCGGCTCGGCCCCCTGGTTGTCGCCGGTGATGAAGCTGGCCACGACCAGCACGGGCTGCGTGTCCAGCGTCCGGGCCATGGCGTCGACGTCGCGGGCGAACCAGATGTTCTCGTCCAGGTTCGGCGCAGGGGTCGAACTGCTGGCGTCCTGCGGCCAGTGCAGGTTGCCCCGCACCTGCAGGCGGACCGGCGGTCGCGCGACGTGGCGCAGCTCTTGCGGGACGAAGCCCCGGTCCAGAAGGATCGCCCGGCCGTCATCCGTCACGAACCGTGAGACGACCTGATAGCCCGCGCCCTGGTCGCGGTCGTGGGACAGCACGTCGATTTCCTGGCCGGTCGTGGTGCCGGTGACGGTCACCGGCAGGTACTTCATCGACGGATCAACCTCTGCCGGCAGCGGGACGGGCTCTGCGTCGATCCCTGCCCTGATCTCGTCCAGCATCGATTCCTTCCAGGCCAGCCGGTCCAGCTGCCACAAGCCCAGCTGGATCAGGATGGCGCAGCCGACGATGCCGAGGATCAGGGGGAACAGATAGCGGCGCATGGGAACGCTCCGGGTGGCAATGAAAAACGCGCGGAGGTGACCCCCCGCGCGCCCTTGGTCTTCCGTCGGGGTGGTCAGCTGCCCCAGACGTAGATGACAGCAAACAGGACCAGCCAGATCACGTCGACGAAGTGCCAGTACCAGGCCGCGGCCTCGAAGCCGACATGTTGGTCGCGGGTCATCTGGCCGCGGCTGAAGCGCAGCAGGCAGACGGCCAGGAAGATCGTGCCGATGATCACGTGCAGGCCGTGGAAGCCGGTGGCGATGTAGAAGGCCGAGGCGTAGGCCGTGTCGGCCAGGCCGAAGGCGGCGTGGCTGTATTCATAGGCCTGCAGGCCGGTGAATGCGATGCCCAGGACGACCGCAATGGCCAGGCCGTTGATCGCAACCTTGCGGTCGCCTTCATGCGCCCAGGCATGGTGGGCCCAGGTGACGGCCACGCCCGACAGCAGCAGGATCAGCGTGTTAATGAACGGCAGGTGCCAAGGGTCGAAAGTCACGATCCCTTCCGGCGGCCAGACGCCGTCGACGATGGGGCTTTCCTCGCCCATCGGATACATGGCGTGCTTGATGAAGTTCCAGAACAACGTGACGAACAGCATCGCCTCGGACATCACGAAGAGGATGAAGCCGTATTGCAGGCCGAGGCGCACGACCGGGGTATGATCGCCGGCCTCTGCCTCGCGGACGATGTCGGCCCACCAGGCAAAGCTGACATAGGTGGTCGCGACCAGGCCGATTGCGAACATCCAGGGGCCCGTGATGGGGGCGCCCATCAGCGTCACTTCGCCCGTCATCCAGGCCACGGCGCCGAACAGCATGACGAAGACCGACACGGCCGCCAGGAACGGCCAGACCGAGGCCGGAAGAATATGATAGTCGTGGTTCTTAGCGTGCGCCATGGCGGATCCCCGTCGGCTCCCTCGAATTCGTCTCAGTTGATGGTGTCGGCCGTGCCGGTGTCAAGCGCGGCCTGCCGCGGCTCGGTCTTGTGGAAGGTGTAGGACAGCGTGATATCGCGCACGAAATCAGCGTCCCGATCGGTGACCAGATCGGGGTCGACAAAGAAGCTGACCGGCATCTCGACCCGCTCACCCGGCTGCAGCGTCTGTTCGGTGAAGCAGAAGCATTCGACCTTGATGAAATAATACCCCGCCACCTCGGGGGCGACGTTGTAGCTGGCCGTTCCGGTGATCGGCACGTCGGAATTGTTGATCGCCTCGTAGAAGGCCAGCCCGTTCTCGCCGATCTTCAGGTCCATGCGGGTCTGCATCGGCCGGAACGTCCATTCCAGGTTGTCGTCGGTGTTGGCGTCGAAGCGCACGCGCACGACCTCGTCCAGGACCTCGTCCGAGGCGGAGTCCGAGACCTGCGTCGTCCCGCCGAAGCCTGTCACGCTGCAGAACCAGTTGTAGAACGGCACCGCCGCCCAGGCCAGCGCGCCCATGGTCACGACGACGCCCAGCAGCATGGCGACGGTGCGGCCCTCGGGGCTCAGGCGCTTCATGGCGTGACCTGCGGGGCGGGTTCGATCGGCGTCAGAGACACGCGGGGCTGATGGTCGAACGCCTCGACCAGGCCGCCCTGGCGGACCTTGACGACCGTCAACGCGAAGACCAGCGCCACGAAGGCCAAGAGCACGATGCCGAGCCCCATGTTGCGGGACCGACGGCGACCATGCAGCTCATGTTCGGCGTGAAGTGACATCACCAACCTCCCATCCAGCCCTGAACCAGCAGGGCGAGGAAATGCAGGAACAGATAATAGAGCGACAGCTTGAAGACGCGCTTTTCGACCGCGTAGCCATCTGCGACGGCCTCGTCCTCGGCCCGGCGCAGGATCTGCCAGCCGCCGTGGATGAAGGCCGCGTTCAGCACCACCGCCACCGCCATGTAGAGCGGCCCGCCGACCGAGGTCAGCCCCAGCCAGATCGCGAAGGGCGCCAGGACCAGCGTGTAAGCGAAGATGTGGATGCGGGTGCTGCGGCGGCCATGCGTCACCGTCAGCATCGGCACTCCGGCCCGGTGATAATCCTCTTTCATGAACAGCGCCAGCGCCCAGAAATGCGGCGGCGTCCAGAAGAATATCAGCGCGAACATCAGCGCCGATTCGATGCCGATGCCGCCCGTCGCGCAGGCCCATCCGATCATCGGAGGAAAGGCCCCGGCCGCACCGCCGATGACGATGTTCTGCGGCGTCCAGCGCTTGAGCCAAACGGTATAGATCACCGCATAGAAGAAGATCGTGAAGGCCAGGAAGCCCGCCGCGAACCAGTTGGCCACCAAGCCCAGCATCATGACCGAGATCAGGCCCAGCACGATGCCCAGCCCCAGTGCCTCGTTGCCCTGCACGCGGCCCGAAGGGATGGGGCGGCCCTGGGTGCGGTTCATGATCGCGTCGATGTCGCGGTCGTACCACATGTTCAGGGCGCCGGACGCGCCGCCGCCAAGTGCTATGAACAGGATCGAGCAGAAGCCGATGAAGGGATGCACGTCCACCGGCGCCACCCACAGGCCCACGAAGGCCGTGAAGACGACAAGCGACATCACCCGCGGCTTGAGCAGGGCGACATAGTCGCCGAACTCGGCCTCGGGCGCGGTGTCATATGCGTTGATGTCGGTCATCGCACCTTCGTTCGGTTGGCCTGGATCGCGCCGGCCGGCGGCAGGCGCGATCTGGGGATCTTGGTTATTCAGCGCGGGCCAGATCCACCTCGGCGGCGGGGTCCAGGCTGGCGGTCGCGGCCTCGGGCTCGCCCAAGGTGCCGCCCTGCTCGGCGATCCAGGCGGCATAGACCTCGGGGGTGACGGCCTTCACGACGATCGGCATGTAGGCGTGGTTGATGCCGCAAAGCTCGCTGCACTGGCCGAAATAGACGCCTTCCTGTTCGACATTGAACCAGGCTTGGGCGATGCGGCCGGGAACGGCGTCCTGCTTCACGGCGAAGGCCGGGATGGTCCAGGAATGGATCACGTCGCTGGCGGTCACCTGCAGCAGGACGGTCTGGCCCACCGGCACGACGACGGCGGTGTCAGTCGCAAGCAGGTATTCGTCCTCGGAATAGCCGTATTCCGCCAGCTCTTCCTTGGGCAGCAGCAGCGAATCGAACGCCACGCCGTTTTCGGGATATTCATAAGACCAGTACCACTGGTGGCCGGTCGCCTTGATCACGATGTCGGGGTCGGGCGGCATCTCCTGGCTGCGGAACAGGATCGGCAGCGAGAACGCACCGATGCCCACCAGGATCAGCACCGGGCCCAAGGTCCAGCCGATCTCCAGCACGGTGTTGTGGGTGAACTTCGCTGGCACCGGGTTCGAGCGGGCGTTGAAGCGGAAGATCACGATCAGGATCAGGACGCAGACCAGCACCGTGACGGCGGTGATCAGAAGCAGCACGTAATGGTCCAGCCACTGCTGGTCGCGCGCCAGTTCGGTCGACGCCGGCTGGAAGCCGGTCGAGCCGTTGATCGGCTTTCCGATAATGGGCAGTTCGCCCAGCACATCCTGCGCCAGCGCAGTTCCGGCCAACATGCCCGCAGATGCGAACCCCGTAGCTGCCGCGACTGCACGGCGAATCATCGCTCTTGCCATCATTCCATCCCGTTGCGTTGGCCCGACCGTCATGGCCGCAAGGGCCGCCGCAGGCTGCCCCTTTTCCTTTCACAGTGACCGCTCTATGACCATATCTCGCCCTTACGGGCAAGACATACCTACAGCAAATCCCGCCGAAGGGGGAACGCGACCCGCTGCCGCGCCCGTCCGATCCGGGTCCCCTCCCCCGCAAGGAGCCTCGCATGACCCGCCAGACCTTCGACCCCTTCGCCGCGCATCTGGACCGCGACCGCGCCCTGGCCATCCTGCGGGACGCGGTCCACGGCGCCGATGATGGAGAGCTGTTCTTCGAACGCAGCCAGTCCGAGTCGCTGGTCTTCGACGACGGCCGCCTGCGCAATTCCAGCTTCATGGCAGGCCAGGGCTTCGGTCTGCGCGCCGTGCGCGGAGAGGTGTCCGGCTATGCCCATTCGACCGAGATTTCCGAGCCCGCCCTGCGCCGCGCCGCGGAAACCGCGCGCCTGGCGGTCGGCCAGGGTGGCGCCACCCTCGCGCAGGCCTCGGCCATGCGGCCGGTGAACCTTTATCCCGCGATTGATCCGGCCGAGGGCATTTCTGTTGCACGCCGCATCGCATTGTTGCGCGAAATCGACGACTTCGCGCGCGCGCTGGATCCGCGGGTGGTGCAGGTCACCGTCTCGATGGGCAGCAGCGTACAGGAGGTGGCGATCCTGCGCCCCGAAGGCGGGCTTGCCACCGACACGCGGCCGATGACGCGGCTAAGTGTCACAGTCATCGTCGAGAACAACGACCGCCGCGAAAGCGGCAATGCCGGCGGCGGCGGTCGGCACGCGCTGGACCAGCTGATGGCGCCCGACCACTGGCAGGGCCTGGTACACGAGGCGCTGCGGATCGCGCTGGTCAACCTGCGTTCCGTGCCCGCGCCTGCCGGCGTGATGGACGTGGTCCTGGGGCCGGGCTGGCCGGGGATCCTGCTGCACGAGGCCGTGGGCCACGGACTGGAAGGCGACTTCAACCGCAAGAAGGCCAGCGCCTTCGCCGGGCTGATGGGCCAGCGAGTCGCCGCGCCCGGCGTGACGGTCGTGGACGATGGCACCATCGAAGGCCGCCGCGGCAGCATCAACATTGACGACGAAGGCACGCCCCCCGCCCGCAACGTCCTGATCGAGGACGGCATCCTGACCGGCTACATGCAGGATCGCCAGAACGCGCGGCTGATGGGCGTGGCCCCCACTGGCAACGGACGTCGCGAAAGCTTCGCCCATGTCCCGATGCCGCGGATGACGAACACTTACATGCCCGGCGGCGATGCGGACCCGTCGGCAATCCTTGCAGACCTGAAGGACGGCATCTACGCGACAGGCTTCGGCGGCGGGCAGGTTGACATCACCAACGGCAAGTTCGTCTTTTCCTGCACAGAAGCCTATCGCGTGAAGAACGGTATCGTCGGCGACCCGATCCGGGGCGCAACGCTGATCGGCGATGGCGCAACGGCGCTGCAGCAGGTGCGCGCGATCGGCAACGACATGGCACTGGACCCCGGCATCGGCAACTGCGGCAAGCAGGGACAATGGGTGCCGGTGGGCGTCGGCCAGCCGACGCTGATGATCGGCGGGCTGACGGTGGGTGGCTCGGCCACCTGACGGAGCTGCTAACCGATTGTTAACCATCCGTGCGCTAGGTCCTGCCCATGATCCGCAGGAGGTTGGATGGACAGCGCACGATTCGGCATGCCGGCACCGGCGTCGCCTGACGACGACCTCTCGGTGCTGCGTCTGATCCGGTCGCGCCGGGTCGGCCCCGCCACCTATCACCGGCTGATCGCCGAGCATGGCTCGGCCCGTGCCGCGCTCGAGGCGCTGCCGGCCATCGCCGCCGAGGCCGGAATCGATGCCTATCGCCCCTGCCCCGAAGGCGTGGCCGCGGCCGAGCTTGCGGCCGGCCGCCGCGCCGGCGCACGGCTGATCCGCTGCGACTCGGCCGACTATCCGCCCGCCCTGCGCGACATCGACGGTGCGCCGCCGATCCTCTGGGTGCGTGGCGATCCATCTTGGCTGTCGCGGCAGGTCATTGCGGTGATCGGCGCACGGAACGCCTCGTCCCTTGGCCTGCGGATGGCGCGGGGCATGTCCGCCGGCCTGGGCGAGGCCGGCTTCACGGTTGTCGCAGGCTTGGCGCGCGGCGTCGACACCGCCGCGCATGTGGCCGCCCTCGGGACCGGCACCATCGCCGTCATGGCGGGCGGCGTCGACGTGGTCTATCCCCCTGAAAACGCCTCGCTGGCCGCGCAGATCGCCGAAGCCGGCGCCATCGTTTCAGAGCAGCCTTTGGGGACCGAGCCCCAGGCGCGCCATTTCCCGACCCGCAACCGCATCGTGTCCGGTCTGTCTGCAGCCGTCGTCGTGATCGAGGCCGCGCAGCGCTCCGGCACCCTCATCACCGCAAAGAACGCCTTGGATCAGGGGCGCGAGGTGATGGCGGTGCCGGGGCATCCGATGGATGCCCGCGCCTCGGGCTGCAACGCGCTGATCCGCGACGGGGCAACGCTGGTGCGCAGCGCCGCCGACGTGGTCGATGCGCTTGGCGCCGTAGCGCCCGATCGCCTGCCCCGGCCGATGCGGCCTTCGGTCGTCCCGCCCCCCGCGCCGCCGCCGCCCACGCCTCCGCTGCAGCTGGAAGGGCAGATCCTGTCGCGGCTGACCCCTTCGCCCACCGAGGAGAACGACCTGATCCGGGACCTGGGCGTCCCGGCATCATCGGCCAGCGCGGCAATCCTGTCGCTGGAGCTGCAGGGCCGGGTGACGCGCCTGGCGGGGGGACGGGTGGCGCTGTCCTGATCGGCGCCCCGTTGACACCGCGCCGCCCGGCACTCATGTTGCCGCCCCATTGCAGTTGCCCGAGATCATCATGCCCGTTGTTGTCGTCGAATCCCCGGCCAAGGCCAAGACCATCGAGAAATACCTCGGCGGCGACTACCGCGTTCTGGCCAGCTTCGGCCATGTCCGCGACCTTCCGCCCAAGGATGGCAGCGTCGATCCCGATCACGACTTCGACATGAAGTGGGAAGTGGCTGCGGACAGCAAGAAGCACTTGAAGGCGATCAAGGACGCGCTGAAGGACGACCAGTCGCTGATCCTGGCCACCGACCCCGACCGCGAGGGCGAGGCGATCAGCTGGCACCTGCTGGAGGCGCTGGCCCCGGCCCTGAAGAAGGGCAGCGACGTCAGCCGCGTGACGTTCAACGCGATCACCAAGGCCGCCGTGACCGAGGCGATGGGCAAGCCCCGCCAGATCGACCAGCCGCTGGTCGACGCCTATCTGGCCCGCCGGGCGCTGGACTATCTGGTGGGGTTCAACCTGTCGCCGGTCCTCTGGCGCAAGCTGCCAGGGGCTAAGTCAGCCGGTCGGGTGCAGTCCGTCTGCCTGCGCCTGATCGTTGATCGGGAAATGGAGATCGAGGCCTTCAAGCCGCGCGAATACTGGTCGGTCCACGCTCGTCTGGCGACGCCCGGTGGCGATGAATACGACGCAGCCCTGGTGTCGCTGGCCGGCAAGCGGCTGGACCGCTTTGACCTGGCGACCGCCGAACAGGCCGCGATGGCCGTCAGCGCGGTGGCCAGCCGCGACCTGAAGGTTAGCTCGGTCGTGGCCAAGCCCGCGACCCGCAACCCCTGGCCGCCCTTCATGACCTCGACCCTGCAGCAGGAGGCTAGCCGCAAGATGGGCATGGGCGCCAAGGCCTGCATGTCCGCGGCGCAGCGTCTCTATGAGGCCGGGCTGATCACCTACATGCGGACCGACGGCATCGACATGGCGCCCGAGGCGGTGATGGCCGCCCGCGACGCGATCAAGGCCAAGTTCGGCGACAAGTACCTGCCGAAAAGCCCGCGCATGTACAAGAACAAGGCCAAAAACGCGCAAGAGGCGCATGAATGCATCCGGCCGACCGACATGATGCTGTCGCCCGACAAGCTGAAGGTCAGCGCCGACGACCAGCGCAAGCTCTATGACCTGATCTGGAAGCGCACCATCGCCAGCCAGATGGAAGCCGCCCGGATGGAGCGGACGACGGTCGAGATCGCCAGCCCGGACAACCAGGTCGGGTTGCGCGCCACGGGACAGGTGATGCAGTTCGACGGCTTTCTGCGCGTCTATGACCAGGGCCGCGACGACGACGAGGGCGAGGACAGCGCCCGCCTGCCCGCCATCTCCGAGGGCGAGGCCGCGCGCCTTGTTCCCGCCGCCTTCGAGGACGAGCTGGCGAAGGCCCGCGACAAGGGCGGCGACCCGGTCAGCGCCCCTGCCGGCCAGCGCGGCGCACCTGGCCTTCTGACGGACGAACGCGCCGCCGCCGCTGCGCGCCAGCACTTCACCCAGCCCCCGCCCCGCTATACCGAGGCGACGCTGGTCAAGCGCATGGAAGAACTGGGCATCGGCCGCCCCTCGACCTATGCCAGCATCGTCACCACGATCCAGGACCGCGACTATGTCCGCAAGGACAAGAACCGCCTGATCCCCGAGGACAAGGGCCGTCTGGTCACGATCTTCCTGCTGAAATACTTCCCGCGCTATGTCAGCTATGACTTCACGGCGGATCTGGAGAACGAGTTGGACGAGATCAGCGCCGGCGACCGCCTGTGGCGCGAGGTTCTGGGCCGCTTCTGGAAGGATTTCTCGAAAGCGCTGGAGGGCACTTCGGAACTGCGCATCACCGAGGTTCTCGAGGCGATCGACGATGCCCTTGCGCCGCATCTCTATCCGCCGCGGGCGGACGGGGGCGATCCGCGCACCTGTCCCCTCTGCGGTCAGGGCCGGCTGAACCTCAAGACCGCGCGGTCGGGCGGCGCCTTCATCGGCTGCACGAACTATCCTGAATGCCGCTATACCCGCCCGCTGTCGGTCCCTGACGGAGAGGAGCCGGTCGGCGACCGCATCCTGGGCGAGGATGCCGGCGATCCGATCAGCCTGAAGACCGGGCGCTTCGGCCCCTATGTCCAGCGCGGAGAGGCCACCGAGGAGCAGCCCAAGCCGCCGCGCGCGTCCATCCCGAAGGGCTGGGATGCCGCCGCCATCGACCTTGACAAGGCGGTGCAGCTTCTGTCGCTGCCCCGCCCCGTCGGCCCCCACCCCGAGGATGGTGTGCTGGTCGAGGCGGGCATCGGGCGCTTCGGCCCCTACGTCAAGCACGGCAGCAAATACGCCAATATCGCCGATGTCGACGAGGTCTTCACGATCGGCATGAACCGCGCGGTCGAGGTTCTGGCCTCGAAGCAGACCCGCGGCCGGGCGGCCGCCGCAGCGCCCTTGCGCGAGATGGGAGAGCATCCCGATGGCGGGCCGATCCAGGTGATGAACGGCCGCTATGGACCTTACGTCAAATGGGGCAAGGTGAACGCCACCCTGCCCCGCGACGTGACGCCCGAGGACATCACCGTCGAACAGGCACTGGAACTGATCGCCGCCAAGGCCGCCAAGTCGCCGAAGAAGGCGGCCAAGAAGCCCGCAGCGAAGAAGCCTGCGGCCAAGAAAGCCGCCCCGAAGAAGGCCGCGCCGAAGAAGGCGGCCAAGGGGAAGGAGTAGACCGCGGCCACGCCCGCGAATATGCGACCAAAGGCGGATTCCACCGCCACGATGTTCCGATAGCCTGTCCCCCTTTGGTGGAGGAAGGCACATGCGCAGCGTCCAAATGGCAGCCCTGCTGTGGCTCGGGACTCTCGTTCCAGCCACGGCCGAGACGCTGGCGATCTTTCCGCCCAAGTTTCTGGACACGTCCCACGAGGTCCGCGACCAGAGCGTGGATCACCAGCGCCGGCTGGATCTGCTGGCCGAGACGCTCAACGATGAGTTGACGCCATCGGTGGTGATCGGCAGGCCTCAGATCGCTGCGACCTGCACCCCCGAGACGACGGACTGCCTTCTGTCGCTGGCGCACGAGGCGCAGGCAGAGCGGTCCCTGTTCGTCGTCGTCCAAAAGACCAGCACGCTGATCATCCAGATCTTCGTCACACTGGTTCACAGCGGCACCGGCCAGCTGATCGCCAGCCCTAGCCTGAACTTCCGCGGCGATACCGACGAATCCTGGCACAGGGCCGCCAGGTTTCTGGCGCGCGAGCTGCAGGACCTTTAGCGGCCCTTCGGTCCCGCCGTCAGATCCAGTGCTTCCAGCGCAGGAACAGCCAGGTCCCCAGGGTCGTGACACCCATCAGCGCCAGTGCGAAGCCATAGCCCCATGGCTCGTCCAGTTCCGGCATGTGGGTAAAGTTCATCCCATAGATGCTGGCGATCAGCGTCGGCGGCAGGAACAGTGCCGCGATGACCGACAGGATGCGGACGGTGTTGTTCTGCTGCAGGTTGATCATGCCAAGCGTGGTGTCCACGGCAAGGCTGACCCGGCTGCCCAGGAAGTCGGCATGGACCTCCAGCGCCTGCACGTCGCGGATCTGCGCACGGATGGCGGGGCGCAAGCGGCCTGAATCGGGACGGTCCTCGATGATGGCGGTATAGAAGGCCAGGATCCGCTCGATGGTCAGAAGCCCTAGGCGGACGCGCGCCATCAGTTCGGCCTCGCGGCCCACCGCCTCCAGCGCCGTCTGCAGGCGGTCGGGGCCGGACCTGGCGGCGCCCCTCTCGAAGATGCCGGCGGTGGTGTCGTCCAAGACCCGGCCCGCCCCTTCCAGGATGTCCGCCAGCCGGGCGATGATCTCCTCGAGAAGGCCCAGGAACAGACGGTCGGGATCACCGCAGCCCAAGGTCGACCGCTCGGCCCGGTTCGGGAAGGTCAGGAACGGGCGCGGGGAATGGTGCCGCACCGTCACCAGACGCTGCCCCGACAGAACGAAGGTTACCGGCATCGAGACGCGGTCGCCGCCCGCCTTTTCTCCGGGCAGGACGGCGGTCATGTAGTCCAGGCCATCCTCGCGGTAGAGCCGGTTCGACAGCTCGATCTCTTCCATCTCGGCCAGCGACGGCAGGATCACCCCCATGTCGCCCAACTGCCGCATCTCGGCGTCGGAGGGCTGGACGAGGTCGATCCACATCGCCTGCGTCAGGTCGCCGTCGCTCGGCATGGAGATCAGCCGGTTGCCGTGGACGTTATAGGCATAGAGCATCGGCGGGTCCTTGAACTGTCCGGGCATTGGACCCGCCCCCCTTCGTGCCAAAGCCCCCGGAGGCATTCAAGCACGCGGGCATGAAAAAGGCGCCCAGTGGGCGCCCTTTCCGGTCGGCGCTCCGCTTACTTGTCGCGGAAGTAGTCGTCGATCTGGCGGTCGGCGTCGGCCTTGGTCCAGCCGTATTTCTCTTGCAGCTTGCCGGCCAGACGGTCCTTGTCGCCGTCGATCTGGTCCAGTTCGTCGTCGGTCAGCTCGCCCCACTTTTCCTTGGCAGAGCCCTTCAGCTGCTTCCATTTGCCCTGAATGATATCCCAGTTCATGTCGCACCCGTCGGTTCAAGTTCATGTTGATGAAGAACCTTGCCGGTGCCCGTGCGGTTCCGCTTCTACACGATCATGTCAGGTGGCGTCTGCCCCTCGGCGTGGGCGACCAGGTTCTTCAGCGCGCGCAGACCCATCAGCGTCCGCGTCTCGTCCGTCGCGGTGCCCAGATGCGGCAGCAGGGTGGCATTGGGCGCATCCAGCAGCGCCTGCGGCACTTCGGGTTCGCGGGCGTAGACGTCCAAGCCCGCCCCGGCGATGGTGCCCGCCTGCAGCGCGTCGATCAGCGCATCCTCGTCCACCACATCGCCGCGGGCGATGTTGACCAGCACCGACCGCGGCCCGAGGGCGCGCAGCTCGGCCGCGCCGATCATGCCGCGCGTGCCGGGACCGCCCGGAACAGCGATGACGGCCACGTCGCAGGCCCAGAGCATCCGGTGCAGATCCGCGATCTGGCGGGCCGGGACGTCCAGGGCCGACACCGCCGAGCGGTTGAAGAACACCACGTCCATGCCGAAGCCCAGGTGGCAGCGGCGCGCGATGGCCTTGCCGATGCGCCCCATGCCGACGATGCCGACGATCCTGCCGGTCATCTCGTGCCCCAGAAGCTGGGTGGGGTTCCAGCCGGTCCACTGTCCGGCGCGCAGCAGACGCTCACCCTCGGACGCACGGCGCAGGGTCATCAGCATCAGCGTCAGGGCGATATCGGCGGTGGCGTCGGTGACGACATCGGGCGTGTTCGTCACCGTGACACCCCCCGCCTGCGCGGCCGCCACGTCGATGTGGTTATAGCCGGCGCCGAAATTCGCCAGGATCCGGCACCGCAGGTCGCCCTGGAAGGCCTTTGCCGTAAAGGCATCGCCAAGCGTGGGCATGATGGCGTCAAAGTCGCGCATCGCCTGCGCGGCCTCATCCGCGGTCAGGGGGGTGTTGTCGCGGAAGGTCGCGTCGAAGCGGCCGCCGATCGCTGCGGTCGCGCGGGCCGTCATGGGGCGGGTGACAAGCAGCCTCAATAGAGCCTCCCTCCGTTCGGCACGGGCTGGTCTGGTGCGATCAGCACGACATTGTCGTCCGTGTCCGGAACGCCCAGGACAAGAACCTCGGACATGACCGGCCCGATCTGGCGCGGCGGAAAGTTCACGACGCACAGCACCTGCCGCCCGACAAGCGCATCGGGGTCGTAGTGCCGCGTGATCTGGGCCGAGGATCTGCGCTCTCCCATCTCTCCCAGGTCGAGCCACAGCTTGATGGCAGGCTTCCTGGCCTCGGGAAAGGGTTCGGCGCGGGTGATCGTGGCGACGCGGATGTCGACCTTCTGGAAGTCGTCGAACGTGATCGTCATGCCTCACCCCGGCCCAAGGCGCGGCCCCGTTCGGTCGCCGCGGCGACGGTGCGGACCATCAGGGGCGGCAGACCGGCGTCCTGGTCCATCAGCACCTCCAGCCCCGCCGCCGTCGTGCCGTTGGGCGAGGTCACGTTCTGGCGCAGCACGGCCGGATCCTCGTCCTCGTGGACAGCCAGCGCGCCGGCGCCCGCCACGGTCGCGCGCGCCAGTTCCAGCGCCAGTCCAGCGGGCAGGCCCTGAGCCTCTCCGGCCTTCGCCATCGTTTCGATCAGGTGGAAGACATAGGCCGGGCCGCTGCCGGACAGGCCGGTGACGGCGTCCATCTGGCCCTCGTCATCCAACCGGACGACGCGGCCCACGGCGCGCATCAGCGCCTCGGCCAGGTCCAGATGCGCGGCCGTCGCCCGGCTGTTGCCGATCATGGCCGAGATGCCCTGCCCGATGGCGGCAGGCGTGTTGGGCATGACCCGCACGATGGGCGCGCCGGGAAACGTCGCCTCGAAGCTGGCGATGGTGGTGCCGGCCGCGACCGAGACGACCAGGGTGTCCGACAGCTTCGGCACCTGCCCCAGGGCGTCGGCCATCATCTGCGGCTTCACGGCCAAGACCAGGACGGCCGGGTTCCCCGGCAGATCGGCGTTCACGCGCAGGCCCTTGTCCTGCCATTCCGGCGCCAGATTCGGGTCGATGACGGTGACTGCGTCGGGCCGCAGCCCGCGGGCCAGCCAGCCCTTCAGCATCGCCCCGCCCATGCGGCCGCAGCCGACCAGAACCAGCCCACGCGCGTTGATATCGTCGAATTCGGTCATCCTGCTCCCCTTGTCCGCGGGGGACAAGGCGCCCCCGTCAAGCCCGTCCGTAGGCCTGACCCAAGGCGATGTCCAGCGCCGCCGCCGGGCCGGTGTCGCCCCAGCCCACCAGCTGGAAGCTGGGATAGAACCGTTCGCACGCGGCGACGGCGTTGCGGATCATCTGGTCGACCTGTTCGGGCAGGGCGATGGCATCGCCCGCCAGCACCAGGCCATAGCGCCACACCATCAGCTGCTGCGCCGTCCAATAGGTGAAGCTGCCGTCCCAGACCTGGTCGTTGACCATGTTGATCGTCTCGTAGATCATCGGCAGCTTGTCCTTGGGCGGGTCCAGATCGAAGGTGCAGACCAGCCGCAGCACTTCCTCCCTGGGCGACCAGGCGAGGGTCAGCGAATAGCTGCGCCACTGCCCCTCGACCACCATGGCGATCTGATCTTCGGCCAGCCGGTCGAAGTCCCATTCGTGATGGGTCGCCACGGCCTCGACGATGTCGATCGGGTGGATCTCGTCGCTGGCGATGAAGTGATCGGTCTGTGCCATGGCTGCCTCCTGCCTTGCAGGGCCACGGTGCGCCCGAGCCCTTGGTGGCTACACAACACCGGGCAGAGTCGCCCGAATGTTCTTACCATATATCGTGGTCGGGTTAACCGGGCGTGTAAAGCGATAATTCGGTGACGCATTGCGGGCCGGTCGCTGCTGCCCTACCACGGGCAAAAGGGCTTCGGGACGGGCAGCATGCAACGGGATCACGGGGGAAATGCCGACGTGGCGCGCGCCCTTTATGGCGGCGACGACTGGATCGACCTGTCGACCGGAATTAACCGGCGCCCCTGGCCGCTGCCCCCCCTGCCCGACGCCGTCTGGCGCGACCTGCCCACCGCCCAAGCCGAGGCGGGGGCCATCGCCGCCGCCGCCGACTGGGTCGGCTGCCGCCCCGGCCGGGTGCACCCGGTGGCCGGCGCCTCGGCCGCGATCCAGCTGCTGCCGCGCCTGTGGACGCCCGGCCAAGCGGCAGTGCTGACGCCCAGCTACAACGAACACGCCGCCAGCCTGGCCGCCGCCGGCTGGCAGGTCCGGCCCGCCGCCGATCCCGACGAGATGGCCGGCGCCGATCTTGCGGTCGTGGTGAACCCGAACAACCCCGATGGCCGGGAATGGCCACCCGAGGTCCTGGCGCAACTGGCCAGCCGCGTCGGCCGCCTGATCGTCGACGAAAGCTTTGCCGATCCGCGTCCCGACCTGTCGCTGGCCCCGGCCCTGCCCGCCAACGCCGTCGTCCTGCGCAGCTTCGGCAAGTTCTGGGGGCTGGCCGGGCTGCGGCTTGGCTTCGTGATCGGCGCCCCCGACCTGCTGGCCAAGCTGAGAGAAGCAGCTGGCCCCTGGTCGGTGAACGGCCCCGCGCTGGCCATTGCCGCCGCCGCCATGGCGGACCGGGCCTGGGCCGACGACGCCGTGACCTATCACAGCGAGGCCAGCCTAAGGCTGGACATGCTGGCGCGCGGCGCGGGCTGGACCTTGGCTGGCGGCACGCATCTGTTCCGGCTGTACCAGACACCCGATGCGCGCACTGCGCAGGACCGTCTGGCGCGGTCCCGCATCTGGACGCGGCGCTTCCCCTATTCCGACCGCTGGCTGCGGCTTGGCATCCCTGGCAACCGCCACGAATGGGACAGGCTGACCGCTGCACTTCCGACCTGCGCCGCCTGACACGAAGGAGAACCGCAATGTCCCCCAGCCGTCTTGCCCTGCTTCTTCTGCTGGCGCCGGCGCCTGCGCTGGCCGACGCGCCGCTGGTGGTGATCGACCGCACGCAGCTGCCGTTCGAGCTGGGACCGGGCCACCCGGCCAACAGCCCCGCCCGAACCGCGAACCAGCCGAACGCGGCCGCCAATTCGTCGGGCAACACCGCCAACTCGCCGTCGGCATGGGAGAACCGGCCCTCGAACCCCGCCAACGACGGGCGGCTGATCTTCACCGCCGATGGCGAGGTGCGCGGATACTACGCCCCCAGCGCGACAGGCGTCCTGAACGTGTTCAATACTGCCGGACGCCGCATCGCCTATCGCCCGGCGCGGGGTACGAGCAGCCTGTTTTCTGTCCAGGGCACGTGGTGCGGCACGGTGGACAGCACGCGCGAAGGGCTTGTCCTGGCCGTCACGCCCGAATGCGCCGCGCTTTTCGGCAACTGACGCATGACCGTTACATTCCGCGCCTAGACCCCCCGACGACCCTGCCGGAGACGACAATGAACACCTATCACGATTGGTTGGAAGCCGAGCTTCAGGAAACACTGGACGAGGACATGGAGATCGACCTCGAGGACGCGGTCCTGTCCGAGGAGATCCGGCGGATCTATCGCAACCACCATCCTGACCAGATGGACCGCAAGACCTATTTCCACGAGCTGCTGCGCCTGCAGTCCGAACTGATCCGGCTGCAGGACTGGGTCAGCCACCACAAGGAAAAGGTTGTCGTGATCTTCGAAGGCCGCGATTCGGCCGGCAAGGGCGGCGCGATCAAGCGCATTACCCAGCGCCTGAACCCGCGCGTCGCGCGCGTGGTGGCCCTGCCCGCCCCCTCGGACCGGGAAAAGTCGCAGTGGTATTTCCAGCGCTATGTCCCGCACCTGCCGGCGGGCGGAGAGATCGTGCTGTTCGATCGCAGCTGGTACAACCGCGCAGGGGTCGAGCGCGTGATGGGCTTCGCTTCCGAGGACCAGGTCGAGCAGTTCTTCCAGGACGTGCCCGAGTTCGAGCGGATGCTGGTCCGATCGGGCATCCGCCTAGTGAAGTACTGGTTCTCGATCACCGACGAGGAGCAGCAGATGCGGTTCCAGATCCGCATCCACGACCCGCTGAAGCAGTGGAAGCTGTCGCCCATGGACCTGCAGTCCCGCATCCGGTGGGAAGCCTATACCAAGGCCAAGGAGGACATGTTCGAGCGCACCAACATCCCCGAGGCGCCCTGGTACATCGTGCCCGGCAACGACAAGAAGCGTGCGCGGCTGAACTGCATCAGCCACCTTCTGGGGCTGATCCCCTATGGCGATGTCCCGCACGAGGAGATCCGCCTGCCCGAGCGGGTGTTCAACCCCGACTATGAACGCGACGTCTTGCCACGCGAGCTGTATGTGCCGCAGAAATACTGAGGGACCCTCGGCCCGTCTGGGATCGTCACGCTCAGAAGATGAACCGCATGCTGGATTTCTACGTCTATGACGTCTTCACCGACCGCCCCTTTTCGGGCAACCCGCTGGCGGTCGTCATGGGCGCGGATGCGCTTGGCACGGCCCAGATGCAGGCCATCGCGCGGCAGTTCAACCTGTCAGAGACGATCTTCGTGATGGCGCCCCGCCAGCCGGGCCACGCCGCGCGGGTGCGCATCTTCCTGCCCCTTACCGAGATCCCCTTCGCAGGCCATCCGACGATCGGATGCGCGCTGCATCTTGGCGGTACCGACGGCGATCTGGTGCTGGAGGAGGAGGCCGGCCCCGTCCCGGTCAGCATCACCGGCGGCCTGGCCGAATTCATGTCGCCGGTCCTGCCGCAGGCGGGCCGCCCGGTTGATCCAGAGGAAGCGGCGCGCGGCCTGGGGCTGTCGCCTGCGCAGGTGGGCTTCGGCGCGCATTGCCCGATGGTCGTCTCGGGCGGGTCCGATTTCATCTTCGTGCCGCTGTCTGACGTGGCGGCGCTGAAGGCGGCACGGCCCGCGGGGGTCGACTTCGACAGGCTAACGCGCGACGTGGCAAAGGTCTATTGCTATGCCGCCGAGGGGGCGGGCCTGCGCGCCCGGATGTTCGCGCCGGCCAACGGCATCCCAGAGGACCCCGCGACCGGGTCGGCCGCGGCGGCCCTTGCGGCCCCCCTTCTGGTCGCGGGCGCGCTGTCCGAGGGCGAGACGCGGCTGGACCTGCGCCAGGGCATCGAGATGGGTCGGCCTTCCCGCATCGGCTTGCGCGTGACGGTGCGGGGCGGCAAGCTGGCGCAAGTCCACGTCTCCGGCCGCGCCGTCCGCGTAGCCCAAGGACGCATCCGCATCTCGGAGGAGCCATGACCAAGGCCTATTGGATCGCCCATGTGACGGTCGACGACCCGGACGCCTACGAAGCCTATCGCCGCGCCAATGCCGCCCCCTTCGCCAAACATGGCGCACGCTTCCTGGTACGCGGCGGGCCGCAGCAGGTGGTCGAGGGCGAGGGCCGGCCGCGCAGCGTCGTGATCGAGTTTCCGTCGCTGCAGGCGGCGCGCGACTGTTATGCCAGCGCCGGATACCAGGCGGCCAAGGCGCTGCGGGACCCGGTCTCTGCCGCAGATGTGATCATCGTCGAGGGATGGGACGGCTAGGCGCCTTGCCACCGGCACGCGAAGGCGCCAGTCTGGGACCATGTTCAAGGATATTCTGACTCGGTTGATGGGCGAGGGCCCGACCCACGCGCCGCTGGACGGCGAGGCGGCAGAACTGGCGGTCGCCGCGCTTCTGGTACGGCTGGCACGGGCGGACGATCACTATGACCAGGCCGAACGCCAGCGCATCGACCGGGTGCTGGCGCGCCGCCGCGGCCTGTCGCCCGACGAGGCCGCCACCCGCCGCGCCGAAGCCGAAGCGCTGGAAGCCGGCGCCGCAGACACGGTCCAGTTCACCCGCCAGATCAAGGATCACATCGCGCTGGATGATCGCGCGGGGATCATCGCCGCCCTGTGGGAGGTCGCCTATGCCGACGAGGATCGCGGCATGGACGAGGAAAGCCTGATCCGTCTGGTCGCAGGTCTTCTGGGGATCTCGGACCGCGAATCTGCGCAGATCCGCCAGCAGGTGCTGGGACGGATGGGCCAGCGGCCGGCCTGAGTTCTGCCTGCCGGTTCACCAGCTGGTGCCCGGCCCTCAAAACCCCAGCCGGTCGCGCAGCCCGTACCAGGCCATCCCCGCCACCAGAAGCGGCGCGCGCAGCATGGCGCCGCCGGGGAAGGGGCGCGTCGGCACCGCGGCCATGACATCGAAGCGCCCCGCCTGCCCCGCCACCGCCTCGGCCATCAGCCGCCCGGCAAGGGTCGCCAGCGCGACCCCGTGGCCGGAATAGCCGCTGGCCGACAGGCAGTTCGGCGCGGGACGCGCGAAATACGGCATCCGGTTCATGGTGATCGCCAGCGTCCCGCCCCAGGCGTGTGTCAGTGCCACGTCGCGCAGCTGCTTATAGACCGACAGCAGGTGCGGCCGCACGACCGCGAAGATGTCCCGCGGAAAGCGGTAGGTCGCGGTCTCGCCGCCGCCGAAGACCAGCCGGCGCTCATCGTCCAGCCGCCAGTAGTTCACCACGAACTTCGTGTCGGCGGCCGCGTTCATGCCGGGCAGGATCTCTGGGAAGCGGTCGCCTAGGGGCTCGGTCGCGACGATGTAGTTGTTGATCGGCATGACGCGCGCAGCGACCGCCGGGTCCAGCCGACCCAGATAGCCGTTGCAGGCCAGGATCACGTGATCTGCGCGAAGAACGCCCTCGGCCGTGTGGACGCGGCTGGCCTCGCCCGCGCGGGCGCCGTGGTCGATGCGGGTGACCTCGCTTCGGTCATGGATCGTGGCGCCTGCCGACCGCGCCAGCCGGGCCATCCCCAAGGCCAGCGCCAGCGGATGCACATGGCTTGCGCCCATGTCGAGGTCGCCGCCGGCATAGGCGGTGCTGCCAAGCACCTCGGCCAGACCGTCGCGGTGCAGCGGGCGCACCTGGGCATAGCCATAGTGCTGCGCCAGATGTTCGGCCATGCGGCGGGCATGCTCGACCTCGGCCTGCGTGCGGCAGGCATGGGCGATGCCGTTCCGCACCGGTACGCCCGCCTCCTCTGCCAAGGCGCGGGTCAGGGCCTTGGCCTCCTCGCCCAGGTCCCAAAGGCGTCGGGCCGTGTCGCGACCCAGCCGCGATTCAAGCCAGTCGACCTCTTGCCGCTGGCCTGAGCCGATCTGGCCGCCGTTGCGCCCCGACGCCCCGAACCCCACGCGCTGCGCCTCGAGCACGGTAACCGACAGCCCCTGCCGCGCCAGGTGCAGCGCCGCCGACAGGCCGGTATAGCCGCCGCCGATCACCGCCACATCGGCCCGCGCCTCGCCGTGCAGGGGGGTGAAACCCGGCTGCGGGCCGGCCTGCGCGGCATAGAGGCTGGGCGGATACTCCCCCGGCCGGTCGTTCAGGTGCAGCAGGTTCATACGTTCAGCAGCAGGTGTTCACGTTCCCACGGGCTGATCACCTGCAGGAACTCCTTGTATTCATTCCTCTTAACGGCCTCGTAGACGGCGGTGAACTCCTCTCCCAGAACGCCTCGCATGGCCTCGTTCTCGATCATCAGGTCCAGCGCGTCGCCCAGGTTGTAGGGCAGCTCGTCCTCGGACATGTAGGCGTCGCCCAGGCATTCGGCGCGCGGGTTCTCTCCCTCGAGAAGGCCCAGGTATCCGCAAGCCAGGCTGGCCGCGATGCCAAGGTAAGGGTTGCAGTCCATGCCCGCCAGCCGGTTCTCGATCCGCCGGGCTTCGGGCGACGAGATCGGGACGCGCAGGCCGGTGGTGCGGTTGTCGCGGCCCCATTCCAGGTTGATGGGCGCCGCGAAGTCGGGGACATAACGGCGATAGCTGTTCACATAGGGCGCCAGCAGCGCCACCGCCGCGGGCAGGTGCTTCTGCATCCCGGCCACGAAGTGCAGGAACGCCGGCGTCTCTCGGCCCTTGGTGTCCGAGAAGATGTTCTGCCCTGTCGCGATGTCGGTCACCGAATGGTGGATGTGCATCGCGCTGCCCGGCTCGCCCTCGATGGGCTTGGCCATGAAGGTCGCGAAGCAGTCGTGGCGCAGCGCGGCCTCGCGGATCAGGCGCTTGAAATAGAAGATCTCGTCGGCCAGGGCGACCGGATCGCCGTGGTTCAGGTTGATCTCGACCTGCCCGGCACCGCCTTCCTGCAGGATGCCGTCGATCTCGAATCCCTGCGCCTCGGCGAAGTCATAGATGTCGTCGATGACCTTGCCGTATTCATCGACCGCCGACATGGAATAGGCCTGCTTGGCGGCCGCCCTGCGTCCCGTGCGTCCCATCGGCGGGATGATCGGCTGGTTCGGGTCGATGTTGCGGGCGACCAGGAAGAACTCCATCTCGGGCGCGACGACGGGTTTCCAGCCCTTCTCCTCGTAGAGCTTCACGACGCGTTTCAGCACGTTCCTTGGGGCGATCGGCACCGGGTTGCCCTGCTGGTCCAGCGCGTCGTGGATCACCTGGATCGTCCAGTCGGCGGTCCAGGGCGCTGCGGTCGCGGTCGAATAGTCGGGCGCCATCACCATGTCGGGTTCCGTGAAGGCGCCCGCCGGGTTGTCAGCCCATTCCCCCGTGATCGTCTGCAGGAAGATCGAGTTCGGCAGGTAGAACCGTTCCTGTCGCGCGAACTTGGACGCGGGCATGGCCTTGCCGCGTGCCACGCCGGCGATGTCGGCGACGATGCATTCGACCTCATCCAGACGCCGTCCGGCCATGAAGTCGCGCGCGGCACGGGGCAGCTTGTCGGTCCAGTCGGTCATGCCGCACCCTGCGCGCCGTGACGCGCCAGCGCGCGCGGTTGCTTGAAGAACGCCTCGATCCGGTCGGCCAGCTGCGCCGATCCCTTCGCCTCGCCCATGCGGGCGGATGCCGCCTGCAGCAGGTCGTCGGGCACCACGCCCTTGGCGCGCGTGTCCATCAGGCCCTGGACGAAGGCGTCGTCGAATTCGGGATGCGCCTGGACTGTGAAGGCGCGGTCGCCATAGATCAGAGCGGCGTTCTCGCAGAAGGCGTTGCGCCCGGCGACCGCGGCCCCCGGCGGCAGCGCCACGACCTGGTCCTGGTGCCAGGCGTTCAGGCGTACGGGTTCGCCCCCGAAATCGTAATCCTGCGTGCCGACCGCCCATCCGCCCGGATGCTTGACGACCGTGCCTCCAAGCGCCTGCGCGATGATCTGGTGGCCGAAGCAGATCCCCACCATCGGCACACCGGCGTCATGGGCGCGGCGGATGAAATCCTCCAGCGGCGGGATGAAGGCGTGGTCCTCGTACGCGCCGTGGCGCGATCCGGTCAGCAGCCAGCCGTCGGCGTCGGTGACGTGGTCGGGAAACTCCATCTCCTCGACATGCCAAGTGCGGAAATCGAAGCCGCGCCCGTCCAGCAGGCGGACGAACATGTCGGGATAGTCGCCCAGGGCCTGCTTCAACTGGGCAGGCGACTGGCCGCATTGAAGGATGCCGATACGCATGGAAATCCTTGATGTTGCTGACATGGCGAAGGTAGTCACGCGATGGGGGGCGCCGCAAGGGGGGATCGGCGCCTGCGCCATTTGGCGGTCTGGCCGACCCGTCCCGCCGGCGCTAATCTTTGCGTGAACAGCGAAAGGACCCGACATGCCCCACCTGCGCCCCGAGATCGATCCCGCCGGCCTTGACGAGTTCTCGGTCGTCTTCACGGACCGCTCGCTGAACCACATGTCGGGGCGCTTCCAGAAGGTGATGCGTGACCTGTCGGCCGGGCTCGCCGAGGTCTATGGCGCGGCGCAGGTCGCCATCGTCCCCGGCGGCGGCAGCTATGCCATGGAATCGGTGGCGCGCCAGTTCGGGCGTGACGCCCATGCGCTGATCGTCAGGAACGGCTGGTTCAGCTATCGCTGGAGCCAGATCTTCGAGGCCGGCGGGTTCGCGCGAGAGGTGACGGTCGTCAAGGCCCGCCCGCAGGGGAACGCGCCCCAGCCCGCCTATGCGCCCCCGCCGATCGAGGACGTCGTGGCCCGGATCCGCGAGGCCCGTCCCGATGCGGTCTTCGCGCCCCATGTCGAGACGTCGGCCGGGCTGATCCTGCCCGACGACTATATTTCGGCGCTGGCGCAGGCCGCTCACGAGGTCGGCGCGCTGATGGTGCTGGACTGCATCGCCTCGGGGGCCGTCTGGGTGGACATGAAGGGCACGGGCGTGGACGTGCTGATCTCGGCCCCGCAGAAGGGGTGGTCGGCCTCGCCCGCCGCCGGGCTGGTGATGCTGTCGGACCGCGCCGCCGAAAGGCTGGCCGCAACCGACAGCGACAGCTTCGCGCTGGATCTGAAGAAATGGCGGGCGATCATGCAGGCTTACGAGGACGGCGGCCACGCCTATCACGCGACGATGCCCACCGATGCGCTGCTGGGCTTCCGCGACGCCATGGAAGAGACCCGCGCGATGGGGTTCGAGGCTGCCCGCGACGCGCAATGGCGGCTGGGGCGCGCGGTGCGCGAGGATCTGGCCGCGCGGGGCATCCGCTCGGTCGCGGCCGAAAGCTTCCAGGCACCGGGCGTGGTGGTCAGCTACACCGCCGACCCCGAGGTGAAGTCGGGTCGCGCCTTCGCGGCACTCGGCACCCAGATCGCGGCGGGCGTGCCCCTGGCGGTCGATGAGGGCGCGGACTTCTCGACCTTCCGGATCGGCCTCTTCGGGCTGGACAAGCTGAAGGACGTCGACGGCACCATGGCGCGCCTGAAGCCGGTCCTCGACAAGGTCCTGGGCTAGGTCCGGCGGCAACGGCTGAAGGCCCGACATGACCCTGACCATCGCCATCGAAAGCCCGCTTGGGTCCGACCTGGACCTGCTGTTCCAACGCCACAGCGCCGAGATGCAGGCGGACACGCCGCCTGAGTCCATCCACATGCTGCCGCGCGACCTGCTGGCCGTGCCGGAGATCACCTTCTTCGTGACCCGCGATGGCGGAGTGCCTGTCGCGATGGGGGCGGTGAAACAGCTCGGCGGCCTGGAAGGCGAGTTGAAGTCGATGCATGTCCTGGCCGAGCATCGCGGCCGGGGCCTGTCCCGCATGCTGTTGCGGCACATGCTGTCCCACGCCCGCGCCGCGGGTCTGCACCGCCTGTCGCTGGAAACGGGCGCACAGGGCAGCTTCGCGGCGGCGCGGGGGCTCTACTTTCGGGAGGGGTTCATGGAATGCCCGCCGTTCGGGTCCTACCGCATGGACCCGAACTCGGTCTTCATGACCATGTCGCTGTGACGCAACCTGGGCGCATCAATCTTCATGGCGCGGCATGGCCTTCAGCTGGTCCTTGGTCAGGGTCGTCATCCCGTGGACGGTGCCGCTCTCGTCACGCATGAAGTCGATCTGCCGCGCCGGCACCTTGACCGGTTTGGCGCCAAGGCCCAGAAAGCCGCCGACGTCGATCACGACCTCGCAGGATGCACCCGACCCGTGGGTGTGGGACACGCTGCCGACGTTTTCATCGCCGGGGCCATAGACGGTGGCGCCGTCAAGGACGGCCTCGGTCAGTTCGCTCTGGTCCAGCCGGGTATGGTTGGTATGGTCCATTATTGAGCCTCCTCTGCTCGTGTGCATCCCAACCATGCTGAGACACATCGGTTCCTCCTGCCCTTTACTTGTATGGAAGTATGGTATACACAGGCCGCGGAGGATCAATGACCGACGCAACCCTCATCGCCCGCCCCGTCACGACCGCCCAGCAGGTCCATGACTGGCTGCATCAGCGGATCCTGCGAGGGGATCTGCCGCCGGGGGCGCGCCTGTCGGAAACCGACATTGCCGAGCAGATCGGCCTCTCACGCCAGCCCGTCCGAGAGGCGTTCATCCGCCTGGCCAGCGACGGCCTGGCCGAGGTGCGCCCCCAGCGCGGTACCTATATCGGCAAGATCTCGGCCCGCGCGGTCCTGTCGGCGCGGCTGATCCGCGAGGCGGTCGAAAGCGACCTGGCGCGGATGCTGGCCGATCGCGACGCCGATCTTTCCACGATGGAGGCCGAGCTGTCCGTCCAGGACCGCGCCAACGCGCAGGGCGACGTGGCGGCCTTCATCGCATCAGACGACCGCTTCCACCAGGCCATGGCGCTGGCTGCCGGACAGGCCGCCGTCTGGCAAGACCTGGAACGCCTGAAGTCGCAGATGAACCGCCTGCGCCACATGTCCATGCGCGTCTTCGATCGAAGCGAGACGATCGGACAGCACCGCGCCATCCTGACCGCCCTCCAGGCGCGCGATGCCGACGCGGCCGAGGCTGCCGTCCGCGCTCATCTGCGCCAGATGCTGACCGAGCTTCCGCAGATCGCCGCCGCCCATCCCGACTATTTCACCGACTGAAAGGCCCCCGATGCGACAGACCTGGCGCTGGTTCGGACCCAACGACCCCGTATCCGTCGACGACATGCTGCAGGCCGGCGTGCAGGGGGTCGTCACCGCCCTCCACCACGTCCCGACTGGCCAGGTCTGGACCCCCGAGGAGATCCGCAGGCGTCAGGATGCCATCGCCGTGATGTCCGACGGCGCCCCCTCGGGCCTGACCTGGGAAGTGGTCGAGAGCCTGCCGGTCTCGGAGGCGATCAAGACCCAGACCGGCGACTGGCGCGCGCATGTCGAGGCTTGGATCACCTCGATGCGGCACCTTCACGCGGCGGGCATCCGGGTGATCTGCTACAACTTCATGCCGGTGCTGGACTGGACGCGGACGGACCTGGCGTGGCGGCGGCCGACCGGGGCGCGCTGCATGCGCTTCGACCTGGTGGACTTCGCGGCCTTCGATCTGCACATCCTGCAGCGTCCCGGCGCGGCCGAGGACATTCCCGGCGCCTTGCAGGACGCCGCCGCGCGTCGCTTTGCCCAAATGCCGCAGGGGCGCCGCGACCAGCTGGCCGCGAATGTCGTCTTCGGCCTGCCAGGCGCGGCGGAACGGCTGTCGATGCCGGACGTGCGCGATCTGCTGGCCAGCTATGCCCCGGTCACCGATGCGGTGCTGCGCCGCCATTTCCACGACTTCTTGGAACAGGTTGCGCCGGTCGCGCAGGACCTGGGGATGCGGCTCTGCTGCCATCCCGACGATCCGCCCTTCCCGCTTCTGGGCCTGCCGCGCATCATGTCGACCGAGGCCGACTATGTCGAGCGGTTGGCCGCCGTGGACCTGCCCGCGAACGGCGTCACGCTCTGCTCGGGCTCGCTTGGGGCGCGGCCTGACAACGACCTGCCGGGGATGATGCGCCGCCTGGGCGACCGGGTGCATTTCCTGCACCTGCGCAACGTGCGCCGCGACGACGATCTGGTGCCCTGCTCGTTCTTCGAGGACGAGCATCTGGGCGGGCAGACCGACATGGTCGCGCTGATCGACTCCGTTCTGGCCGAGGAGGCGCGCCGCCGTGATCTGGGCCGCAATGACGCGTCGATCCCGATGCGCCCCGATCACGGGCAGGACATCCTGGACGACATCGGCCGCGGCGGCCAACCCGGCTATCCCGCCATCGGCCGCCTGAAGGGCCTGGCCGAGCTGCGCGGGGTCGAGGCCGCGCTGTCGCGCAGCCACGGGGTGCCGGCATGAACCGCATCCTGTCGATTGGCGAGGCCATGGTCGAGATGTCCCAGGCCGATCAGCCGGGGCTCTGGCGGCTGGGGATGGCGGGCGACACGCTGAACACGGCCTGGTACCTGCGCGGCCTGTTGGGCGTCGACTGGCAGGTCGCCTATCTGACGCGGGTCGGGACCGGCGAGTTTTCCAGCCGGATGCTGGACTTTCTGGACAGCGAAGGGGTCTCCACCGCCCATATCCGCCGCGAGGCTGACCGGGAGATCGGCCTTTACGCGATCAGCCTGAGGGACGGAGAGCGCAGCTTCGCCTATTGGCGCGACAGCTCGGCCGCACGGCGGCTGGCGGACGATCCCGCAGAGCTTGCGGCGGCGCTGGCCGGTTGCCGGCTGGCCTATCTGTCAGGCATCACCCTGGCGATCCTGCCAGAGGCGGGCCGCGCGAATTTGCTGGCGGCCCTGCGGGACGCGCGCGCCGCGGGAACCACAGTGGTCTTCGACCCGAACCTGCGGCCGCGCCTCTGGCCCGACACGCAGACGATGTGCGCCCTGGTGCAGGCCGCCGCCGGAGAGGCCGACCTGGTCCTGCCAAGCTTCGACGACGAGGCCGCCTTCTTCGGCGACGCCGCCCCCACCGCGACCGTGGCCCGCTACCTGGCCTCCGGAGCGAGTCAGGTCGTGGTCAAGAACGGTGGCGCGGCGATGGCCTTCGGCGGGATCGAAGGCGACGGCACGGTCGCGGACCTGACGCCAGAGGCGCCCCTGGACACCACGGCGGCCGGTGACAGCTTCAACGCAGGCTATCTGGCCGCCTGGCTGTCAGGCGCCGATTGCGAGACCGCGATCCGCGCCGGCCACGCCCTCAGCCGTCAGGTCATCCGCCACCGCGGCGCCCTTGTCCCGGCGGCGCTGGAAGCTGTGGCGACGCGGACCTCGGACCGCCCTGCCCCGGCCTGAACAGGGCTGGCCGCGCGCCCATCTGGTTTCATTGATCCCGACGGCCCCGCATGGACAAGGCCGCAGGGATTATTTGTCCCTGCACGTGTGGCCGTTCAGGCAGCCATGAAAGACCCCTTGCGTCTGCAAAGCGCTCACCATCCCTGAAGCCGCCGGGTCGCGCCTGTGAGCAGCGTGATCGAGAAACCATCCTCCCGCTTGGCCTGCCTGCGGAGGCGGCGGGCCGGCCCTTCGGCCGACTCCGGCGTCCGCCTGTTGGCGGAACGCTGCCTCACATGCGCTCCAGGGGGCGGACCCGGCCGTGGATCAACCATCGGCGGCGGCGCGCGCGCCTTTGCGGATCAGGCGATTTAAGGCCTCTGTCACGTCGGCGGCAAAGCCTTCGTCTTCGCGCAGGGCGGCGGGGAAGACCTGCGACAGGGACAGGAACCCTGCCACAGTCTGCGCGGGATCGTCGCGCCATAGCGCCGCAAGTTGCGGAGCCAGCGGGTCCTTGACCTCGATTCCCTGCCCGTCTTCGCCGCGCCCGGAGGTATAGCGTATCCACGCCGCGACGGCCAGCGTCAACCCCGGAACCGGCTGTCCGGCGGCCCGGCTTTCGACGATGGTGCCCAGGATCCGTTGCGGCAGCTTCTGGCTGCCGTCCATGGCGATCTGCCAAGTCCGATGTCGAATCGCGGGGTTGGCATAGCGGTTGTGCAGCGCGCGGGCATAGGCGGGCAGATCCTCGCCCGGCGGCGGGGTCAGCGCGGGGATGATCTCGTCACGCCACAGGCGGTCGACGAAGCGCGCGAAGACCGGATCGGCCATCGTGTCGGAGATGGTTTCGTGGCCGGCCAGATAGCCAAGATATGCCAGGCTGGAGTGGGTGCCGTTCAGCATCCGCAGCTTCATATACTCGAACGGGGTGACGTCCTGCACCAGCTGGACGCCCACCGCGCCCAGGTCGGGGCGTCCGCAGGCGAAGCTGTCCTCAACCACCCACTGGCGGAATGGCTCGTGCATGACGGGCGCCTCGTCCCGGTGGCCGGTCAGCGCCTCCAGCCGGTCCAGATCCGCGGGCGTCGTGGCGGGGACGATCCGGTCGACCATGGTCGAGGGGAAGGCGCCCTTCGCCTCGATCCACGAGGCCAGCGCCGGATCGACCAGCCGGGCCAGGTCCAGCACCACGCCCCGCACGACGCGGCCGTTTTCCGGCAGGTTGTCGCAACAGAGGACCGTGAACGGATCCAGCCCCGCCGCCCGCCGCGCCTGCAGCGCGCGCACGAGGAAACCGGGCGCGGATTTCGGCAGCGGGTGGCCAAGGTCATGGCGGATGTCGGGATGATCCGGGTTCAGCCGCCCCGTGGAGGGTTCGTGGCAATAGCCCTTCTCGGTCACCGTCAGGCTGACAATCCGCACCGCCTGCGCGGCCATCGCGTCCAGCACGGCCTGCGGGTCCTCTGGCGCAACCAGCACGTCGCGCAGGACCGTGACGACCTGCGCGGTCTCTCCCTCGGGACCCAGCTCAAGTGCGGTATAGGCCCAGCCCTGCGGCTTCAGCCTGTCGCGGGTGCCGGGCGACTGCAGCGAGACGCCGATGATGCCCCAGTCACCGCCCGATGCCTCCATCGCCTCGGACACGAAGATCGCCCCGTGGGCGCGGAAGAAAGCACCAAGGCCCAGATGCACGATCCCTGCCGGTGCGTCCGACGGTGTGCGATGCAACCTATCTTGCAAGCCAGCCTCCATCGACGTTGATGATTGCGCCGTTGACATAGTCGGATGCGGGGGCGGCGAGGAAGACGGCGGTCTGGGCGATGTCCTCGGGGCGGCCCCACCGGCCGGCGGG